>NZ_JAILWT010000020.1:0-8724 GCF_025698805.1 Filomicrobium sp.
GTGCGCGGATAATCCTCCTTTCCGTCGGGGCGGAATGGCGGCTGAATTGAGTCAAAGTTCAGGCGCGTTAGATAGGGGGACTCGGCTAGGCGCGGTCGCGGTTCCACTCGTTATACGGAAGGAGGACTTCTGGTGGTGCTGAGCTGTGAATGGCGTCGAGTAGACGGGTGGCGTGTTGCCAGTCGAGGATAAGCGGTCGCTTTCCCATCAAGGAGTCAATTAGGCGCGTGCGATGGATGTTCATCGTGCGGGCGGCATCCTTTGTAGTGAATCCAAAGTTTTCCCACTGTGATTTCGCGGCATTTAAGACGTGTTGGCGGTTCTGTGCGCTGATCCGGTAAAAGGCCCATTCCCGGGATTCGGGTTCGGTGAGGGCGCGGAAAAGCTCTTGTGGATCGATTGCGAGAAGCTCGGCCAGAGCAACCACGGCCGGTTCGGAAAGCGGTTGTCTGGCCTGTGCGAGCGCCGTGGAGGTGTGAACTTTCCCGTTGAGGGCATGATGGAGGGGTTTGCCTGTCAGGCGCAGCCGGTGGAGGTGAAAAGCCAAGCGGGCCTCTAGCGAAGCGGCATCTTGGTCTTCACGGAGGAGCGGCCATTTGTAGGGCAGTCCGGGTTGCTTTCTTTTGAAAGCATATGGGACCGGATCTTAGGCGGGTCAGGAAAACTCCTGACGGGGTTTGGATGAGCGGAATGCGGGACAATCAGCCGGAAAATCCGCAAAGGGCATATATCCGCTTCTTAATCGGCAGCAGGCGGGATTTGTATCGCAGCAGTTTCGGAAAACGGTTTCGGATAAAGGTTTCCAGAATCCCAAGCGGGCTCTGCAGCTTGGCACGCATAAGGGCGGTACTTACGGCCGCGACGACGTCTTGGCGGTTGAGTGCCGTTGCGTAGGCGCGGATTTCCTCGGCGAAAAGCTTCGAGGAATAGGTCTTCAGGAAGATGTTTCGGAACAGGGTGGGGGAATAGCCATCCCACCTAAAGGTGTGGGCGTTCCGGGTTTGGCCGGCGAGGTCGAGGGTCAGCATCGTGCGCAGGCACTTCTGGCACCTCGAGCAGTTCAGCTGGTCGGCGTGAAGGGTTTTCGTGCAGACCCGCAAGAGCTGGAGGGCCATCGGGGTTGTGGCGATGTGAAGGGTTTTCTGGATGCGGTTGAACTGTGCGCCATCGTGGACGATTTGTGTGCGTGCGGATGTGTGCAGGGGATCGGTGAGGGGGTGCGAGCCGAAGGGGATGAGCTGGCCATAGGTGAAGGTAGAGCCGATGAGCACGGTATGAAGCTTCTTTCCGAGGAGGTGGGCTACGGCGGCGAGAGCGGAGCCATGGACGACTTTCTCCCAGCTGTTTTCATAGGTGTCGTGCCACTCGAGGAGATTGGTGCGGATGACGATTAATGTTTTGCCAAGCTTCTCGGCCGCATCCTGAAGGTACGTCCGGGTGGTGTCGAAGAGGGCGGCATTGTCGAGGGGGATATCGAAGCCCCAGACCAGAAGCAGCTTGTCGATCGTATAGTGCCCGTCGAGACCGGAATTGGGGACGTCGCTGTTGCGCAGCAAGGTGAAAAGGCTATCGACTCCGCCGGAGAAGAAGGAGCCAACTTCTTGGTGCTTGGGGGAAGAAGGGGAGGAGAAACCTGCGGTGTTGAGCTTGGGCGAATGGTATTGGGGATGGAATTGCTTCCACTGGCGGATAAGCGCTGAGACGTTGTTGAAAAGCAGCCGGTCGACGGGACCGTCTATTTCAATGTCTTCGCCAAGCAGAAGTGCGTATGGCGCGGCAAAGCAAAGCCATGCATCCCAGTTTGCTTCAAGGTAGGAGGAAAAAGGCTTTTCGACTTCGAACCAATAGTTCCTTTTTTCCGATATCGAAGTGAAGGTGACATCAATACTTGTGCGCACCCAATTAGGGTCGGGGGCGGTTTCAATTTTCAAATTGGTCAGTTTCACGGGATGCTTGATATTGGAAAAATAGATTTATGGCAACGGAAAGATAATTATCTTGGTCTTCTCCGCATAATTAGTGCATTCCCCTGACAGGTGCTCACATTCTTTTGCTCGAAGCTGTCAGGTTGCTGTGAATGGCTTTGCTGGTGTTATTCATATGTATTAAGGTGTGGACAATGAAAGCGTAATGGCATGGCAAATACGGAACGAATTAGCATCAGCGTTGATAAGCAGCGTGCAGGGCGTATCCGTAGCCTGGTCGAAAACGGGGCCTACCCCAGCATCAGTTCAGCATTCGATGCCGCTGCGGACGTACTGCTTGCGCGCGAGGCGGAGAAAGAGGCCTGGTGGGCGGAAACCTTGCACCGCTGCGATGAAGCAGAGCAGCATCCTGAGAAGATGCTCGACGTCGACACTTTCTTTAGCGAGGTGCGCGCCGAGATCGAGAGCTTGAAGAAGAGGGGCAAGGTGCGATAATGCGGCGCGAATTTGCGCTGCATCCGGTCGGAAAGCAGGATCTTGTGGATGCGTGGCTGCTGGTCTACCGCAACGATGGTGAGGAACGGGCCGACAGAGTCACCGCGCGGATCGAGGCCTTCATCCGCAGCTTGCTGGAGTTTCCCTTCATTGGCCGTCTGCGTGATGACCGTCGACCGGGCTTGCGGATTTGCAGCGTACCGGGTCTCCATACCGCAACAGTCGTCTTCCTTGTAGCGGACGAACGTGTGAGTGTTCTTCGTATCGGCTACCTCGGCCGGAATGTGGTGGATTACATCCCGGAGGAATCAGAAAAGCCATGAATCGCTACCATCGCCTGCGGCGCGTTCTGATTGTCTGCCATCATTGCTTGGCGGACATCGCATATTACCGCGGGGGCTTTTCCGGGAGGGATGCGGTGTTTGACACCAAAAGCAACTTCTGGAGGACAGTTAGCGGCAACTTCCTCGATATGGCAGTGCTGGCCTGGTGCAAGCTTTTCACCAACAATGAAGACCACAACTGGAAGCGCGTTGTTCCGGCGGCGGACCATGGAGCGTTCGAAGCGGGATTGGTCATAGCGGTTGGCATGACGACGGCTGAATGGGGCAGCTACATCGCTGCCATGCGGACCTACCGCAACAAATTCCTCGCCCATCTCGATTCCGAGGAGATCATGAACATACCGCAGCTTGACCCGGCCATTGCCAGTACAATCTATTACGCGGAGCACCTTATAGCGAAGGAGTCTTCGCTTGGTGGGTTGGCGAGGGAGGATATAGATTTGAGGGGGCGATATGCCCAGTGCAAAAAGGAATCCGCGGCCATTTTCAGCAGGAAGGGTTGCTTTGGGCCGTAGGTTAGTGCCCCGGCGTCAATTGTCACTGGGGGAGTGTTTCGAATTATAGAATGGAAATAAGGATATTTATGCGAAAGCCATAAACGACACTTTTAAATGCTCAAACGTCACATTTAAATGAAGCCAGCACGCTAATACAATGATTAAATTGCCATTTTTCTCATAATGTTAGTTATGTTAAATTGTTGAGGTTAACGACCGTGCCCAATTTTCGTGTTTGTCGAGATCAGTAATTGAGTTCACGTCTGTCATTTAATTAGTTCCTCGATTTTTCCTCAACATCAGTTTTTGACTTCTGTTGACCTTCTGCAATATGTCCTTTCGCTCGGCACAATAAAGAAATAGGCGGCGAAAAGAATATGGGGTATTTTGACTTTCAAAGTGAATGTACCCTACATTGTTTATCCAGCGTTCCCTTGAAAAAACCCTCATCAACTACGGTGGCAAGTTCTCTATCGTCCTGGTGACGGGTGCTCGTCAGGTCGGAAAGTCCACCCTGCTGCGCAAAACATTGCCCGACGCCGAATACGTGACCTTGGACGACCCAGAAGACCGGCTCCAAGCACAAAAGGAGCCAAAGCTGTTCCTGTCGCGCTTCAAGGGGCAGACCATCATCGACGAGGTACAGTACGCGCCGGAGCTGTTCCCATTACTCAAGATGCGCGTGGACGAGGATCAGCGTAAAGGCCAATTCTGGTTGAGTGGTTCCCAGCAATTTCACATGATGAAGAATGTCACGGAATCCCTTGCGGGCCGAGTGGCGATCCTCAATCTAGCAGGTTTGTCCACGCGCGAGTTGTTGGGCGAGCCGGATGCGTTGCCGCTGTGGGAACGTCTATCGAAGCCTGTGAAGGCATTGCCTGTAGGCGACGTGTTCGAACGGATTTGGCGCGGGAGTTATCCGGCGCTGCACGATGGTCGCGGGGTTATCCCCGAGGAATTCTACCCCGCCTACGTACAAACGTATCTGCAGCGTGATGTACGCGACCTCGCGCGGGTTGGTGATGAAAGCGCCTTTCTGCTGTTCATGCAGTTGGTGGCCAGTCGAACCGGCCAGCTGACGAATCTCGAACAGATCGGCAAGGAAGCGGACATCTCTGGCACCACCGTGCGCAACTGGCTTTCTATTCTCGAAGCATCGGGCATCGTGGTTTTTGTTGAGCCTTACCACAGCAACACCAACAGCCGATTGGTGAAGGCGCGGAAGATGTACTTCGTTGATACCGGTCTGGCAGCATGGCTCAGTGGTTGGAAAACAGCAGAGTCTCTTGCGCGCGGCGTGGCCGCCGGCGCATTCCTCGAAACGTATGTGGTGAGCGAGGCGATGAAGGGTGCCTTCAACCGAGGCCAGAAGTCAGACTTCACTTTCTTCCGTGACCATAATGACCGCGAGGTTGATATCGTTTCGATGGCTGGCCGAACGCTTGTACCCATTGAGGTGAAGACCACATCCCGTCCGGATGGCCGCACGGCGCGGCGCCTCCTCATCGGTGACAGTTTGAAACTTACCCAGGGTGATGGAGCTATCGTCTGCATGGTGGAAAAGATCTATCCGCTTTCAGAGCAGGTCCAAGCGTTCCCAGTGGGAATGGTCTGAAGCGAACGTTTTCAAACTCAGGTGTTTATATCTGTCTTACTTTGATGGCCATTCGCTTCAAGGATTGGGTTACCGACATGGCAGAGAGGTCATGGAAAGGCACCCATTGCAGGGCCTTGGATTCGTGGCTGACTTTAAAGTCCATGTTTCGCGCCAGAAGCAAGTAGCGAATGTCGTAGTGCAGGTGGCGCGGTTCGCCTTTTTCCGGGTTGTCGGGAATCTCATGTACGTCCACGTCGAAGATGCCGGGCGTGAAGAGCTTGATATCGGTTTTTCCGGACTCCTCTTCGGTTTCGCGTAGGGCGACGCTTCGGATGTCGGCTTCTCCATCGGCATGGCCGCCGAACTGGAGCCACTTGTCCAGGGCCGCGTGGTGGGTGAGAAGCACGCTTTGGCGGTCGGGGGAAAGCAGGAAGCCCGAACCGGTAATGTGTCCGGCGAAGTTTGTGCGGTCAAACGGGTTGCTGTCGCGGCGCAGGAATTCAATGGTGGCCCGGATATCTAGGCGCTCTTTTTCATCGAACGGCTCCGCTGCGGCCATGTCGTCCAGCAGGTCATTCTTGGTGTAATTCCGATTTTGCAGCGTCATGACGTTTTGCGGGGTTCCTCTTCCAGGATCGTGTGGTGCCGAGCGCGTGTCTCGTTCCGGCATGCTGATGTTGGTTGTTCGCTAAGTGCCGATGTGAACCGGATATTGCCACACGGAGTAGCGGATGATACAGAACGAAAAGTGAACATGATCGCTTGGCTTGAGGCAATGCAGTGGAGCGAAACAGACCGCCGCGCGTCCGCGACGTGCTTGACGATGACACCCTGACGAAGGTGTCGGTTAGCTGTAACAACGTGAAGTGTAGGCACTCGGCGAGCGTCCTGCTTACCCGTTTTCTTGATGCGGGAGCGACGTTGGACACGCCGATGTTCCAGTTGCGTGAGTGGTGCGTGTGCAGCAAGTGCGGATCTCACGATTTACAGACACGAACGACTCCGTACCCTCGCGGGGTCAAAGGGGTACCCCACGTGAAGGACGTGTAACGGCATGTGCAATATGCGCTCGATGACCAAGACCCGGGAAACGGTGGGCAAGCTGTTTCGTGTTTCAGACAACCGGATGCCTGCCGTTGAGCCCATGGCGGGCATTTATCCGGCCAACGATGCGCCGGTGGTGCGGATGGCGGAAGACGGTGAACGAGAGGTGATCCTTTCGAGCTGGGGGTTTGTTCTGCCTCAGAAGGACAAGGCGCCGAAGCCGGTGACCAATTTCCGCGATGACAATCTGGGGTCGCCGTTCTGGCGCTCATCGTTCGAAAATCGCCGCTGCCTCGTGCCGACGACATCCTTTGCGGAACCGAAGGGGCGAAGTCCCGCCATATGGCACT
This sequence comes from Filomicrobium sp., assembly GCF_025698805.1. Taxonomy (NCBI): domain Bacteria; kingdom Pseudomonadati; phylum Pseudomonadota; class Alphaproteobacteria; order Hyphomicrobiales; family Hyphomicrobiaceae; genus Filomicrobium; species Filomicrobium sp. The sequence goes on from NZ_JAILWT010000020.1 coordinate 6,253, forward strand.
GGTTTGCATTGGGCCGTGACCGGCCCCTTTTTGCGTTTGCCGGAATTTGGCGGGGGTTCCGTGGCGCGGTGAAGAAAGACGGACCCATGGTGGATCTGGCGGTTCACTCGTTCATGACAACAAAGCCCAACCCCCTCGTCGCCACTGTGCACCCGAACCGCATGCCGGTGATCCTCACCACCGAGGAGGAGTTTGATACCTGGCTGAACGGTACGGCGGATGAAGCACGGGCGTTGGTTCGATCTTATCCGGCCGATCGGATGGAGATTGTTCAGTTCTCTGAAAAGAAAGTGGATTTGCTACAGCAGCCGGGTTGAAAATGACGATTTGATTTTGAAGAAATGAATTTTGGGAAATTGTCAACTTCCCTTGGGTGCCGCAATACACACAAACATTGGCAGCCGCATATTTCTTCGGCGGGTGTGGTGGCAACGGAGCGACCTTAGGAAGCGTAACCATTAGCCATCTGGTTCCTTACAACACCGGAACCAAGTCACTAATCCTCACCGTCGTACTCTTAGGCTGCAGAGCGTCATCAAGCGGCTTAATGACCAGCTTTAAGGGCATCTGTCCGGCAATTCCGCTAAAGATGCACGTTCCCGTGGGTAACGTTGGAATGGATTCTTCTGTCAGCTTGTCGATGTATGAGACCGCGCTCGCAATGGATTCTAGGTCTCGCTGATTGATTAGACGATGGATGAAGTAGTTGTGCGCCTGAGATGTTATGGTGTGTGAAATGTCATTAGGCCGCTGGCTCGCAATAGTGACGAACACACCGAACTTGCGCCCCTCCTTGATGATCTCTTCAAAGGTCTCAAGTCGGTAGTCCTTCCAGCTCTCCGCTTCACGGAAGGATTCTCTTGAGAGGATGTTGTGCGCTTCATCGATGATAATCGTCAGAGCCTTACCCGAATTGTGAACTTTATGCTCTTGATAAATCTTCCGGCAAATCAGCAACGGTATGTTTGCTTGGCGTGCAAGAAGTATGTTCTTCCTCTCGAAGAGAAGCTGATCGACGTTTCTAAGGAACGTGACGTAGCTAGATTGGGTTTTTTGGGTATCCGCGTTGGTCTGATCCCATTGCTTCTTCTCTACACCCTCAATGAACTCCAGAGCCATCGAGTCGGCTTCTTTGTCTTTGCCCTGGGCAAGGAGTTGATTAATATCGGACTCGATATTTCCAAACAATGGAATCGCTGGCAGGGAAGCGCCCGAACCAATCAGAAAGCTTAAGTTGCCGGACTGGATGTATCCCTCGAGCACCTTGAGTAGATCATCATTGCTCGGGCCCAACTTTATCGTTGAAGCCATGGCACCCCCCATTTTTTAACCTATTGTAATCAAATTGCAGAGAAGCGCCAAGGAAAGCGTGACCTCCATCTACTTCAATCGTTTCAGTATGGCTCTATCCTTGGCTGTAAGCACAAAGCGACGGCTCCCATCGGGGTTCGCGTCGGGAGGTTGAGTTGGGAAGGTTGTCCGGTACATTGCCCGTTCCTTGATCTTCAAGCTGTGATGCAAGTATCGAATGGTGGTGTTCACAGCTTGAAGATCGAGGGACATCGCGATGGTAGCAATATCAATACCATCCTCGAACATCAGCATTGCCGCCGTGTGGCGTAGCTTATCGACGTCCTCCGTCAGTATTTGAAAACAGATGTTTAGGTGTCTTAACAGTCTAGGCGCAGAGTGATTTGATGCCTCAAGGACGGAGCATATCGCTAATCCCTCTTACACAACATGTAATTGAAGGGAATGCGTTGTTGTAGCGTGCCAACACTGCTGGCCGACCTACATCGACATCTTGCGTTTGCGGGTCCTGGGCTTTGGGGCGCGTGAGGTTTGGAGGAAGGACTCGAGCGGCGTGGGTTCGACGGTGTCCTCTTGGGGTAATGGTCCGGTTGCGCGCATGAGTTCGTCGCGTCGCGCGGCGGCTGTGCCGATTGCCAGGTGGGATCTCTGGCTGTTCAGGATGGCATTCAGGTAGTCCGAGGTCTGGCAGGTGAGCGTGTAAGCGGTGTCGGCCTTCTGCCTCAGGTCGTTGAGGAGGCCATCAAGCTGTTCGGCCTCAATGCCATCCCTCACCCATTGCCGGCTTTCATAGTAGGCGATGGCTTCCTTTAGGTGACGTTTGGCTTCATGTTCCTTTGCCCCGAGGCCTTTGAGTAGCTGGGCAGTGGACCTAGCTTGGGAGGCTTTGTAGTCCTCGCTCCAGGAGGCGAAGGGGGATTTGTTAGTCATCGTGACATGCCAATCGAGCGTTTGCGCTGTTTGGAGGTGGGACGCGACGCCTGCCTTTGGTCACGCTTTTGCTGGTACTCGATGCGAATGTGCTGTTCGCGGCCGTCCTGTTCCTGGCGCTGGCCCTGTAGTGCGGACACCGCCGTTGAAATGGCGGGCATCAACTCCGTGAGATGCTGCTCGTTATAGAGGTAGCGGTTGTTGGCGCGCTCGAGTTCCGCCGTTTTGCAC
>NZ_JAILWT010000021.1:0-8488 GCF_025698805.1 Filomicrobium sp.
TGAAAGCGCCGCTGCTTATAACCCGAAAGCCGGAAAGCCTGAAGGTCCGCCTGGGGCTTATCGAGGAAGCTGCGAGGGCGTTGGGAGACCGAAGACCGATCGCGGAGATCCTTTTGGCGGCGCCGGCGGGGTTGTGTTACGGCGAAGCCCGCCTCAGGCAGCGCATTTTGCTGGCGCGTCGAGGGTACGATAGGGGGTTGGGCCGCTTGTTGGCGATGTCCGATGGCAATGCGCAGAAGCTTTTGAAGGATGAGCCCGGCCTCCAAGCAACGTAGCCGTCAGGTCGGCACCTTCGCAAACGTCGGCAGATCTACGGGCTCGTAGAAGGGGTTTGGCGCGGCAAGGGGAGCCAGCATCGGGTCGGTCCTGTAATCGGCGCGGGCGACCATGCTCACTTTCCCCTCCCGGCATAAAACCATCGCGTCGGTATCGAGGTCGTCGGTGGATACGGTTCCGCACAGGTAGTTCTTCAAGGCGCGCTGCGCGTACGGCGTTTTTGCACCGAAGAACTGTTGCGTGGAGCAGTTGTTCAGGATGCTTTCCCAATCGCGGGGGTAAAGGTTTTTAAGCTGGGACAGGTCTTGCCAGAAGGTCCATAGGCGCATGCCGTAACCTCTCATGAGGGTAAGCCCGGCGCGCAGGGAATCCAATTCGCCGAGTTGTGCTGCTTCGTCGATGATGAAGAGGGTCGGCTGCGGTGGAAGGCGGCGGCGTCTGGAGATGGCGGCTAAAATAGTACCGATCCAGAGACGAAGTAGTTTTGCCATTGGAACCAACTTGTCGGGGGGCAGGACGATATAAATGGTCTGCATTGCGCCTGCCCTGACGTCGTCGAGCATTATGGTGCTGTTGGATGTGGCCTTGGCAACCGCTGTGGAACGGAGGAAGCCGAGATGGGAGGAGGCTGACGAGAAGATGCTTGAGCGGGTCCTGCCGGATGAAAATTCGGTTTCCGAGAAGAGCGCGGCAAACATTTGGAACTTGCGATCAAAGGTTTGCGCATCGTCAGTGGGGTCCCGGTAGGAAGGAATGCCGTGCGGGTTGACGAGGAGGCCTTTGACATCCTGCAGGGTGAACGTCTTGTAGGGATAGAGAGTATAGAGGGCCTTTATGATGGTGATGATAAGGGCGGTGGCCCGCTCGTCCCAGAAGGGGTCGATGGTGCTTAGCTTGTCCTGTACGAGCAGATGGGCGATGAGCGCGCAATCGTCTTCGAAGTCGTCGCTGTTGGGATCGAGGAGATCCATCGGGTTGAGCGAGGCGCTTTGCGGTTCGTCGGTGACGCCGTAGGGATCTAGCACAAGAACCTGATGGCCCATTGCGCGACGATGTCTAGCGGTCACCGCCACATTCTCGCCCCGGGGGTCTATGACCACGGCGGGTCCCTGCCAGGTCAACAATGCCGGTATGATGCAGCTGACGCCTTTTCCGGACCCGGTGGGGGCGACCGTGATCAGGTGCCCCTCATGGCCGGTGTCCCAAATGGCATCTCCAGGGCCGGTTTCCGCAGAGGCAGCCGTGCGGCCGAGGAGTAAGCCATTTAAAAGCGATGTTGTTGGAGTATTTCCGACATTCATTAATGCACCCGCTTTTGTACCAAATAACCTTCAGGTGGTTCTAGGGATGTTTTCGCCAAAAATCTGGTTCTGAGATAATTAATGGGAATTGTGAATGCGGTATGGCCCTTGTGAGGAATAAGAGAGAAGGCTCCATATTAAGAGGTGGAATGCAATTTGATCATAAGCGTGCATTGGACAGCGGCGTGTCAGGGCGATTGCTCAGCGATGGGAGACCATTTGTCATTTGCATGCTGATAGGTTTGTTCCACTTGCGTGGTTTTGATTTTTCCGCTGCCGTCCCTCATTTTTAAATAGTAGGAGCACCGGAACTTTAGCGGCTCCAGAGGCATGCAGGAAAGATAATTGATGTCTGCTGGAATCCCCTTTGCGGAGTAAGAGTGTGCGATAAGGTATTGGGATGGCCCTTCGATTGTATCGCAATGGTCATGCATTTCCTTGGTTGTGCGGAGCTCGTTAAGCTCACCGTAGATAGTCCAAAACCTTTCGAATTTATCTGACTTTAATAGCCCCTTTTGCCGTATTTCCTCATAAGTGACTCCGGAATCGAAGACTTCATTAACGTCGACGAGTGTGGATGCAAAAAACTTTCTTTCTTCCTCTGGGAGTGCCGAGTAGCCATAGCGGTCCAGGCACAGGAGGCCCTCTTCGAGTAATCGTATAGTGGTCGCTTTGTCGTAAGGGCTTCTTTGAGGAAGAGGCTTACCCTCTTGAAATGCGAGTGCAACAACGTGGCTGGTAAATCTTTTTAGCTGCTTCAGAGTTTCCGGCTCGATTCCGTCGGTGTGGGCTTGGTGGGGGTCCGCCCGCATGGCAAGTCCATGTGCGGGCGCTTCGTTGTTAAACCAGCGCGTAGTATCAGTATTGAGCAACCACATGGCGATGGCGGTGACGGCGACCGAAGCAAGGATGATGGCGGCGGTACGGAGCATGAAGTCCTCGACGCGGTAGAGGTTCGGATGTCGTTGGCACATCGGAACCAGACGGGGGCTTGGTGGGGTATCAAGGCCCTATGCCCGGAGCAGGACCCGCTCAAGCAATAATCACGGGGTGGGAGTAATGTCGCCCGGATGACGCTAATTCCGTACGCCTTGATTGGTTTTCCGCAGGGGTGAAGCTGCTGTTGCAGGAATGATATGGGGCTGACCGGTAATCGGTCAGGATAGCTGACTTGTCGCGGCGGGGATGTATCATCCTGCCATGAAAGTCCACACGGGGCCGACTGTCGCCGCTGTAGTAATTGCCGTCCTGGTGGCTTTGCCATTGGCGGGTTTTGCGCAGACAGAGGAAATGTCGGGCGCTTTTCCTTTTCTCAGCATAGACCCGTCCCAACTGCGTACATTGAAGGCGGCATTCCTGATTCAATGGCAGTTGTTGAACGGTTTCGGTGATGTTCCTGCCCTCTATTACGTGGGATTGGCAGCCGCTGTGGTTGGGGCGTTATGTATTGTGTTCGTCCAGAAAGCCCAAGACACACGAACGATCGTGGCTTGGCTTTTGATTGTGATCATTTGTCTTTTTGCCCCTTACAACAGCAAGCTCCTGTTTTACCCCACGGTAAAAAAGTCTGATCCGGAAGGTATGTTAGTCGAGGCCGATGAGGCATGTGACTCCAGTGGAACATTCGTAGCGTGCGGGTTCACTCCGCAGTTGGTGATGGCGCATATCGGGACGACGCTGCAGGTCGTATTCGATGACCTGTTCCGGTCAGCGTCCTTTAGGGGGCTTGTTGATGGAGCGTTGGCTGGGGTTGCCTTGACCAATTCGGAAATGTTGAAAACAAGCGGTAGCTGGCTTGGTGATGCCAATCAGTATCTCGGTAGCTGTCAAAATGCAGCGATCCTCCCGTCCGAGATGACGGGGAACGATGGGGGAGCGGGAACAAAGCCCTACACGCTGGCGAGCGCGTTCGACCGTATTGCAGATTATTATTCATCGACCGCGCGTTCGGGTGTGGAAGCGGACTTCAGGGCACCGCCTCCGGCCGTCGTCCTGGACTGGCAGGCGAACCGGAACGATGCGAACTATGCGGCGGCCGTGGGCGCACTGTGCGACAGGGTCGTAGGGAACAATGGTGGACTTGGACAGATTGAACGATGCGGAGAGAACGGGTCAGCAGATCGGGCCCAGAAATCGACAACGACGCTTCTCGACCTAGCCAAGCAAATGAATGCCAAGCCGGACCCCGGCTCCGTGCTCTTTTATCTCACGGGGCCGGAGAACACCGGCTTCGGTGACGCGGCTGGTACGGCTCGCAAGACCATGAGCGATTGCCGGATGTCGACTAAGTCTACTTTGAATTCTTTGAAGGATGGGGCTGTCGATTTCTTCGGATTTGGAGAGAATGTCTGCGCCGGCCACTGGGAAAAGGCGGGATGGGCGTACGGTCAATTCGACAAGAAGTTCGAGGGATTGGGCGGAGCATATGTGAATGCTGAGATGACCCCCGACATGGTTGCCATGTTGCGGGGGATGGATCGTGCTCCGGTGAAGGTGCGGGAATTTACGAGCGGCGATAAATCGTTTGATACGTCTGGAAGCTGTTCGCAGGCGAGGGGGAATGCGCTGTTCAATTCCCTCTTTGATTTGAAGTTGGTCAACCGGGATGTGGGGGAACTGGAAAGTATCGCGGCCGGAACGGTGTTCAGCCGATTGCGCGACAAGATTTCGGGCGCGGAGTCTATACCCGCGAGATGGGATTATAGGGACGTAACCGCGCTTAATTGCGGGAGTTTGTATTACGACATATCTGGTGGGCGTAACAAAGTATGCGCCACGGCATCTGATTTGCTTTCGGTGTTGAACTCGGAACAGTTCTTTAGCGGCGCAGCGAATGAGGAAACTAAACGGCAGCGGCTTGCCGAATTGCTGGTTCGGTCGGTTATGCCGTCGACGGCGATTTACGGGGAGTCGGACGAGGCAAGGGAGACGGCTGAACATTCACGGATGCGGCCGAGTGTGATCGGTGATGTGCAGAATTCGAAGTTGCCCTTCACGGAGCAGACAACCGGCGGATTGATCGGCAGCGTTATCGAATGGCTTGGTGGTGGGATCGTCTGGATCGTATCGAAGTTCATCGGTCCGTTTTCAATCGCGGTGCTGAACTTTTGCAGGATCATTATCGATATGGCGCTTGCAGGCGCCATCGTTGTGACCCCGTTTATTATGCTGATCGGGGTTGCCATTCCGCAGCATGCGGCTGGGATTCTCATTCAGGTTATCGGTGTTGTCTTCATCCTGAAGCTGGTGCCAGTTGTCTTCATAATCATCGATAATCTGGCAGGCATTGTTTACAGGACCTTTGGGGCGATTGGCGGTGATGATAAATCCCTGAAGGAAGGCATTTTCATCTTCGCGATTGCCGGTGTGTACACACAGATCGTCGGCATGACATTGTTCCTGTTGTTCAAGATTGGCGACGCCAAGAACCTTGAGGCGCTCCGGCAAATTGATGACGGCGCCAAACGTCTCGCAGACGCCGGTAAGAATGCGGCTATTGCGGTAGCATCATTTGTTGGTGCTGGTGCATTGGGCGGTGTGCTTGGCGGTGCTGGTGCCTTCGCGTCCGGAAAGGCTGGCAAGGACGTTGTCGCCGCCGCCGGACAGGCAGCGCTTGATAGCGTCAGCGATTATGTGCCCGGTGCCGTAAAGGGTGGTGCAGAAGCTTTCAATCAAGGATTCCAGGGTAACTCGCCTTCCAGTGGGGGCGAGCTTCCAATTGACGCGAACGGCCCGCCTGCTGTGACTGAGGAGGGCGAGACTATCTCATTGGATAGTTGGAAGGATGCTCAGCAGCAGTGGAGCTATATGAATGGCGGAGCTGCACCAACATCTGCCGACGATTGGCTGGCGGTCAACCAGCTTGCTCAGTCGCTTGAGGAGGGCGGCGGTGCGATCAGCATCGATGCCCTCGGGCGGGCAAAAGCCGCGTTCCGATCCGTTACAGGCAAGATAGATCTCGATGCCGCGGACATGACGGTCGTGGAGGAGATGGCGGTTGCCTTGCAGCTGGGGGTGCCGGAAGCGGAAGTGAGAGCAACGATGCGTGGGACGGTGAACGCGTATCACGGAACGGTGGCGGCGGGCGTTGCCCCATTGGGTGGCCTTCCCGGCGTAACTGGCGATGTGGGGCACGGGATTGGTCGGACTGGCGGTCGTGGAACAGCCGGGGCATTCCCGCAACAAGGGCAAGCCAATCAGCCGCAAGGAGCCGGCACGGCCGGACAGGGCGGCGCGGTACCTGCTCCCGCCCCAACCAAACCTCCGACCCCGATGCAGGCTGCGAAGGACAGGATAGATGAAGAAGAGAAGGTAATCCGGGATCGGTTGTCAAAGCTGGATATTCGGATTTCCAATGTGGATGACATTGCGTCCGCCCTGCGGGGTGAAATGCCCCGTGTGGTGAATGCGGCCGCCGATAAGCTCGTCGCGGCGGAGGCAAGGAATGATGGTTTAGGTATTCCAGGGCGGCGGCCGGGAGTTCTACAGTCGGCGGCAGCTGGGGCCTTTGGGGGAATGATGGCTGGTGGGGGCCTCAGCAAGATTCCTGTGGTTGGGGATATCATCCGCAATGTCCTGGACGAGTATTACGAAGCGCCGGAACGGGCGCGCGCGTGGCAACAGGCTGGTGGCATATCGAATTGGATGAAGGCGCGGGGGGATGCGCGCCGCAGGGAATTCCTCGAGAAGGAGGCGTCGACGTATGGCGCCGGGATGCAGTACCAGAACATGGTGACAATGGGCGCCATGGATGGGCCGTGGAAGGTTGCGCGGAAAGCTGCCGCCGAAGCTGCGGCGAAGGTGCGCGATGAACGGGATGCGGTCCGCATGGTGGAAGCCGAGCGGGGCGGGCGGATGCTCACCGGTGAGGATTTCAGGGCCGCAACGTTGGCGAATGCCATCGAAAGCCTGGATAGGTCACTGCAGAACGGAGCGCTCTTCAAGGCAGGACGTGTTCAGGTTGGGGCTGACGGCAAGGAGGTAAAATTGACGCCTGAGGTGCTTAAGGAACTGGTGGCGAGCAAGACGACTAAGGCACTGTCAAGCACCGTGGATGAGCTGATGTTGGGCCATCTTTATCTCGATGAGAAGGATGGACGGCAGGGGACGCATGCGCGGACGCGGGGTGATGCGCGGGCCATCGCCAAGTTCGTGCGTGAAGACATCGGTACCGATTACCAGATCGGTGCGTTCGCAAAGATGCAGCAGGGCAAAAACTCCTTCTACCATCAGCAGGGCATGGTGAAGAGATTCAGGGAAGACCTGGCCGTGGAACGGGTGATGCTGAATCGGTTCAAGGCACAATTCCCTCAGGCGACGAAAGCGGAGATTGACGCGTACAAGGCGAAGCTGCCTGCGAGCAGGGTATTCGATAACAGCCTGCAGTCGGGTTACATGCAGATGGCGCTGTCTGGTTATCGGGCCAAATTCATGGATCATCAGGCGGACCTGAAAGATCAAGTGGCGCAGCTCAACCAGATGGAAAAGCAGGCGAAACTGTTTGAAAGCAAGGTGGGCAATATCCTTTCGATGCTGAAACAGTACGGTCAGATTGCGCAGGTCCCCCAGCAAAACATGGATGGGCTTGACGATGCCCTGCAGAACGTTGCGACGTCGCGGCATGCGAAGGCGGTACTGTCCAGGGTGGGAATGGATGCCTCAAAGAAGGAATACATACTTCAAATCTTCAGTGAGGCGGGAGTGGATGAGAAGACGGTTGAGCACTTGAGGATGATCATTGGGTAGGCAAGGCATGTAACCATGGATGGCCTCGAAGCGCTGTGCAAGCGGAAGCGGTGCGGGGTTTCCGGCTGCGCTGGTTCAGGAGCTTTTCGGGGGACGTGCGATGAGGGCTACCCCAATCGCGACGAGGATTCCGGACAGGCCGAGAAGGCCATAGTAGATGCCCGGATTGAGACAACCGTTCAGATGGCTGGAATAGAAGCAGGGCTGACCGAGGAAGGTTAGATATTGGATATTGATTACGGTCCAAGCCCCTAGCGCGCCTCCGAGAATGACGAGGAGGATGGGGGTGTCGAGCTGTTTGAACATGAGAGGTTTCCTGAATTTATACCGGTGATGGTTTGCAGGTGATGCGGCTCATGAGGCCGCCTTTCGGCAGGTGTGCGCGATCGACGATCCGCAGCACCGTGCCGAACACGTTGCCCAAAGGATCGGGCTCGGAGGGAAATACGGAATACAGCGCGAACTCTCCGTCGGTCGCGACGTAGATGGATAGGTTGTTGGCCTGAATGGAGAAGGGGAGTGCAATCCCCCTCGCCGGACGACCGCTCCGGTCCGTGAGGGTTGCGGTTTCGAAATCAATCGTGAAGGCGGTCCCGCCTGGTCCGGATTCGACGGCGTCGGGAAGATATCGGCCGCCCGTTGCGGCATTGAGCCAATGCTCAAGGTAGCCGCAGGCGTAGGTTGATGCGTTGGCCGGGGCGAAGAGGGAGCACAGTAGGAGCGGTGCGGCAGCGATGCGTAACATGGTGCGGGCCTCGATCCGGTTGCAGAACGCCAAATGACCTGATTGTGGGAAAAGGGAATTCAGCGTGTGTTTTGCCCCGGACCTTTGTCGACGGCACGGGCCACGACTTTTGCGCTCTTGAATCCAAGCTCGGCAAAACCTGCAGTCCAAAGGGCGAAAGCCGCCGTGAACATCGGCAAGGCGAATATGATGCCGATGATCGTGAAGCTCAGGACGACGGCAATCATGAACACAAAGGTGCCCGACAAAATCTTTCCGATACCGGCCATGTTGATCCCCTCAAATATTGATTTTTGGATATTGGTCAGGAAACGTCGGTGCTGAAACTGGTTGACGGAATAACCGCCCTATTTGGTGCTTTTTCCGCAGGGTTGCGGTAACGGTCACGGGTCTGACGGGGATTGGTGATTGACGCCCGCGA
>NZ_JAILWT010000022.1:0-7485 GCF_025698805.1 Filomicrobium sp.
CCAAGGGCGTGAATGTACAGAAAAACCGCGCAAAACGTGGATTTTCAACAAGGCACTCGACAGAAACTTCACGGTATGTTCCGGTGTTTCTGTCAGGTTTCTGTCATGACTGAAACGCTTCGTCCAATCCTCGGTCACTAGGAGTCGGTCGGCGCAACGTCCCAAAACCGCTTCCGATCCCCCTTCCCCCTATCTCGCTTCGGATCGAATGGAATGCCCTCAAACTCGGCTGCGAAGCGCTCCGCGTCCTCCTTCTCAGCAAAGCAGAAGATGATGAAGTAACCGCCTCTGGGTTCGGCCCATTGGGCATAGACGGATTGCGTCCGGCGATGGACCGACAGGTCTTTACAGAAGCCGTGAACGACATCGTAGTTGGCTCCCATTACCCGATCCTCCGACAGCGCCACCTGGTGCGGATGCGCGCGATCAATCTGAGCCCCGGTGGGCTCTCCTTTGCGACGTGACATCGTCTGCTCCTTCTCAATTTCACCCGTCACGTCGCCGCATGCGTAACGTGAACAAATGTGGAACAAACTCTGGACTCGTCAAGGGCGATTGGATTACGATCTGCGCTTCTGATGGAGAAAAGAATGACCAGTGAAACCGCCCTCAAGACGGGTGGCGGCGGGCGCGAGCATTGCCGACGCCCACCGCATCCGCAGCACGCATCTAGAAATGCAGATGGCGAACCCGATCCCTATGAGCCGACGGCCGAGGCTATCATTGAAGCCTGCGGCGGCGATCCGCGCGAGGCGGTCATCGCGCTCCTGGGAGAGCGGGATTATCTCACCGGGCGCGTGGAAGCGCTGGAGCGGTCTGTCAGCTGGGGATTTGTGCGCGCTGGGGCGGCGCGCTGATGAAGGAAACAACGGTGCGGCACATGTTTTTCGGAGCCGCCAGATGCGCCAGTTCAAGCCACTCCACCTGTCCGAAGTCGTTTTCTTCACACGCGACGGCCAGATCCGGCTGAAGGACATTCAGCCCTACTATGTGCTCGGCGCCATATGCCGGCATTGCAAATCAATATCCGAGCTGGATCGCCGCGCGCTTGAGCGGCGCTACGGCCGGGACACAACTGCGATCAATCTGGAAAAGCGCCTGCGCTGCAGGAGTTGCCAAAACGCCCGCGGCAATACCATCATGGTCATAAATCAATGGCCGAGGTGATCCCGACCAATGTGTAATCTCTACAACATGACGACGACGCGCCAGGCGATCCGCAACTTCATCAAGACAACGCGGGAATACGCCTTCAACGAGCCGTCTCTGCAGGTCTATCCGAACCGCTATGCGCCGATCATTCGCGTGGGAGAGGATGGAGAGCGGGAAATGGTGCGCGCCCGCTGGGGCATGCCGACGCCGCCCATGTTCATCAAGGGAAAGCACGACAGCGGCGTCACGAACATCCGCAACACCTCATCCGCCCACTGGCGCAAATGGCTCTCGCCTGAAAGCCGCTGCCTTGTGCCGGTCACGAGCTTCGCCGAGCCCGACCCTGCCGGCAGGAAGGAAGGCGATAAGCGGACGCCGAATGCATGGTTTGCACTGAGTGAGGATCGGCCCCTGTTCGTCTTCGCCGGCCTTTGGACGCCGTGGCACGGCAAGCGCATGGCCCGCGAGGAGCCAGAGGACCATGAGGTCTATGGCTTTCTGACCACGGAGCCCAACAGCGTTGTCGAGCCGGTGCACAAGAAGGCAATGCCGGTCATCCTCACCACGGAGGATGAAATGACCGCATGGCTTGCAGAGCCATGGGAGGAAGCGAAGAAGCTTCAACGTCCCCTGCCCGACGACAAGCTCGTAATCGTGGGTGCGCCGGACCTGCCGGGGTGAACACCCTTGCCGGCGCGGCCATCAGAAAAGCAATTAAAGCGCCTGCCCGCAAAGCAAATCGATGTCCTGAAACGGCGTAGATGACGCCGCATTCAAATCGGCTTCCTCAAGGTAGGACAGTTTAATCGTCGGATTGAGACCTACCGTCACATCCATGATAACCATCTCGAGATCCATGGAGTTCTGAATGCGTTTGGCCGTCTTGGCTGCGTAGAACAAACTCTTCGAGAACAGCGTTTCCAGTTCCGGCGCGGATATTGCATCAACCTCAAGATCGGCCTTTCGGGAAGAAATCAACCTCAGCTTTCCGGTCGGCGGAAGTAGCTGAACTCTGAAGGTGGACATCTGAAATCCGAGCGCCTCCAGTGTCGGGGTCAGGTCCGCAATCTGTGATGAAAAACCTTCGAACTGACGGGCAGCCAATTCGAATGCCTGGTCCGGCGACAAGCTGGCCAGAATGTCGGGAGGCTCAATGGATAGCGCATCCTTGATGGGGCCTACTCTGTCTACCACCGAGTTCCACTTCTCTCCCCATGTTTCAGCGGAGACCGGAGATTGTGCCAAGATTGCCAGTGAAAGCGAAAGTACTATTGAACGCAGATGCCTCATGTTCCCCTCCCTATTTCCCGAACGCTACTGTAGCAATCGCAACAATTGGTGGGAAGAACAGCAACTCGGCAGCGGTTTCCGCCTGCTATCTCTAGGGTGGCGGCCGCCCTGTCAGCCAGGTGTAGATTCCGACCAGCCAGCCGGCGAACCCAACAATGCCGATGCCTAGGCGGATCAACCAACGGCCCGCAGTGCCCGCGCCTTGAGCCTGCGACCTGAGCCTGACGACATCATCGGTTACAGATTGCATCTGATCGACCTTGGCCTTTGTCGTCTCCGCCTCGCCCTCGAGGTGCGACAGCCGGTTACTGACCTCATCCAAACGGCGATGCACCACGGCGCGGCTGTCATCCGCGCGCATCAAGCGGTCATCGATGCCCTTCAGCTCTCCAAGGATTTGACCAAGGGTCCGCTCAACACTCGCTTCTGACATTCGCCGCTGCCCTCAGTCCTGCGTCTCTCGCCCATGGCGGGCGCATTCGGTTTGAGACCAGACACCGCTGCCGCAGAGACCAGCTGCCGTCTCGTCAATCTTTCGCTGATCGTCCGCAGTCGCGCCGCGCGCGCCGATCAATGACGTGCCGACCACATCGCGCAGACCGTCACTTGTCACAGGCACCGGTTTCGTAGTTGAACACCCCGCCACGCTCAGCGCAGCGGCGATAGCGAGCGCGCCAGTCTTCAGCCGCATAGCCTGCATCCTCATTCTGTTGATTGATCCATTGGGCGAATGCCGCCTGTTCGGCCATGCGGCCCCGCTGGTGCCCGTAGAGGTAAATCCCGCCTGCGATGACGGAGACAGCGAGAACCGCAGCCAGAGCCTTCCCCAGCGGCGAGAGGAGGGCTTTGGAGATGAGACCGAACCAGGTCACGTCCTGCCCTCCATTTCGGCTTTCATCGAGCGATACACCTTCGCGATGTCGCGCCGCCGCTTGATCGCATAGACCGCGAACCCCGCCACGATCAGAACGATGGCCAGCTGAACCCGCCAGTCATCGAAGACGGCCAGCACCGGGACGATGATCGAGGTGATAGCCCACTGCCAGACCGTCTTGGATTTGGTCAGCGGCTTGTCGAGGTGTTCGGGGTCCTCCAGCACCGACTTTTCGACCACGGGCAATTCGATCCGCGCCGCCGCGAGAACCTGATCCAGCACCGCTTCGACCTTTTCGGGCGAGACCAGTGCCTTGTTCAGGCTGTCGCCAGCGAAATAGCTCTGCCCGCGCCGAATATGCCGGTGCGCGCCGCGCGTGTCCGCCAGAACAGGGAAAGATGCCCACTCGCCCGAAAGCCGCCGGCCAAACTCGGTGCGGCTGATCTCGCCATTGATGAACTGATGATAACCGCGCCGGATCAGGAGATGATAGGCAAGCCGGTCCTGAAGGTCGCTGTCAAACACCTGAGACCCGCGCAGCCCAAGCTCCTCTTTGAGCCCCACCAGCGTCTTGCGGATGAACTGCGGCGCGCCGGCCGCGGAAGAACCGTGATGGCGCGACCAGGTGCGCTGTGCGGCGATCACCTCGTCAACGGTCATGCGCGTGAGCGGCTTCGGCAAGCGATCCTGCCGGTGCGCGTAGATCACTTCATAGCATTCAGGCGGCGTGCGGCTCGTTTCCGTCTCATAGACGAACGCAAGCAGCAGCGCCGCGCCAGCAGGCACGGTGCGGTCCATTGGATTTCCCTCTTCGGATATCAGTGATAGTGTGGAGTTGCCCTACCCGGGGTCGGCTACCTGTCGGCGAAACCTCGGACCGGTTTACGCCTGCTGGCAGGTAGTCACTACGCCTCTGCCGGCGACGACCTCCACCCATTCGAGCTGGCAGAGGCTTTTCTTTGTTGGGCGTCGCCCTATTTACTCTTGTGCTGGCGGGATATCCGCTCATCCCCTGACCGGAGACAGCACGACCTACCCTCGCAAGTCCCCGCCAGCACCCGAGTGACTTCGGTCCATCTCGTAGCTCTGACCGTAGATGCTCGTTCCCACCGCGCCATTACGCCGCGACGACGCCAGCAGTGCTTCACTACCGCAAGCGTCATTGATAACGATACCAAGACCTCTACGAGGTCACCGCCGCTCCCTGCAGGCAAGCGCTTCCCAACGTCAGCCTGCAGGGGGATTTCCACATTTGGGTGATTGAATTACGCTATCGGTGCTGGCGGGCGCTTAGAACGCCCCACGTTCGGAGCAAACAGCCTTCCCCAATCCGAGGTTTGCCCGCCAGCACCGCTGATGGGCTGCCGGTGTTTACCAACCAGCAACGATTTGAGCTGAGATTAGCCTCGCCAGCGCGCGTAATGTTTGGGCATAAAGCCCACCCGCTTAGCCCAACAAGCCCCGCGCGCTGGCATGCTCTTCCCGAAGCGATCTTGCCGCCTACCGTTACGGGAACCACTCGTTCAGATTTCGCCGGTAGACTTGTTCAGCTGGCAGGTTGAAGAATCTGGGGCTCTTCTGAGAGATAGGCGGGGGCTTTTACCCTATCCACCTGCCAGCGCCTTTTACGCCTTTCCGCAGGTGTGCTAAAGCACCATTCAATCGATCAGGCTTAGGACATACCTTCCGGTCGCTAGCTAACCCACGACTGCCCGTAGTCAGATGGTGAGCAAGCATCCAGCATGTTACAGCCTCCTCTGCCCCGCCGAACTGAGCCCCAACTCATTATGCGTTCGGCGGGGATTTTTCTGCGAACTCAACCTAGGCATTACGTCATCGCACCAATAGAGCGACCACGTTGGCATGCTACCTTAGATTGCCGACGAGCGAGATTAATCGCCCTTGAAGCCCCTAGCTTAGGATGTGTATTAGAACGCCCTCGCTCGTCGGCGCTCACTCCGAACGGCTGATTTTGAAGCTCCGAGCATGCACTCAGCTATTCCCATGACGGACAGCTTAAATATGTGATCACACCGACGGCGCCCCTGAGCGCATGGTTCCTCTTGATTCGCTACCGGAAACCCGAGGGCGGTCAAAATCAGACCAAAGTTTATGTCTTTTGATCTGGGCGACGACAAACAATCAAATTGGAAGCACACCGGTTGGCAGCGCGCAAATCGTTGCAACACCTTGCGTGTTCTCACGCGATGTCCTACCCCGGCTCGGTTTCTTGTGAATAGGCGAACAGCAATGAAAAACGAAGCAAAACGTGTCGTGAAGTCAGCCATTCAGGCATACAAACCAATCCACAAGAAGCTGAAGCCCTATCGGTTTTACACACGTACCACTTCAAAACTGCACGACGCCTACCGTGTCTGGATTGACCCGCGAGCAGCAGACTGCAGGTCGTTCGTTGAGGGCTATAGCTCAAAAAAGATAGAACCCAATACGATCTTCCTTGAGAGTTTCTTCGGCGAAAAAATCTCCTGTAACCCATATGCCGTTTACCAGGCACTTCAAGCCTCTGCCTGCGGCAGCAAGTTTCAGTTCATTTGGGTTATCCAGAACACCACATACATCCCAGATGATGTGGCTCGCAAACCTAATGTTCATTTTGTAAAAAGGGGGTCAGCCGAATACGGCGAGGCCCTTTTGACTTCGGAAACGATCATCAGCAATATGACGCTGCCTCGTTACTTCGCCATCAAACCTGAGCAAAAATACTTCAATGTATGGCATGGCGTCCCGCTTAAAAGCATGGGCCTTGACGCTAGTGACCGCCTGAATTCCGTATCAAATGTTCAACGCAACTTTCACTCCGCAACTCACCTGCCACTGGCAGGCGAATACGCTATAGAGAAAATCGTTACCTCGAATGGAGCGAAACTAGCAGCCCGCGATAAGGGGCTCCCAATCGGCTCCCCTAGGGTCGACATTACGCTAAAGGCCGAGTCGAGCAAGGTCCGCACCAAACTCTCCATATCGAATGATAAGCCGATCCTCTTATACGCCCCGACCTGGCGGGGAAATGCGGCGACACTCAAAGTGGAAGTTGCAGATCAGCTCAAAGTCGTTGAGCAGCTTTCAGAAGCTCTCGCGAATGACTACAACCTAATCGTTTCGATCCACCACTTCGCCTCCAAGAAGATCGAAGCAGAGAACCTTAAATGCACACTAGTACCGAACGAAATGAACATTAACGAAGTTCTTGCGGCGGTTGATGTGCTTATAGGAGATTATTCAAGCATTATCGTCGATTTTCTTCCGCTAGACCGGCCAGTTATTGCGTACACACCTGATATTGAAAGCTATTTAGACAGTCGTGGATTATACCTTCACCCTGAACAACTGCCGGTTACCGTAGCACACGACATCCCTCAGCTAATGAGCGCACTGAGATCGCTTCGGAGACCATCTACCTTTGAGCAATACCCCAGTATCAAGCAATCACTGACGCCGCATGAGGACGGCATGGCGTCACAGCGAGTGGCTGACCGGATACTAACAAAAGCAGCGCCCTGCACCTCTGAAGGTAAGCGCCACATCTTGATATACCCGGGTGGCCTGAAGACTAACGGTATCACGTCCGCATTTCTTAGCCTGATTGCCAATATCGATTTCGAAGAGACGGACGTATCTGTTCTAGTTGACGCGCATACAACCGATTCCGATGAGGAACGATACGAGAATTTCAGAAAAATAGACCCGCGATGCGAAATCATCCTCAGGCCAGCAAAATTCTACCCAGACCAGGAAGAACATAGAGCGTATCGTCGGTTTCTGGATAATCCAAAGAGCGTATCAACTGAAGATCAACAACGGATAATGCGGTCATTTGCAAGGGAAGCTCGTCGCCTAGTTGGAAATTCAGAGTTTACAACAGCGATCGACTTCTCCGGTTATTCACCGTTCTGGTCAATGCTCATCGCGGCTTCGAACGCGCAGATGCATGTCACTTATCAGCACAGCGACATGCTTGCAGAGGCTGAGAACCCTGATAGAGATCATGTTCACCTGCCCGCTGTCTTCATGATGTATCGCCTGACCTGCTCCCCTGAATGTACCCGTTCACAGGCTAGCGCTGTTCACGTTGTGGTCCATTCGTGACCGGGTTGCAAACTCGTTCGGGGTGAGCCCGTCGAGGCTGGTGTGGGGTCGGTTCAGGTTGT
>NZ_JAILWT010000023.1:0-6686 GCF_025698805.1 Filomicrobium sp.
CCGTGCCGAGGGTTGTCCCCGCGTTGTGCAGCGGGTTCAGCGTCGCCGTGTTGCCCCAGCCTTCGCTGGTGAACGAGGTCATGTAGTCGCGCATCGGGTCGTAGTTGGGCCCGGCGGTGGTGGTGACGTTGTTGGGCGTCCAGTGGTTGCCGTTGCCCGAACTGTCGTTCCCGAGGCTAGTGCCGATGTTGAAGTTGAGGTGGAATCCGTTGGTGCCATAAGCTCCGCTGTAGGTCTTAGGCACCCATTGCAGGGTCGTGGGATCGTACTGGCCGAAGGAGGTAGGGTCGAGCGCAAGGCCGTCTACAAAGTACACATCAGCAAGGTAACCACCAAAATTGGTGTTATTGTCGATGTTGCTCCCAATAAAATGCTGCATGCTGTTGCTGCTAATAGTCGACTGCTCGTTCAGAGCTGCGCTGACCGACCATGAGAGCTCTTGCCGTACACCGTTGACGTAGACCTTCACCCGGTCGGTGCCGGTGGCCAGCGTGGTGTCCTTAGCCACAACCACGTGATACCATGCTGCGGGATCACGGTAGACGGCCACGGTCGCTACCTGATGCTTCTCCCTCCCACGCACAAACAGCGTGTCATTATCCTGAATACTGATGTACTCGTAATCAGCGCCGCCGTTCTGGGCATTGAAGAGGATCTGCCGAGCACCGAAGCGGCTTCGCTTCACCCATGCACTGTAGGTCCATGTGCGCCGGTCGCCTGCGCTGCTCGTAGTGCGTGTCAGGTATGAGGGGCCGGATTCGTCAAAGCGCAAACTCACAGCATCAAGGCATTCCGCGAGCATAACCCCCGCCGGGGTGGACGACACGAACGACACCGCGTTGTTGAACCATTCATAGTTGTACTTGGTGGGCACGAAGATGCCCAACCCGCTGACGATGTTGTTGGTCACCTTGCGGCAGTAGCCGTGCTCGTTGATGGTGGTGGTGGCGCCGTTGGCCACCGTGTAGCCGTCGGCCGCATTGGCGGCGGGCACCGCCAGCAGCAGCGCTCCCAGCAGAAGAACCAGCATCCCCCCGCGCATGGCTACCTCGCCACGCCGGCCGCCTCAAGCTTGCGGATGCGTTGCTCGAGGCCTTCCATGGCCGCTTTCAGTTGGGCGTTTTCGTCTTCAAGCGCCTTGATGGCCTTGTGGTGAACCTTCCAGCCTTCCAGCAGGATCGGCGCCAGCTGGTCGTAATCCACCGCCTTCAGGCCCTCGCCGTTGGTGACGAGATCGGGCACCACCTTCTCGACCTCTTGCGCGATGAGACCGTAGGAGAACTGCTTGCTGGACTTCCAGCGGAAGTGCGTGCCGCGCAGCTTGGTGAGGATATCGGCCGCGTTGGGGATGGTGGTGATGGTGTCCTTCAGGCGTTCATCCGACAAGTGGAGGTAGGAGTACGCCTGCACGCTGCCGGTGACGCTGATGCCGCCGGTGACCGAGACGTTGCCGCCCACGGTCAGCAAGGTGGGAAGGTAGCTGGCGCTTTGGCCGAAGTAGCCCCACGTGGTGCCGCCGGTGGTCAGGCTGACGTAGTTGCCCGACGTGTTGGCCACCATGGCAAGGGTGCCGCTGGTGATGCGGTCGGCATCCGGTGTCGCAATATCATACGTCGTGCTCACCACCCAAGTGGACCCGTCGTAGCGGATGTAGCTCCCTGCCACCGCGCCCGCCGTGTTCACGTCCGTGAGGTCGTTGAACGCGCTGACACCATTGCCGCCGTCTCCGCCGCCGCCGCTGTTCAGTTTGGTGACCAGCACGTTCATGTAGGTTTCAGGGTAGCCCGCGATGTCGGCGGCATAACCAAGCGCGGTCGTCGCTTGAGAGTTGCCGCCGCGCCAGTGGATCTCGAACGTCTTGGCGGAATCAAGCACCAACACGCCCCGAATAACCGAATTCGCGTAACCGTTGCTGCTGTTGGAAGCCAAGGTGGCCGTCCCATTCAGCGCGACAGCGGCATCGGTCACGTTGTACAGCAAGGATAGGGATGCCCCGGTCTTGTAGGCAGACACGCCGACATCAATCAGATATGTGCCCGCCGGCAGCGTGAACTGGTTGGACGACACAGTGACCCCGATGCTGTCGTACAGCTTGGTGTTCAGGTCGCGGACCACCCACGTGTTCGCGGTATAGCTGCCGCCGTGGGTGCCGGTGGGTTTTTGGTCGGCAAGGACCGCGAAGAGGTCGCTGTTGTCGCCGGTGGTCTGCGACGTCCACGCCACGCCGTTACACACCTGTATGGTGCCCACCGAGTAGCGGATGGCGCCCACAATGCTGTTGCTGCACGCCTGCGGCGTGGTGGCGCTGGAAAGCTGCACATAGGTGCTGGAGATGTTGGTGCTGCTCACCTTGCCCGACATCAGCGTGGGCAGGTAGCTGACCCCGTTGCCAAGGTAGCCCCATGTGGTACCCGCCGTGCTCAGGCTGACCACGCTGGTGGTGCTGTTGGCCACCACCGACAGCGTGCCACTGGTCAGGCGGTCGCCTTCGGCCGAGCTGCCCGCCACGTTGGCGCTGCCGATGAAGTTGAAGGCTTTGCCCTCGGAATAGAGCTGCTGAATAGACTGGTTCAGGCAATCAAATCCGGTCATTCCTGCGTGCGAGTAATAAGCCCGCGTCGACTTGTTGAAAATCATGGAGATGTAACCACCGGCTCCGCTTTGCGCCATGTGGTAATTCACGTAGTTGCTGTCCGCGATATCGTAGAAGAGCACTCTTCGGTTTGCCCCACTATTACAGACAATCGCGTCCGGCCAGCCATTAACCATGGTGGTGGTGCTCATCACGGTACTTTCCGAGATGTTCACCCATTTGCTAGCACCCGCGTCGTAGCGAAGATAATCGCGTCCAGCGAGGTTCGTGAGGGTGACGTCAGTCAGGCCAGATAGTGCCATCACGCTGGTGGCATCGCTCACCACCCAATTGCTGCCGTCGTAGCGGATCACGTTGCCCTCCACCGCGCCCGCCGTGTTCACGTCCGTGAGGTCGTTGAACGCGCTGACGCCGTTGCCGCCGTCGCCCCCGCCGCCGCTGTTCAGTTTGGTGATCAGCACGTTCATGTAGGTTTCAGGGTAGCCCGCGATGTTGGCCGCAAAGCCGAGGCCGGTGCCACTCTGTCCATTATCGCCGCGCCAACGGATCTCGAACGTCTTGGCGGAATCAAGAACCAACACGCCTCGCAACCCCGCAGTGAGATAGACATTGTTACTGGGGGACGCCAACACCGTCGTTCCGTTCAAAGCCGCCGCAGCATCGGTCACGTTATATAGCAGGGCCTGCGAGGCACCTGTCTTGTAAGCATGGATGACCGCATCTATGAGGTAGGTGCCGGCCGGCAGCGTGAACTGGTTGGACGACAGGGTGACGCCGATGCTGTCGTACAGCTTGGTGTTCAGGTCGCGGGTCACCCACGTGTTGGCCGGATAGGTGCCTCCGTGGGTGCCGGTGGGTTTTTGGTCGGCAAGAACCGCGAAGAGATCGCTGTTGTCGCCGGTGGTCTGCGACGTCCACGCCACGCCGTTACACACCTGAATGGTGCCCACCGAGTAGCGGATGGCGCCCACAATGCTGTTGCTGCACGCCTGCGGCGTGGTGGCGCTGGAAAGCTGCACATAGGTGCTGGAGATGTTGGTGCTGCTCACCTTGCCCGACATCAGCGTGGGCAGGTAGCTGACCCCGTTGCCAAGGTAGCCCCATGTGGTACCCGCCGTGCTCAGGCTGACCACGCTGGTGGTGCTGTTGGCCACCACCGACAGCGTGCCACTGGTCAGGCGGTCGCCTTCGGCGGAGCTTCCCGCCACGTTGGCGCTGCCGATGAAGTTGAAGGCCTGGCCGGTAGCATACAACGACGATATCGACGTGTTGCAGTCTGTCGTCGTCAGATTTTGATAGGAATTGAACGACCCATCAGGGTTAAAGTATGCGTGGAACAGGTTGTTCGTTGACATCGAGTTGAACGCGTACCCGTATAGGTTAGCGTTACCCGGAGCCCTTGTGAGGTATCCCACACTTAGGCCCCAAACCGGATTGGTTACGTTGCACACGATGGCGTCCGGCCACCCATCAATCATGGTTGTGGTGCTCATCACGGTGGATTCCGAGATGTTCACCCATTTGCTGGCGCCTGCGTCGTAGCGGAGGTAATCGCGCCCCGCGAGGTTGGTGAGGGTGACATCAGTGAGGCTCGAGAGGGCTGCTACGCTGGTGGCGTCGCTCACCACCCAGCTGGAACCGTTGTAACGGATGACGTTGCCCGCCACTGCGCCTGCCGTGTTCACGTCGGTCAGGTCGTTCAGCAAGCCCACGCTGCTGGTATTGCTGGGCACCCAGCTGCTGCCATCAAACGCCAGCACCTGACCGGTGGCGACACCGCCCACAGCTACGTCCGACAGGCTCGCCAAGGTCGCCACGCCGGTAGAAAGCTGGCTCTCAAGCCCGTTGTATTGGCAGTAAATCACCGCGACGTTCTTGGGACGCGTTTCCGTCGAGGTCCGGGCACTGAGAGACAGATCGAAGGCTACGTTGCGGCGCGCACCTGTTCCCGAGCTGCCGAAGTTGCCACTTCCACCATCGACATAGAACGGACCTTCTGTGCTAAGGTTCGTTCCTCCGAAAAAGCCCGTGACGTTTTGCAGGGTGTCTTCCTGAATGTTGCCCGGTGCGCGGGTGCCGCTGGGGTCGATGCCCGCGGCGAGCGTATCGATACCGCGCAGGAAGCGGCCTCGGGCGGGCGTGTACTCGCTCCACCCGGCCGGGCAGGAGACCGCCTCGAACGCCGCGATGGTGCCGCCCGGAACGCCGATGCCGATGTTGCCCCAGTTGTTGCCGTCGCACACCTGCATGGTGCCGCTGGTGTAGCGCATGGCGCCGGTGAATCCGCTGTTGCAGGTCAGCGGCGTAGTGGCGCTGTTGAGGTGGACGTAGGTGGCCGAGATGTTGGTGCTGCTGACCTTGTTGGCGGTCAGCGTCGGCAGGTAGCTGGCAGCATTGCCGAGGTAGCCCCATGTGGTGCCGTTGGTGCTCAGGCTGACGATGCTGGTGGCGCTGTTGCCAATCACCGCAAGGGTGCCGCTGACGAGACGGTCACCTTCGGCAGAGCTGCCGCTGCCTTCTCCGCCACCTGAAATGGCCGAGAAATTAGCAACAACCATCGAGCCATCTGCGCAATCCGCCCAAGAACTAATATAAAACTCCCACTTGGTCCCAAGCCAGCGCATCGCACCGCCCGGACGGGTTCCCTCTGCTCCTCCATTGCTGCTAATGCAGTTTATGGGTCTGTAGGTTCCATCACCTCTCCCCGTATCTGCCGCAGCGCCCACGCACGCCACCTTGTCGTCATTGCCGTCACCATCGGAGTTCTCATTCGTGCAGTAAGTAAAAATCCGCGAGCCGGAATCTTCAGCTGTCCAGTTCGAGCCGTCGCAGTATTGAAGGGTGCTGCTACTGTACCGGATGGCCCCCGCATTGCTGCTGTTACATGCAATCAATGTCGTTGCACTGGAAAGCTGAATGTAGGTGCTTGAGATGTTTGTGCTGCTCACCTTGTTGGCGGTCAGCGTGGGCAGGTAGCTGGCGGCATTGCCGAGGTAGCCCCATGTGGTGCCATTGGTGCTCAGGCTGACGATGCTGGTGGCGCTGTTGCCAATCACCGCAAGGGTGCCGCTGGTGATGCGATCGCCTTCCACCGGGCTGCCTGCGTCGCCCTCTATCCCGCCGATGAAGTTAAACGCTTTTCCGGCGGCATACATCTGCGCAATCGATTGCCCCACGCAATCCGCCGTCCCGAGGTTGTTCGCGTTGGCAACGGTACGCGTCGCTTTACTGACGCTAACTCGCCATTCACTCGCTGAATTGTTCGTCCACAAGCCGTAGTAAACAGTCGTGGCGTCGTTGTATTTATTGTAGAGAACGTAGTCATCACCATCCTTGTTGCAAATCATCGCATCCGGCCAGCCAGGCAGGATGGTCGTGGTGCTCATCACAGTGCTTTCCGAGATGTTCACCCACTTGCTGGCGATGGCGTCGTAGCGGAGGTAGTCACGCCCCGCGAGGTTGGTGAGGGTGACGTCGCTGAGGCTCGAGAGGGCTGCCACGCTGGTGGCATCGCTTACCACCCAGCTGGAGCCGTTGTAGCGGATGACGTTCCCCGCCACCGCGCCTGCCGTGTTCACGTCGGTCAGGTCGTTCAGCAAACCCACGCTGCTGGTATTGCTGGGCACCCAGCTGCTGCCATCAAACGCCAGCACCTGACCGGTGGCGACACCGCCCACAGCCACGTCCGACAGGCTCGCCAAGGTGGCAACGCCGGTGGAAAGCTCCGTGTTGTAGCCATTGTATTGGCAGTAGATCACCGCCACGTTCTTGGGACGCGTTTCCGTCGAGGTCCGGGCTTGGAGCGAGGCATCCATCCTCACTCCTATCGGCACACCTGAAGCACCACCGGACGTCCTGGGGATATAATGCGTACGCGCACCACTGACCATCTCAAACACACCATCCGCTGAATCAACGACGTTTTGGATGTCATGGCCACCATTCGCCAGTGTGCCAGTCAGGTTCTGCAGGGTGTCTTCCTGAATGTTGCCCGGCGCGCGGGTACCGCTGGGATCGATGCCTGCGGCGAGCGTATCGATACCGCGCAGGAAGCGGCCTCGGGCAGGCGTGTACTCGCTCCACCCGGCCGGGC
>NZ_JAILWT010000024.1:0-6234 GCF_025698805.1 Filomicrobium sp.
GCGGTAGTAGCCCTTCCGAGCCGCGAACACTGGGTCTTCTTCAGGGTCGATCGTGGCGACACGCGACCGACCGCAATTCATGCATCGGTCTTGCCCAGCAAACGGCCTCTGTGTCGTCCGGCACGCTTGGCAATAGGCCCAATCCCCGCCGACGTCGAGCCCGAGATTGGCGGCCCTCATCTTGTACTTCCTCGGCGCGACGAGTTCGCAGAAGGTGTCCAGAAGGATTGGTAGCCATTGCCGCTCGAAAGGACTCTTGACCCCGTTCGCACTTAACCAGCGGTCGAAGGCGGCGAACTTGCCTGAGTGTGCCCGGACTCCTTGGTGAGTCTGCCACCAACTGGGATCCATGCTCTGGAACCAGATCCCAGCGGATTGTCCGGTCCACTGGCCGAGCCAAGCGCGCACAAGGCCCATACGGTCCCCGTCCACCTCTGCGAAACCGGCCAGTGGCGGAAGACTCGCCAGCAAACGAGGCTCCAAGTTCGGGCGCTCGCGTACCGATGCGAGCGCAAGCGATTCAAACCCGTAGTACCGGTCGGTTACCGTCGTTACGATTCCGCGTAGCAATGACTGCGGCACCGTTTCGGCCCCGACGGTGCGCACGAGCTGAAGTACCTGACTTCCGTCGCTCAAGACGTCGAGATCGGCTGCAGCCTGAACCTCGCGAATAGCGTGAAGTGTTTCCGTACCTTTGAGCTGTGGACGAAGACGTACGCCCACGGACTGAGCTCCGATCAGGACCGCCAGATAGAGATCGTCCAGGTTCAGCATCGCAGCCACAGCGTCAAGGCTCTCCAGATGCTTCCAGCCCCGCAGCGCCAGGGGGCGTAGCGCGTCCTGTAGCGAATAGGTCTGGAGATTGGGGGCTAGTCGCGCTGCCGTCTGGCGGGAGTCGGAAAAGACGAGAACCTTCCTGCCGCGAAGCGGTGCAAAGTCAGAATACGGCTGGGCGCCCGGGGGCTGAACTTGGATTTGGCGCGTTACCAGAGCCTGGAAAGGCTGGTCACCCTTAGTTTGATGGTCTTGCACTGTGCTTCGGCCATACCCGGCGCGTTCGTTGCAGACCCCACACGGCCGAAACGCCCCGGCCGGGCTAGCCGCACCGGCCAAATCGTCTCCATCGAGGGACTCCGTGCGATCATGCTGAATAAACACGCGGCGAACGCGATCGCCCATGCGCGCTGGATTCAACCGCCCGGTCACCATGTCTAGTTCGACAGGCTCAACCGGCTCAATCGTCGGTTCTTCGAGAAGTATGTCGAGCGGCGCCAGCTCGGCGATGTGGCCTGTTACCGACTCGAAGCCCCCGCCCGGAGCGTTCCACAGAAATCGAGGCTCGTCCAGGTTATCGGTGTACGCGCGAGCATACGCCGATCCGCAGTTGCGGCATGTGAACAGCTCGAAAATGCGTGCTCCGCAACCACACACATCCAACGGCTGCGCATAGAGGCTCCCAACGGGGCTTCCGGCAAATTGATCATCTCGCTCGGTACAATTGTCGTCGATGCAGGCCCACAGGCCCGGGAGTCCCCGGAAGAAGGCATGCACACGACACGGAAGTATTCCTGGCTCTCCCGGGGATTGCCGCGCCAAGCTCCCAAGGGCGACCAGTGCCGTAGTCGCCCGATCGGCCACGTCTCGGTCGGCCGTAGGGAAGATCCGTGATCCCAACTCATCAAGCGGCCAAGCGGCCTGCATGGTGAGGTTAACTAAGAGGCTCATCGGGGCGTACGAGGCGAGCGCTGCGTATAACGCTTGGCCTAGCTGCGAATTGCCAGTTACACCGCGTGACCGTAGGAAGCCGTTGATAACTCGGATCCGTCCAGCGTCGCTGGTTGCCTCGTAGAACTCCTCCAGGGGTATCCCCGCCAGCTCGCTTGCATCGCTGTCGGTTCCACTCTCTGCGCCGGGGCGAAGCGCGAGCTCGCCCCTTATCGTTCGAAACCCCGCAACGTTCTGTCCCGACAACTGGGCCCCGAACTGACGAGCGTACTCACGATCATTGAAGCTTGCGCTTGTGCAGATGACTTGTATCCGGTCCTGCGCAACGCCGAGGCGAGCGCGAAGCCGCCGGAGTAGCAGACCAACTTCTGCACCCGCTGCCCCTCGATACAGGTGCGCCTCATCGACGATCAACAAGAGGCGCTCATCAGGATTGGCCGCCAACCAGTCGCGTGTCGCATCGAAGATCGGCCTCTCCAGTGGCCGCATGAGCATGTACTCCAGCATCGAATAGTTCGTAACGAGAACATCTGGAGGGTTCGCGAGTACCTCATGCCGAGTGAGGAGCTCAGGATCGTTTTGTCGCATGACCGCACGCTGAAATTCACCATTGCGGTCTAGCCAACGATCGCCGGATGAGCCGAACCAAGCTTGGAGATCCGGTTTAGCGGGCCATTTACCCCGTTCGCGCAGGGCGGCGATCAGATACTTGGCGCGCTCTTGCTCCGGGTCCTCAGCATCAGCCGCGCGATCAAGTAGGGAAACGTAGAAGCGTTCAATCGACTTAAGTCGAACGCCATCTTTCTTGACGGTCCGAATACCGGGATAGAGCGTTCGACTCGTGTAGCGAGCAAACCGGGCAGGTCGCCCAGCCCATTCAATGAATTTACCGGCAACGCGCGGATCTCCAAAGAGCAGTCGGAGCCTGCCCAACTGATCGTTGACGAGGGCGTTCATTGGATAGAGCAGGATCGCCCGCAGAGATGCCGTCTGAAACGACGCTGGAGAATCGTGTGCTTCGACGGCAAGCTTCGCCAACGTGGGGAATAGAAAGGCCTCCGTCTTTCCGGACCCCGTGCCGGTTGTGATCACTACGCTCTGCCGGTCCCGACTAATCGCCTCGAGAGCCTCAGCCTGATGGGAATAAGGCGGGTCGAACACCAGACTGCGCATGGGGTGGCCGGTGGAGTTCGCCATGCTCGCGAAGAGTGCCTTTGCCGGCTCCGGTATGTCGAGTTCGGAGAATCGTCGGCCAGGCGTATAGCGAGGCGTGCTCTCCAAGTACGGGGGGCGATGAACTACTCCCTCGCGCTCCAGGAGCGCCCGGCGCTGCCTAACCAGCGCCGGGTGTCCGATGTGGTATGTCGCCTCAATGTAATTCCGTAGCGCTGAACGGATCTCACTTACGGTTTCCGCGATCGTAGGGCTGCTACTCGCCACTGTCGCTCCCTCCCTGGCTTTGCGCTAGCCACATCGAGTCTTCTAGGTATGAGATCTCATCCAACAGCGCGTCCATCGGAACCGCGTATGAAAACAGCGCCCCCATGCCAGGCGACATGTCGGTTCCTACGACGTCTATTCGGCGCCGTAACCAGCTCGGTACAGGCGAAAACACGTCGATGATTCGTGTTGCGCCGTCCACGCGAACCCGAAACTCCTGAGGACGCCCTGCCCTAACATCAAGGGCAGCCTGCAGACGCCACGCTTCATCCGAGGGGCGGGCGAGCGAATCCTCGATCGGTAGGTCAATCAGGCGCTGAACTTCGCCCGCACGCACATCAGCAAAGCACCAAGCGTTCGCACCGTACGCCTGCGGCCGCCGAGCGACGAAGTGACCAGTGTCGCGCGGCCCCAGCGGGCGCCATCTGCCGATGTAATAGGTTACTCGCGCGCTGGGATCGATGACTAGAAGCCCATCGATTGGGCCCGTAGGGCCGGCGGCCTCCAAGTAGTTTGTGTAGAACTGCACCACCGCTTCAGCTGACGTCCGTCGTGGAGCGCCCAGCCAATGGTCGACGTGCATTTCGATCAGTCCTTCTGCCGCAAGAAGATCGGCGATAGCCGCGTCAGCACCGAGCGAGACTCGCCGGGTGTGTCGATCCGGCTCGACCAGCGAGAGGACCTCATCACTCACGAGAGCGGCACCGTCCGGCCGAATGCCAACGAGAAGCGCACAGTCGGGACGTACCGAGACGTAGGCTGGTGGCCCAAGAAAGAGTTGCCGGCGCGTGCGCGTGCCGTCATCAATTGCAAGTTCCAGCAGGTCGCCATACGACGCCAAGGACTCCACCATGCTGGCTACGTCTTCTGCCACGTCCACCGAACCTCCAAGCCGCGACACAGTCTCACTCACCGAGCGTGTCAGAGCCCCGGGAGTCGTTGGACACAGGAAGGATGCAGTGCGCCGTACCGCGGCGGCAAGGACCTCTGGCGATTCGAGCGCGAATCGGTCGGGATCAAGATCGAGCGACTTTACGGCGTGCCGCATAGCGACGTCTGGATCGATGCGCCTTACCCCCACGACCAGCCTCTGTAGATCCCGCCGGTGTCATGCTCGATCAGCGCGTGAACTTCTAGGACAAGAAGTCGCGCGACCCGAATGACGATAGTCGACACAAGAAGTAACTGAAGTGCAAGATCGAGCTCACTCTCCGAGGTCGCTGCCAAGGAAGCGGGGTCGCTAGCCAACTGCAGGGCAAATTGAGCCAGAGGGAAACGCCCGCGACCATGTCCAGCGTTGGGAGTGTGAGTGTCGAGGAGGCGCATCAACCGCATGCTGCGCTGTTGAGGTGTTAGGGCGAGCATCGCCTCAACGTCTCTAAGCAGGGAGGCAGCGAGAACGTGGTGTTGCCGTAGATCCCCCACTGCATGCTGGACTTCCGAGTACCTCAGCTCATCGAAGTCGCTCGCACGCCTTTCGAGCGCGGCCCATCGGCCGCCTCCTATAAGCGCGGCTATGTGACCAGCAATGGCCTGCTGGACGTGAAGGCTGCCCGTCGCCGCAAAGGGATCCGCCGGGAGGGACGCCGTGGCCCAGCTGGCCGATATCCCGAGTAGCCGGCGGACCTCCCCGCTCGTTCTAGGGCCTGGCGTGAGTCCCCTGACGTTGAGGCTTTCTAGATCTGTCGGGTGGCGGATGCGAGGAGGGAGGACATTCGACGCGCTGGCAGTTCCCGCTTCGGCCACCACGAGGCCGCCCGCCGGCCACGTGATTTCAGACACCTCGTTAAGCTCGACCGGGATTTGCCGGTCCGGATGGGCAAACTCGAAGATGCTCACCGTGGCCGCGCTCTCAGAATTGTTGAGTAGCCGAAGCTGTGGCGCGCCTCCCCGCCGTCCGGCAATCCACCGTAGAGGTGCAAATTCCCGTTCAGCCCGCAGCGTGACTGCGCCGAGGCGAGGGTGACGCACCGTGATGATGCACGACTCGGCCGAGTCGTAGAAGGACAGAAGGTCCTCGTCCTCGTGGAGCTCGCTCGTGTGTCGGCCCCACTGAGTGGCTTCGATCGGGAGCCGCGCATTTGTTCGGTGTCTTACGGACCGGCTCGATCCGTCGGCAAGGGCGGCTTCGAGCTCGATCTCCACCCCTTGTGGCCCACGCACCTCCAGCACTGCCCTTCCATCCCAGAGTTCCGAGAGAGTCGGATGCGCGGGGCTCGCCATGATCATGAGACCCTCGCCAAACGATCCTGCCGGTAGGCGCACCGGAGGACTCCGAATGACTATTTGCAGCGAACCCGCGGCGACGGGTCGATTGATCACGTCCGAGAACAATGAAACGCCGACTTGATGTGAACCGACATCAAGGTCGCTCAGTTCCAGAAACACCTCGCGCTCAGAGGCCGGCCACGGGATCAAATGGGGGACGCCGTTAAGTGTGATGATCCCCTTCGCTACGGCGCGCGATGATGAGATGGCTAGGATGGGCTGTTCACCGGCTAGCCAATCGGCAGCGCCTTCGCCGTCCCAAGAAGCGGGTGGTAGCGCGGCAGGGCGAATTAGAACATCCGTGACGGCGCCGAGGCCCAAAGCCTCCAGCGATGTTTCGTCGGCAGTGTTGAAGACCAAGGGGGCGTTAGCCGAGTATGCGTGGGCCCCCTGCATTGACGAGCCATTCGTCGGAGCAATCCAGCTCGGTAGCTCGGCTAGCGCCTCACGCGCCAGAAGGATGTAATGCTCCCCCGGCCGAAGGAACTTCCCGCGTACTTCATTGGCCCGCAGTTCGTCGCGGATGCGGAATACCCAAATCGGCCCAGGCGACAGAACGCATTGATCAGCTAGCAAAGCGTTGGTGGCTGCGGAACCGCCCTCTAGTTGCACTAGGGGTGCATCGGGGCGCGGCCACCTCGTCAACCTCAATTGGCGCCCTGGATATAGCAACTGCCCGCGTGCAAGAGGCGTCCCCTCATACCCTTCCACCAGTGAGCGCAAGCGCGCAGCTTCTTCCGGAACTGAGGGGAGCCGTTCGGCGAGGACGGACACGTCAGGGATTTCAAGATAAGGCGTCCA
>NZ_JAILWT010000025.1:0-5837 GCF_025698805.1 Filomicrobium sp.
CTTAGGGAAATAGGGCTCCAGCCGAGCCATCTGCTCGTCCGTCAGCCAATAAAGATCGCTCATAATCCAGACTCCTCAGGAGCCTGAATCAGATCGCACGCCGCAATTCAATGGGTCCTGAGCCTAGCTTCCGCGCTTCTTGTAGGGGCCTGCCTCATCCAATCAGCTTGCATCGAACTGAGTATAATGCCTAGCGCCACCGTTTCTATCGGTATAGCTGAGCCGGCTAAACTCGCTCGGCCAGTTAGCCATCGCGTGCTTCAATGCAGAAAGCTTATATGGGATGTGAACGACACAGCCCTTGTCGCGAATGATTGCGGGACATCTGTTGCTATCTTGTCGATTTGTTTCATTCAAATTTGCCGCAATGATCGGCAGGCCAAGCTCAAGGGCAAGCTCCAATTCCCATCGCACATACTTGTATAGATTTTTTGTTTTTTCACCTACCAAGACAACAACAGCAGACGAATGCCTCATCCTCTCGCGCAGCTTCGATTTGACGTATTGCTCATCTTGTGCGCGGCCTGTCATTGTGTCCAGATCGTGCGCATTTTGATACGTGAAATCTATATTTCTATTGGCCTTCCAGCCGTTCATGTAGGCATACGCCCATTTATCATTGTCGCCGTCAAATACGACATAAGCAGCGCCAGACATTTATTCCCCCTCAGTCCGATTGCCTTGCAAGCCACAAGGTATGTTCTCTTGAAAATGCTTTTTCCGCATCATTCACAAATTCCGAGAACTGTTCATCAGATCTCATGTCGTCTGTTAGTGCTTTAATCAAGCCGATTTCATGTGCGGTTACTGTGTAAGCGGCAGATAGCTCATTAAACTTTTTAATTTGCATCCAGCCTACGATGGAAGCTGCGACGACAATGAGCGGCTCGATTGGCCAATATTGCCAACTTGGCAAAGCGATACGACTTAAGGCCATCGAACCCGCGATGACGTAACAGGCACCACTTATCCATACCCACATCCGGGAAGCATTGCGATTGGCCTTGGATTTCCGCCTATACCAGCTCCGCTGATCCTCGACACGATTCTTTAGATAATACGCCATTCTGTCTTCGCGGGTTTTAACTCGCACGGCGTCCATGGCCCGGGTGATTTGGTCATTTCCAGACCAATCGTCCGTGATGCGTTTCGCGGTTTCTATGTTTTCGCGAAAAATTGTATTCAGTTGGCCTCGAAACTGCGTCCTTGCTTGTGCATCTTCTCCCTCGAAAGGTGCGGCGTGCATCATATACCGCCAAGTCAATGTTTTGACGCTTTCAGCTAATGCGCGGCATCTATACCACCACTGCTCCGGTTTACTGTGCGCGCGAGCAATGAGGATGACTAATCCAACAACGAAAACTCCCGCGTAAAGCACGTAGTAGATGATATCATTCATGAAGCTCATGGAAAATATCGCTGCAAAAAACAACGCAATGTATTCGCCACGAATTAGCCGCAGAAACGTTCTTTGATACATATTGGAAGCGTTGTCTGCGTCTAGAAATAGCGCAGGGAAATCGTCGTGATTCATCATGCCCCTCCCGTCATCGTCGCAAATATTATTGTTGCGTCCTGCACGGAGAAGCAAGCGCCATCGCGACAGTGCCCTAGAAATGCCAGAATATTCTGGCATGTCCATCCCTCCACGCTTCCGTGTCGGGGCATTGTCATTGACTGCCCTCCGGCTCTCTACAGCTACAGCGCAATGTGGAAGCCCATTCGCCTCCGGGCCGGCGCGGCTGCCGCCGCGTGACCATCAACAAATTTGCTAAGGGCCTTGCCCTCGCGCCAGCAAGGTAAGTGAAACCGTCCGGGGCGGTATCCCCAGCCTTCCGCGCTTCGCTTGTGCAGACCGGGTGATCCCCCTCCACCCCGGCCGCCCTTGCTCGTTGCTACCCCAGTCTCGGCGACGGCCAGAAGGTCAGGCGCGGCGTTCCGCTTCGCTGACCTTCAGACCCGAGGAACAGAGACATGACCAGCCCAGCCGACAGCAACCCCCGCATCTATGTTGCCTGCCTTGCCGCCTACAACAACGGCTATCTGCATGGAGCGTGGATCGACGCGGATCAGGACGCAGGCCAGATCAGGGACGAGATTGCCGCGATACTTGCCCGTTCCCCCGTCGAGGATGCGGAGGAATACGCCATTCATGACTATGAGGGTTTCGAGGGCGTCAGCATCTCCGAATATGCCGGCATCGACAGCGTGGCACGGATGGCTGCTTTCATCGCAGAGCATGGCGCACTTGGCGCGGGCCTGCTGGAGCAGTTCAGCGGCGACATGGACCAAGCCGAATCCACCTTGGAGGACTGCTATCATGGTCAGTTCGCCAGCCTCGCCGATTACATGGAGGAGTTGACCTCCGAGAGCATCACCATCCCTGAGGCGCTGCGCTACTATGTCAATTGGGAAGCGATGGCGCGCGACGCAGATATGAGCGGCGACTTGTTCACCATCGAGACGGCGCACGGCGAGGTGCATGTGTTTTCCAGCAGATGAGAACATGACTGCCTGTCCGTGCTCATACGGGCAGGCGTCGCGGAATCACCGGCTGTCGCCAAGCCAAAAATACTAAAAGATGTTCGGGTTAGCCGCTCAAGGTATCTGCTTTGAGCGGCTTCTATATCTGCAGTGATCCTTGAACCTCTTTTTGCCGGGCGCTGCTCAGCATCCCGGCTTGGGGAGGTGACGCCATGCTCAGCATCGATTGGCGATCTCCGGCGGCATACGGGCACACAAAGCACATCCCTGCCGCTGGTTTCGCTTGGGAATACCTGCGCCGTAACGACGAATATCGTCGGGACTGCCAGACCATCGCATTGACCGGAGGGGCGGCTGCCCGCGAGCTTGAAGAGTTCGCGCATCGCTGGGGTTTGCGATTTCCCCTGCGATCCCGACGCGCCGCATGATCGGCAATCGCCGATCTGGAATCCGCGCCTTCAACCGCAAGCCGTGATGTTGTCGCCGGTCGATCACAAGGACGACGACACCGAACCAATATTGACGCTGGCGCATCTCTACGGCCTCGACCTGCGCCGCGCTGCCGATGGCTGGCACGGCATCTGGCAGGTGGATGGCGTCAAACACCAATTTTGGCTGCCCGAGGCAACGCCGGGCGCGGGCGCTTTTTATGCCGCTACGCTGCCGATGGATTCATTTCTTGAGCTGCGCGTTCACGCGGTCCGCCGTTTCTGGCGATCCCTCAACGGCCGTGCGCCCGGTCCCGACTTCCGGGCGATCCCCACCCAGCTCCGGCAATGGCACATCCTGTCCCTGCGCGCGCTCGACGCGCGGTTGCGCGGCGAAAGCTATCGCACCATCGCTGAAGTCCTGCTCGGCTTTCGTGGCACCAAGGAGGATTTTGAGAGCGATCCGCGCAAGAACAAAGCTCGCCGCCTGGTCGCGCACGGCATCAAGATGATGCGCGGGGGCTATCGCCTCCTGCTCCACTATCCGATCAAGCCCGACAAGCGTTGATCGTTCTCGGCTGTTGACCTCACGCCTTGTTGGCTGCCGCCTGTTCCAGAATCTTCCGATAGCCCTCGCGCGACAGCCATTGCGCACGTTCGAGATGACTTTGCCAGCAACGGCGCGTCCGAAGTTCCTCGACCACCGGATCACGGTGCAGCACGATCCGCGCGACTTCCTTCCAGTCCGCGTCCTCGGCCTTGGCATCGAGAAGGCGCAGATAGGTAACGTAGTGCCGTTCGTCATAGGCGGTTATGGCGTCGCCGGTCGGCGCTTCATCGTCCACATCGGGATCGAGTTCGACGGGCACCTTCATAGTCATTCCCCGCATCCGAGAGGCTGTGTCTGCGGTGCGCCCCCGCAAACGATTCTCTCTGACTCTTGGTGATCGGGGAGTTCGAAACCGCTGTTACACGGCCCCATGGCCTTTAGCTCGGAAAGCCTGTTGTATACGCCACAGGCTCCCCGACCATAAGGTCAAGGAGTTTGGTGCCGTCACGGCCGGCACCAACCGGTAACAGAGGGGTTTCGACGCCCCAGAGCAGCGCGTCTGCTCCATCCACATTCTTAGCCGAACCGCGTGCGAATGTCTTCGCCTATTCAGCGCGGCAGGCGATGAGCCGCTGAAATCCCTCATCTATTGGCCGCGCACCGCCCCGAAGGGGGGTGCCGCCAGCGCATAGGCGCAAATGCGGCACGCTACGCGCCGCCGATCCCTCGCCAAGGTTCGCCACAGTCCGCTGCCGTCCCCGGCAGCCCAATTCCGACTGGAGGTGATCCATGCCCAACCCGCTTGCGGGCCTGCCGCCGCGCCTGTTGCGCACCAAGGAAGCCGCGCGCTTCCTCGGCATATCCGTCCGAACCCTTGAGAAACATCGCACCTATGGCACCGGGCCGACCTATCGCAAGGTCGGCGGCCGCGTCCTCTACACCGTCCGCGATCTGGAAGACTGGAGCGCGACGGGCGAGCGCAAATCCACCCGCGACAAGACCGCCGGCACCGTTTTTCCCGCGCGTCCGCTCACGCCCGAAGAACGGGGCGACTGCTAGATGCTGCGCGAGGACGATCACGACCCCGCGCGGCCGGCCGAGGACAGCGAGCGCAGCCGCCTCGACCCCTTCGTGGTCGCAACGGGCGACGCGCCGCCCCGCGACCAGCGCGATTTGATGGAACGGCCGTTTTTCTCGCTGGCGAAGACCCCGCGCACCAAGCCGATTCTCTACAAGGCCGCCGACATAGAGGTGCAAGTGTTCGGGATGCCCGAGCACGGCATGGCGACCATCTGGGATGCCGATGTGCTGATATGGGCGGCCTCGCAGATCGTCGCGGCCGAAAACAACGGCCTCACCACCTCGCGCTTCGTCCGGTTCACGCCTTATCATCTGTTGCGCGCCATCGGGCGGCCGACCGGCAATCACCAATACCGGCTTCTGAAAGCCGCGCTGGCGCGGCTGCAATCGACCGTCATTGCCACCACGATCCGCAACGGCCCGCATTGGCGTCGCCGGCAATTCTCATGGATCAACGAGTGGGAGGAAATGACGACGCGCGCCGGCCGCGTCGAGGGCATGGAGTTCGTCCTGCCCGAATGGTTCTACAATAGCGTCATCGACCATTCGCTGGTCCTGACCATAGACCCGGCCTATTTCCGGCTGACTGGCGGCATCGAGCGATGGCTTTACCGCGTCGCTCGAAAGCACGCCGGGCACCAGCGCCACGGCTGGATTTTCGAGGTCGCGCACCTTCATCAGAAATCCGGCAGTCTCGCGCGGCCGTCCGACTTCGCGCTGGACCTGCGCCGGATAGCGGCCCGCCAGCCGCTCCCCGGTTATCGCCTCCAGATCGAGCGGGGAGACGGCCGCGAGCTGCTGCGTATCCGCCCCGAAAACTTATCAACAGGCACTGTTGATAACCCTGTTAATACCATCGGCACATCAGGCGCACGGGGTATCGGCACATCAGGCGCATCACTATCGGCAGATCAGGCGCACGAACCGCAGCTAACGCTTTGGCCTGAAAAGCGGAATCCGACCGCTAACTTATCTAACAGAGAATCTAACTCTTTTTCTTTGACGCGCGCGCAGGTGAAGCGTGGTGCCGGTTCTGCCCGGAGGAGCGAGCCATGATGGCCGCGCTCGACGCGCTGCGCCCGAGCGGCCCCCAGCACATCACCGGAGACGAACAATGACCCGTCGCGCCCATCGCAGCGCGCACGGCCGTCCGCTGCCGGACGGGCCTGCGCCCTTCACAACATTGGTCGAGCTGACCTTCGAGAAACGCAAGGTCGAGCACTGGATACGCTTCGGCCGCAAGAGCTACGAACAGATCATCGACCGCCGCCGCAGCGTCGTCGGCTTCGCGCCGG
>NZ_JAILWT010000027.1:0-5562 GCF_025698805.1 Filomicrobium sp.
AGCAACACGGTCAGCGGCACGGCGGCCAGTGCACGCCTGCAACTCAGTACGCAGGGCGGCAGCGCTTATATCTACCGCACCAGTGAGGGCTATACGCCCGCCGGTGTCCGCAATTCGCTGGTCATTCAGGAATTCGGCGGTGGCGACATTGTCTTCTGGACCTATGGGGGAGAGGTCGCGCGGATCACCAGCGGCAGGAACTTTGGTATCGGCGAAGACTCTCCCACAGCCACTCTCGGTGTGTCGGGCACCATCTCGGCGACTGGCGCGATTCAGGTGGGAGCCAGTGCCCTTAGTTGTTCGGGCGGCATTCCGGGCGCGCTGCGCTACAACAGCGGCAGCATGGAATACTGCAACGGTACCAGCTGGACGAACCTGTCCTCCAGCACCAGTGCGGGCGTAACCACCATCGCCAGCCTGACCGACGTGCAACTGACCAACACCGCTGGGCGTGATTATCTCCGCTACGACGCCATTGGTGGCAAGTGGGTGAACATCTCCGAGAGCGAGGTGATGAGCACCACAACGATGCTGTCTAACTGGCCGGATGCGATTGTTTGTACGTCTTCGTCGACCTCGAGAACCCTGTATCTTGATGAAGTCGGAACGACATATGCAACCTATGAGCAACCGCGCTCGGCGGCGGGCGGTACAAGAAGCTACATATCGTTTAACGCCGCAGGCGCCTATAACTCCAATCAAAGTCAGGGCAGTTCTGACTGCGTCACCAATGCTTGGTCCATTTCCCAGCTCTATGCGCGGGGCCTTGCCTTCAACTTCATCGGCGGAATAGACGGCGACGCAGGCAGCCCGGTGGAAGGCGACCGCATCACCAGCGGTACGCTGGCTGTGGTGGCCAACAGCGCGACCAGCATCGTCAGCCTGAGCACCAACGGCACCACATGGGGCTACCTCGGCAATGCCGCCAGCTACCTGCCGACCATCACCGCCAACAAGGTCAGCAGCACCAACATTTCAGGCAGCCTTATCCAGGTAGGCTATGGCAACGGAGCGTCGTGCGATACAGCTCGAAAGGGTGCGATACGCTACTCGGATACCATCAGCACCATTGAATACTGCAATTCCACCGCATGGGTCAGCATGGGGCCGAGCGCGACGGAAACAGTCAGCTGGGCCGTGCACAAGAACAACCTAGATCAAACGGTGACGGCGGACCAGATGGCCCTCGTTACCTGGCAGGCCGAGCGTTTTGATACGAACAACAGCTTCTCCGGCAACAGATTCACAGCAAGCGTGCCCGGAAAATACTTCGTCTCCGCGGCGGTGACGTGCGGCGGCTCCACCTCCTATTGCGTCACTTACATCTTCAAGAATGGCGCCACCATCATGGAAGGGCGCATGCGCAGTTCGATAGCGGGAGGTAACAAGAACTCACCGGTATCCGGGGTGGTAGACATGGCGGCGGGGGATTATTTGGAGGTCGGCGTTTATAACGGAGGCGGAACGACGGTATCGGGAGTGGCGACGTATACATTCTTTACCGGAGCATTGTTGGCCCCGCAGGGAGGAGGAAGTGGCGGCGGAGCAAGTCTTCTGGACGACCTCAACGACGTGAACACGGCGGGCGCGGTGGCGGGAAGCATCATCCGGTTTGACGGGGCCAATTGGGTGGTGAGTGATGCCACCAGCGTGGCAAGCACGGTCGAAGGTGACCGCATCACCAGCGGTACGCTTGCGGTGATTGGTAATAGCGCCACCAGCATCGTCAGCCTCACCACCAACGGCACCACATGGGGCTACCTCGGCAATGCCGCCAGTTTCCTGCCGACCATCATGTCCGGGAAGGTGAGTGCCACAAATATCAGCGCGTCGACGATCCAAGCGATCGGAGAAGTAATTTCCGACATTGGTGGTCCTGGAGGCAACTTCATTGCGAGTGGGACGTCGAGTGTTTCGGCGAGCAGCAATGGACGCATCAACTTTGCGGTGGCGGGAGATCAACGGCTGGCGGTCACAGGGAACGGGTTGGAAGTGGCGGGGTACATCTCACTGACGAGCATCATCCACATGACCAGTGGGGCACCGGCAATCTACATGGATGACCTCGCACCGGACGGATACGGAATGAAGCGCATCACAACCAATGATGGCTCCGGAAACTTTAACGTGCACGCGGGTGGTTATTTCGACGGCTCACTCAAGTATGCGAAAACGGGTGACGGATATGCGGGTATGACCTTTAATACCGAAGGTGCGGATGGCCAGATAGCATTGAGAGTAGCGCCAGCCGGCACAGCTGGAAACACGGTCAGTTCGTTGAGATATCTAGTGTTAAATTCCAATGGGGGGCTGCTTTGGAATGGCGTGGTTAAGGCAGGGGGAAGTGTGCCGATTACAAACAACAGCTACAACCTAGGAAGTGCCGCGCTGCGCTGGGGGTGCCTCTACTATAACAACAGTTCCCTTGGTACGTGCGCTTCGGATGCGCGGTTGAAGGACAAGATTGCCGATTTGTCGTTCGGGAATGCGCTGGACAAGATTGCCGGTCTGCGTATTCGGAGCTTTGTATACCGAGAGGCGCCGACGCTGCAGACACATGGTTTGGTGGCGCAAGAAGTGATGAAGGTTGCGCCGGAGCTTGTTGTGAGAGATCCGTCGACCAGCATGTACAAAGTCAACTATAGCGACATTCAGTGGCTGGCCGTAGAGGCGTTACAGCAATTGAACAAAAAGCTGGATTCTGAATTAAGGGCCGCGAACGATAACGTACAAATCTTGCGCAGCGAGATTGACGATCTTCGGCGGGAACTGCGAGAACACGGTCAAGCCAAGAAGAAATGATTTTGCTGTCACGCCTTATCCGCTGCTTTGCCTTGATGGTGGCGATTGCGGTGTGGGCAGACGACGTGCATGCGGCATGCACTGGTCCCGTTGCGGAAGCGGGGGCTATCAAGTTCGCCGCTAACGCAAACTTGGTTGTGTTCTGCAACGGCACCAATTGGGTGAGCATGGCGGGCTGGAACAACAGCTCGGGCGGCGGCGCGAGCCTTCTCAACGAACTTACTGACGTGAATACCTCCGGGGCTACGACGGGAAGTATCCTTTCCTACAATGGCTCAACGTGGGTCGTGAGCGCGACGAGTGCGGGCCTTTCGATCCTGAATGATCTGAGCGATGTGAATACTGCTGGCGCGGTGGCGGGGAATGTTATCCGCTACGATGGGAGCAATTGGGTGGTGAGCACCACTGGCGACATTGCGGCCGAAGGCGACCGTATCACCAGCGGCACTCTTGCGATGGTTGGCAACAGCGCCACCAGCATCGTGAGCCTCACCACCAACGGCACGACATGGGGCTACCTCGGCAACGCCGCCAGCTACTTGCCGCGTCTGACTGGGCTGTTTGTTTCGTCGACCAACGTAAGCACAACGGTCGGAGAGTTCAGTGGCGTCACGGTGGGAAGCTTGGGCGGCCCGGGTGGCAATTTCATCGCGAGCGGGACGACCAGCATTTCCGCAAGCAGCGCGGGGACGATCAGGTTCGCCACGGCGGGAAGTGAACGGATCGCGATTGACGGTTCTGGCAATGTCGGGATCGGGGCAGCGCCGGGCGGATCAAAGCTCTACATATCGGGAGCATCGAATTCGCCGTTGCTGACGGTGGATGGTTCGGTGCGGGCCCTGAATGTGATGGGGTATTCAGGCCTTGCCAATATCACGGGCGTGGTGGGAGGCTCCGCGTTCGGATCACTTTGGACCGGGGCGGACTCCGGACACGTCGTGATTGGCATTCAGGCCAACGATGCGCTCGACAGCTTCTCTATCCTCGGACCGACTAGTTATGCGTCGAGCACGGTTTTGAACAAAAAGCTCTTCACGGTGCTGGCGAACGGGAACGTGGGTATCGGGGTCACGCCATCTAGTTACATGCTGCAAGTCGCGGGGCAGGTCGCAGGCGCGGGTGCCTATGTGAACACGTCTGACGGGCGCCTGAAAAAGGACGTGAGGAATCTGGATTACGGTCTTGCGGAAATCTTGAAACTGCGTCCGGTTTCCTTCGGGTGGAAGTCGCAGAAAGAGGATTGGCAGAAGGGTCGTCATTTGGGGCTTATCGCGCAGGAAGCTGAATCGGTTGTGCCGGAAGTCGTGAGCACTGCAGGCGACAAACTGAAAACGAAGAGTATAGCGTACGGAGACCTAGTTCCCGTCCTGCTGCGCGGCATGCAGGAATTGAAGGCCGCCAACGACAACACTGAACAACAATTGCGCGCCGAGATTGACCTCTTGAGACGTGAACTGCGAGAATTGAAGCAAGCACAACAATGAAGATCCCGCCGCTCGTTCGTCTGCTTGGCTTGGTGGTCGGGCTGGCGGCATGGGGCGGTGTCGCGTTTGCCGATTGCAGCAGCCCTGCGGGGACTGCGGGTCAAATGGTCTACGCAGGCAACCACAACACGTTCGCGTTCTGCAACGGCACCAATTGGGTGAGCATGGCGGGCTGGAACAACAGCTCGGGCGGCGGTGCGAGCCTGCTCAACGAACTCACTGACGTGGTTACCGCCGGAGCGACGACGGGAAGTATCCTTTCCTACAACGGGTCGGCGTGGGTGGTGAGTTCGACGAGCGCGGTGCCTTCAGTCTTGAATGATCTGACCGACGTGAACACGGCAGGCGCGGTGGCGGGGAATGTTATCCGCTACAACGGCTCAACCTGGGTGGTGAGCGATGCCACCAGCGTGGCTGCACTCGCCAGCCTCACCGACGTCACCCTTACCAACCTCGCGGGGCGTGATTACCTCCGCTACGACGCGGGCACCAGCAAGTGGGTGAACATCTCGGAAAGCACCGTGATGAGCACCACGACGATGCGCCCCGGCTTCCCGGACTCCATCACCTGCACGAGTAGCGGAAGTACGTATGCGATGGTTCTCGGCGAGAGCCCGTACACCGATGGAAAATATTACTATTATCGCCCCAATGCGCCGGCCTATTACATTGGGTTCAACGCAGATGGAACATACAGCGCGCACGGTAACATGGGTTCTTCGGACTGCGTGACTGGCAGCAAGTCGGTTGCAACCCTGTATGCCGAAGGCAAAGCCTTCAATTTCATCGGCAATGCGGATGCGGGAAGTACCGCCCTTGGCGACCGGATTACTTCCGGCACGCTGGGCATGGTGGCGAACAGCGCGACCAGTTACATCAGCTTGAGCACCAATGGGACGGATTGGGGGTATCTCTCCAGCGGCGTTAGCTACCTGCCGACCATCACGGCCAACAAGGTGAGCAGCACCAACATTTCGGCCACCTATGTCCACCTCAACAGCGCCACCACGCCGCTGGCTTGTGACAGCGGATTCACCGGCGCCATGCGCTACACCAGCGGCACCATGCAGGTGTGCGACGGCAACAACTGGGGCAATATTGGCATCGGCGTTCCGGGCGGCACCATTGCGGCGTTTGAGGCGGTCTCCTGCCCGGCCGGGTGGAGCGAGTACACGCCTGCCCGAGGCCGCTTCCTGCGCGGTATCGAT
The DNA here is from genome assembly GCF_025698805.1 of Filomicrobium sp. Lineage (NCBI taxonomy): Bacteria > Pseudomonadati > Pseudomonadota > Alphaproteobacteria > Hyphomicrobiales > Hyphomicrobiaceae > Filomicrobium > Filomicrobium sp. The sequence continues at coordinate 5,495 of NZ_JAILWT010000027.1, forward strand.
ACGCTCGCCGCAGGCATCGATCCCAGCGGTACCCGCGCGCCGGGCAACATTCAGGAAGACACCCTGCA
>NZ_JAILWT010000028.1:0-5072 GCF_025698805.1 Filomicrobium sp.
GGCCGCAGGAGATGGCGCGGCCGCGCAGGTAGATTTCCCCGGGGGTGCCGAGAATTGGTTTTGAAGCTGCAAAGAGGCGTCGGGCTGCCTCTGCACTGTTGCCGGGTGCGGGCGTGCGCTCCAGAGGCCTCGCCGCGAGGGTGGGCTCGGAGAGGAATTGAAGGGCTTCCTCGCGGGCTTCCCGCTTCGAGATATTGAGGGTTAGCTGGATGATGTCGAGCAGGTCGCCATGTTCGCCGGTAGCGGCATCGGTCCATTTGCCAGCAGCGCCTGGGCCATAATCTGGACCGGTCAGCCGCACGTACATGGAGCGGCCTTTGGTGTTGAAGGCGTCGCCGACAACCCAGTAGCGGCCATTGCGCTTGCCGTTTGACAGGTAATGGGCGCAGACGGCTTCGGCGTTGCGGGCTAGTCGTTCGGAGATTTGGCGTATGGAGAGGGTCATGTCGGTATCTTGTCTTTGACGATTGCCGTGGGACGCGCCTCTTGCACCTCCCTTCCCGGTTTACCAATCCGATCCCTCCTCTCTTGCTCTCGCTGCCCGCGAAGATGGGCTTTGTTGTTTGGCACCGTACCTTGCCACGTCGCGCGCCAAGGATCGTCACCCGGATGGGCGGAGACGCGGTACGCGGCTCCGTCGCGCGCGTTGCCCTTGTGCGCGATAGAGCCTGGCCCGCCCGCAGGGCGGGGGCGCCCATATCATCCTTAGCATACGCATCAAAAAACAAAGGCCCCTGATGGAGCCCCTGCTGTGACACGTACCCTGACTTAGAAGGTGCGTTCCTCGGTCGGTGCGTCGTGCCCGAAGACGGGTTCCTCGGCGTGCGCGGCGGCTTCCTGCATCTTCTTGAGCTTCTTGGACGACACCTTGGCGTTTTCGGGGGCAGCGTCGGGCGCGTCCTGCTCCTTTTCCCAATGTTTCTGGACACTGCCGACCACGGAGAGGCGGCCGCCGTCATGCTGGTTAGTCCAACCGCTGATGTCGCGGATGACGCCCTTGTCGTTCCACCAGCCGTAAATGTCGGCGCGGCGGTAGCCTTCCTCGGTCAACTCGCCGTTGGGCAATTCGGATTCGAACAGCACGAAGCGGCCGGACTCGAGCTTCATGCCGTTCACCTCGACGGCGGGGCCGATGTTGTCTTCGGCACCGGCCCGCATCTTGTCGCGGGCGCTGTCGCTGCGGGCGAAGGGTTCGACCTGGCCGTTGTAGGCGGTGAGGACAACGCCTTTGGCATTGGTGAAGGATGTGCTCCAGCCGGCGACGTTGAACTGGCGCTCGGGATTGTCGTGGGCGGCGACATAGCCCTTGAGGTTGGGCAGCGCCTTGCCGTTACGGTTGGTGCGCTTCTTAGGATATAGGTTCGCGGAAAAGGTCGGGATGGTTTGGTCCATGGATACAGGCTTCCTTGTTAATCGAGATCCACCGAACTCTTCTTGTTGTTGCGTGGGTTGCGGGAAGGCTGACGGCATGGCCAAGGCTGGTCAACGGAAGTGCGCACGGAATGGTCATTTGCGTACACGGGGCACACATTGCGTGCCTAGGGGGCAGACAGATCAACTTGCCGGCTTGCGTCGGCGCCTGAAGCGAACGGCGTGGCGCGTGTCCTCGTTGACGAAGGTCCGGGCGGCCTTGGCATGGGGATGCCGGTGACCATCCGAGCGGCGGATCATCTCGGCGCTCATGACGCGCAAGGCTTCCGACAGTCCCTGCTCGAGGGGCGTGGCGGCTTGTGCCGCGAAGACTTCGATACTGCCCTGGATGGCGAGGAGGCAGGCAATGGTGTCGTCTTCGTCCCGGGCCTGCACCATCATGGCAGCCACTTTCGCAGCACACGCCAGAATGTCCTGGTCGGTTATGTCGTTGAGGGGGAAGCGGGTTGCCATGGAAGCGGTGTGGGTCGGTCGCTGGATGTTTTCAAGGGGTTGTTGGAAAGCGGTGAACCGGCACCGAAATGGCTTGTGCCGGCGCGGTGGATTGCGAAAATGGAATGCTGTCCCCGGATGCGGGGTTGGGCGCAAGCGATATACGGTGAACCTCCGTTGCGGCATTGAAAGGCTTGGCGATGTGGGACAGGCAAAAGCTTGGGAAGCTGGCGCGTGAGCGCAAGGCGGCGCTGGGCGGATTGAACACGGCGCTGCTGGCGTTTGCCCGGACACAGGAGATGACGGAGGAGACCGGCATCGACTGCCGGAAAGCGGAGCAGGAACTGGCGGCCGCCCTCGACAAGCTGGAACCGGATGCCGTGCTGCAGATGAAGGCGCTGGGAAGCGTCGAGCGTGATGAGGTTCTGCGGGATTTCCTGACGGCTCTGACGGATTACAACCAGAAGAGCATTGAGCGGGAGCTGAAAGAGGTGCAGGAGCTTGCAGGGCCTACGTTGGAAACGCCGGTGCTTGAAGCGCCAGAAAACGATAAGGCCGCACCGAAAAAGAAGCGCGGCCTTCGGATGTTCAGGGGCTAAGGGGTCAGGCGGCGGCCACGTCGTCCGGATGATTTTCCGATAATTCGCCCGCGCTCGAGGTGTCACTCGGTACCTCGGGGAGATATGGGGCATAGAGGTGCGAGACGTTCGGAGCAATGAGAGAGCCATCCGCGTAGCGCAGGATCGGGAACGCGCCGATTTTGAGCGCGGACAGGTTGATATCACCCTCGACGCTGCCCAGGGCTGGAAATTCCGCGTACTCAAGGGCCCCAAGGGATAAATCAAACCCGACGGAGTGGAGCTGGGGCAGGTGTACGAAGGTTGCGGCAGGTGCGGAAATATGGCCGTAGACTTCTACGAGATAGGGGCATGCCAGGCACGTCGCGTTCGGCGCGATGATGGATTGGTGACCTGTGCGGAGCTGGTTGAAGACGACCTGAGCGTTCCGCGTGTATAGGCTCCCTTGCACCGAGCGGATCTCATCGAGCTTCCCTTGGGGTAGCGCGGTAACGTCGAGGGTTACGTAGGCGAGTATGGTGAGTTCGCGCAGGTCGTTGGACGATATATCGGCGGGCACGGTAATGGTGCCGTAGAAGGCGTCGTTGTCGGCTGTGTTGGCGACAATCTTTTTGCCGTTTCTCTTGACCAAGTGGTCGAGATGGCAGGTGACGGGGTTGAAGGGAATATGGCTGGCTGTCAGCTTGTTAGCGAGGCAATACAGGATATCGTGAACAATGACGAAGTTCGGGTTTTCTGGCGTGAAGGGCTGGCCGAAGGTGTAGATTTCGGTAATGGAGTCCGTGCGGCTGTTATGCGTGATGAAGGCGTAAGCGACGTCGTTTATGAAGACGGTGTAGAAGGTGTCCATGTTGGGAAGGAAGTCCTGCTTTAGGAAGTCCTGGTTGAAGAAGTCTTCGACCGTTGCGGATGAATGGCTTTGGTTGGCGAGATTACCGTCTGTCCAATAGATCATCGGTGAGGTGTCGTCGGTACGGACGGTTTCGTAAGTGGTGAAGTCCTCTCGTATGTGGCGTGTGAAGTAGCCTTTGACGGCACGAATACCCTGGACCTCCAGAACCGTTTCGCGGTCGACTGAATTGTCGACGGTGAAGTGGTGTCCTCGTTTCATGGTGTTTGTCCTCTGTGGTGTTGTTGGAGCGGAGTGAGAGGGGCGCTACATTTTGAGGGCGCGCTTTTTCTTGGGCCGGACGGGGGATGTTTGTTCGGCGGCGATCTCGTTTTTCTGCTCGGTCTTGTGGCTCGTGACGTTGCCTGAGAGCATGGGCTTGCCGTACTTGTCGTTACGGGCCCAAACGTCGAGGCGTTGCAGGCTGGCGCCGTCGCCGGGATTGAAGTAGCCGAAATAGTCAGGCTGTCTGCTGCCGGGTTCCTTGCGATCGTTCTTGAACAAGGCGAGTTCGAACGGGCGCACGCGTTCGATGGCGTCGTCCTGAGACTGTTCGACGTCGTCTTCGGCTGGCGCTGCAGCCGCTAGCTTGTCGATTTGCGCGGCAGCCGTTTCACCGGCGCGGCCAGTCATGAAGGTCCTACCGGTTTTTTTGCTGATGCGAACCCAGAGGGCCAGAGGGCGCAACTCGGCGCTGTCTTCGGTTGTGATGGTGCCCTTGAAGGCGGGCTGCTTGGTTCCTGCTTCGTGGGCCTGGTTCCTGAAGGCTACGATGCGGCCGGTGTCTTCGGTATCGTCGGACATGGGGAGTTCCTGTCGGTTGAAGGCGATGGGAACAAGACCTAGGGGCTATGTGTCGACTGGGGCGGCGTTTTGAGAACGCTTGGAACGGGGGGTGGAGGCACTTTCATGCGGTCGGCCATCGCGCGGTAGGCAAAGAATTTGGAGAGGCGCATCGGGGTCTCGCCCGGCGAGAGGACGATGATGTCGTCGCGGAATTCTCGGCCACGCAGCTGGTTTTCGGGTGCGAGGGGCTGGCGTTCTTCGGAGTAGTAGCTGTAGGTCTGGCCAAGCGCGGGGTTTATGTAGTCGGCCGCGTCGTCATCGGGCCGCATCCACGAGCTGACGCGGCAGCCGCCTATGATGCCTTTGGCGAGATCTCGGTATGATTTCTTGAATTGTCCGAAATATTGACCAAACAGCCAGAGGCGAAGGCCTGCGCTGCGGCCGAGATCGAGGAGGTCGTTCAGGGACGACATGGTGCCGAGTTGAGGTAACTCGTCGAGGAAGAAGGTGATGGGCAGCTGGTCGGGCTTGGCGGAAGATCCGTCGATCAGTTCGTTGGCATGTTGCTGGAAGAGGATGCGGATGAGTGGGGCGAAGGGCTGGATGTCGCCCGGCTTGAGGGAAATGTAGATGGAAGTGCCGGTGCGGTAGCGCAGGTCCTTGGGCTTCCAGTTGCTGGTGGCGAGGGTTGCGCGCACGGTGGGCGATGTGTCGAAGGCGGTGAAGAACTGGCGCGCGGTATCCATGATGGACTCAAGGCGCGTGTTGTCGGACAGGGCATTCTCCAAGGCGGTGGCCTGCGAGGCCAGAAACGGGATGCTCGCGGTTGTGGCCAGTTGTTTCATGGCGGCAATCACTTTCGCCGTTTCGCTGTTTTTGTATGCGGGCTTGGTCAGGTCCTCGAACGATGTGGGCAGCGCCAAGTAGCGGGCGACGTAGGCGAGGTTGCGTGCTTG
>NZ_JAILWT010000029.1:0-4560 GCF_025698805.1 Filomicrobium sp.
GCCGCGCCCCAAGAATTATCAGGTCGCTCCGCTGGAACCCGCTCAGCAGCCGGTCAAGGTCGGCAAACCCGCTCGCAATCCCGGTGATGCCCGCACCACTCGCCTTCGCCGCTTCCGCCTGCTTGATGACCTCGATCAGGTTCTCACGCATCCCGCGCGCGCCGGTCTTGTACCCACCTGCCTCGGAAAGCCTGAACAGTTCGCTGCCCGCGCTTTCCACGACGCCATCCACGTCCTCCGGCCGCGCCGCATCGCGCGCCTTGGCGTGCAGGTTCTCCGCAAGGCCCATCAATTGCCGTTGCTTGAAGGCCGTCAGGATGACGTCGGCCAGACTTCGTGCATCACCCGCAAACGCCGCATTCTCAAACATGCTGGTGAGATGCGGAAACAGCTTCTCATCCGCATCGAAGCTTGTTCCCCGAAGCCGCTCCCGAATGGTGATCGGGTTCGCCTCCCCTCCCCGGCCGTTGATGATGGCCTCGACCGCACCGAACACCGCGCCATGCAGCGGAACGTAGAAATGGTCCGCCTCCAACCGCCCGTACAGATCATCGTAAAGTCGGTTGTTGACCATGATTGCGCCAAGCAACGCTTGCTCGGCCTGGACACTGTGCGGAATACCGGCAGCCTTGAACGGGGCATTACCCCTCAGCGGCACAAAACGCGCGGCCCCCTCTCCCATTTCCGCATCATGGCTTCAACAGGACGCATGCGCCACCACCAGCAATCAAACGATATTCATACAGCCCCGCACACATGCATTCCGGTGGCTAGAAAAGCGTCAAAGCTCCCTGCTAGAGTCGGAGCATGGTGAGCACCAGCCTAGGTTCGCACGCGAACTGTCTCGCTGCAGTCGCCTATGACCCTTGCAAAATGCGAAAGCAACAGATAGCTGAGCGCGAAGAACTCGTGGAAATCCTCCACGAGCGGCGGCATCAAGATGACGCCACCGGACCGCGGTCGCTTGAGCAGCCCTCGCTCCTCCGCGTCCTTCAACAGCTTGATAACATGCGCGCGCGAGGCGCTGATACTGCGGGCGAGCCCTGAGATCGAAGTCTGGATCGGCGCCTGTCGGCGCAATTCTTCCTCCTCAGCGATTGCCAGTAGAGAGAACACGACGAACATCCCGCCGTTGCGCTCGCTGAACAGTCCAGTGGAAGGTATGTGGTCGGTAATTCGGAAGCCGGCGCAATGGTGTGCGCTGATAAGGCGGACGAGCCTCGGCATGAAGTCCGGCCGATCGAGCATTTCAAGCGCGTGAGTAGCCTCCAAAAGAAGTGGCGCCGCGGCCGAGAAATGGCAATGCCAGCGCGCTCGCTGGTGCGCGATCAGCTTCGCAGTGGGCACCAGTTCCCGCCTGCGCCGATCGACCGGCGCCGCACCCGGCGCGGTTATGACATATCCTCGGAGCTTCATGAGTGCGAGCAGTGCACCGGCTCGCGTCGCGCTGCAGACACCTTGCTTTACGCACCTTTCCTTTAGACGTCCCGGTGTAAGCCCGATGCCATCGTCAGGCCGTCGAAAATGAAGATCGAGCACAAACAGCGTGACGAAGAAGCGTCCACGATCGTTGATGATGGCGTTGAGCACACGATTGCCATGGTGAATCGCGACGAGCGCTGCGGAGGTTTTGCGAACCGCGGCTGCAAACCCGGGAGCCGCTTTCAATGCCGCGCGCCGCGCGGGCGATGCTGGACCGCCATCACAAACAAGCGCATCCACATCCGCCGATGTGAGCGGCAGCGCCCAAGGCGACGAAGCGCGACAGTCTCCGATATGCAGTTGCTTTTCTACAGTTGATCTCACGCTTTGCCCTCTGTTAACCAGCAGTCCAAGAGGATTTTGGGAGTGACGATGGCCGCCTTGGCGCACGCGCCCGGTGCATGCCGCGTGTCATTGTCGACCACGTGGGGGGAAATGCAATGACCGATCATCAGGATGTCAATAGACGTACAGCATTGAAGCTCGGCTTGGCGGGGGCGGCCGCCGGAATCGCGGGCCGCGGTGCACATGCGGGCAGCGAAGCGTCCGCAAAGACAGAAACGGCGGGAATTACACGCCGGCCCAACATTTTGTTCCTGCTTGTCGATGAGCAGCGTTATCCGACTGTCTACGAGAGCGACGCGCTCAAGACATTCCGGGACACGCACCTGCCGGTGCAGCAGAGCCTTGCGAAGCGCGGGCTCACCTTTGAACGGCACTACATCGCCTCTGTCGCCTGCGTGCCGAGCCGGACGTCGCTTTACACGGGGCATTATCCCTCGCTGCATGGCGTCGCCAATACGGACGGTGCGGCAAAGGCTGCCACCGATCCCGAGATGCACTGGCTGCAGCCGGGCACGGTGCCGACGCTTGGCAATTATCTGCGGGCAGCCGGGTATCGCACATACTGGAAGGGCAAGTGGCACATCTCGGAGTCGGACCTCAGGGTGCCGGGCACCGAGCAGGTGGTCACCAGCTACGACGAGAAGGGGTTCCGTGATCCGGCGAAGGAGGACATCTACCTCCAAGCGGATGTGCTGGAGCCTTACGGGTTTTCCGGCTGGGTGGGGCCGGAGCCGCATGGGTCCGATCCGTTGCGGTCGGGGTCGTGCGCGGCGCAGGGTCAGCAGGGGCGCGATCCGGCGATCTCCGAGCAGGTGGTGCGGCTCCTGGGCGAGCTGTCGAAGTCGGATGACGACACGCCGTGGTTCGTCATGGCCTCCTTCACCAACCCGCATGACATCGCGCTGTGGGGCTTTTTCACGAACCTCGCGACGCGCGCGCAGGGGGCATACGATTTCAGCGTTCCGGACACCGTGCCCGAGGATGTCTTCGACAAGGACCTATTCGAGAAGACGCGACATGAGCACCTCAAGTCCAAACCGTCCTGCCAGCAGTCATACAAGGAAGCTTATTCCCAGTTCATGCAGCCGGCGTTCGCCAGCCAGGAGTACTACCGGCTCTATTACCGGCTGCATGCGGACGTCGATAAGCATCTCGGCGAGGTCATGGCCGCGCTGGAGACGTCACGGTTCTTCGAGGACACGATTGTCATTTTCACCTCGGACCATGGCGACCTGCTAGGATCGCATGGCGGCATGCACCAGAAATGGTACATGGCCTATGAGGAAGCACTGAGGGTGCCCCTGGTCATCGCGCAGCCGGGGAATGCCAAGGCGCAGTCGGTTACCATGCCGACGAGCCACATCGACATCGCTCCGACGATTCTCGGGCTCGCGGGTGTCGATGCGGAGGCGGTGCGCAAGGAGATCGCCGGCGGGTTCACCGACCCGCTGCCGCTGGTGGGGCGCGATCTGTCGCCTCTGATCCGGGGTGAGGCGCCGGATGGTTTGAGCGGTCCGGTCTTCTTTATGACGGACGATGATCCGAGCCGCGGGCTCGACCAGAAGAACTTCATCGGGCTTTCATATGATTCCGTCGCGCAGCCCAATCACGTCGAGACGGTAATTACCGAAATCGACGGTGAGGTCTGGAAGTACTCGCGCTATTTCGACCACCCGCGCTACTGGAGCAATCCCGGTACGCCCGGCGAGGATGGCGTGCGCGACGTGGTTCTTACGCTGCACGGGCGCGAGAAGACGGATGATGGTACCCGGCGGCGGCTTTATGAGCAGCGCGTCAAAACAGAACCCGCGCCCAGCGAATATGAGCTGTACAATGTAACGGGCGATCCAATGGAGCTTGAGAACCTAGCCGGGAAGCCCGAGTGGCAAGAGCGCGAGACTCACCTGCGGCAGCTGCTGGTCGAGCAGCGAGAAAATAAACGATTGACGCCTCAGAGCGGTCCGGTGCCGGGCGAAGGTGCGGTCTGAAGTTACAGTTGAGCTGATCAAGTCAGCCTTGAACTTGTAAAGCAGGCGCTTGCCTGCCCGCCCTACCGCGCGTTGGCGTACTTGAACGGTGCCTCGGCGAAGGCCGCGTAGATGTAGGTGGACCCGTTCGCGTTGTGCGCATTGTTCGTGGTGCGCAGCTTGAAGCCGTTCGACAGCAGGTCCATGATCACGCCGCTGTTTTCCGCGTTGGTGACATCCGGCGAGAGACGCGTGTCGATCGGGTTATAAGCAGGCCGGTTCATGTCCACCAGCTGCCAGCTGTTGCCCGATGAGCTGGACTGCTTGAGCAGCACGAACGCGGGGCGGAACCCTGTGTTGATGAATGGGCCATCGTTGCTGCCGTTGCCCGTGTAGCTGCCAAAGCTGGAGAACCCCGGCACTTCGGCCCATGCGTAGACAATATAGTTGGTTCCGTTACCGTTCACCTGCGCCTGTCCACCCCAGCCATTCCTGCCCACATAGATGTTGGTGCTGTCCGGAGCGGTGTTGTCCCAGATGGCCGTGCTGTTACCGCACGAATCAGTGTTCGAGAGCGTGCATTCACCAGATGTCGGGGTCAGCGCCGAGTGCCACACCTTCCAGTTCTGCGCGCTGTCACGCGCCTTGAGGATGAACATCGCCGGAGCCTTGCCCAAGCCGTGTGCTACCGCCCGCCCGGTACCGTTGTTGCCCGTATAGGTAACAACGTTGAATCCCGGTGTTGTCCCCTTCTTCCAGGCCCACG
>NZ_JAILWT010000003.1:0-773992 GCF_025698805.1 Filomicrobium sp.
GCCCCCGCCGACGACAATAGAGGCAAGCCAACCGGCGAGGATGCCGATCAGGAGGAAGATTAGAAGTTGCTGTGTTCGGCGGTCCATTGCGCGATTATCCCGTTGCCAGTTGATCAATTGAAGTCCCGGCTCGTCCGAAGACTAACGCACAGATCTCATGAGTACGAGGGAACGCTGATCACGCCCCCCGTTCTGATTGCTTCAACCCGACGTAGACAACATGGTGACGCAGAGCCGCTTACACGTGGCAGCGCGCACCCAAATAACTATTGAGAAGCGAGTTATAGCGGTTCGCGAGTTCGCGATCTTTTGAGGAGACGCTGCGTCCGGCATTTACAGCTTCTACCTTGGACGGAATTCCGCGTGCGTCCATGCGGTTGAGTTCCGCACGAATGGATTTGCAGCTTTCACCCGCCGGTAACGCTCTCGCACCCGGATCGCCGTAGCCACTGCCACCCTCATTGGCGCAACCAGCAATCAGCATCGCTGCTGCGGCCACGACCAAAAATTTCATGAAACGCGTGTCTGCAGTAGACTTCGACACGTCTCCCTCCGATTCGAAAGTCCCGTAATTAATAGCGGTTTCATCACAGCCGCAGCCGGTTAGCAAGGGCTCGCGGCAACGATGTGTCCTTGTTGCACCACAGCAAGCGTGCTGCTGGCTCGTGGATGTGTTTTTTGCTGAACTTATTGAGATTGCCGACGCTCGGAAATCGCTCAATTCGGAGGCAAAATGCACATTGGCGGGCCAGGAATCCGGCCCGCCAACGTGATGCGATCAAAACCGATGCGTTGTTATTGAGCTGCAGCGGCAGCTTGCTGGGTGTTTGTTGCGGTCGTAGCTGCTTGCTTGGCTGGCGCCGCCGTCGCTCCGGCTGCCGGAGCTGGTGTCGCCGCGGCTGCGGTTGTCGGGGCGAGCTTCGAGCACTTCAATTGAAACTCGCTGTTCGCCTTATCCAACTCGGTCAGTTTCGCGAGTGCTGAGCGCTTGATATTCACCGTCGAGCTTTTGCCACTGGAAATCTTTTCAACCCGATCCGGGGTTCCTTCCTGGCGCAGCTCCTGGATCTTCGCCATGAGCTTCATGCACTCGGGGCTGATGCGATCACTCTCGGCAACTTTGGTTTCATTGCCGCCTAACGATCCGGTCGTCAGCAAACTGGTACCATCAGCGGCGCAACCACCGAGAGCTAGTGCGCTACCCAGCAGGAGTCCTAAAACGAGTTTGCCTTGATACATAGATCACCCCTAAGTCCCGTTATGTGTCACCGACTCCCCGTCGGACCGCTACAGCATCTGAAGCATGGCAGGTGAGTCGCCTCAAGGTTCAAAGCTACCTTGCGGTAGGCTTGCGTCGGACGATAGGTGGTAAAGTGTGGATAGGTGCGCGGCGTTGCGATTCAGACACTGAAGAGAGGAGTGCCGATCGGAGGGCTGAGCATGCTCATGGGCTCTTCGACTAAGGCCTTGATAGTTGCGAGCAATTCGGCGGCGACAGCGATCGGTATCGCGCGAACATCACATGTTAATGTGCAGTTGATTATCGACGCGCTGCGGATTTGGCCGTCAATTACTATTGGCCGGTGTTCCTTTGCCCCGAGGCTTAAGCTGAGCGCGCGTGGAGGTTCGACCACGGGTTCGAATGAGCGTACGCCATAGGCGCCGAGGTCAAGAATAACGGCGGCGGCACCTTCTAGTTCAGCTTGCTCCAAATTATTGGTGTGGGCGCGCTGCGTTAGGTCGATTACGGTTTCGGCAATCTCATCCAAAGTCAGCGTGTCGGCGTTACGTATGACCGGTGAGACTTGCAGTTCTGGAATAAGGACTGCGAAGGCGACGTCTGCTGTTTGATGATGCAGCAGCGCTTTTGGTGTCCACGTGACGTTCGCGGCTGGGACATCATAGAGCGCCAAGCCCAACGCCTTTGCGAAAACGACGCCAGGTGAAGTCGCGGCGGGCAGAGTGGCGAAATCTCCCGATTGACCGCTATGGACGCGTCGCAGGCGAGGCAAGCCATCCACGATGCAGTCAATCGTGAGGCGCGCGCACGGGATTTCCTGTGCCGCTCTTTCAAGCAAGGTGGCGCGCGTGGCCATATGTGGTGTCACGGGAGAGGAAGGAATCTCTCTGACTTTTGGCGGCGATGGTGCTGGACTCGCAAGTGAGGGCCTGATCTCGGCTTCCCACGCCGTCTCATTGGCGCTTGGCGACTTGTTATGTTCAACTTGACGCCTCTTCGGTGCGGGCTTTTCGCTTGGCGTGTCTTGGTTCGCTTTGAGCGCAGCTTCGACATCCCGGCTAACAATCCGGCCTCCAGGCCCTGAGCCGCGCACCATGTCCAGATCAATGGCGTAGGTTTTTGCCAAGCTGCGCGCCCGGGGTGAAGCGAGATGCTTCGAGCAGCGCGAGTGAGTGTCTTGCGGTGGCTGCGTGGCCCTCTGTTCCCGTTGGGGGGCGGCTTGCCGTTGCGGTTCGGGAGAGGGTGTTCGCGTCTGTTGATTTTGAGGCTTGGTCGCACTGCGTCTCGGCGCATCGAGAGGTTGCCAAACTTCGTCAGTCGGCTCGCCGCTGCTCTCAACGCCGCTATCGTCGGGATCAAGAAGCGCCAGGGCAACGTTAGGCGGCATGCCCCACGTGTTCTCCGGCACCAAAATGCGCTTTATGCGGCCTGAGACAGTGGATTCGACCTCGATTGTCGCTTGTCCGGTGTCGATGTCGGCAATGATGTCACCAACAGCAATCTGCTGGCCGACGGACACGCGCCAGCGCATTAAGCGCGCGGGTGGCGTCCGTGGGGGTAGTGCCGGCAGCAGGATCTGGATGGGCATCGGTATCCCGGCTCAGAAACGGATGTATCAGTGCTCCGTGCGACCTTTTATCCGACCGGTCGTTCCTGGTTGGTCTGAATGAACGTGGCGGTCGAATGCATCATACATCTGGGCCAGCGCGTCGGAGCGGTTCATTTGGCCGTCCATCTCGACGGCATTGGCGACATGCTGAGCGACGTCGGCGAGGAGGCGGCCCCATTCGGATACATCATCATGGAATGTCTCGGGATCAAAGATAACGTGCAACGCCCCGTCAGCGACCCAGGCACGAAGGACCTCGATAGCTTCATCCGCCTCGACGACGCCGTCGGGTAGGTCGAGTTCCTCGGGGAGGTCGTCGTCGATATCCATTTGGGCAACTCCTCGGCGTATGTCGCCGCGCATCATTCAAACATGTCAGTCTTGGAACGTAGCAGACCATGCCGGGCTGCCGCGATCCATTGGACAATGATGCCTAACCCCGTTTCAAAATTTGCGCCAGTTGAACGGCACAAAGGGGCGGGAAGTCTTGAGGATATTGCCGTTGATAGCGTTGGAGGTGGCGCTTACAGGCGTCACCTTTACTCGCGGAGCACGATAATCCGGTCTGAGGGATGGGCGTAGCCCAGTACGCCGCGCGCAATCTCTTCGACGAGATCTGGGTGCGGCGGATTTTGATTGAGGAGTGCCACGTCGCGAGCCAGTGCCGACCTGGCGGCCTCGAGACTCTTGATCTCAAACTCCAACAGAGTGGAGCGATCGATCAATCTGGAGCGAGCCTCGAGACCGTGTCGGCCGTGGATCGCGTGGTGGGCGAAGTAAGCTGTGAAACTCAGGCAGGCAAGCAACACCGTAGCCTGCGACAGCTTAGGCCGCCTTACTTGGAAGGTGCGACGAGACACTTTGTTCGAACTCACAATACGCTGAAAAAGATTTGGAGTGGGAACCCCCCTGTCATAGCCTCCGCTGTCTTAAGAGCGTGTGAACAAGACCCAATTTTTTTGCAAATGCGCTCTGGGGTTAGGTGTAGATGATGATCTTTAAATGGAAAGCCCCGCGCGTCGTAGCGACTTGCGGGGCTTTTGCTTGTTTCGAGCCTAATCTATGATAGCTTAACTCCGTCCAGCGCGGATTACGCTGCGTCCGGCGTATTGAGCTACGTCCCCAAGTTCTCCCTCAATCCGGATTAACTGATTATACTTCGCCAGGCGGTCTGAACGGCTGAGCGAGCCTGTCTTGATCTGACCTGCATTGGTCGCAACTGCGAGGTCGGCGATCGTTGAGTCTTCAGTTTCTCCGGACCTGTGGGAGATCACGGCCGTATATCCAGCGCGCTGGGCCATGGCGACCGCATCGAGTGTTTCTGTCAGGGACCCAATCTGATTAACCTTCACTAGAATGGAATTGGCGATGCCTTTTTCGATTCCTTTGGAGAGCCGCTCGGTATTCGTGACGAATAGATCGTCGCCTACTAGTTGGCAGCGATTGCCAATCAATTCGGTCAGAGCTAACCAACCGTCCCAGTCGTCTTCACCCATTCCATCTTCGATCGAGATGATGGGATAGCGGTTGACGAGATCAGCGAGATATTGCGCCATTCCAGCGGAATCGAGCGTTTTGCCTTCGCCGGATAGGTTGTACTTGCCGCCTTTGTGGAATTCGGTTGCGGCGCAATCGAGCGCGAGCATGACATCCTCGCCCGGCTTGTAACCGGCCGCTTCAACGGACTTCATGATAAAGCTCAAAGCCTCGTCTGCGGACTTAAGGCCGGGGGCGAAGCCACCCTCGTCTCCGACGTTCGTGTTGTGACCGGCGGCACTCAAGTTTTTCTTTAGAGCGTGGAAAATTTCAGCTCCGGTCCTGATGGCGTCCGCGCATGACGGTGCGTTGACCGGCATGATCATGAATTCCTGAATATCGATCGGATTGTCCGCGTGTGCGCCACCGTTGACGATATTCATCATGGGAACGGGGAGAACATGGGCGGTGACCCCGCCAATGTAGCGATAAAGCGGTAATTCTGACGCGGTCGCTGCGGCGCGCGCTGTTGCCAGGGAGACGCCAAGAATGGCGTTCGCGCCGAGGCGGCTTTTGTTTGGCGTTCCGTCAATCGCTATCAACGCCGCGTCGATACCGCGTTGGTCTTCAGCATCCATGCCTACGAGCGCGTCGAAGATCTCTCCGTTCACAGCGTCAACGGCTTTGGTTACGCCTTTGCCATTAAAGCGTGAGGCATCTCCGTCTCGCAGTTCCACAGCTTCGTGTGCGCCCGTTGAAGCGCCCGAGGGTACTGCTGCGCGGCCCATCACTCCGTCTTCAAGAATGATGTCGACCTCAACGGTAGGATTGCCGCGGCTGTCGAGGATTTCGCGACCGATGATGTCGATAATTGCCGTCATTCTTGCTCCTTAATCGCCGTCTCGACGATGCGTCTGCCCAAGCAGGTTCAGTTCTTAAGCGTTAGTTTTGGGGAAATTCCCTCAACTCGAAGCGCATTCTTAGCCGAGGCGGTGCGTGTCGGGCTAGGGGCTTTTACGCCCGTCTTTTCGGACTCTCAGAGACCGTAGCTCTGCTGATCGCGCCAGAGTTAATCGGTCGTTTCGATAGGGATAACTGTATCGTATTCGCCACAGGCGTCTGATCCAAGCACCACAAGCGGTTCTTGATCCATATCGAATCGCCTATGCCTTCATCGGAAGCCGGTCTGCAGTAGAGTTTTTATGTTGAGTGGCCGGGGGCAAGTTCATAAACAGCAAAAGGCCTCGCGCGGGGAAAACCACATGACGGAAAAAATCAAAACAACGGCTCTCGGTCTTGTCGCCGGTGCCAGCTTACTGGCTCTTACAGCTTACACGGCGCCAGCTAGCGCTGCCGACCTCGGCGGTGACTGCTGCGCAGACCTTGAAGAGCGCGTTGCAGAACTTGAAGCAACGACGGCTCGTAAGGGCAACCGCAAGGTAAGCCTGGAAGTCTATGGCCAAGTCACGACCGCCGTGATGTGGTGGGACGATGGTTTTGAGGACAACGTCTACGTCGTTGATCCGCAGACCTCTAACACCCGTTTTGGGTTCCGCGGTAAAGCGGCGATCAATTCCGACCTGGAAGCCGGCTACAACATCGAGCTGGGTTGGCAGACTGCCGACGCTACGAAGGTGCGCGAAGACAACGACGAGGGCGAGGACATCCCCGAGTTCCGTCAGGCGCACTGGTACATCAAGAGCAATACCTGGGGTAAAGTTCGCGTCGGTTTCGCCGACACGGCAAACTCGGGTATCGCGGAAATCGACTTGTCGAACGCCAGCGTTGCTGACGGTATGTCGTCCTCGCAGGCTGGCTCGGCCATCATGCAGAACGACATGGGCGGCCCGGCATTCGGCAACTACGAGTTCAACCGCGCTAACGTTGTTCGTTACGATACGCCAACCATGGGCGGTTTCGTAGTGTCGGCTGCTTGGGGTGAAGACGACCTTTGGGACGTCGCTCTGCGCTATGCCGGTGAGCACGGTGGCTTCAAGATTGCTGCAGGTATCGCCTACGGTGAGAACACGGATCGCAACAATGGCGCTGGCCCTACGGATGATCCGGCTATTGAAGTCCTGAACGGTGGTTTGTCCATCATGCACATGCCGACGGGTCTGTTCGTCACGACCTCGGCCGGTACGCGTGACGCCGATGACTTCGCTGATGAAGAGCACTTCTGGTTCTTGAGCGGTGGTCTTGAGCGTAAGTGGTTCACGATCGGTAAGACGACGCTGTTCGCCATGGGCGGTGAGCAGGAAGATCGTTCTGATCGTACAGCGACCTTCTGGGGCCTTGGCGCTGTCCAGAAGATCGACGCTGCGGCGATGGATCTTTACATCAGCTATCGCCACTACGAGCTGGACGGCGGCACGGCTGGACTTGTCGATCCTAACGAAGATAAGTTCGACACCGTTGTCGGCGGTGCACGCATCAAGTTCTGATGTAACGATAAATATTTGGGTCCCCCGACCCAAACTCTTAAAGGGCTGCCATTGGCAGCCCTTTTTTCTTACATTGGGCCAAAGTCCGAACATGAGGAGTTTGAGGGTGGGCGGCGATGCTCGATAGTGCGTTGGTGTTATTCTCGGGTGGCCAGGATTCCACCGTTTGCTTAGCGTCAGCGCTGGACCGCTTTGAGCGCGTTGAAACGGTCGGGTTTGCTTACGGTCAACGGCATGCGCTTGAGCTTGATGCGCGATTGAGGGTGCGCGCGCGCATATCGGAGCTGAATTCGCGTTGGGGCGAGCGGCTCGGAGACGATCATTTCCTCGAACTGCCTGAGTTTGGCAAAATCAGCGATACGGCTCTAACGCGTGACCGCGAAATTGAAATGACGGCGGCCGGATTGCCGTCAACGTTTGTTCCCGGACGCAATTTACTTTTCTTTACGTATGCAGCAGCCGTTGCTTATCGGCGCGGCATTGAAGTGCTCGTTGGCGGCATGTGTGAGACCGACTATTCCGGCTATCCAGATTGCCGTGCAGAGACGCTCGACGCGCTGGAGAAGGCGATTTCGCTCGGTATGGGGCGAACTTTTAAGATTGATACGCCGTTGATGTTCATCGATAAGGCGGCGACCTGGGTCATGACGGAAGAACTTGGCGGCGCGCCGTTGGTCGACCTGATTATCAACGAGACACATACCTGCTACCTCGGAATACGAGGCCGGCTGCATGAGTGGGGCTATGGCTGCGGACATTGTCCGGCTTGTCAGCTGCGGCAGAAAGGATGGGAAAAGTGGCAAGCCGCAAAGAGCTAATCCGTGCGATTGACCTGATCCTTTCAGGTGAAAACGACAAGGCTCACGCCATCGTTCAAAAGAACGATACAGATGCCAATGCCTGCTACATCCACGCCGTTCTACATCGCCTCGAAGGCGATAAGGAAAATGCAAAGTATTGGTACGGGCGGGCAGGCCATCATGAGTGGCCGGCTTCGGATCCAGAAGGGCAGTTGCTGCGCCTTCGAGACGACCTGCTCTTTCAACCCTGATTTGTGCAAGTCATTCGGCCCACTTGACATGGCCGTCACGGCTGGCAACTGCTTGCGCCATGTATCACGTCAAAGAAATATTTCTCACGCTGCAGGGAGAGGGCGCCAACGCTGGCCGGGCTGCCGTGTTTTGTCGGTTTGCCGGCTGTAACCTCTGGTCGGGACGTGAAGTCGACCGGAGCGAAGCGACCTGTCAGTTCTGCGATACGGACTTTGTCGGTACGGATGGCACGGGGGGCGGCCGGTTCGGGACTGCCCCGGATTTGGCCTCAGCGATCTTGTCCAATTGGGCTGGCGGGGAGAACGAGCGTTTCGTCGTGCTGACTGGCGGTGAACCGATGCTTCAGGTTGATGCCGCGCTGATTGATGAGTTGCATCGACTGTGTTTTGAGGTCGCAATTGAGACCAACGGGACGTTGCCAGTTCCTGATACCGTTGACTGGATCTGTGTAAGTCCGAAATCCGGCGCAAAACTGCAGCAAATTCATGGGCATGAGCTAAAATTGGTCTATCCGCAGCCGGGTCTCGATCCAGAGGATCTTGCATACCTTGACTTTGGGCATAGGTACGTTCAGCCCATGGATGGCCCTGATCTTGCGGCCAATACCGCCGCGGCGGTGGCTTACTGTCGCAAACATCCAGAATGGCGATTGTCGTTGCAGACGCACAAACTGATCGGCATCGCCTGATTGGTAGGTCAATTGCTGGTAATGGCTGAAAAAATCTCTTAGAGACGGCTCATGCGAATATATAAGGACTTCAATTTCGAGGCGGCGCACTACTTGCCCAGCGCTCCTCCTGGCCATCCAAATTCCCGCATGCACGGGCACTCATTTCGCGCGCGTATCTGGGTGGAAGGAGAGCCGGATGCGCATAGCGGCCTCGTGTTCCATTTCGACGAGCTTTCGGGGGCGATCGCTGATGCGCGCGAAGCGCTAGACCATCGGCTTTTGAATGATGTCGAAGGCTTGGAAGCGCCGACGCTTGAGCGCATCACGATCTGGCTCTGGAACCGACTTGCCAATCGGGTGCCAGGTTTGGCGCGTGTCGAAGTCGCACGTGATTCCTGCCAGGAAGGCTGTGTCTATGATGGACCCGATCGACGCATGCCACTGGCGGCGGAGTAAATAATATGGGCAGCAAACCAGACGTAACGCTACTTGGCCATGCGGCAGCTATTCCTCAGGCTCCGGAAGAGGCTGTCCTTGAGCGTGTAGAAAATCCACATGTGGACACCCATTACCTTGCACGGTTTACGGCGCCTGAATTTACATCCGTGTGTCCCGTGACTGGCCAACCCGACTTTGCGCATCTGGTTATCGATTATGTGCCTGATGCTTGGCTCGTCGAATCAAAGTCTCTCAAGCTGTATCTGACGTCGTTTCGTAATCATGGAGCGTTTCACGAAGATTGCACCGTGACGATCGGCAAGCGTATCGCTGATCTGATCGCTCCCCACTATCTGCGCATCGGGGGATATTGGTACCCGCGCGGGGGCATTCCCATCGACGTATTCTGGCAGGTTGGCAAATGTCCAGAGGACGTGTGGCTTCCCGATCAAGGAGTAGCTCCTTATCGAGGTCGCGGCTAAGGGCGGACAGATAAATCAATTTTACGCCCGAATTAGCCCAAAATTTGTGCGCTAATTGCTCATTATAAGTCCTGTCTGTAGGCGGCTCTTCATGCCGCAGGCAAATAATTGTAACCCGGCGACGGATTTCGCCGGGTCCAGACGTTCTGCCCGTACGCCGGGAAACGCCAAAGGAGAGAGTACCTCATGAAAAAACTACTCGCGGCGGCCATCGGCCTGTTCGCACTCGGTGCTGTTGCCACCAGTAGCGCCAGCGCTGCTCCGCTTTCGGGTGCCAATGGTTTGGCGGCCAAAACGGAAACCAGCAACGTGATCCAGGTCCATGGCCGGCACCGTGCGTGCAGGCTCGACCGGCGTGGCTGGCACCGTTCGTATCATCGTGGTTCGCGTAGCTGGTGCCGGCCGCGGTGGAAGCGTCACCGCCATCATCATCACCGTTGGCACAAGCGCCGGCACCACCACAAGCACCACCACCACCGGCGCCATCGCCACTAAGTTTTGGTGCTTTCCAAAAAAGATTGGGCCCAGCGCGACGACGTCGCGCTGGGCCCTCTTTTTACCAGGTTGTGCCCTTACGCAGGTTCTTTGACCGGGGCTAGTTCCCTGCGTTGATCAGGCGCAACAGCTTCACGTGTGAGCACACCGATCGCTTCGGACAGCGGCATAACCTGCTGTGCCTGACTTCCTAACCTGCGGATCGATACCTTGGCTTCTTCGGCTTCCCGCTTGCCGACGACGAGGATTACCGGAATTTTCTGCAGTGAGTGTTCGCGGACCTTCAGATTGATCTTCTCATTGCGTGTATCGATCTCAACGCGCAGGCCTGCGGACTGCAGTTCTGCGACGACTTCGCGTGCGTAATCGTCGGCCTCCGACACAATCGTCGCAACGACGACCTGAACCGGTGCGAGCCACAGCGGGAAATGCCCGGCATAGTTTTCGATCAGAATGCCCGTGAAGCGTTCCAGCGAGCCAAACATGGCGCGATGGATCATCACCGGTGTCTTTTTTTCGCTGTTGGCGTCGATATAGAATGCGCCCAGGCGACTGGCCAGATTGAAGTCGACCTGCGTTGTTCCACACTGCCAATCACGCCCGATGGCGTCACGCAGGACGTACTCAAACTTAGGACCGTAGAAGGCACCTTCCCCAGGATTGATGCTGGTTTTAATGCGTCCGGCGCCTTCGCGTTCAATACGTTCCAGAACCTTGGACATCACTGCTTCGGCGCGGTCCCACAAGGCGTCATCGCCAACACGCTTTTCGGGTCGCGTCGAAAGCTTCACGACGATTTCTTGGAAGCCGAAGTCTTCATAGATCGACAACATCAGCTCGTTGATCTTCAGGCATTCGTCTTCGAGCTGATCCTCGCTGATGAAGATATGCGCGTCGTCTTGCGTGAAGTGACGCACACGCATGAGCCCGTGCAAGGCTCCGGATGGTTCATAACGATGGACTTTGCCGAACTCAGCAATCTTCACGGGTAAGTCGCGATAGCTTTTCAGGCCATGCTTGAAGATCTGCACATGGCCAGGACAGTTCATCGGCTTACAGCAGAAGACGCGCTCATCGGGCAACGTCGTGGTGAACATGTTCTCACCGTAGTTTTCCCAGTGGCCCGATAGCTCCCAGAAGTGCTTTTCCATCATGTCGGGCGAATTCACCTCGACATAGCCGGCATCTGCCTGGCGGCGGCGCATGTAAGAGATCAGGGTCTGGAACAGCGTCCATCCTTTAGCGTGCCAGAATACAGAGCCCGGTGCCTCTTCCTGGAAATGGAACAGGTCCATCTCGCGGCCGAGGCGGCGGTGGTCGCGCTTTTCGGCCTCCTCTAGCATCGTCAGGTAGTCTGCAAGTTCCTTATCGCTCGCCCAAGCCGTTCCGTAGATACGTTGCAGCATGGGATTGTTGGAATCGCCGCGCCAATAGGCCCCAGCGATCTTCATCAGCTTGAAGGACTTGCCGATTTGTCCGGTTGAAGCCATGTGCGGCCCGCGGCACAAATCGAGCCAGTCGCCTTGGCGGTAGATCTTAAGATCCTGCCCCTCGGGAATGGCGTCGACCAACTCAACCTTGTAGCTTTCGCCCTTGCCGTCAAAGTACGACTTGGCCTTGTCGCGGCTCCAAATCTCCTTTGTGAAGGGAGCATTGCGCGCGATGATCTCGTGCATTTTTGCTTCGATTGCAGCCAGATCTTCAGGATGGAACGGTTCGTTCTTGGCGAAGTCGTAATAGAAGCCGTTGGCGATCACCGGACCAATCGTTACCTGAGTGCCCGGATAGAGTTCCTGCACAGCTTCCGCCATGACGTGCGCGGCATCGTGCCGGATAAGTTCCAGCGCCTCAGGATCCGTGCGTGTGACGATGCGCACCTGAGTGTCTTCATTAATGGGATCTGACAAATCACTCAGTTCACCATCGCGAACAATGGCGACGGCCTTTTTTGCGAGTGATTTGGAAATGGCTTCGGCGAGTTGAGCGCCTGTGATGCCCTTTGGGTAGGAACGTGCGGCACCATCGGGGAACGTAAGAGTAATATCGGCCATTAGCTGGGCCCCTTCTCTCAATCGCTGCATACCAAGCAGGTAAGATGGGTTGGACGTTGTTGCGTCGCGAGCCGCATTCAAACTGCTGCGGGAGGCTGGCATCTGCGCGGTAGGCGTGCGCCATGTCAAGGCCTGCGCGGCAGTTTGTTGGTTCTTTGGCCCGGTAGTCTCATATGGGAACGCAGGGAGATCAAAGCTACGAGATCAACGTGCGCCGAGGCGCCGCGGCGTGGGACCGTACCTCTGAAGCGATCACGAGATCGCCCAGCTCCTGCCACACATTCTCCTTCTCCGCGTCGAAAAACCGCCCCCAGGCTGGCACCACCTAGGGCACGGAAAGGCAAAAGGTTTTTGCCGTTTGCTGACTGTGGTTGTCGGGGCCACACGAGTTTTGGCAGGTTGGGGAGCCTGCTTGAGTAGTGTTTGCGTACAGGGGCGCGCGTAAACGATGGGCTTCAATTCCATTGGTATGGGTGGTGGGTATCTCACCACGGCTGCTGGATTTGGTGTGTCCGCACGGATTTTTGCTGCTGTTGTTTTCTCGTTCGCAGTATCCCTAACTGCTTCGGCTCAGCCAGCGAGGTCTCCAGCTGCCGGGAAGAGCGGTGGCAACGTCGATGCACAGGCTTTTGTCAGTCGCGTCGCGTCGACTGACGATTTGAGAAATAGACAATCTCTGACTCTCCTTGCTGGCAGCTCTGGTAGCACCGCTCTGCAAATGGCGCAGGATGCCTCCATCGTTCTCGGTGGTGCGGACGATGTCCGCGTGCTCCCGATTGTCGGGAAGGGCGGACCACAGAACATCTCCGATTTGCTGTACCTGAAGGGTATCGATCTTGCGATTACCCAATCAGACGTCCTGGCGGCTTTGTCCCGTGGAGAGCTGGGCGGTGACATCAAGAGCGAGCAGATCGCCTACATCGCCAAGCTGTGCAATGAGGAGCTTCATGTCGTAGCGCGCGGTGACATCGGCGATCTGGGTGAACTTACCGGTCGTGCTGTCAACTTCGGCGAACAAGGCAGTGGGACGCAATTTTCAGCGCGGCGCGTTTTTGCGGCGCTCGGCATTGAAGTGCGCGAAGTCAATTTGAGCCATGCCGACGCAATGGAACGGCTCCAGCGCGGTGAAATCTCAGCGCATGTTTTTCTCGGAGGCAAACCTACTCCGGATGCGCTTGCGATGGAGCGGATTGAGGGCCTTCGCCTTCTGCCCATTGCATATCCGCCGTCATTGGAGGCTGATTACCTTCCCGCCAAGCTGACACATGCGGATTATCCCGATCTGATAGGGGAGGGACAAAGCATAGATACGGTCGCGGTTGGTGCTGTTTTGACCGTCGTGAATTGGCCCGCCAAGCACGAGCGCTATCAGTTGTCGGCCCGGTTTGTTGAAGACCTGTTCGGTAATTTGAAAGGGCTGCGTGAGCCCGCGCGGCATGCGAAGTGGCATGAAATGAATCTACCGGCGCCTGTGCCGGGCATCGTTCAGTTCAGGCCCGCTAAGGCTTGGCTTGAGCGAGAAGTCACCGGTGCCCGCTCGAAAGCTTCAGCGACGCAATCTTCGTCGCGCCAATCTGAGCTGACGAGCAGGTCGAGTGGGGGAGAGGCGGAGAAGCGGTTGCGCTAACCGGGTTGTCCGCAATGCGCTCGAGCTTGGTTCGAGGTGCAATTACCAAAGACTGGGGAAGTACATGAGTTATTCGTCAGGGACATCACAAGACAGCTCGATCAAGGCGCTCTTACGCCGGCTCGACGCCGTGGACCCGCTCGGCGATGAGTGTATCCGTTCCGATCCCATGCAGGTATTGCGTGAGGCTCGTATGAAGGTTGCTGCGCAGGCCTCGCGCAATGATGAGGAACGAGAGACTTCGGATATTGAGGACGGCGAACTCGTTGGCGAGTTCGTTGGTGTCGCTCCCTGGCATGAAATGAGTTCCATCGACGTTTCATCATCATCCGCGGTGAACGACATCAACTCCGAGCGCGAGCCTAGTAAAGGGGAATTGGTCGTTGTCGAAGCTGTAACGGATCAGGTTGTTCGGTCGCGACGTTGGCCGCTTATTGCCGCCGGTTTGGCTATTGTTGTCGTGTGTGCGGGGGCTACGTTTGTGTACGAGCCGACACTGATTAGTGGGCTCGAACAAGCTGGGATTGAGTTGTCTTCCATAATGTCAAATCCAGCAGCAAGCGAAGCGCCACCAATGAAGGCGGCGTCCGTGCAAGATCCCGTCGTTGAGGGTGTCGGTCGCTTTACCATTGCGGCGTTCAGCTTGGTCGGCGCAAATGCGGCGAATATGTCAGCGGAGCCTCGTGCGGAGAACGCTAACTCTGAGATGACCGTCTTAGCGCAGCGGGATGAGACTGCGATCGCCGCTGATGCTGGTGATGAAGTGCGTCTGCCGATTGAACTTAGTCCGGCTCATGGTACTGGCGAAGTCGCGGCGATTGTGCTGCGTGGCTTGCCCCCGGACTACAATGTGGCAGGCGCTATGCCGAGCGGAGATAACAGCTGGGTTCTTTCACCGGATAGCCTGGATGGTGCTCGCATTATCGTGCCGCCGGGCGGGGCTGGCGATGTCACTGTAACAGCCGAACTTTTCGACATGTCGGCCCAGCCGATCGGTTCGCCGCGCTTTATTCTCAAGGTCAAACCGACTGAGGTGACCCGCAGTCTTGATCCTCAGCGCGCACAGGCATTGCTGGCAAGGGGCCGTGGCCTTTTGCAAGCTGGAGACATCAGCGGTGCACGGCTCTTGTTTGAAATGGCTGCGGAGAGCGGTGTCGCGGAGGGCGCGTATGCCTTAGGCGAAACGTTTGATCCGCTTCAGCTTGCTGCTCGCGGCGCAGTCGGTCTGACGGGTGATGCAGCGCGTGCGCGCTTCTGGTATGCGCAGGCCTCTGAAAATGGGGTTGTCGCCGCGAGAGAACGGTTGGCCACGCTGGAGGCAACCAACTAGTCGTTCCGGTGTGGCCGGGATAGCGACTCCGTTGGGCTGGTCCACTGCTCCTCCATATGAGCGCCCGTCCAGCGGCCGTATCTCCATGGCGCAAATGGATGGCGTTCGGTGGAAATGTCCGGCACCGGATCGAAGCCGGCAGATCCGCCCGGCCGGCAGCGGGCCAGGCGAGATAGAGTCAGCCAAAAGCCGCGCCAAGCGCCATTACGATCGATTGCTTCTAGTGCGTATTCGGAGCATGTCGGCAAATGTCGACAATGCCAGCCGAAGAACGCTTTGAAGGTATAGCGGTAGGCGTGGATCGGCGCTTTCAGCAGCAGGCCTGCCCAACCTGACCTTCTGTCGGTAGGGGTGTTAGGGCTGTGATCGTGCTGCTTACAAGTGTTCAATCGGATCAGGTCTCCGTTGTGGCTGCCGTTGTCGGCTGCTCACCAGACTTTCCATGTTCGCCTTCGGCTTCATTGATGGCTTTGCGTAAGGCATCGAAGACAAGCAGTGTTGACGCGTGCCGCGCTTTGTAGTCACGCACCGGTTCCAGAACAGCAAGGTCGGCCCAGCGCCCCTGGGGAGGAGGGCCGTCCTCCTTGAGCATGCGGCGCATGGTGTCCGCGATGTCCGTAAACTCCTCGATTGGGGTGCCGATAATTTCTCGTCCAACGACGGAGGCGGCGGCTTGTCCCAGAAGACAGGCTTTCACCGTTTGCCCGAAGTCGACGACACGGCCATCGGATAACTTCACGTCGACATCGATCGTGGAGCCGCACAGCTTTGAGTGCGCGGATGCCCGTGCGTCAGGATCCGCGAGGCGTTCGGTGCGCGGTATTGCTGCGGCGAGTTCGAGGATCCGCGTGTGGTAAATTTCATCGAGGTCGGCCATAGAAGTCCCTTCGGCTACGCCGATGGCGGAGGATTAGTCCTCCCGCCCAATTCAATCACTATATAGGAGATGGTGCAGGTTGACTCTTGGCGGGTCAATTTGCGGGTTCCTCCTGTATGTAGTGCCGGTCAAGGCGGAGGGAAGCGGTTATGTCTCTAATGGGTCCTGGCGAGGACAAAAGCGACTTGGAGGAGGGGCTGGCATTTCAGCCGCGTTTTGACGGCGCCGGCGTCATCCCGGCCATCGTCACAGACGCGGACACTGGGCAGGTTCTAATGTTTGCCTTCATGAACGCGGAAGCTCTGCAGCTGTCCCTCGAGACGGGAATAGCACATTTCTGGAGCCGATCCCGAGGACGCCTCTGGAAAAAAGGCGAAGATAGCGGCAACCGGCTTCAAATTATTGAGATGCGAACGGATTGCGACCAAGACGTTATCTGGATGCAGGTGCGGATCGAAGGGCATGGGGCGGCTTGCCACACGGGGCGACGGACCTGTTTTTACCGGCGCGTCGTTTTCGAGTCTGAGTCCGGCGTTAAACTCGTTCCGAGCGATGACACCCGATTGTTCGATCCTGAGACAATTTATAGCAAACCTGAAGGAAAATGATCTGTGTGGAAGGCAAAATCTTGAGAGGGTGCGTTTAGGGGCTATGGTTGATGCGGACTAGCGCTGCGTTAATCTTATTGCGGTATTGTGCTTAATCTCGATTAGTACCTCCGTTTTGCTTGCATGAACTCGGTACGCGGACGGTTTGTCGTGCCCAAAGCAGCAGAACGGGAGACGAACACGGTAGCTGTAGGCTCTGGAGACGTTTTATGGAGTACGGCAAGATCGGTTTGGCCCTTGGCGGCGGTGCCGCACGCGGCTGGTCGCATATTGGCGTGATCCGAGCTCTCAGCGCTGCCGGTATCGAACCTGACATCATTGCAGGCACTTCTATCGGAGCTGTTGTCGGGGGCTGCTATGCGGCGGGCCACCTTGACGATCTCGAGGACATGGCCCGAGGGCTGACCGTTCGGGGTGTTTGGAATTTCCTCGATTTCAATCTGGCGGGTACGGGGCTCATCTCTGGAACACGGCTCAATTCGCGATTGAAAAAGGTTTTCGGCGATGTGCGTATCGAAGACCTCGATTGTAAATTTACAGCAGTTGCCACGGAGATCGGGACGGGTCATGAAATTTGGCTGTCTCGTGGAGAACTTGGAGATGCGGTTCGGGCCTCTTATGCACTTCCAGGCGTTCTTAAGCCGGTCAAACTCAATGGGCGTTGGCTGTTTGATGGTGCGTTAGTCAATCCTGTTCCGGTTTCTGTTTGCCGGGCGCTGGGCGCGCGCTATGTCATCGCCGTTAATCTGAATTTCGACCTGTCGAGCCGTGGGACGACCGCCGCTCAGTTTGATCTTTCTGAGGTGGTCGAGGACGAAGAGGCGGAGCCTCTCGCGGATATCGCCCCGCGCAGTTTTTCCAATGGCTTTGGTGCGCGCAGGCTGCTGCAGCGGCAGATCTTCGGAAAAGGCGACAAAAGCGTTCCGGGGATTTCTACGGTTATGGTCGATGCTTTCAACATCGTTCAGGATCGCATTGCGCGCTCCCGGCTGGCTGGCGATCCGCCGGATGCGATGATCAGCCCGCGTTTGTATGGCTTCAATCTGTTTGATTTTCACCGCGCCTCCGAACTTATTGATCTCGGACGGCTCGCGGCGGAACGCGAGTTGGAAACAATACGTCAGGAAATTTCTGTGCGACGTCAGCTCGGTCGCCTCAAGGCTGGGGTCGCATAACATCGGACCTGTCGTAGATCTGGCCGGTGCCTTACGCCACCGGCCAGAATAATTAATCCGAAGCATTTCAGCCGGTGGCCAGATATCCCTGCATTGCTGACACTTGCATTTCTACCTCGGCGAGATGGTGTTTTACGACGTCGCCAATGGACACGACTCCGACGAGTTCTCCATTCATGACGACTGGAGCGTGACGGAAACGACCCTTGGTCATCATGCCCATTAATTCGTCGAGGGTAACGCTCTCTTCGCAAGTTACGACGCTCTTGGTCATAACAGTGGAAACCGGCGCGCGAAGTACTCCTTCGCCTGACGCGGCTATGGCTCGAACGATGTCGCGTTCGGAAATGATTCCGATTACAGTGTTGTCGTCATTGACGATGACGAGAGCACCAATTCGCTTAGCAGCGAGTTGAGAGGCAATCTCCAGCAGTGTTGTGTCTGCTCCGGCCACTGCTACAGCACGGCCTTTGGCCTTTAAAACTGCGGCTACGTTCATTTACAGGCACCTCCAATTCAATGGGTCGCCGCCCTTGCCTTTTGTAATTTGTTGCATATGGCAAGACTGCAAACCCGGTCGGTGCGTTCCGTCAGTTAACGGAACGCCCTGGTTCCCTCCGGAGGTGCATGGTGCGACGATACGACAAAAGTCGCAAGCGTCAGTTGACGAGATAGGGGCGGGGCCTACTCGTAGGCGCGCGGTTGTCGAAGAAGCCAAAGCACAAGAAGCCCGCCGCGTAGCCACCCACGTGCGCTTCCCAGGCGATGCCACCGCCGCTGTCGACGCCAGGTATACCAAGGACGCTGAGAGCGTTAAGCAGAAGCCAGATTGCGGTGACGGCAATAACGCGTTTGTCCGTTAGGGCTTGGTTCAAGCTCATTAGCGGGACGCTGTGGGGAGCCTCGCGCAGAGCTGCGAAATTGTGCCGGTCGATCGCGGAAAACAGGAAGCGCATGACGCCCCCCATCATTCCCGAGACGGCTCCGGAGGCTCCGACGACGGGAACCAGTTCACCAAAGTGGAACGCTAAAAACGTTAATGCTCCGATGACGCCCGTAAAAGCTGTGAAGGCAAGAAAGCGGGGTCCGCCGATACGCAGAGCGATTGCGCCTCCAAAAGCCAGAAACCACGCCGAGTTAAACATCAGATGGGTGACATCGCCATGGACAAGCATGTGCGTAAGGAACGACGTGATGGAAGCGATTTCCCCACCCGGCAACTCTGCGGCGTAGCCTGAGTAGCGCGCAGGAACGAAGGCCATGGCGACGGTCAGCCATTCTTCCTGATCCACAGGCAACATCTGCCGTACGATATGGACCGCAATGAAAATCGCGATGAGCGCCAGCACTGAGTTTGGGACGTTGAAGATTGGCTGGTGATATCGCACTTAAAGTTCCTTTCGCGGGGGCCGTTTTACGTGTCGCGAGCTTTGAAGCGTTACAGCCAGCCCGCGCCTTGGACAAGCTAATCCCCTTAGTTGTACCGGAGTTGAACGCGGCGCGTCGGACCCTATCTGGTCCTCGTTCCTTATTAGGCAAGATTAGACGAGTGTTGTTCGGGGTGCGGGCCTCTTTTCGCTGTAGTGCGGCGGCTGGCATGGAAGGTGCTCAATCAAGGCTATACCCGGTTATGGGCGGTAAATCGTCCCGTTTCTGGACAGTGATTGAAATAGCTTTGACTGGTCTGTCCGCGTTTGGCGGTCGACCCATCGTTCGGGGCCCGCGAGAGCAATGCGACATTCGACTAGCCGTAATTTGTATCGGTATTGGAACGAGGTAAGGGGAGATCGTATCGCCCCCCGGCGATTTGAGATCGAGCCTTCGCGCATATCACATTTGCTGCCAGAGACATTTATTCTGGAAGCTGTGGATGAAGGCAACTTGCGCTACAGGCTGGCGGGCACGCGACTTACGGAGCAGTTCGGCCAGGAATTCCGCGGAGCAAATTTCTTTCATCACTGGATAGGGCTCGAACGCGGGACCGTGATGAGTAAACTCTCAGAGGTCATGCGCTCCGGTTCAGTTGCGGTTATCGCTACGGAGGCCCTCTGTAGCCGCGGACGAAAGGCGAGCTTTGAGTTTGTTGTGATGCCCTTGGTTCATACTCAGGGTTCGATCGATAGGTTGCTTGGAGCCGGAAGTTGCATCAACCCTCCAGCCTGGCTTGGACAAGAGCCGTTGGTTCGTCAACGTCTGATTGATGTTCGAATTATTAGCCCTGAACAGCCGGTTTCATTAAAACTACCGGAGTTTTCTCCGCCCGCAGAAGATCCACCTCCGTTTTTTTCTCATGTGCGCAATGCTCGGATCGTTCGGCAGGACCGACGCCAATTCCGCGTTTATGATGGCGGGCTCTTGACACGGGGAACTGAAACTTAACGACGTTCGCATGCCGTGATTCTGCCACCTCCTGACTGTTTCATATTTGGACGGGACGTTAGCCTAACGTTAACGGCCTCTACCGCATAATCCTCAGCGATGTTCTGAGCACTTGGTGTCTCAGTACGAAACGCGGCGTCTGCCAGCGCGTGCGGGCAGGCGGTGAGAAGGTGCGCATATGTCAGCGACTACGGCACAATTGGTGCTGCGGCACCTCGCGGGTGAACCCGGATCAGGCAGCGAAACTACGCGGCGTAGGTATCGTCGTGTGATGCTGTCGTTGCCTGGGCGCTTTATGCGTGCCGACAAGACCGAGCATGATTGCCAGCTTGTGGATATCTCTGTGGGCGGGGCTTCAGTGAAGAGCGCCGCCGCCGTGGAGAATAATGAGCGCATCGTTGTTTATTTCGAACATCTCGGAGCTCTTGAGGGCGTTGTCGTGCGAGCATTTGCGGGAGGCTTTGCCCTGCGAAGCAGCCTGTCTGCCCATAAGCGCGAACGTCTTGTCGCAAAGCTGACGTGGCTCATCAACCGCAGTGAACTGGAGGACTTCGAGGCGCGCAAGGAAGAGCGTGTCCGACGGTCTGGAAACACGGCGTTGCTTCGTCTGGAAGATGGTCGCGAAGTCGAATGTGAGCTGATCGATATGTCCGTGTCAGGGGCTTTGCTTGCCACGACGTGGCGTCCGCCGCTGGGGTCAATTGTGACTGTCGGCAGACAAAGCGCCACCGTTCGTCGTCATCACCGAACGGGCATCGGCATTGAATTTGGAGCGCAGTAGGGCGGAACCTGATGATGTCCAAACTGTTGAGAATGGGATTGGCAACGGCGTGACGAGGCAAGCACACAAGCCGGTATTAACAGCCAGTTGCCTTGGTGAGGGTTGCGCTGACAAGTGCGTATGTCAGTATGAAACGAGTATGCGGGGGTAATCGAGTATGACGCGCGTCGGTACCGTTTTGACGTTGGCCGTTCTGTGCGCTGCCGTTGGTGGCCCAGCGCAGGGTCAGCAGGTTACGGGCTCTCATCATAAGCCCAGCGCGTCTTATTATGGGCACCGCGCTCCCGCCTTCATGAAAATCTTCGGTCCCGCTCAGCCACCCTACGGTTTCGTACGGTTCTGCGAGTCCAATCCGAAGTATTGCGCACCTCACGGGATTGCCGAGACGCGGCTTACCGCAACGCCAGAGCGTCTCATCGAGCTTGATGAGGTCAACAGGTATGTGAATGATCGTATTCAGCCGCTGACGGATCAGGAGATCTACGGGGTTACGGAATATTGGACCCTGCCTGACAAGTACGGCGACTGCGAAGATTATGTGCTTCTGAAGCGGCAGATTTTGATCGAGCGTGGCTGGCCGCCGAGCGCACTTCTGATCACGGTTGTTCGGGACGAGTATGGTGATGGCCACGCTGTGTTGACCGCGCGGACATCTCAGGGCGACTACATCCTCGACAATAAGGTGTCTGAAGTTCGCGTCTGGAGTTCGACGCCCTACCAGTACGTTATGCGGCAGTCTTACGTGAACCCGCGTGTCTGGGTGTCACTGGAGGAGATGCTGGTGGATCAGCCGTTGGTGATGTCGGGTAACTCCGGTTCCGACCGTGACTGAGCGCAAAATCATTTGCTCCGGCGGGAAAGCTTTTTAGCTTTCCGCTTGGGGCTTCATGCGATCCGAAAAGCGCTTCCAGTTTTCCACATAACGTTCGGCTGCGAGGGAGAACTTCGCGACGTCTTCTTCGCTTAGTTCCCGCACAACGCGTCCGGGAGATCCCATCACGAGAGATCTTGGCGGGATCACTTTGCCTTCTGGAATGAGGGTGTTGGCACCGATAAGACTGCCTTCGCCGATAATACAGCCATTGAGCAAGATCGAGCCGATGCCGATCAAGCTGCGGGTGCCGATTGTGCACCCATGCAGCATAACCATGTGTCCGATGGTGCAGTCGGATGCGATGGTCATGGGAAATCCAGGATCGGTGTGCAGCACGCACCCATCCTGGATGTTCGAACGGTCGCCGATACGGATTGGCTCGTTGTCTCCCCGGATGACGGTACCGAACCAAACGCTCGCTTCGTCGCCGATTTCGACATTGCCAACCACAACGGCGTTCGGAGCTACCCAGTATGCTCCGCTGGCAGGCGTGCGCACCTGATGATCAAGTTCAAATAGGGCCATGAGATCGTCGTTAATGTCGAACCGGCACATTAAGCCGTGAGCGGCGGCTGTGCGGGCTATCGCTTTGTTTAAATGCTCAAGCTTGGTGCGTAATTCACGCGTCCTCGAGATCCATCTCTAGGATGGCCATTTGGAACTGATATTCGGTCTCGCCGTCTTCCACGATTTTGTAGAGCGTGGCGACAAATTCATTGGCGATGAACACCTCGGCCATATCGTTCTTTTTAGGCTGCGGCCGAACTTCAAGGCTCGGGGCGCCGAACGTCTTTCGCAAATAGCCTTGCAGGCGCTCGATCTCGGTTTTCGTCACCGTTTACGTCTCCAGTTCTTATAGGTCGTTTTGCCGGACGAAAGTCCGGCACTCGATGTTGCGCGATTATTCTCCAGGCAGATCCTGGTTCATCGAACGCGCAGGCTCAGAGCATCCTGCCGGACCAACGACTTTCGCTGGAACACCGGCCACTGTGGTTTCGTCGGGGACATCCCGCAGCACGACACTGCCGGCGGCCACGCGCGAGCAATTGCCGACACGGATGTTTCCGAGAATTTTGGCACCGGCGCCGATCAGGACGTTGCAGCCGATCTTGGGATGGCGATCCCCGCCCACCTTGCCGCTGCCGCCAAGGGTCACGCCGTGCAAGAACGAGCAATTGTCCCCAACCACGGCGGTTTCACCAACCACGAAGCCCGTCGCGTGATCAAGCATGATGCCTTGGCCAAAACGCGCGGCGGGGTGGATATCCACGCCGAAAAGCTTCGATGACTGGCTTTGTAAGTAGAGTGCAAAGTCGCGACGTCCTGCGGCCCATAGCTCGTGGGCGAACCGGTACGTCGTGATGGCGTGAAAGCCCTTAAAGTAGAGGAGCGGCTCGATATAGCGCTGGCAGGCAGGATCACGATCATAGACTGCAGCGAGATCTGCGCGGAAGGCGATGCCAAGTTCCGGCTTTTTGGTCAAAACGCCCCGGAAGATATGGCTGATAAGGCCCCCATCTACGTCGGAGTGATCCAGGCGCTGTGCAAGCCGGTGCACGACAGAATCTTCAAGCGAACTTTGACTCAGGACGGTTGCGAACACAAAGCTGCCAAGGGCTGGCTCGCTCCCCATGAGTTCCTCGGCCTCGCTACGGATTTGCGACCAAATAGGGTCGTGTGTCTGCAGCGTGTCAGAACGGGCTTGTGGATTTGGTGACGCCATAGCGACCTCGACGGGTGTGCTGGTCAGGGTTTCGTCTCGGGCTGTAGGACCGAGCCGTAACGATCCGATGTATTCAAGTCAATGTAGAGATCGGTGAGATGATTGCCAGAGTGAGTGCTGAAAGCCCCTTATTGTAGGGGGTGTGAGGCGGTTCGGCGCAGTGCGGTCTACATTTTGTCACTAGGGTTTAACGCAGTCTAAGGCTAAAGCATTAGCCAAATGCGGTGGGCAGGCGAGAACTGAGTTGCTGATACCGAAATGCGTTTTACGTCTCAAACGACCTTTCTTCGCTTCGCTGTGCGGAAGGGGGCGTATCCTCGCTATTATCGCTGCTGCTGCCTTAACCTTGGGTATGGTCACGCAGTCGGGTGTCCGCGCGCAGTCGGGCGATGATATTCACATGCCTTCGTTTGGGGATAGCCGGCTTCTGTCAGCGTGTTTTTCACCTAGTGCGCTCAAAGGACAGCGCGGTGAAATCAAGCCGGTTAAGGGCGTCAGGGCCTTCGACGCGACGACAGCGGCGCGTACCTTGGCGGCTCATTCGCCAATCCCGGCTGGATTATCCGGGGCCATTCGTCGGGTAAATGTGAGGAATGGTGCCAAGCTGATCGCCCTCACGCTCGATCTATGTGAGCAGACCGGAGAGATTGCCGGCTACGACGGTCCCATTATCGATTACCTTCGTGAGAACCAGATCAAAGCGACCCTGTTTACGGGCGGCAAGTGGATGCGATCGCATGAACTGCGGATCCAGCAGCTCATGGCCGATCCATTGTTTGAGATAGGCAATCACGGCGAAGCCCACCGCAATCTCAGACTCTTGTCACCGCGTGCTCTTGCGGCTGAGATTGAAGGCCCGCAGCGGGCTTATGAGGCAGCCAGGGAGGGCTTCGCGAAAGAGCAGTGCGTTGGGAATGTGGCAGGTGGGTTGTCGACCGTTCCGCCGCGGATGGGCCTTTTTCGCTTTCCGTTCGGCGCGTGCAACGCTCAATCCCTGAATGCCGTAAACGCGGCGGGTCTTCTTGCTATTCAATGGGACATCTCTACGGGCGATCCCGATCCTAATACGAGCGCCAAGGCGATCGTCAACACCGTGATGAGAAAAGTGAAGCCTGGTTCCATCATCATCGGGCATGCCAACGGGCGTGGCCATCATACGGCGGCGGCATTGTCGCAACTCATCCCGAAGCTTCGGGCGCAAGGCTATAAGTTTGTGACGGTGAGTGAGCTCTTGGCTGCCGGCACGCCGGAAATCGTGCCGACCTGTTATGATTCACGTCCGGGGGACACGGATCGTTATGATCGACTGCCGTTTCAGAAGCGCGCTACGACTGCCACAGCGCGTCCAGCAGCGGGAGCTGGAGCGGCGGACAGATGACGGCGCGCTATTCGGACCTGCCCTATGAAATTGGTTCGGTCGTTGCACGGGGTGGACGTCAAGAAGCAGTAAGGCTTGAGGCTCTTTCATCGGATTGTGCCGATTATTTCGGAGCCCAATTTTCAGCAATGACGCCGTGGGCCGAGTATGGGTTTTCGCATCAGGATCTCGCTAAGTTCCTGGCGACTTCCGAGGTCGGTGCGGCGCGCATACTGATTAGGGTTGCCGAAGCTCCTGCTGGTGTCGCTGTGATCCGAGGACAGTGGCTGCGTGGCTCCTACCTGCATTTCCTTGGCATTCTCCCGGCCTTTCAGGGACGCGGTGTTGGGGCCGCTGTCCTGTCTTGGTGGGAAACGCATGCGCGCGGCTTCGGTGATCGCAACCTTTGGATCACCGTGTCCGAGTTCAATACGCCGGCGAGATCATTTTACGGGCGACAGGGTTTCAAAGAGGCAGCAGAAATCCCGGGGCTTATTGAAGAGCCTCATTCCGAGATCCTGCTGCGTAAGCGCCTTATCTGAGTTTGCTCTACTCGATCTCGAGAACGACGCGCCCGCGAACTTCGCCGGCCAGGATTTTCGGTGCTAACCCAATGACGTCAGCTAAGGGATGCGTCACGGTGAGTTCGCTAAGCTTGCTGCGGTCCAGGTCTCGGGCGAGACGATCCCACGCTTCCACACGTTTGGCTTTGGGCGCCATAACGCTATCGATTCCGCATAGCGTAATGCCGCGTAGAATGAACGGCGCTACGCTTGCCGGAAGATCCATGCCTTGTGCGAGTCCACATGCAGCAACGGTTCCGCCGTAGCTCGTCATGGCGATAGCATTGGCAAGTGTGGTGCTGCCGGCAACGTCAACGGCACCGGCCCAGCGTTCTTTCCCAAGTGGCCGAGCTTTTCCCGACAGCTCGCTACGATCCATTATTTCAGCGGCGCCAAGTCCCCTTAGAAATTCCGTCTCGCTGGTCCGGCCGGTGGATGCGATGACGTGGTAGCCCAACCTGGCGAGCACTGAGACGGCAATAGATCCGACGCCACCTGCGGCGCCCGTGACCAGGACCGGGCCGGATGCGGGGACGACGCCATGGGCTTCGAGTGCTAGAACGCACAGCATTGCCGTGTAGCCAGCTGTACCAATTGCCATAGCCTCAGCGGCAGTGAAGGCTGCGGGTTGGTGGATCAGCCAATCGCCGTTTACGCGTGCGTATTGGGCGTAGCCACCGTGATGCGTTTCGCCGACGCCCCAGCCGTTTAGGATCACAGCATCACCGGGTTTGAAATCAGGGTGATTCGATTCGGCTACGGTGCCTGAAAAGTCGATTCCGGGAATCAATGGCCAGCGGCGCACGATGGGCGCGCGCGCCTCCAAAGCGAGGCCGTCCTTGTAGTTGATTGTCGAGTGGCTGACGCGAACCAGCACATCGCCTTCCATCAGGTCTTCAGTGCCGAGTTCCACCCAGTCAACTGATTGGCCACCCTCGTCTTTTTTCGAAATCATCAAGGCCTTGAAGCGGTCCATCCAGAAGTCCTTTCAGGCAGTTTACTGGGGCTCAAAGAGCGGCTAGTTCACGCTGAAAAATGGTCGGTTTCCTGGCATATCGTCGACCAAATTTCCGGGTGCGAATACGATGGCGTTATAATTTTTTTGCAGGAGGCCTGCGCAATTTTTTTGCGATGCACAGGTGGGAAAAGCCACACCCGGATTGCACAACTTTGCGTGTATTCAATTCTTCGAAAATCTTAATGGTTACCGACAAGTTGCTGCGAAACATCCTGATGACGAAAGTCGTTAAATTGGAATGGATCTGTATACATAAGCAAGCTGATCGTCGTGTTATAAATAGCTCTACTGAAGCTGCCTAAATGACACGCTGCGAAATGCCTAATTCCACTGCAACGCAGCAATTTTTTCGCTTGTCTCACTTTTAAACACGCAACTAGGATCTGCCAATGGTGTGGTTCTGACTACACTAGGATAGCTACCGTTTATCGGTACAAGGAGGCAACGATGACGCTGCAGATGCGACTTAATTTATTAGCCGCTATCATCTCCTTCGGTTTTCTGGCTGCCATCGTGCTCGGCGCCATCTAACGAAGGGACCGTTGGCTTACCAAGCGGCGGATGATGCTGCAGATATAAAAATCAAAGCCACTCAAGGGCAGAAAATACAAAGAGGCGTGGAACCGGACGAGTTCCGCGCCTCTTTCGCGTTTGGAGTCTGATGTCAGGTAACTCGGCGAAGTTTCAAGGGGCCGCCAGCGCTCGCGATCAACGGCGGGCGAGATATCCCAGGATCGCACCCGCAAGTGGAATGAATTGTGGATTGATTGCTCTGGGAATGCTGACGCCGAATGCCGGAAGGAACACCACGATCGCGGCACCGATGAGAGCGCCGACAAGAGCGGTGGCGAGCGTTGGCGTGCCGGGCATCCGCACGTCTTTCAGAACGAAAGAAAACAGGACGCCAATAATCCACACGATAAGAGCGTAGATCGCCGCTTCGATTGCCGCAGTCGCCAAGCTTCCGAGGTTACTCGGGATGTAGCTCATGACTTTCGGCATGCCGAACCAAGCGGCAATGATTTGCAGGATGACGAGAACGAGGTATCCGAGCATCGTTTGGCCCTCACACTTGGCGTGCAGCCCCCCACGGGCGCAAGTTGCCGTTATCCTCGCGGACTAGCACAGCTGTGGGTTTGGGGAAACGATGCAAACGATGTCGGACGAATTTGTGCCTGGGCACACGTCCGTCCGACACACTTTTGGGGCCCGGCCGAATAGTCAGCCGGGATTGATCAGGCGACTTTCGCGCTACGTTCACGCCGCGGGTCGTAATTGAGAATCGGGGCCAGCCAGCGTTCGGCTGTTTCGATGCTCCAACCCTTGCGCGCGGCGTAGTCCTCGACCTGATCGGCTTCGATCTTGGCGACACCGAAGTAGTGGCTGTCGGGATGCGCGTAGTAGAAGCCCGAGACGGCGGAACCGGGCCACATAGCGTAGCTTTCCGTCAGCTTGATGCCTGTCTGTTTTTCAACGTCCATCAATTCCCATAGCGTGGACTTTTCTGTGTGATCGGGCTGTGCCGGGTATCCCGGTGCCGGACGGATGCCGCGATACTTCTCAGCGATCAGTTCTTCGCTGGTCAGTTTTTCGTTGGAAGCGTAGCCCCAAAGCTCGCGGCGTACTTTTTCGTGCATGGCTTCGGCGAAGGCTTCGGCCAGACGATCAGCCAGCGCCTTGAACATGATCCGCCCATAGTCGTCGGTCTTCTTGAAATGGGCTTCCAATGCTTCTTCTTCGCCGATGCCGGTGGTGACGGCGAAACCGCCGAGGTAATCCGCAAGACCCGTCGATTGCGGCGCGATGAAATCCGCCAAAGCCGAGTGCGCGCGTCCGCGATTGTGATCGCGGGCGATCTGCTGGCGCAGGGTGTGGGCGGTGGCGCGGACGTTTTTGCGATCGTCGTCGTCGAAGAGAAGGATGTCATCACCGACAGCATTCGCTGGCCAGAAACCGACAACGGCATTTGCCGTCAGCCATTTGCCTTCGACGATACGATTTAGCAGTTCCTCTGCATCAGCGAAGAGCTTGCGCGCTTCGGGGCCGACGGTGTTGTCGTCCAGAATGGCGGGATAGCGGCCGCGCAGTTCCCACGTTGAGAAGAATGGGCTCCAGTCGATGTAGGGGACCAGATCCGCCAACGGATAGTTTGAGAACGCCCGCGCGCCCGTGAATGACGGCTTCGGCGGTTCATAGTTCGGCCAATCGATCTCGAAGCGGTTGTCGCGTGCGGCCTGCAGCGTTATCCGGTTTTTCTTGGCTTCGCTGGCATGGTGCGCTTCACGGACCTTTTCATATTCCGCTTGGATGTTCTCTACGAATGATCCGCGATCGTTGTCAGACAGCAGCTTGGAGACAACACCTACGGCGCGGCTCGCGTCGAGAACGTGGATTGCCTGGTTGCGTTCGTAGTTTGGCGCAACCTTGACGGCAGTATGTACGCGACTTGTTGTGGCGCCGCCGATCAAGAGTGGGAGCTGGAACCCTTCGCGCTCCATTTCAGCTGCGACAAAGCACATCTCATCGAGAGAGGGCGTGATCAGGCCAGATAGGCCAATGACGTCGACCTTCTCCTTCTTTGCGGTTTCAAGAATCTTGGCGGCCGGAACCATGACGCCCAGATCGATGACTTCGTAGTTATTACACTGAAGCACGACGCCGACGATGTTCTTGCCGATGTCGTGCACGTCACCCTTTACGGTGGCCATCAGAATCTTGCCTGCGGCAGGCTGATTAACGAGCCCCATTTCCTGCTTTTCCTTTTCCAGGAAAGGCTGCAGGTAGGCGACGGCCTGCTTCATAACTCGTGCAGATTTGACCACCTGCGGGAGGAACATTTTACCCGCACCAAACAAATCGCCGACGACGTTCATGCCGGCCATGAGCGGCCCTTCGATGACATGAAGCGGGCGTTCGGCTTGCTGGCGGGCTTCTTCCGTGTCCTCTTCGATCCAGTCGTTGATTCCGTGGACAAGAGAATGTGTGAGACGATCCTGAACCGGCTTTTCACGCCATGAGAGATCCTGTTCGCGCTTTTTGGGCCCGCCTTCGCCCTTGAAACGCGGTGCCGCTTCAAGCAACCGGTCGGTCGCATCGGGGCGGCGGTTCAGGATGACATCTTCGACCAGTTCACGCAGATCAGGCTGAATGTCGTCATAGACAGCCAGCTGACCCGCGTTGACGATGCCCATGTCCATACCCGCCTGGATGGCGTGGTAGAGGAACACAGAGTGCATCGCCTCACGGACGGGATCGTTGCCGCGGAAGGAGAACGACAAGTTCGAGACGCCGCCCGAAACATGTGTCAGCGGCATCTCTTCCTTGATACGGCGCGTCGCTTCGATGTAGGCCACGCCGTAGTCATTGTGCTCTTCGATGCCGGTTGCGACGGCGAAGATGTTGGGATCGAAGATGATATCCTGCGGTGGGAAGCCGACTTTTTCGGTCAGCAGCTTGTAAGCGCGTTGGCAGATGCTGAATTTCTGCTCGGCTGTTTCCGCCTGTCCCTGTTCGTTAAAGGCCATAACGACCACGGCGGCACCGTAGCGCAAGATTTTGCGCGCTTGTTCGAGGAAGGGACCTTCACCTTCCTTCATTGAGATCGAGTTGACGACGGCCTTGCCCTGTACGCACTTGAGGCCTGTTTCGATGACGCTCCATTTGGAGCTGTCGATCATGATTGGGACTTTGGAAATGTCCGGCTCTGACGCGATTAGGTTGAGGAACGTTTGCATCGCCTTTTCAGAGTCGAGCAAACCCTCATCCATATTGACGTCGATCATCTGTGCGCCGTTCTCGACCTGCTGTCGAGCAACGGAAAGCGCTGCCGTGTAGTCGTTGGCTTCGATGAGCTTTCTGAATTTCGCGGAGCCGGTGACGTTCGTGCGTTCGCCGACGTTGATGAACCGCATTGCTGCTGATGTCATTTACACTTCAACGGACTGATGGGTCCGCCGCCTTTCGCGTTTCTTTCCCGATCTTATCGGCATTTGCCGCAACCGCTTACTGGGTTGATCGAATTCAATCTTGATGGAGGCTGTCCGTGAGTCGATGGGACGAGATCACCCATGTACGAATGGTTCGAGCCCTGACAAGCGCATCTTGGGAGCGATTTCTGGAACCTCACGAGGGGCGTGTTTTTCAACGTGCTCGCGGACGTGCTGGATGTGTTCTGGCGTTGAGCCGCAGCATCCACCAACGATATTCAGTAGACCGTCCTCGGCCCAGGGTTCGAGCAGACACGCCATCTCGTGAGGTGTTTGATCGTATTCGCCCATGGCGTTCGGCAGGCCGGCATTGGGGTAGGCCGACACCCGTGTATTCGCGACGTGGGCAAGTTCAGCCACGTAAGGACGCATCAACTCGGCACCCAACGCACAGTTCAACCCGATCGAGAAGGGTTTTAGATGCGCCATCGAATACCAGAATGCTTCTGCGGTTTGCCCAGAAAGCGTGCGGCCGGAACGGTCCGTGATCGTACCTGAAATCATGATTGGGAGTTCGACGCCTAATTCATCGAACACCTCGAGGGTGGCATATCCTGCGGCCTTGGCGTTCAAGGTGTCGAAGACCGTCTCGATGAGGATGATGTCTGCGCCACCATTTACCAAGCCGCGCACCTGCTCCGAATAGGCTTCGCGCAGGACATCGAAGGAAGTGTTGCGGAAGCCGGGATCGTTGACGTCCGGAGATAAGGAGGCTGTGCGGTTCGTCGGGCCAACGGCGCCGGCAACAAAGCGGGGTTTGTCCGGTGTCTTCTTCGTCCATTTGTCGGCAGCAGCGCGGGCGATGCGTGCTGCCTCAACGTTGATCTCGTATGACAGCTCTTCCATCTGATAGTCGGCCATCGAGATGCGCTGAGCGTTGAACGTATTCGTTTCGAGGATGTCAGCGCCCGCGGCGAGATATTCCTCATGAATTTCCATGATCATGTCTGGCTGGGTGAGCACCAACAGGTCGTTATTGCCCTGCACGTCGCACTTCCAGTCCTTGAAGCGTTCGCCGCGATAGTCGGCTTCGGTCGGTTTGCGTCGCTGGATCATGGTGCCCATGGCGCCGTCGATTATGAGAATTCGCTTTGCGGCAGCAGCTTCCAGTGCGGCCCAGCTCGGCTTTCTTTTCATTGTTTTTTATGACTCCATTCTTTTGTTCGCTTGGGCACTCGCCTCGTTGGGCGTAATACAGTTGGGTGCCGTGTTTCAGGCGGCATTTGCCTTTGCTTTTGCGCTATCGACCGGCGCCGGCCGCAGGCCTAGCAAGTGGCAGATCGCGTAGACGAGATCGGCGCGGTTCAAGGTGTAGAAGTGGAAGCTTTTGACACCTTCATCCACGAGTCCCAACACCTGCTCAGTGGCTACGGCGCTCGCGACGAGGTGGCTCGTCTTTGGATCGTTCTCAAGCCCTTCGAAACGGCGCTCGATCCACGCCGGTATCGTTGCCCCTGTCTTTCGTGCAAAGCCTGAAACCTGCGCGAAGTTGTGGATCGGGATAACTCCTGGTGTAATGGGAACCCAAATGCCAGCAGCGCGTGCGCGCTCAAGGAAGCGCAGGTAATAGTCGCCATCAAAGACGAACTGCGTGATGATGCGATCAGCTCCGGCGTCAACCTTCGCTTTTAGGTTTTCTATGTCGGCGTCGAGGTTGGCACTTTCAGGATGGCACTCGGGATAACCTGCCACTGAGATCTCAAACGGTGCGATGGACTTGAGCCCGCTGACCAGAGCTGCAGCATTGGCATAACCACCCGGTGTCGGAACATAGTGATCGCCGACGCCGCTGGCAGGGTCGCCGCGCAGTGCAACGATATGGCGGACACCGGACGTCCAGTAATCACGGGCGACGTCATCGACTTCAGCCTTCGTGGCATCGACACAGGTCAAATGTGCTGCTGGTTTCAGGTTCGTCTCCTTTATGATGCGGGAGACGGTGGTGTGCGTGCGCTCACGCGTGGAGCCGCCGGCACCATAGGTGACGGACACAAACTCCGGGCGCAAGGGTGCCAGTCGGTGGATGCAATGCCAGAGCGTTTCTTCCATCTTCTCTGTCTTAGGCGGGAAAAACTCGAACGAAACGTCGATCTCTCCGTCTCCCACCAACCTGCTCTTGGGTTCCATATGCGGTCTCTCCTATTTCTTGAATGACGGATGCACGCTCGACGCGCATCGTCGTCACGCCGCTTCGGACTTTTCTGCCAGCCAAAGCGAGACTGTTAGGTTGTCGGTTTTGTCGCCGTGTTGTGGTGAGGGCGGCAAATGGCGGGTCGTGACAGGCTTCAAGCCGCTATCGGCGAGCCAGTTCGTCATGGTGTCTGTTCCAATGCCGAGGCGCTCGTGGGCGTGATCGCGCAGGAATTCGAGCTCATGTGGCGCGAAATCGACGATCAACAAACGGCCGCCTGGGCGAAGTATGCGGGCTGCCTCGTCCAGGGCGCGCTGAGGATCTGACAGGTAATGCAAGATCTGGTGCATGACGACGACATCGGCTTCGTCCGGCATGAGTGCAAGGTTGTAGATGTCTCCGTGGCGCACTTGTGCGTTACGTAAGCCAGCGTTGTCGATCTTGCTGCGCGCATAAGCGAGCATGGCCTGGTTTATGTCGATGCCGACGGCGCGTTGATAACGTTCGGCTAACAATTCGAGCGTTCGACCGGTTCCAGTCCCTAGATCGACAAGAAACTCTATTGGGGCTGGCCCGAGCGCTTCGCTCATGGCCGCTTCAACTTCCGCTTCGGCGACATGAAGCGAGCGGATTTGGTCCCAATCGCTGGCATGGCGCTCGAAGTACAGTTGGGCAATGGCTTCGCGATCGCGCTTCAGGTGTTCGGCACGTTCTCGGTCCCGAATTACGATGGGGTCGTTGAGGTCCGCCATCGCCAGTAACACGGAAGCCAATCGGCCGTTTGCGGTCCTATCGGACAAGTGGAAATAGACCCAGCTTCCCTCGCGGATGCGCTCGATCAAGCCGGCTTCGACCAACAGCTTCAGGTGCCGGCTGAGCCGAGGTTGGCTCTGGCCGAGGATCTGCGTCAGGTCCTTAACGTTGAGTTCGCCCGACGTAAGCAGCAACAGAATGCGCAGCCGCGTAGGTTCGGCCGCTGCTTTCAGGGCTATCACCATCTGGCTCGTAGCCAGTGGCAGCCGCGTTGGGGACAGATCGTTCATGACGGCAATAGATATAAAGATATCTTTATATGTCAAGCGATATGTCGTCTTCTTCAAGCTTGCTGGCTGATCGCGCGTCGCGAAGGCTTAGGTTTGGCTTAAGACCTGGCAGTTATGCTGGCTTTTAGTGTTTCCCAACCGCTGTGCCGCTTCAGATTTCTTGCTTGCTCATGCCATTTTCTTCCTTCGAAACGGTCTCAATCACCGCGCATCGTGATGGATTGCCGGCACACATAGAACAGCGCGTGTGCAACACCGCAGCTCTTGCGCAGCTTTTCTTCCTGCTTCCGGTTCTAGGATTGTTTGCCGCGCCTTATCTGGTGCTGGGTGTTGGTTTTGTTTCTGAACCAATCTTTTCAGAAGTCGTCGCAGAGCGCCCGAGCGCCTTTCTTGCCG
This sequence comes from Filomicrobium sp., assembly GCF_025698805.1. Classification (NCBI taxonomy): domain Bacteria; kingdom Pseudomonadati; phylum Pseudomonadota; class Alphaproteobacteria; order Hyphomicrobiales; family Hyphomicrobiaceae; genus Filomicrobium; species Filomicrobium sp. The sequence goes on from NZ_JAILWT010000003.1 coordinate 33,826, forward strand.
TCCTTGCTGGTTTCGGAATGGGCGGCATTTTACTGGGGTTGCCGACTGTCAGATGCCTGCGCCGGCTAGGGAAACGACGCGAAATCACTCTTACGAATAGCTATGTTGAAGTCGACGACCGGAACCTTTGGGGGGCGAGCAAATGGGGGTGTCCGCTCCGCGAGTTCAGTGGCGTCACTCATCACATACGTACCAATGTGTCAGGTGTGCGCCATGAGCTGATCCTTGTGCACCCTGTTTCGCGGCGCTGCCTATTGTTGCGTATTGGGGATCAAATCAGCCTGGAGGAAACCCAGAGTCTGGCGGATCTGCTGGGATTGCCGATGCTTTCAGCGTCGGCCCTCTTTGCTCGGCGATCGCCTCAGGGCGCATCTTCAGGCGACTTTGCAGGTCAACATCGCAGTATTGAGATCAGTGAGGGGATCCGTTGCCCTTAACTTGCCATCTAAGCTCAGTAGCAGGTTTAATGTGCTTTTTTTGGCACGCGGGCGTGCCGTCATTTGGGTTCAGATAAGTTTGACGGGGCGGGGTCGGCATGAAGATTGTATTTTGCCAACCATCAATCAGTTATCGCAGGCCAGCGATTGGACTGCCAAAACAAGCGCGTAGCGCCATGGAGATGTTCATGACCATTGCCCGTTTGCGTTCGGGTCACGGTTTCTTACGGACTCGGTTCGGGGTGTTGGTGCTGGCCAGCATCGCAATGGTCAGTTTCGGAATGGGTGCTGCGCGGGCCGAACAGCCAGTTCAGTACATGCAGCGTGTGGCCAATGAGCTTGTCACCGCCGCACGCCAGGGTACGAGCGATGCCTTCATGCAAGTCATGGAACGGCACGCGGACCTGCCCTCTATCGGGCTCTATTCCCTAGGGTCTTATGCCAAAGCTCTGCCGAGCAGCGAGCGCACGTCCTACTATTCAGGGATGATGTCGTTCATCTCACGCTATGCGGCGTCGCAGGCACCTCAATATCCCGTCGTCAAGGCGGTTGCTATCGGTCAGACGGAAGAAACACGGTCTGGCGTTTACGTGGATAGCGTTGTGACAATGCGTGACGGCACCTCATATGAGGTGCGTTGGTGGCTGATCCGCCGTGGTAGCTCCTTTAAGGTTGGCGATGCGGAAGTTATGGGCTTTTGGGCTCGCGAGCAGCTCAAGCGGCTTTTTGAGACTTACATTTCGGAGAATGGCGGAAACCCAAAAACTTTGGTTCTCGCGCTCAACCGTTGACAATAAGCACGGCTTGAAAAATTACGCCGCCCGAAAGGTCTGACCATCGGGCGGCGTTTTCGTTTCTTGCGCTTTGAAGTTCGCGCGATTAGCGCTCGAAGCGCTTGTATTTGATCCGGTGAGGTTCGACTGCGGCGTCGCCAAGGCGACGCTTCTTGTCTTCCTCGTAAGCTTCGAAGTTGCCTTCGAACCATTCCACGTGACTGTCGCCCTCGAATGCGAGGATGTGCGTAGCGAGACGATCAAGGAAGAAGCGGTCGTGGCTGATGACCACGGCGCAGCCTGGGAAGTCTTCCAAAGCAGCTTCGAGTGCGGAGAGGGTTTCGGTATCAAGGTCGTTGGTCGGCTCGTCGAGGAGGAGCAGGTTGCCGCCCTCTTTCAAAAGCTTGGCAAGGTGGACGCGGTTGCGCTCGCCACCCGAAAGCATATCGACCCTCTTTTGCTGATCGGCCCCCTTGAAGTTAAACCAGCCGCAATAGGCGCGTGAAGGAACTTCCTTCTTGCCGCCGAGCAATATCTGGTCGAGGCCGCCGGAGATTTCTTCCCAAACAGTCTTCTTGGGATCGAGGTGATCGCGCGACTGGTCGACGTAAGACAGCTTCACCGTTTCGCCGAGTTTAAAAGTTCCAGCGTCGGGTGTTTCCTGGCCGGTGATCATCCGGAATAGCGTCGTCTTACCGGCGCCGTTGGGACCGATAACGCCGACAATGCCACCAGGAGGAAGCTTGAAGGACAGGCCGTCGATAAGCAGGCAATCGCCGAAGCCTTTCGTCACGCCGTCGGCTTCGACCACGACGCCGCCAAGGCGTGGACCTTGAGCGATGTGGATGGTGGCGCGGCCAACATCCTCGCGACCAGCTTCCTCGGCCAGCTTTTCATATGCCGTAATACGGGCTTTGGATTTCGCCTGACGTGCCTTGGGGCTTGAACGGATCCATTCCAACTCGCGGCTGAGTGCACGCTGCTTGGCTTCTTCCTGGCCCTTTTCGACTTCGAGGCGCTTCGCTTTCTGTTCCAGCCAGCTCGAATAGTTGCCGTGGTAGGGCACGCCCTGGCCACGATCCAATTCGAGGGTCCACTCGGTCAGGTTATCGAGGAAGTAGCGGTCGTGCGTTACGAGAATGACGCAGCCGGCGTATTCCTTGAGGAAGCGTTCGAGCCAGGCGACGCTTTCAGCGTCGAGGTGGTTCGTCGGCTCATCGAGCAGGAGAATGTCGGGCTTCGACAAAAGTAAACGGGTCAGCGCGACGCGGCGCTTTTCACCACCTGACAGCTTGGTGACGTCGGCATCGCCCGGCGGGCAGCGCAATGCATCGAGGGCCTGTTCGACCTGTGTGTCCAGATCCCAGAGGTTCTGGGCATCGATCTGGTCCTGGAGAGCCGCCATCTCGTCGGCGGTTTCTTCGGAGTAGTTGGAAGCGATCTCGTTGTAGCGGTCGATGAGTGCCTTCTTTTCGGCGACACCTTCCATGGCGTTGCCAAGCACATCCTTTTCAGGATCGAGTTCGGGTTCCTGAGGCAGGTAGCCGACCTTGACGCCATCGGCGGCCCAAGCTTCGCCGACGAAGTCGGTCATCTGGCCGGCCATGATCTTCAACAGTGTCGATTTACCGGCGCCGTTGAGACCGACGACGCCGATCTTGGCGCCAGGCAAAAATGATAGGGAAATGTCCTTCAGGACCTGCTTGCCGCCCGGATAGGTCTTGGACAGCTTGTGCATGTGATAGACGTATTGCGGGTTCGCCATTTAATTGGGCGCCTCTCTCGCTGGATTGTTCGGGAGTCTTGATCTGCGCCGGTTCTAGCCGATCGCGCGGCGCGGCGCAAAGGGGAAGGCTATGTTCCTGCTCTTCCGTGGGCTCACCAAATTCTGTTTCAAAACGCCCATTTGATCATGGAGAAGTTCGAGACGCCGGTGAAGAAGTAGTGGCCGAGGCCGACGGTGAAGATGAGCCAACCCCAAAGGGTGTGTTCCAGCCAGACCGCCCAGAAGGATCGTGTGGCTTCGTAGCGGTAGGCCAGCAACGTGCCGATGACGGCTGTCCCGGCGATTGCGATCCAATTGCCGAAGAGAAAATGGGCAAAGCCAAAAAGGATGCCGTTGGCGAGAATGAGCGCGCCGCGTTCCTCTCCGAAGAGCGGGCCGTAGCGGTGGAAGAAGAAGGTGCGATAGACGAGTTCCTGCACCGGCACGGACAACATCGGGTACAGGATCATAATCCTTTCCCAGGTCTCCGGACGTTGAAGTGGGAAATTGAGATAACGCGCTGGCATCTCTTGCGCGACATATGCTGCGACCATGCCGCCCGCGATGGCGAAGATCGCCAGCATGGAAAGCAGTTCTTTCGGACTCGGCAGACGGATCAGCTCGCGCCGCAGGTAGAACGTCCGGTCCCAAAGCAGAAAGACAATAAAGGCGAGTAGTACGGGCTGCAAAACGACAAACAACGGGACGGATTCGCTGTGTACAGCGTAGTCCAGCGCGATAGGCAGTCCGATGAAGAGCCCCAGCATTTCGATGAGCAGGAGGAGACGTCGCAAAAGCGATGGGACGGCATAGCGCTGTTCGCGCGGCAAAGTTCCGCCGGCGGCGAGGCCGGGCTCTCGGAGCAATAAGCGGTTTGTGCTGGATACTTCCGCCATTCTTCGCCGCACACCTGCCTTGTCAGAGCGGATTTCCGTTAGCTGGCGGCTGTCATCTTTTTGACGGCGGCTGAAAGCGAATGGCGGATCTTGTGCCAGCCCTTGCTGCCTTCGCTGGTCATCCAATTCATCTGCAGCGAGCGCCGCTGGCCTTCGAAGGGATGATGACCATGCCAGGAATTGTCCGAGCGTTTGAAGACTAGGAGAGTGCCGTTGTCCGGAGGAACTTCAGCGACGTAATCGTCCACGTCGGTTCCGTTACGCAGGATGCGCAAGCGCCCGCCGTCCTGGTTCCAGTTCTCATTGAGATAGAGCAGGACGGTGATGATCTTGTCTTTTGAATCCGTATGGATGCGGCCGTCTTTCGCGCGCGTGTAGCCACGCAGGGAGTACATCTTCGGGCGGCCTTCAAGCTCGACTGCAAACTTTTCTTCGATGGCACGCTGGAAGTCAGGGCCGTCCAGCTCCTCGATGACCTCTTTGATGGTCATGTTGGATTCGAGGCTTTCGATCGGGTAGGAGCCACCCTTTTCGATATTCGGATAGGTTTCGGTGATTTGGCGGATACTGTCCGGCGACAGGAACCCAGGTACGATCGTGTGGAGATAAGGCTCGGTCTCGAGGCTGGCGTCCCGGAGAGCGTTAAGGTTCAAGTGCGCCATGCGGATCATCCCTGATGCTTGAAAAAGGGGTTCCTGATCGTCGTCTGTCGTCTTAGCTAGGGCAATGTTCTGCCGGAAATGGGGCCGCGCGCCTAGTTAAAAGACCGCGCGCCTTCTTAACTCATAATACCCGAGAGCATCTGCTTACGCTTTGCGTAGCGGTGATTGATCTCACCGGCAATCCGGGCGGCGGAATCAAGCGGTTCATAAGTCCAGTTTTCGAGGTTTTCAAAGACTGTCGGCAAGGGCCGTGTGGCCCCATGCTCGGCCAATCCCTGGTGAAAGCGCGCGAACTTCGCCGAACCGCCGGACGGCGTGAATATGTAAACGGGCTTTCCAGTGGCGCAGGCTTCACCGCACATGTTTACGCTGTCCGCCGTCACGATAAGAATATCGGCAGCGGCCAGAAAATGTGGATAAGGATTGGCGCCTTCGCCCGTCCAGAGGATGCGAGGGGCATCGCGCGTGGCGTCCTCGGCGGCTGCGATGAGGCGTTGGTGAGTTCGCCGTGATGGCGTGATCAGGAAACTAGCCCCGAGTGCGGATAAGGATCTGAGACTGGCCGCGAAACGTGCGTCATCATCCTCGGTAAATTTGTAGACGCCGTTCTTTCCACCTAGAACAACGGCGACGCGCGGGCTTGGCAGGACTTTGATTTCGTCAGGTAGTTCGTCGGCCAGCTGCTTCAAGCGCGCCGGCGTGAAGCTGTGCGGAGAGGTCAGGGTCGCCAAGACATTGGGGCCGCGGCGCTTATCGTGTTGCGGTACCCAAATCAAATCAGCGGTGCCGGGGCCTGATTTAGGGTCTTGAAGAACGACGGTGTATGTTTGGGGACCCGCAAGTTTCTTGATGGCACGGATATAGGGAATGCTGGCGCGCCCTGTGGCAATGGCGACGGCGGGCCAAGGTGGTGCAAACACGCTGCCGGGCTGCCCCAATTTTGCTGCGGGATCGACTGGTCCCCAAGGCGCCAATATGCGCCAGATCCCCGATGGGTCGACGTCCTTCATCACGTAGTCGAGGCCCAAAGCATCGGCGACGCCCTTGGCCTGGACCACCATGCCCGCTTTGCCATCGGTGATGATCCAGCCCTTTCGTCCAGCCAGAGAACTGGCTGGGGCGGGTGATTGACTGGAAGGTTGTGTCATGTCGGTCATACGGCGGTTTTGACTGTTACTGCGCCTATTGTCGAGTGCGCAAAGGGTCTGAGTGTCTCTTTGCGAGAACTCCCGTTGCCCCATAGGCGGCATACGCTGGTGCGCAATATTATTTCTCTCGTTGATGATAAGGTTGCGCATTATTGCGCCTTGCCCGGCGTTATCCTACCGTCAGGCTGACCGCTGTCCACGCTAGTCCAGGATTGTGATGGGACACACACTCGATACCATTGATTGGAAAATACTGCGGGAGCTCCAGAGCGATGGTCGAATCACGAACGTCACGTTGGCGACCCGCGTTGGACTTTCCGCGCCCGCGTGTTTGCGTCGCGTGCGTGCGCTGGAAGAGTCTGGGTTAATCGCCGGCTACACGGTGCTTCTAGACGAAGTTGCGCTGGGCTTTTCGCTCACGGCTTATGCAATGGTTGGATTACACAATCAGGCCGAAAGCGATCTTCGGGCGTTTGAAAATTTGATCCTGAGCTGGGTATACGTGCGCGACGCTTACATGTTGTCCGGTGAAACGGACTACATGCTGCGCTGCGTCACCCGCGATCTAGCCGAAATGCAGGAGTTCGTTCTCAACGAGCTTACCGCCGCCCCAAACGTAGCGAGCGTGAAGACGTTCTTGACGATCCGTCGCGTCAAACGGGAGCCTGGCATCGCGGTGAAACTGCCGACGGGTTAGCCCTGTCGGCAGCCGCCCAGACTATTTCCAGTCAATGTTGAGAATTTCGAACGAACGGGCCCCTTTAGGCGTCGTCACCTCGGCAGAGTCGCCTTTGGACTTGCCGATGAGTGCACGTGCGATAGGCGAAGAGATCGAGATCTTTCCGTCGCGCAGGTTGGCCTCCAGGTCGCCCACAATCTTGTATGTCACCTCTTCGTCGGTGTCTTCGTCGACGAGTTTGACTGTAGCACCGAACTTCACGGTATCGCCGGACAGCGTCGATACGTCGATGACGTCGGCGCGCGAAAGCTTGTCTTCAAGCTCCGCGACCTTGGCCTCGTTCAAGCCCTGAGCTTCTTTCGCGGCGTGATACTCCGCATTTTCGGAGAGATCGCCGTGCGCCCGCGCTTCCGAGATCGCTTGAATGATGCGCGGGCGTTCTTCCGATTTCAGGCGGTGCAGCTCCTCTTCGAGCCTGCGGAACCCTTCGGTCGTCATGGGCACCCGTTCCATCGCCATAGCTTAACGTCTCCTGCGTGGCCCGGCTGATTGGCCGGGACCAATAGACTTTCTGTCAGTGTACGCGTTTTGAGGTTGCTGCCCAGCATTACGCTCAGGCTGCGAGGGACTAACTTATGCGGCTTGTAAAGCTCTGCAACGGCGCAACTTTGATACCGTCTCCCTTCAGTGCCCTAATTGCGCGGGTGACAGCAACTGCGCCGGCAAGGGTTGTATAGTATGGAATGTGGTGAAGCAAGGCTGTTCGGCGGATATCCTTAGAATCCGCAAGTGCCTTGGCTCCTTCAGTTGTATTGAACACTAGCTGCACCTCGCCATTTTTCATGGCGTCTACGATATGTGGCCGTCCTTCGAGGACTTTATTGACCACTTCGCAAGCAACGCCGTGCTCCTCCAAGTAACGCTTCGTCCCTCTCGTCGCGAGGATTTTGAAGCCCATCGCCGACAATTCTTCCAAGGGCGCAACAATACGAGCCTTGTCGGACTCTTTTACTGAGGCGAAGACTGTTCCGGCGAGGGGTAGCGGTTGGCCGCCACCAATCTGGCTTTTGCAAAAAGCCATGGCAAAGTCCGTGTCAATGCCCATGACCTCACCGGTCGAGCGCATTTCTGGGCCCAGAATTGGGTCAACACCGGGGAAGCGCGCGAATGGGAAGACAGCTTCCTTGACCGCGATGTGATTGAGCTTCGGCGCCTTGAGATTGAAGTCGGCCAGCGGACGACCCGCCATGATCTGTGACGCAATCGCTGCGATGGGGAGACCGATGACCTTCGCGACGAATGGTACCGTGCGCGAAGCCCGCGGATTGACTTCCAGGATGAAGACTTCGCCATCCTTGATTGCGAACTGAATGTTCATCAGGCCGACGACGTTGAGCGCGATTGCCAGGTCCTGCGCCTGACGTTCCATTTCGGCGATGATAGTCGGGTCAAGAGAGTGAGGTGGTAGAGCGCAGGCGGAATCGCCAGAGTGGATCCCGGCTTCCTCAATGTGCTCCATAACACCCGCAATGAACGTGTCCTTGCCATCCGACAGACAATCCACGTCAACCTCGACCGCGTCCGACAGGTAGCGGTCAATGAGTAGCGGGCGGCGGTCGGAGACGATCAGCTCGGAAGGCCGATCCAGGGTAGCGGACAGGCGCGTGATGTACCGATCGATCTCATGGCCGTCATGGACGATTTCCATGGCGCGTCCACCCAACACGTAAGATGGCCGGATGACGACTGGATAGCCGATCCGATCGGCGACGGCGCGTGCTTCGCCGGGTGTTCGTGCAATGCCGCTGGCGGGTTGCTTGAGGCCCAGTTTCTCGATCAGTTCCTTAAAGCGGTCGCGGTCTTCCGCAAGGTCAATGGCATCGGGCGACGTGCCAAGGATCGGGACGCCGGCCTCTTCGAGCGCAGCGGCGAGCTTCAGCGGCGTCTGACCACCGAACTGAACGATGACGCCCTTAAGCTTGCCATTCTTGGATTCGGTACGGACGATTTCAAGCACGTCCTCCGCCGTCAGCGGTTCGAAGTAGAGGCGGTCGGACGTGTCGTAATCGGTTGAAACCGTTTCCGGGTTGCAATTGACCATGATGGTTTCATAGCCCGCATCCGTTAGGGCGAAACAAGCATGGCAGCAGCAGTAGTCGAACTCGATACCCTGGCCGATCCGGTTCGGACCGCCGCCGAGGATAATGATCTTTTCGCGATCGCTGGGCTGGGCTTCGCAAGCGGGTTCATCCACCAAGCCGGACTCGTAAGTGGAGTACATGTAAGCGGTCGGAGATGCGAACTCTGCGGCGCATGTGTCGATGCGCTTGTAAACCGGCGTTACACCGAGCGACACGCGCAGGGTTGTAACGTCAGCTTCTGACATCTTCGCGAGCGTTGCCAACCGTCCGTCTGAGAAACCCATTGCTTTGAGCACCCGCATTTGGCGTGCGGATTTCGGCAGGCCATGGGCTTTGACGCGCGCTTCCATGTCGATGATTTCCTGCAAACGCGCCAGGAACCAAGGATCGATCTTGCAGAACGCGTGGACCTGCTCGTGATCGAGGCCAAGCCGTAGGGCTTGGGCGACCTTCAAGAGGCGGTCAGGTGTTGGTCTGGAGACGGCAGCACGGATGACATTCTTGTCGTCACCCTGGCCAAGACCCTCAAACTCGATATCGTCGAGTCCCTGCAGGCCTGTCTCCATCGAGCGGAGCGCTTTTTGCAGGCTCTCGGCGAATGTACGACCAATCGCCATGACTTCGCCGACGGACTTCATCGATGTGGTCAGTGTGGAGTCGGCGCCCGCGAATTTTTCGAACGCGAAGCGGGGAATTTTGGTGACGACATAATCGATCGTAGGTTCGAACGAGGCGGGTGTGGCTCCCGCTGTGATGTCGTTTTCCAATTCATCGAGCGTGTATCCAACTGCAAGCTTCGCCGCGATCTTTGCGATCGGGAAGCCTGTTGCTTTGGAAGCCAACGCAGAGGAGCGAGACACGCGTGGGTTCATCTCAATGACGACAAGACGGCCGTCTTGAGGGTTTACGGCGAACTGGACGTTAGACCCGCCGGTTTCAACGCCGATCTCGCGCAGCACCGCGATGGAGGCGTTGCGCATGATCTGATATTCTTTGTCAGTGAGGGTCAGCGCCGGTGCGACAGTAATGGAGTCGCCAGTGTGTACGCCCATTGGGTCGATGTTCTCGATCGAGCAAATGATGATGCAGTTGTCAGCGGTGTCGCGAACAACCTCCATCTCATATTCTTTCCAGCCGAGAACGCTTTCTTCAACGAGCACTTGGCTGGTGGGCGAAGCATCCAAGCCGCGCTCAATGATCTCAAAGAACTCTTCGCGATTGTATGCTATTCCGCCGCCTGTGCCGCCCAGCGTGAACGAAGGCCGGATAATGGCTGGCAGGCCAACGAATTCCAGTGCGGCTGAGGCTTCGTCGCGATTGTGCGCCAGTTGGGAACGTGGCGTTTCCAAGCCGATTTTCCCCATAGCCTCGCGAAACAGCTGACGGTCCTCGGCCTTGTCTATGGCCTCCGCATTCGCGCCGATCAGCTCAACGTTCAGTGCAGCGAGCCGACCCTGCTTGAAGAGAGTTAGGGCTGTGTTGAGCGCGGTCTGGCCTCCCATTGTCGGGAGGATTGCGTCGGGGCGTTCGATCTCGATGATCTTGGCGACGACATCGGGTGTAATCGGCTCGATGTATGTCGCGTCGGCCAGATCGGGATCGGTCATGATCGTGGCTGGGTTCGAGTTGACCAGGATGATCCGATATCCTTCGGCCTTCAGCGCTTTACAGGCCTGAGTGCCGGAATAGTCGAACTCGCAGGCTTGCCCAATAACAATGGGCCCCGCGCCGATGATGAGGATGGACTTGATGTCTGAGCGTTTCGGCATATCGGGGGCGTCTTCTATTGCAGGGCAAGCTCTTTGGCTATAGGGCGCTTGCGCATGGTTTGTCGCGGTCGGCCGCGAAGCGGGCGATTTTGAGAATGTAGAGTAAAGATTGTGGTCGTCGTTGTTTTCAGGCAGCAACCGACAGCTGCTGCCTATGTTGTCGTGCGGGAGAGATCCGCGCTCTAATTGCTGGTGGCCGGGGGCTCAATCTTGATCGAGTCCGGATAAGTGTACTTCGCCGTGAAGAATGGGCGCTCGGGTTTGCCGACAGGCGCGACCTCGTTGCGAACCGGGCGACCTGTTTCAGGATCGACGTAAAGCCGGCGTACCGGTAGCCCTTCAGCATGGTTGCCATTCTTCTCAGGTTCGGTGCCTACGTAGAGCTTCATTGGGCGGCCGTCTAGTTCCGCGTCTACACCGCATTTGTAGCTTAGCGGATCCTTAGGCGGATCAACGACGGTTTGCCTCATTTGCTCGTGGAGTTCCTCTGCAAAATCGTCCGGCATGACTTTCCAGCCTTCTCCGTTATTGGACCAGGCCTGATTGCCGATCAGAATAATTTCGCTCGGCTTTGGGTCCGTGAGCGATTTCGCGGTCTGATGCAGCTTATTGGGCAGAACGTAGTCGACGGTCATTTGCACGAGACCGCGTTCGTTAATCAGGTTCGAAATCATGCGGAACGAGCCAGCTTCGCGTTGTTTGGCAAAAGCCGCATCGACTTCTTCGTTGCATGTAGCGGCATGTGCGGTGGCCAGCGGAAGTGATAGAGCAACAAGCGTGAGGGCGAGCAATCGGCGCATAATATTAACTCCGTTGGGAACCGTCGGGCTGCAATCTTTAAATCCAAGGGCGAGGGAGCAGGCAAGCCTACCGATTTCATCATCCTTTAAACGATCAACTACGGCTTCACATCTGTGGCTCTATTCCGCGCCGGTTCAGATTTCCTATCCGTTGAAGGGGTTGGAGCACCTTTGCTCATATCTTTTCGCATCTTCTCGCACGGGTCGGGCCTGTCAGTGCGCGGTGTAAAAACGACGTAATCAACCGCAGGTTTCCCTTCAGGCGTACTGTCAACGTATGCTGCTGGGTTCGTTTCGCCAGGGCGGACCTCCACATGTGCAATGCTGACGATCTGCTTCGGGGTGACGCCTCGTGCCATGAGGAAAAAAGGAACTCCGCGGTCGCGTCGAACATGGCCGTTGCCTGCGATGAGTATGGCTCCCTTGTAGGGGCCGACTGATAGCATGGCGTCCGCCATGGTGGCATCGCGGAAGCGTTGGACGCGGGCCATGGCGGGGAACGCAGCCTCCGGAATCAGCCCACAGTGACTTTTTCCGATTTCCACTGTGAGTGCATTTTCCAGATCACTTGAGAACGCGATATCGAGGCCCAATCGCTTAATCTCGCCTTGTGAAAGAGCGTTGTCCCAGTCCTTGGAGACCTTGCGGCTCAGCTCCTTCGACGGGCTTGCTGGTACGATCACGAGCTGTTCGTAGAGCGCCTGGGATATAATTGGTTCGTATATCTTGAAATCCGGCCAGCCTGACTTGTCCCATTCAAGAAAACGGGCAAGCGCCTTTGGGGGGCGAGGGCGTGGAACTTCTACATCGCGGCCATAGAACCTATCGAGAGCCGCATATTGATCGGCACGGATCATTTCCATGGCGATGATGTCGATCTGCGGTTGCCCCTCAACGATGCGGGCGCCGCGCAGTTTAGAGACCGCCCGGATGGCCCAGGCTTGCCACAAATGGTGATCTGGATTGTCGTGAATTTCGCCGAGCAGCACGAAGCGTGCGAGTGCCAGCGCGCGGCCCATATCTTGTGCCGAGACAACGGTGTTCGAGGCTGTCGCGTAGATTTTCCCAACGAGCGGGTGATCACGGTCGAGTGTGGAAACCCAGTCCGTTGGAGGGGAGGGGACATCTCGATTGTCGGCTCGCGGAGCCGATACGTTCACGAGCATCAGTATCAAGATGAGCGCGACGAACGTAGCGACTGGGCGCCGTAGCATCGAGAAAAGTGTCTTCACCGTGCCACCGATCCCGCAGGCATCGAGCGCTTATGCTCCCGGATGAGTTCCATAAACCGCGTGAAAAGGTAGTGGCTATCCTGTGGGCCGGGAGAAGCTTCTGGATGGTATTGTACGGAGAAAACCGGCTTACCTTCCAACGTGATCCCGCAATTGCTGCCGTCGAAGAGCGATCGGTGGGTTTCCTTTACGCCGTCTGGGAGACTCTCGCGATCAACCGTAAACCCATGATTCATGGATGTAATTTCGACTTTTCCCGTCGTGTGGTCCTTGACTGGGTGATTGGCGCCGTGATGCCCCTGGTGCATCTTTCTGGTTTTAGCTCCGAGGGCTAAAGACAGCATCTGATGACCGAGGCAGATGCCGAACATCGGCAACCCCGTATCGATCAACTTCTTGATCTCTGGCACCGCATAAGTGCCTGTGGCGGCCGGATCGCCTGGGCCGTTGGATAGAAAGATGCCGTCGGGCTGGCGTTCAAGAACGTCGGTGGCCGTTGCTGTGGCGGGCAGAACTGTAACACGGCATCCGGCACTGGCCAGGCAACGCAAAATGTTGCGTTTAAGGCCATAATCAATAGCGACCACGTGGAATTCGGGATTCTCCTGCCGCTCGTATCCGACATTCCAGCGCCAGCGCATCTCATCCCACGTATAGGATTGTCCGGTGGTAACGTCCGGCACGAGATCCATGCCATCAAGCCCTGGCCATGCCGCAGCATCGGCGGCCATCTTCTCGATATCGAATTTGCCGGAGGGTTCGTGTGCGATGACGGCATTCGGCATGCCCTGCTTGCGAATGAGCGCGGTCAAAGCCCGGGTATCTATGCCGCCGATCGCAATAATGTTGCGTGCCTTCAACCATTGATCGAGGTGGGCCGTCGCACGGTAGTTGGAGGGATCACTGATTGGTGCGCGCAGTACACAGCCACGGACGGCGGACGTAGCAGCGAGATTGGAGGTTTCGCCGTCTTCGTCATTAACGCCGACGTTGCCAATGTGCGGAAATGTGAATGTGATGATCTGGCCGGCATAGGAGGGATCAGTCAGAATTTCCTGATAGCCGGTCATCGCCGTGTTGAAGCAGACTTCACCGATTGCAGAGCCGGTGGCGCCCAGTCCTTGACCTGAAATGACTGTGCCGTCCGCCAAAACAAGGCGTGCCGTCAAGGGTTCGTCATCCCATGAGGCCGGAGCGTCTTTGAAGGGGGTTGAAGTCAACTCGAACTGTCCCGATGTTGCATTGCCGCGGGCCCGATATAAGGCGTTCGGCGGGCAGATACAGCCCTGCCGCTCGTTCCAGTAACCGGAAATATCATTAAGGTTGTGTGCTTATCGGCTGGTGGCGGGAAGTCAAGAGAGCCTAGCTCAAGTTTCCATACTCCCCGACGTTCTATGCGACTTTTTTCGACAACAGGCTAAATACGTGAAGGGTGCTTGCAGGTATTGGCCTTGCCCTCTAAACCACGCGGGACTTGCCGCCGCGAAAAGCGCGATATCGGCACACAACGGCTCAGGTAGACACTGGCGCCACTTTTGGCCATGGATACAGACAGTTCCGGCACATAGGCGTCCCGCAGCCCAGCTCCCGGCTGTGGAATTTACGTTATGGAGGCGATATGCGCGAACGCATCAACCAAGCGATGAAGGACGCAATGAAATCTGGCGAGAAGGCCAGGGTTTCGACTTTGCGGCTCATAAACGCGGCAATTAAGGACCGCGACATCGCCGCACGTGCCGATGAAAAGGGACAGACGACCGGCAAAGACCGCGCGGACGAGCAAGATATACTCGCATTGCTGCAAAAGATGATTAAGCAGCGCCGCGAAGCGGCCGACACCTACCGTCAGGCAGGCCGGATCGAGTTGGCCGAGAAGGAAGAAGCCGAGATTCCCATCATCGAAGAGTTTCTGCCGCAGCAGATGAACGAGACAGAGATGCGTGCGGCCGTGAAGACCGTTATGGATGAGGTGGGCTGCAGCGGCTTGAAGGACATGGGACGCACCATGGGTGTGCTGAAGGAACGATTTGCCGGTCAAATGGACTTCGGCCGGGCCAGCGCGATGGTCAAAGAGGAACTGAAGTAGCCTCTTTGAACCAAGTTCCTGTGGAAAGCGGGTAGAGAGCATGGCGCTTTGCTTGCTCCAGGCCTACCCCAGGACGAATCGCTCTAATCTCTGTGGATAGCGTCGTTTTTTGTGCGCTCTCATGAAGCGTTCGAGCCTTATCTGCGCGTTGGTGCGGATGACGCGAGCGCTGCAAGCGGGGTTGAAGGCGATATCGCGCCTCAATCAAGGGGAAAATCGAGATCGCTCAAAAATCTGCAGGCAGGCTCGCCCGGCAGGTTGAGGGCGATACGGTTAGAGAACTGCGATCGAGATACCGCTGATGCGTTTTCCACCTCACATTCTCGATGAGATTCGCTCACGCCTGTCTGTCAGTCAGGTGGTTGGGCGCAAGGTGGCGTTGAAAAAGCAAGGGCGTGAATTCGCAGGCTTGTCCCCCTTTAAGACTGAAAAGACGCCTTCCTTTTTCGTGAATGATCAGAAGGGGTTCTACCATTGCTTCGCTTCGGGTGAGCATGGTGACATCTTCACGTTTCTGATCAAGACGGAAGGTTTGTCGTTTCCTGAGGCCGTCGAGCGTCTGGCGGAAGAAGCGGGTGTTACGCTGCCAAAACCGGCGCCGCGCGATCCCGAATCCCGGGCGCAGGAAGACGAACGGGAACGTCTTTACCGCCTCCTGGAAACGTCGGCGAAGTTCTTCGAAGATCAGTTGCATACGCGCGACGGCCGGGAAGCGAGCGGCTATCTTGTTCGTCGCGGCCTAAGTGAAGCGACGGTCAGCGGGTTTCGCTTGGGATATGCGCCTTATGATCGGACACGGCTGAAAACCTATCTAAGTGCGGCGGGTTTCACCGAACGTGAGATGATCACGTCGGGAATGTTGATCGGCGGGCCGGATATTCCAACCTCGTATGATCGTTTTCGCCATCGCGTGATGTTTCCGATCACCGATCATAAGAGCCGGGTGATCGCATTTGGTGGACGCGCCCTCGATGATGGCCAGCCTGCTAAGTATCTCAATTCGCCCGAGACGCCGTTGTTTCATAAGGGTTGGGTTCTTTTCAATCTTGCGGCGGCTAGGCCGGCCGCGCATGAGGCTTCGCGCATCATCGTTGTCGAAGGCTATATGGACGTGATTGCTTTGGCGCAGGCTGGCGTCAAGGAAGCGGTCGCGCCGTTGGGTACGGCATTGACGCAAGAACAGGTGCAGCTGTTGTGGCGGATGGCTCCCGAACCCATCTTATGCTTCGACGGCGACAGCGCTGGGCGCAAAGCGGCGAATCGAGCGCTCGATACTGCTCTTCCGCATCTGAAGCCTGGAGTTAGTTTGTCTTTCGCGTTCATGCCGGATGGCCTTGACCCGGATGATATGTTGCGCCAATCAGGCCGAGAGGGGTTTGAAGGCGTTATGGCGCGGGCACGGGGCTTTGCCGATGTGCTGTTCTCCCGCGAGTGGGATGCAGGGGATTGGTCAACGCCGGAACGACGGGCGGGCCTGGAGTTGCAGATCCGCAAGTTGACCGCTCAAATTACGGATGACGCGGTGCGTTCTCACTATGAACGCGATATGCGCGATAGGTTGTTTAAGGCCTGGAGGCCGCAACCTGGAGCTGGTGCGCAGCCTGCGCATGCGTCAGGAAGTATGCGGAAACCTGCTTACGGTGCGCCGGCCGCCGCCGGCAAGTGGAGTAGTGGGCGTCCTGGTAAGGCTGCTCGACAAGGAACCCGCGTTGCAGCTAGCAGTAGTTTGAAGCAAAGCCGGCTGGTTGCTGCGGGTGGAGGGTTCCCGCAGAGAGAAGTGCTCCTGGTACGGACATTGTTAAATCATCCGTGGCTTGTCGCCGATTACGCCGAGGAAATCGCCGATATTCAGTTCAGTGCAGAAGGATTGGCGAAGATCAGAGATGGGGTTCTATCTGCTCAAGCGACCGAGAAATCACTTGACAGAAACGAGCTTCGTTCTCATTTGACCTGTTTGGGACTTGACAAGTTCGTCGAACTTGTCGAGCGCTCTATTACGCACCGGTGCGATAAGTTTGTCGAACCCGAAGCCGACGCCGCAGAGGTGGAGACTGGCTTTTGCCACTCCCTCGCGCTCCATGAGAGCCAAGTCGGGCTTCAGAGTTCGCTTCGTGCGGCTTGGCACGAAGAAGACAGCAGCGCAGCATTGGCGCAGATCTGCGAGATCAAGCGGCAACCGTCGACGGAGGCGGAGCCTGCTCTTTCCCCAGTCAAGTCGGGGGATAGTGAGGCTTGAGAGTCGTGGGTCAACATTCAGGGCGAAGGGGCCGCCCATGCAAAGACAGGAACCGAACTTGCATGACGAATGATGGCAAGCCTACGAGAAATTCAGGCGGCACTTCGTCAGTGGTACTCGGGGATCGTTTGGCCACTTCCGACCCAAAACGAGGATTCAACACGAGATTCGATCGTACGTGAGCTGGCGGCAACAACGACGAGGCCGGCTGAACGTCGTCGAGGCCCAACACAACTAGGGTAATCGCGACCATGGCGAATGTGAAAGAAGAAGATCAGGCGAACGCGTCGAGTGCAGAGATCGAGCGCGACAGCCCGCTTCTCGATATGTCCGACCAGGCGGTCAAGCGCTTCATCAAAGCGGGTAAGGCACGCGGTTATGTTACATATGAAGAGCTGAATACCGTTCTGCCGTCTGAGGAGGTTTCCTCAGACCAGATCGAAGACCTTTACGCGATGCTCGCGGATATGGGCATCAACGTCGTCGAGTCCGACGATACCGAAGAGCGCGAGGGTGAAGAGCAATCTGAAGGCGAGGACGAAGAGGAAAGCCGCGCGCTGACCACGCAGGCCGTACCGGCGCGGGCTGAGACGAAGTCTGAACCTAGCGAGCGTACAGATGATCCCGTCCGCATGTATCTGCGGGAAATGGGATCGGTCGAACTGCTTTCGCGCGAAGGCGAAATTGCTATCGCGAAACGCATCGAGGCCGGTCGCGAGGCAATGATCGCAGGGCTTTGCGAAAGCCCGCTGACGTTCCAGGCCATCATCATCTGGCATGACGAGTTGAATGACGGGCGCATTCTCCTGCGCGACATCATCGACCTCGAAGCGACGTACGAAGGTCCGGAAGCCAAGGAGGCCGGCGAGGCCGAAAGTGCGAACGGCTCTACCGAAGAAGGTGGAGAAACCGAAGGCGAAGCGAACGCTGAAGGAGCCGAGAGCGAAGAAGACGAGGAGGACTTCGAGAACTCCATGTCTCTCGCGGCGATGGAAGCCGAACTGAAGCCTAAGGTTCTGGAAACCTTCGAGCGTATTGCGTCCAACTACAAAAAGCTTCGTAAACAACAAGATCGGATGCTTGAGCAGCAGGTGGCGGGTGATCAAGCCTCCAGCCAGCAGCAGCGCGCCTACGACAAGCTCCGCGATGAGATCATCACGGACGTCAAAAGCCTTTCGCTCAATAACAACCGTATCGAAAGCCTCGTTGAGCAGCTGTACGCCATCAACAAGCGGCTTGTTGGTTTCGAGGGGCGTCTGATGCGGCTCGCCGATTCCTGCGGTGTTTCACGGCAGGCCTTTATTGGCGAGTACTTCGGTAACGAACTCGACCAGACTTGGCTCGACCGCATGGCGCAGCAGGGCAAGAAGTGGGCGAACTTTATCAATAATGAACGTGCCCAGATCGACGTGATACGCGGTGATATTCACGAGCTGGCGAGTGAAACCGGCCTTGAGATTCCAGAGTTTCGGCGCATCGTAAAGGCGGTGCAGAAGGGCGAACGGGAAGCCCGCCAAGCCAAGAAGGAAATGGTCGAGGCGAACCTCCGGCTCGTGATCTCAATTGCGAAGAAATATACGAACCGTGGCTTGCAGTTCCTCGATCTCATCCAGGAGGGCAACATCGGTTTGATGAAGGCGGTCGATAAGTTTGAATATCGCCGCGGTTACAAATTCTCGACTTACGCGACGTGGTGGATCCGGCAGGCGATCACGCGGTCTATCGCGGACCAAGCTCGTACGATCCGTATTCCGGTGCACATGATCGAGACGATCAACAAGATCGTTCGTACATCGCGTCAGATGTTGCACGAAATCGGTCGGGAACCGACACCGGAAGAGCTGGCTGAGAAGCTCGCGATGCCACTTGAGAAGGTACGTAAGGTTCTCAAGATCGCGAAGGAGCCGATCTCGCTTGAAACGCCAATTGGCGACGAAGAAGATTCGCACCTCGGCGACTTCATCGAAGATCGCAATGCGGTGTTGCCAATCGATGCTGCGATTCAGTCGAACCTACGTGAGACCACAACACGGGTGCTTGCATCACTCACGCCGCGTGAAGAGCGCGTTCTGCGTATGCGCTTTGGTATCGGTATGAACACTGATCACACGCTGGAAGAGGTTGGTCAGCAGTTCTCGGTTACGCGTGAGCGCATTCGGCAGATTGAAGCCAAGGCTCTGCGTAAGCTGAAGCATCCGAGCCGTTCAAGGAAACTGCGTAGCTTCCTCGACAATTGATCGTGCATCACCCAACGATCTCCAAAACAAAAATAGGACCGCGCAATGCGGTCCTATTTCTTTCCGGGGGCAGTGATCTTGGTCGTCAGTATTGAGTAATGGCTTGCTGTTCTGCAGGGCTCAAATCGATGAGCGCGCCGGGCATTTCTTTGTTCAGTTTGAATGTCTGCATCATGCTGCGCTCGGTTGCAGCCTTGACGCCGACTTTCTTTGCCGCCAGAGCCGCCGCGCATTTCGCATAGGCCCCGATACCGTTCGCTGAGGTCGACCGGGGTTTGACGCCCAGACGGCGACGCATCAGGCCATTGGTGTAGTAAACGCCATAGCGGCGCTTGGTCTCCGGCGTGAAGTAATCCGTCGTGATGGAGACGTTGAGCCCTTCGAGATTGTCAACGCGGTGAGGGGCATTGTGCGGCCAGCTCAAGGCGTACCCTGGTTCGAGAACGATACTTTGAGCTGTCTGATCCCATGACTGGTCGTAGGGGATTTCCTCTTCGGTTTCGCGCAACATGATCCCTTCAAGGACTTCGTCGGGAAGGTGCGTCTTGTCGTTGGGGTCGTATAGCCAAACGCGCTTGCGGCCGCGCAAATGCCAGAGGGAAACCATCGGAATATCGGCGTGGTAGAGCACGCGTGCGCCGGGAGACGAGATCAGAAGGCTCGATTTATGTCCGCTGGTCGTGAGACCGGGGCTCATGCTTTCGATCTGGGCGAATGCATCCGCGACGAGGTCATCGTATTCCGGTGCGATCAGGTCGAAGCGACGGAGGCAGAGCCAGAGTCGTCCGTTGCGGATCGCCTCAAGCGCATACTCTCCCGACACCCCGTTGAGGTCGCCGTTGCGCCATTCCGGCTTCTGACCCTGCTGGGTCATCGTGGTTATCATATAGTATTCGCGCGGATAGCGTTCGATCAGGCGCGCGAGACGTTCGTCCGTGAATAGTCCGGACGAAAGGAAGTCATGTTGAAAATGGGACAGTCCCTTGCCGAATTGGGACATGTCGTTGTTCGGAAACGTGACGCTGCGCGGATGCTCGGTGTGTTGAACCACGGTTTTTTGCTCCTGTTGCCGGCCACAGGCGTCATAAAGGGCGCTCGGTGTGCTGAATTGATCTGGTGGCGTTTCAGGAAGCAAAGCTGAGGCCATGATCTGACCATAGGAGGCCTGCCGGGGATCAGATTTCTCCCAGCATTAAGAATGTCTTGCGGCGTGTAAGGATACGTGTCGGAAGCGCGAAGCGAGCTATCGGCGTCGCGCGTTCGACGGTGCTGGTTGGAAATGGTTCTGACCGCGAGCTTCTGCGAGATCTATCTGGCGCTGCCGATCCGCTGCGCGATTCAGTCGCTCTGGATCAGCCTCAATCGCGCACTTTTCACACTCTTTAGTTGCATAACCTCCACCCTGGCCGGTCGGCGACGAAATCGGTTCCCGGCAGACGGAGCACAGTTGGTAGGAGCCAACCTTTAATTCGTGGCGAAGGGAGACGCGTTCGTCGAATACGAAGCACTCACCCTTCCAGAGGCTTTCATCTGCGGGGACATCCTCCAGGTATTTCAGGATGCCGCCTTTGAGATGGTAGACCTCCTCGAAGCCTTGCTGTTTGAGCAAAGCGGTGGCCTTTTCGCAGCGGATTCCGCCGGTGCAAAACATTGCGACCTTGGGCTTTTTACCAGCGTCAAGATTTTCGCGGACCCACTCTGGAAACTCTCGGAATGATTGGGTCATTGGATTGATGGCGCGTGTGAATGTTCCGATCGCGACTTCATAGTCGTTGCGGGTATCTATCAGGATCGTATCCGGATCAGATATCAGCTCGTTCCAGTCGGCGGGATCGACATACGTGCCCACCGTCGTGCGTGGGTCGATACCCTCAACGCCCATTGTCACGATCTCGCGCTTGAGGCGCACCTTCATGCGCTTGAAGGGCTGTGTGGCGGCTGGCGACTCTTTCCACTCGACATCGTCGCATCCAGGAACCGCCCGGATCGCAGAAAAGAGGCGATCTATCGCTTGCCGGCTTCCGGCAACGGTTCCATTGAGGCCCTCCGATGCAACAAGCAGGGTGCCCCGTATCGCCTCGCGCTCGCACAGGGCGAACAGCTGATCGCGGAGTGCGGAGCAATCTTCGATTGCGGTAAACTTGTATAGGGCGGCGACGGTGATTCCGCTTGCTGGTTGGGCCACGTCGTGATCCCCAGGTTCGATTTCTGTTCTCATGCGTCTGCAGGTAGCGCGTGGTGGCACTGTGTGCAAGATCGCCGTCTTTACTTCGCCGGATAACTGCGGCGCTTCATGACTTGGCCAGGACGAGCGTGGCTGCTAAGCAGAGTTTCGATTTTCAGCATATCGCATGGGAGAACAATCGCCGATGAGCGACAATGCAGCGCAATCCGCCGCTCGCCAAGAGACGGCTGCTTTGATCCGCCGCTACTATGACGCGTTTAATGCCGGTGATTCTGACACGATGCTTTCGTTCCTGACGGATGACGTCATTCACGACGTTAACCAGGGCGAGCGGCGTCAAGGTAAAGAGAAGTTTGCCGCATTCAACGCGCGTATGGCGCATCACTATCGCGAGCAGCTCGAAGACGTCGCTGTCATGGTCGGACGCGATGGTACCCGGGCCGCGGCTGAATTTAACGTCGTTGGCACCTATCTCAATACTGACCAGGGTCTGCCAGAGGCCAAGGGTCAAACCTACCGGTTGCCGGCGGGGACTTTTTTTGAAGTGCGGGCGGGGAAAATCGCGCGCGTTACGACGTATTACAACCTCACAGATTGGATCGCGCAGGTTGCCGGCTGACGTTCCAGCCAGAGCCTCGCCATCACGGAGCCTGCCTATGCTCGTTACGATGCTGAAATGCAAACTGCATCGCGCCACCGTTACGGAATGCGACCTCAACTACGAAGGATCGATCTCGATCGATCCAGAGTTGATTGCAGCGGCCGGGCTTTTGCTCAACGAGCGCGTGGAGATCTATGACATCGATAACGGCAATCGCTTTGCCACCTACGTCATTGAAGGCGCTCCGGGTTCCGGTGTCATCGGTCTGAACGGTGCGGCCGCGCGCCTCGTTTGTGTGGGCGACAAGCTCATCATCTGTGCTTACGCTCAAATGGAAGAACGTGAAGCCCGCAACTGGCAGCCGACCGTTGTTATATGCGATGCCAACAATAGACCACAGAAGCTGCGGATATGAACCTGACTGTCGATTCTCTGACCGGCGATCAGTTGAAATCAGTACTGCCGGATCTGGCGCGCTTGCGGATCGCCGTATTCCGGGCTTGGCCTTATCTTTACGAGGGCTCAGAGGCCTATGAGGAAGAGTATCTGGCCAAGTTCGCCGCGGGTCGTGGCGCGGTCTGCATTGTTGCCCGTGACGGCGACAAAGTGGTCGGGGCGTCCACGGCCTCGCCCATGGTCGAGACCGATGCTGAGTTCATTGAGCCCTTCGAGTCCGCAGGGTACGATATTTCGAAAGTGTTTTACTGCGGAGAGTCAGTGCTGCTGAAAGAGTACCGCGGGCACGGTCTTGGGCATGCATTTTTCGATGGCCGTGAAGAGCACGCGAGGAAACTTGGTGGCTTCGATATCTCGACGTTTTGCCGTGTCGTGCGTCCCGATAATCATCCGTTGAAAGAGCCTGGGTATGTGCCGCTCGATGCGTTCTGGCGTAAGCGCGGCTATGCCCCGGTAGAAGGGCTCGTAGCGCACTATTCCTGGAAGGATATCGGCGAGGACGAGGAGACCTCAAAGCCGATGCAATTTTGGGTGAAGGCGCTGACATGACATTCCGTAAAACGCTGACCGTCGCCTCGGCGCAATATCCGATTGGCGAGCCCAAGAGCTTGTTCGAATGGCAAGACAAGGTTGCAGAGTGGGTGGCGGATGGCGCCAACAGCGGCGCTGAGTTGTTGTTGTTCCCTGAATATGCGGCGATGGAGCAGGCCGCCATTCACGGGATTGAAGTCGCTAGCGATTTGCGGCGTAGCCTTGCTGCCGTCGCGGAGATGGCCGGCGAGCGAGTTGCCTTCCACGCAGCGCTCGCAAAAGAACATGGCGTTCATATCCTTGTTGGCAGCGGCCCCGTCATAGGCTCAGATGAGCGCTATCTCAATGCCGCTCAGTTGGTGACGCCGGACGGCAATATTGGCGAACAGACGAAGCTCATGATGACGCCGTTCGAACGCGATTGGGGCATCTCTTCGGGTGGTCCTGCTCGTGTGTTTGAGACTTCGTTGGGGCGAGTCGGCATCGTGATTTGTTACGACAGTGAATTTCCGCTCATTGCGCGGTCTATGGCCGCCGCCGGCGCTGAGTTGTTGCTTGTTCCTTCCTGTACGGAATTCGTTTCGGGCTATCATCGGGTCCGTACGGGCGCGCTTGCCCGCGCGTTGGAAAATCAGATTGCCTGTGTGACGAGCCCGACGATTGGTGACGCGCCGTGGTCTCCTGCGGTCGATCGCAACAATGGTGCGGCTGGTATTTTCGTGCCTTCCGAACATGGGGTGTCGGATAGTGGTGCGTTGGCGGAGGGCGGCTTGAATTCTCCGGGTTGGGTGTCCGCGACGATCGACTTTGAAGGTCTTCGCCGGCTACGGTCAGCCGGGGAGATGCGTAATTTCACAGACTGGGCCCTGCAGCCCGGGGCTGAGGACAATGGCAGCTCCGCGGAAGTCATCAGCCTCATTTAAGTTGCGATAGCGATGTCGCGGTCCAATTCAACCCGCAACATCGCTTCGGACCTTCTCAGTTCTTTCAGTCGAGTTCCCACGTCACCGTAACGCGTGCTTCCAGAGTTTCCTGGCCTGGCGCGACAGGAACGGCTGAGGCCATCTTTGCGGCGCGGAACATCGGGCGCGGTCCGCCCTCTTCTGAGGAGACGTCTTCGGAAATGCGGACGACGTCCCCGACTTTGGCTCCGGCGGCCGTGGCATAGAGCTTGGCGCGACGTTGCGCGTTTGCGATAGCCTCGCGACGGGCGTCATCCTTCAACGTCTCTGCGTTGGTGACGATAAAGTTCATCCCCTGCATCTGATTGGCGCCGAGAGAAACCATAAGGTCCAGGATTTCACCGAGCTTAGGCAGGTCACGGACGAGTACGTTGACGGAGTTGTTGACGCTGTAGCCGACAAGTTTGGGAGGCCCACCATCCTTGGGGTTATGCTCGTGACGTGGATGTATGCTGAAGTTGGATGTCTGGATGTCTTTGTCAGTGATGCCAGCAGCCTTCAGCCCGTCAATCAGGTTGCTCATGCTCTTCGTGTTCGCATCGAGCGCCTCCCGGGCGGTGGCAGCTTCGCTGACGACACCGCTCGTGATGCTGGCGGCGTCAGGATCGACCTCAACCGAGGCGGAGGCTGAGACAGTGACAGTGCGTTTCATATCGTCGGCCTTGGATGGGGAAATGGCAGTCATGCCGAAGAACAGGACGGCGGCTGCAAAAGTGGCAATTTGGCGCTGTGACAGGGTCATGTTGTCCTCGATTATTGTCGTCGAATGAATAATAACGACGATTGGCACAAAAAGAGGGCTCAAGAGGCATTTAGCGCTACGCGCAAGTCTGCTAAGAACCCGCTTTCGGCGTAATGGAGGGGCCCGTAGCTCAACGGTTAGAGCGGGCGGCTCATAACCGTCTGGTTGCAGGTTCGAATCCTGCCGGGCCCACCACGCGCTGCCTGCCTTTGGGCTTCCCCAACGGCGTTTTCCAAGTCGACCTCGATTGGTGAAGCAAACCGGGGATGCGATGCGCGCGCTCGAAGCCCTGATCTTATCGGATGGCCGGCCGGGCCATTATTCCCTGTCAGAGGGCATCGTGACCGCGATTGCGCAGGTCCGCGAGGTCAATCTTCGGCGCATGCAGGTTGAGCGTCCCTGGTGGTTACCTGCGCGTGCGCTCTCCTACCTCGTCAATTATGGCGTATCGCCTGAGCAAATCCTGCGTCGGGTTTATGGCGTTGACGCGTATGCCTTGGGCTCTCCCGACCTTATCGTGTCTGCTGGCGGAGATACATTGGCGGCCAATATCTCCGCTGCACGTGTGACGGGTGCTGCGAATGTTTTCTATGGTTCTCTGCGCCGTTATCGCCCGAGCGACTTCTCGCTCGTGCTTACATCTTACGCGGAGCAGGCGAAGGGCCCCAACCGCCTGATGACTTTGAAGCCCAGTTCGAACAATCCGGACGAAGCGGAAGCAGCAGGGTCAAGGCCCGTTCGAGCGCCAGGGGACTTTCCACGTGTCGCGGGTCTCATCATTGGTGGAGATGCGGGAACGGTGCGCTACACGGATGAAGACTGGCGAGAGCTTCTGGTGTTCATTTCCGAGTGTGCAGAACTCTGGGGGACGCGTTGGATCGTTTCTAATGCGCCGAGAACGCCGGATCTCGTGTCGGGAATGCTTGCCGGGATGACGGGACCGCAAAGGGCGGTGCAGCAGTTCATCGATATCAGGCAGGTGGGACCGGGCACTCTTGGACCCTTGCTGACCGACTCCGAAGTTATCGTCTGTACTGCGGATTCAAGCACGATGCTTTCCGAGTGCGTGTGGATGCGCCGTCCGGTTGTATCAGTCACGCCACGTGGGTGGGCTCTACCGGCAAACGAGGCTTCGTACCGGGAATGGCTTTCAGCCAATGGCTGGGCCAAGCAGCTTCCGATTGCTCAATTGAATCCTGATAGCTTTTTGGACGTCCTTGATGCCATAGAGCCGCTCGACGTCAATCCGCTCGACAAGCTTGCCGAAGAGCTCAAAGAGCGTCTGTCGCTTCTCATTGAGTAGTGGCTTCAGCTATCGGCTTCGATGATCGCAATATGCTCGCCTGCATGTACGCCGCGCAATTGGCGCACGTCGTCCAGAGCCTGGGCCCAGATGTTACATGGGCTAACGAGTCGGATTTCACCCTTACGGGAGATGGGGGTCGGCCCAAAGCCGATTGCGATGGCGACGCCGTCTGGCCAAAAGGCGATCTCACCGGCTTCCACGACGTCCCGTGCGTCAGGCTCGCGGACATTTTCAACTGGGGCTTCAAAGTAGATTTCTTCGCCCCAGGTGCGGGCGTTGGCGTATATCGGCAGGTTTTCCCAGATCCGATTAGCGGTCGGTGTGTCGAGGAGGCGTGCGCGGATCGCCACCTCTCCCGAACGGATGAGAATTTCGCGCATCGAACCCTCCCAAGTACGTCACGCTGATTTCAGCCGTTCGCTGCGGCCTTGATTGTTACCTTCTCACCGGGCGTCACGCTCTGCAATACGGATGTGTCGTCTATGGCCCGCGCCAGAACGTTGCAGGGGGAGGGGAGGCGGATTTCGCCCGAGCGCGAGATGGGGGTTTGTCCGAACGGGATTAGGAGGCGTTCTTCATGGCTCCAGAAGTATATGTAGCCATGTTCTCCGTTTAACCGCGCGTTGCGTTCCCGGCCACTGCGTACGGGAATTTCGAAATGAAGGCTGTCGCCCCAGCGTTCCGCAGTCGAGAATAGCGGCAATGCCGCCCAGATGCGGTCCGCTCCCGGTGTATCGAGCAGTTGGGCGCGGAGTTTGGCTTTACCCGCAGTTATCTCAATGATGCGTGGTGCGCGCGAGGTTGGTTTGGGCTGGGGACGTGGGGGCTTGTCGCGCGAACGCAGGAAGTTCGTCGGCATGACCGGCTATCCCAGAAGTTGTGGCCGAGCAGCTGCCCGGCCACGTTATCTGCGCGTGATCGTCAGGCAGCCGGTGCTGGGCCGAAGACCAGAACCGCGTTCAGGCCGCCGAAGGCGAAGGAGTTCGACATTGTGTATGTGACCTCCATTTCGCGGCCTTTGTTGGGCACGTAATCGAGATCGCAGGCTGGATCTGGATCGGTCAGACCGATCGTCGGCGGGACCCAGTTTTCTTCCATTGCCTTGATGCACGCGACAGCTTCGATGCCACCGCCCGCACCTAGCGGGTGGCCATGCATCGATTTCGTCGACGAGATTGCCAGCTTACGGGCGTGATCGCCGTATACTTGCTTGATGGCGTTCGTCTCGTTTTCGTCGTTGATGGCGGTCGCCGTGCCATGCGCGTTGAGATAGTCGATTTTTTCCGGCTCAAGCTCCGCGTCAAGCAGTGCGAGACGCATGGCTTCGCTCGGGCCTTCGACTCCGGGGTTGACCATATCGCGGGCGTCCGAAGTGCTGCCGTATCCAACGATCTCAGCCAGGATGTTCGCGCCACGCTTGCGGGCGTGCTCCAGCTCTTCAATGACGAGGATACCGGCGCCTTCTCCGAGCACCGTACCGTTGCGCTTCTTGTCGAACGGGAAGCAGCCTTCCGGCGACAGAACGTGAAGGGCCTGCCAGGCTTTCATGGTGCCGTAGTTGATGACGGATTCGGAAGCGCCAGCGATTGCGACGTCGACAACGCCGCGACGGATATATTCAAGCGCCAAGCCGATTGCGTGGGTTGCTGTGGAGCAAGCCGAACACGTCGCAAAGGTCGGGCCCTTGATGCCGTATTCGATACCGACGTGCGCTGCTGCCGACGAACCGATGATCCGCAAAAGTGTCAGTGGATGGGTTGCGCGCTTGTTGTGGATGAAGAGATTTCGATAGGCCTCTTCGTAGGTGGTTAGGCCTCCGGCACCGGAGCCGATGATGCATGCCGTCCGGTACGGGTCAGCGACGGGCATCTCGAGGCCCGATTGCTTGACGGCTTCATCTGCCGCCGCACCCGCGAACCAGGAGTAGCGGTCAGCGTGCATGATGATCTTGTCACGGCTGAAGTGCTTCAGACGGGCCTTATGGTCGAAATTCTTGATCTGGGCCGCGATCAGGATTTTGAGATCTTCTAACGGGAAGCCGCCAAGCTCGCTTACGCCGCACTTGCTTTGCTTCATCGAATCCCAAAACTCTGGGACGGTGGTACCAATCGGAGTCACGACTCCAGTACCGGTCACGACGACGCGGCGCCTGCCGTTCGTTTCAGTCATTGTTTTTCCAATTCTCCGGCGCAGGACCCGTTAAAAAGCGAACCCCGTACAATAGCGCTAACATGGTTTGGCGCGCCGTGGCGCGACGAGTCCGTCAGGGAACTCCGCCTTCACGCGTGAATGCGGAGATCACGGACAGGTCAAGCCTTCGCAGCTGCAGCACCACCGCTGCTGGCTTCGACGAGCGCGCGGACCTTATCGACAACAGAGCCGACTGTCTTAAAGTCTTCGACGTCTTCATTGGCGTTGTAGGGGATCTCAATACCGAAGGTGTCTTCGATATCGAAAACAATCATCGCGAGATCTAATGACTCGATCGACAAGTCCTGAAGTTCTGTCGAGAGTGCGATATCGTCTCTCGGCTCCTTCATATGCTTCTTCAGAATATCGACAATTTTCGATGCGACTTCGTCCATCTCGCTCTCCTCCCCTAAGTCTTTAAACAAGGGGACCCTTAAATTTCGGTTTCTGACAGTTGAAGGCCCAGGACTATGACAGCTGCGGCGTGACATATACGCAATCGCCGAGCAAGTCTAGCCGCGACCGACCTTACCTTCGTGACCGTCATTATGGCGGCCACGACGACGATATCGCAAGATGCGTGCCGGTTCTGTATCGCACGTTACGTCCACGTTCCCGATGCAGGCACGATCAGCTCTGCTGATGGCGTTCGCCGATGGAAACGTATTGTATGAATGCTTAGCTATTCCTTCAGTAGGCCCGTGGCAATATCCTTTACGCCTACTACGGCTTGTTGCAGACCTGAAGGATATTCCGGTCATAGGACTTAGCCGTCTGCGCGGGGAGTGAAAACCAGCAATGACGAGCCATGATGTCGCAGTATCACCTCAATCCAAGGCTGAATGGCCGTGGTTGAAGGGCTATCCAGAGAATGTCGACTGGTACCGAACGTACAAGAGCGCGCCAATTTACGTGCTTTTGGACGAGGCTGCCTCGTCTCATCCTGAGAATATCTGTACCGATTTTTTGGGTCGAAAGCTTACCTACGGTGAAATTAGCAAGCTTGTAGACGAAACCGCGGCGGGCCTGCAGGCTCTTGGCGTCGGGGCTGGGAGCCGAGTTGGTCTCCTGCTTCCGAACTCGCCTACGTATATCGTTTACTATTTTGCCATCCTGAAGGCTGGAGGCGTGGTTGTTAACTATAACCCGCTTTATACGGTCGAAGAGCTCAGTGCGCAGGTGGTCGATAGCGATACCGAGATCATGGTCACCTTGGATCTGCGCATTCTGTTCGACAAAGTCGAGGCGCTGATCAGCAATGGAACACTGAAGCAGGCGGTGGTGGGGTCGTTCCCTGGATTATTGCCTGCGACGAAAGCGGCGCTTTTCAAGCTTTTCAAGTGGCACGATCTGGCCCGTCCAACGGCTTCACCGGTCAGCGATAAGATTCTTCTGGATGCCGACGTCAGGAAACCTGGCGGAAAGCCCGTGCTTCGCGAGATTGATCCCGACAAGGAACTCGCGGTCCTCCAGTACACAGGTGGCACAACCGGCGTACCCAAAGGCGCCATGCTCAGCCATGCCAACATCTACATCAATACACTGCAAGTCAGTGACTGGGGTCCGGTGTTAGCGCACGGTGAGGAACGTTTTCTCGCCGTTTTGCCGTTTTTCCACGTGTTCGCCATGACGGCGGTGATGAACGTGGCGGTGAAGATGGCGGCGTCCATGATCATTATGGCCCGTTTTCGTCTGAACGATACGCTAGCGTTAATTCACTCGAGCAAACCGACGGTCATGCCGGGAGTGCCGACGCTCTTCAATGCTATTATTAACCATCCGAAATTGAGCTCTTACGATCTCAGTTCGCTGAAATATTGCATCTCGGGGGGGGCGGCGTTGCCCTTGGAGGTGCGCACGCGATTTGAAGAGCTGTGCGGTTGTCCTCTCGTTGAGGGCTACGGCTTGTCGGAAACCTCTCCTGTTGTGACGTGCAATCCCATCGATGGGACGGCTCGGAGCAATTCGATTGGGTTACCGGTTCCAGCGACCATTATTTCGCTACGTGATGTCGATGATCCCGAGCGGGAGGTTGCGACAGGCGAGAAGGGCGAGCTGTGCGTCAAGGGCCCCCAAGTCATGATGGGCTATTGGAAGAACCCCGAAGAGACGGAAAAGGTCTTCACCAAGGACGGCTTTCTGAGGACCGGCGATGTTGCGCGAATGGATGAGGATGGCCGCTTTTCCATCGTGGACCGGATGAAAGACCTCATCATCTGCTCGGGTTTCAACGTTTACCCGCGCCGCGTGGAGGATGCGATTTATGCGCATCCCGATGTTGTCGAAGTCACCGTTATCGGCATCGAAGACTCCTATCGGGGTGAAGCGCCTAAGGCCTTCGTCAAACTCAGGGATGCCGCCGAGGTTACCGAAGAAGATCTTATGACGTTCCTTGAGCCCAAGCTCTCAAAGATTGAGATGCCCTCCGTTATCGAGTTCCGCGAGGAATTGCCGAAGACGCTCATCGGTAAACTTTCCAAAAAGGAGCTCAAGGAGGAAGAACGTCAGCGCCGCGCAGCGAACTGAGTAGTTCGAACAGGGGCGTTCTTTATGCCTATCACCGGTAAAGGGTAAAGGTCGGCTCGGGTGGGCGGCAGTGCCGGTGGACGCTTCGCCGACTTCGAAGCAAGCGTCTGGTATAATCGCGCCGTTCCCCTGTTAAAGCTGATGGCGCAACCTGCTAAGTACGCGACATAAATACGATATTTCGCTTCGCCGACGATGGCGATCGCCGCGTCTTTTTGGGCGATGAGCCGATCATGCCATAGGGTGCAGGTGCGCGCGTAGTGCAAGCGCCAGGCTTCGACATCTTGAACTTCGAAGCCGGCGCGCTCCATCTGCTGAACAGTGTTGCCGATGTCGTCGAGGGCTCCACCAGGAAAGATGTACTTTGCAAGGGCGCGCTGTTCGGGACGCAAGCGATCCGGCCAAAGGTTGCGGCGTTTCTTTGCGCGTCGGGAGATGGCGTGGTTCAGGAACAATCCGTCTTCGCTTAGCAGTGAACGAATCTTGCGCATGTAAGTCGGAATGTTATCGAGACCGATATGCTCATACATGCCGACCGATGCGATCTTATCGTACGTGCCAGTCAGATCGATGTAGTCGATGAACTCCAACGTCACCCGGTCCTGAAGCCCGAGGGCGCGTACCTTTTCTTCCGCGTGGCTTAACTGCTCGACGGAAAGCGTAATGCCGTGGGCGGTAACGCCGTAGTTTTTTGCTGCGTGCGCTACGAGCGCGCCCCAGCCGCAGCCGATATCCAGGAACCTGTCGCCGGGCTTTAGACGCAGCTTGCGGCAGATCATGTCCAGCTTGTCATGCTGCGCGGTGGTGAGGTCGTTTGTCCAATCCGTGAAGTACGCGCAGGAATAGACCATCTCCGGATCGAGGAAGAGCTCGTAGAAGGCATTCGTCAGGTCGTAATGGAATTCGATAAATTCCTTGTTTTCGCCAGCAGCGCGGTTTGCTCCGGTGATGTTGCCGCCGAAGGCGCCTTCCTCGGGCGGCGGCTCGCTAGAGGCGAAGAGAAATGGACGCAACTGGGCGATAACCTTGGCGATATCCATGGCCGTTAGTTTGGCTGAGCGATTGCCTTTGTTGAGGTTCGCCCCAAAGTCGATGAGCGAACCGCCCGAATAGTCGATGCCCTTATTGACGTATTGGCGGATGATGGTGTCCAGCGTCGGCCGGCGCAGGATCGAGGTGATCACGCCTGGCGAGGCGATTTTAATTTCGAAATCGCTCGTAACCTTCTGGCCGAGGGGATGGCGTGAACCATCCCACAGTCGCACACTGGCATCCATGTTGAGGCGGTTCGCCAAGCGCTTTACGAGATTGGTCGCCGCGGCGATCTGCTTGGCGTGTTTGTCCTCGCTGCCCGCCATGGTGCCCTCTTCCGTCGTTGTGCTCGTAGATGTCTTCGAGCAGAGGGCTTAGCGCATTATGACGGTCCCGTCTCGCATTGCAGCGTGGCATGCGAAACGGGAGTGTTGAAACGTTATCAGGCTGCTACGTCCATCGCCTTCGCTTTGGGGCTTTCCAGAATCGCCGCCACGCCCATACCTCCGGCTGTGCAAACCGAGATCAATCCGCGGCCGCCATTCTGATCGAGCAGCTTGGCGAGGTTGGCCATGATACGTGCCCCGGTCGCGGCAAAGGGGTGCCCCACGGCGATGGATGAGCCTTTGACGTTGAGCTTGGTGCGATCGATGGACCCTAGAGGCGCATCTTTGCCAAGTACGTTTTTACAATATTCCGGATCTTCCCAGGCTTTGAGTGTGGCGAGAACCTGGGCCGCGAAGGCTTCATGGATCTCGTAGAAGTCGAAGTCCTGAAGCGTGAGGCCGTTACGATCAAGCAGCTTGGACACCGCGATCGTTGGCGCCATGAGAAGACCGTCGCCGGATACGAAGTCATTACCGATGTGTTGCGCGTCGACGAGATAAGCTTGGATTGGCAAGCCGTGTTCAGCCGCCCATTCTTCCGATGCGAGGAGCACAGCTGCTGCTCCATCGGTCAGGGGGGTGGAGTTGGCTGCTGTCAACGTTGCGGTGTCGGATTTGTCGAAAGCGGTTTTCAGAGTCGCGAGCTTATCGAGGCTGATATCTTCTCGAATGTTGTTGTCGCGAAAAACGCCGGCGCAGGGGACGACCAAATCGTCCATATAACCAGACACATAGGCTTCGGCTGCGTGCTTGTGGCTTTCGTAGGCCAGCTCATCCTGCTCGACCCGAGGGATCTCCCACTTCTTGGCCATAAGTTCGCAGTGCTGACCCATTGAAAGGCCCGTCCGTGGCTCGCTGGTTTGCGGCGGCTGCGGTACGAGTTCACCAGGCCGAAAGCCGCTAAACACCTTAAAGCGCTCCATGACCGTCTTCTTGCTGGCCATCTCGGTCATACGGCGCGCAAACTTCTTGCTGAAGACGATAGGCGGATCTGAGGTTGTATCTGATCCCACAGCAATGCCGCTCTCGATCTGACCTGCCGCAATCTTGGCGGCTATCCCCATTGCCGCCTGCAGGCTTGTGCCGCATGCCTGCATCATGGTGATGCCCGGTGTGGATGGCGCGAGGGTCGTGCTCAGCACCGCTTCACGGGCCAGGTTCCAATCCTTGGCATGCGTGACAACGGCCCCGCCGACGACTTCGTCGACATGGGCCCCTTTCAGATTGAATCGATCGACGAGGCCGGAAAGAGCTGCTGTCATCATGTCGAGGTTGGACAGATCAGCGTACAGCGTCCCCGAACGACAGAACGGAATTCTGACGCCGCCGATGATGGCGACTCGGCGTAGCGTTTTGCTCATTGGGGTGGGGCCTCCAAAAGGATCATAACTATGGTCACTCGGCAGCGTCGCGTGCGGCGGCTTCCGCCTGTTCGCTTGCCCTGAAATGTAGCGGGCCGCCTCGGAACGGAGCGAAACCAGTTCCGAAGATCACACCGGCATCGACAAGGTCGGCATTGGCGACGATGTGGTCATCGCGCGCTCGTTCCGCTTCCGCGATCAACGGTTCAACGAGTTCACGGCCGAGCTTCTTGATATCGGCCTTGTCCCAACGTTTGTCGTTGGACTTTTCGGGTTTGCCGTCTTTCCAGACGTAGTAGCCCCGTCCGGTCTTCTTGCCGAGTTTGCCGGATTTGACGAGTTTGGCGGCGCCAGAGACTTCGTCGCCAAGGCCCAGAATTTGGCCAACGCTCGCGCAGACATCGAGCCCGACTGTGTCGGCCAATTCGATGGGGCCCATAGGCATTCCGAAAGCGCGCGCGGCTTCGTCGATTTTTTCCTTATCCTCACCCGCATCGACGCGAGCCATAGCAGCCATCATGTAGGGTGCGAGAACACGGTTGACGAGGAAGCCTGGGACTGACTTCACAACGAGCGGGAACTTGTCGATCGCAGCAACGAAGATCGCACCCTTGTCGACTTCGCCCTGGCGGCTCATTTCACCGCGAACGACTTCGACCAGAGGCATCTGCGCGGCCGGGTTGAAGAAGTGGATACCGACGAGACGGCCAGGGTCGGCCATCGTCGCGGCAATATCCTCGATTTTGAGGGACGACGTATTGGAAGCAAGCAGGGCGTCAGGCTTGACCTTGTCTTCGAGTTCCTTGAACAGCGCTTGTTTGATTTCGAGCTTTTCGATGATGGCTTCGATGATGACATCGGCGCGAGGTACACCGCGCCCGTCGGGATCTGCGATCAAACGAGCCTTTGCAGCGTCTTGCTGCGCTTTGGTCCGGAATTTTCGCTTGAACAGCTTGCTCTGTGCAGCGATGCCCTTTTCGATCTGACTTACCGACAGATCCTGCAGCGTAACCTCCATGCCGCATGCCACGCACCATCCGGCGATATCAGCGCCCATAGTGCCGGCACCGATAACGTGGACGCGCATCGGCCTCCAGGAAGATTGCTTGGGAGCCTGCGCTTTCAATGCTTCGGAAAGGAAGAAGACACGGCGCAAATTGCGCGACGTGTCCGACACCATCAAAGGAGCGAACGCGGGGCTTTCTTCACGCTTCATATCAGCGTAGCTGCCGCCGTAGCGCTCAAACAGATCAATCAATCGGAAGGGAGCAGGGTAGTGGTCTTCCCGAACCTTCTTGGCTGTTTCGGAACGCATTTTGCCAGCTAGGTATCCGCGGGCTGGCCATTTGGCCAACAAGCCGGCGAAGCCTCCTTTGGCCTTCGACTTGCGGTTCTGAAGAACGGCTTTGCGGGCTGCCCAACGCAGAGCTCCGCGACTTTCGACGAGTTGATCGATGAAGCCTTGAGCGCGCGCTGCGCTGGCGCGGATCATCGAGCCCTTCAGCATCGCCTGCATGGCATTGAGCGCGCCGGCTTGTCGGATCGAGCGTGCGGTTCCGTTGAAGCCCGGGAAGATCCCGAGCTTGACCTCGGGGAAGCCTACACGGGTCGCATCGTCGCGCGTGGCGATGCGGTAGTGGCACGCGAGGACCAGCTCCAACCCACCGCCCACACACACACCGTGGATGGCCGCGACGACCGGAACGGACATTGCCTCAATACGATCGAGCAACGTATTGACCGGCTTTAGCGCCTCGATCACCTGCTGTTCGGTTTTGAGGTCGGCGAATTCGCGAATGTCGGCTCCGACAATGAAGCTCTTCTGCTTGCCGGACATGATCACAAGACCGCGGATCGTGCCTTCGCGCGCACCGGATTGGACGCGATCGATGATTTCGCCAAGTTCTTCGAGGGGGCGGCGCCCTAGCGCGTTAGCCGATTCATTCTCGCGGTCGAAGATGGCCCAGGCGATTCCTTCGAAGTCCACTTCGAAGCGCCAGTCCTTAAGTCCAGTCAGATCCGCCGCAGTTGTTTCGGTCGTCATTTGCTGTCGTTCTCCTTGGCCACGCTTACTCGGCCGCTCTGGACGCCAGCCGCGATTCACTGCGGTCAGCTACTTCATAGTTGGGTTTGAGTTCGGCAGGGTCAAAGTGGTCAACCGCAATCGCGCGAGCGACGTGTTGATCCGCATCGCGGAGTTGATCGGCTTCTGCTTGGGTCAGAACGCCTTTGCTGACGGCTTCGGCGTACCAATCCAGTCCGTGATAGCGACGGACCGTTCCGGCGCGGATAGCACGTTCCAGCTTCTTTTCTGCAGGTTCGGCCGCGATGACCTTTGTGAGGGTAACCTCGAGCAATCCGCCTGCATCATCGGCATCATCGCTGACGTAGATGTGGCGCGTCAGGCGATCGCGCGCTTCACCCGGCTCAAGAGCGAGCGGCAGGATGCTTTTCGCGAGACGGTCCGATGCCGGGCGGTAGGGACGGCCGAACGGGAAGACCAGAACGCTCAGAATGAACCGCATCGGCATCATGGGGAAGTTGTCGATCACGCCGATCAAGGCTTCCTGGCAACGGAACAACCCGTTGCGGGCGGCCAGCTCAACGAGAGGTTTGTCGCTCGGCGGGCGGCCATCATCCTCGAAGCGTTTCAGTACGCATGAAACCAAATAAAGTTCAGAGAGCGCATCGGCCATGCGGCCGGTTAGTTTTTGCTGCGTTTTCAACCCGCCGCCGAGAGATATGACCATCATGTCGGCCAACAGGGCGAAGTTTCGGCTCTGGCGGGAGACTTGGCGATACCAGCGTTCGCGCATGCCGACGTTGTCCGGCGTTCCAGCGAACGCGCCGAAAGTGAGGTTGTGGAACAAAGCGCCAGCGATGTTTGAGATCGTGAACGAGATGTGTCCGCAGAAGGCTTTGTCGAAGGCGTTGAGCCCCGCAGCACGATCCGGATTCTGGATCGCCTTGACTTCATCGTAGAGATGCGGGTGCGAGCGCAAAGCGCCTTGCGCGAACGTGATCAATGTGCGCGTAAGGATATTAGCCCCCTCAACGGTAATCCCCACGGGGACCATCTGATAGGGTGAGAGCAGATAATTGTGTGGCCCATCGCAGATCGCACGACCACCGTGGATGTCCATCGCATCATTGACGGCGCGACGCATGCGTTCGGTGGTCTGGTATTTCATCAGCGCAGAGATCACCGACGGTCGTTCGCCGCGGGAAACCATGGCTGCCGTTACGGCACGTCCGGCTTCGTTGACATAGGCGGACTCGACCAATCGCGCGAGCGGTTCACCGATGCCGTCCATACGGGCTATGGGAATGCCAAACTGTTTGCGAATGCGTGCGTAGGCGCTCGTGAGACGCAACATCGCTTTTGTTCCGGCCGTTGCGGAGGACGGAAGTGAAATAGCGCGGCCCGCGGCAAGGCATTCCATCAACATGCGCCAGCCATTGCCGGCTTGCGCTTGCCCGCCGATTACCCAGGTCATGGGAATGAACACGTCCTTGCCCCAGGTCGGACCGTTGGGGAAAGCCTGACCGCAAGGCAGATGTCGACGGCCGATCTCTACACCTGAGTGTGAGGTAGGGATCAACGCTAGGGTTATGCCGACATCAGTGCCTTTACCGAGCAAGTTGTCTTCGTCGAATAGCCGGAATGCCAGGCCCAGCAGCGTCGCCTTGGGGCCGAGCGTAATGTAGCGCTTGTCCCAGTTGAGCCGGATGCCCAGGACTTCCTGGCCTTTGTAGAGGCCGCGGCAGACGTGGCCGATGTCACGCATCGCGGCCGCATCGGAGCCCGACGTTGGGCCCGTCAGCGCGAAGCAAGGGATCTCCTCACCCTTTGCGAGGCGCGGAAGATAGTGATGTTTCTGTTCGGTGGTCCCGTATTTTTCGATGAGTTCGCCTGGGCCCAGGGAGTTGGGGACCATGACGATTGTGGAGACATCCGGCGAGCGTGATGCGATTTTTCCGAGAATAAGCGACTGGGCCTGGGCGGAGAAGCCAAGCCCGCCATGCTCCTTGGAGATCAGCATCCCGAGGAAGCCGTGTTGGGCTACGAAATCCCAGATTTCCTGGGGAATTTCGCGCTCGGTGAAGCGTATCCGCCAATCATCGATCATCCCACAGAGTTCTTCAGTTGGCCCGTCAAGAAAGGCCTGCTCCTCGTTTGTCAGCACGATTGGAGGAAGGCCACGTAGTTTGTCCCAATCCGGACGGCCGGAGAACAATTCAGCGTCGAAGCCGACGGTGCCGGCTTCAAGCGCCTGCGTTTCTGTGTCCGAGACTTTGGGGAGTGTGCCTTTGAGGAGGCCATAAGCCGGTTTGATCAACACGGCACGGCGCACAGCGGGCAACGTCAGCAGGGCCAGCACGATGGCTGGAATCCAGGCGAGCAGCTGGGTGGCTCCAAACTCCGGTGCGCGGGCAACACCGTCAATCAGGTCGGATTGCGCCAGAAAAGTTGCAATAGCAATTGCACCCGCCCAGACCGTCAGAGGGGCGCGTCGGATCGCAAGGACCCACAGCACTGCTACGAGGACGACAACAAACAACATCAGTTGGTTCTCCACCATGCGGAATTATGTGTGCCAGCCGAAGGTGCCTTGTTTTTCAAGCTAAGCGCATATCAGTGGGCCGAATTTCTTGGCCATAATATAGTGCGGCGCGTTAACCTCGGCTTGACAGCCTGGAAAGATATTTTTCGCTGTGAAATTCGACCTTTAGATCGGTCCAATTCCAATACTCATGCTGGCATGGAGGCGACCGTCCGTTTGTGCACGTTATCGCGCTGGACGGTGCATTTGCCACGGGAGCAAGTATAGCCACATATTCACATGGCGTTCGAGTGGCGCCAAAGGCCGCCGTGACCGGCGAACGTGAGCCCCCAATATTAGTTGCAGGTGGCACGGGAGAAGAACGACGTGGTATTGGAAAGTGATGGTTCGGTTGAACCAGAAGCCATGGAAGCCCCGGATGGTGACTTTCTCGATGCGATGCGCGCGGCGGCTTTAGAGGCGACCAAGCTGCTCAAATCCATCGGTAGCCCGCATCGTTTGATGATTTTGTGCCTGCTTATGGATGGAGAAAAGACTGTCAGCGAGATCTCCGAGGCGATCGGCGCGCAGCAAAGCTTGACGTCTCAACATTTGACGCGGTTGCGTCTGCATGGCCTTGTGGCCGTCGAGCGGCGTGGACAGTTTGCGTATTATTCAATCGCGGACATTGCGGTGCGCGAAATCGTAGAAGTCCTCTATCGCCACTATTGCGCGGGCAAGATGGCCGGCGTCTGAGCTCTGGAAACACCGAGAGGTGTTTTGTCTACGATTGGGCTTACGGCAGCCGGGAGTTCTTTGTCGTCACTGCGGATGCCAGCTTGGCCAAGCAATTTTTCCAACGCAGACCAGAAGTATTCATTGCCTGGATAACCGATAATCCGGCCAACCTCTTTGCCGTCGCTACGCACCAAAATGAAGGTTGGCGTGTAGACGACGCGTTGGAAGCGCTGCGCGGTTGATGAGTCTATATCAAGCTTGACCAAGGGCGCATACCGGCCCGCGGGTGTCGAGGGGTAGTAGCGCCCGACCTCTTTGTCCCAGAGCTTGCAATAGCTGCAGTCGTCCTTTTCGATCATCACCAGACCCAGCTTGCCAGCCTGAGGCGCGGCGAACGTTGCTACGGGATCAATTGCGAGGAGGAAGGCGATCGCCCAAAGCGCGAGAAACGAGGGTGCGCGCGCGCGTTTCACTCTCTTGGCAATTTGCAGCGTAAGACTTTTTGACATAGTTCTGTTCGCCTTGTTCGCTATATGTGAAAGCGGCCTGGGCTTAAGTAATGTGTTTGCCTATATAGAAGCAGATTACTGGAAACCCCTACATCCTCTATTAAATACGTCGTGAGCGGGGGATTATGGCGCCGAACGTGCTTTGAATGAGTGGCTTGGTTTATAGCCGCTGATATCGGGGATGCTCAGACGACGTTGATACATAGTGTTTGCGGGAAGGAGGCCCGGATACATGGTCATGCAATTGCACTTGGAGACGCTCGACCGGCGTCAGTTTGTGGTGGGCGCAGGTGCTGCGGCTGCCATTTT
The DNA here is from genome assembly GCF_025698805.1 of Filomicrobium sp. Classification (NCBI taxonomy): domain Bacteria; kingdom Pseudomonadati; phylum Pseudomonadota; class Alphaproteobacteria; order Hyphomicrobiales; family Hyphomicrobiaceae; genus Filomicrobium; species Filomicrobium sp. The sequence continues at coordinate 73,065 of NZ_JAILWT010000003.1, forward strand.
TGCATTGTTCCGCTCAATTCCAGCCTCCGCCGAAAAACCGCAGGATTTCGATGCCACTTTTAAAAGTATTGTTGGCGATGCCGAAACCGGTGATAGCGGCGTAGAAATCAAATTGCCTGAAATTGCTGAGAATGGGAATACCGTCCCATTTTCGATCGCGGTTGAGAGCGCAATGTCTAAGGATGATTACGTCAAAGCAGTTCATTTGCTTTCGACCGGAAATCCTCAGCCAATGATCGCAACATTTCATTTCACGCCACTGTCCGGTACCGCGGACGTCTCAGGCCGTATGCGTCTCGCAAAGACCCAGGAGATTGTGGCCGTTGCTGAGCTGAGCAATGGCAAGTTTCTGGTCGGCAAGCAGATGGTCAAGGTGACGATCGGCGGATGCGGCGGTTAGCCGGGAGGAGAACAGAGCAATGTCTAACAATAAACCCCGCGCGAAAATCTCTCCTGCGAACCCGAAGGTCGGTGACGTCATCGAGGTCAAGACGCTGGTCAGCCACGTGATGGAAACCGGGCTGCGCAAGGATAAGAATGGCCAAGTCATTCCGCGCAATATCATCCACTCGTTCAAAGCGACCTTTGAAGGAGAGCCGGTATTCAGCGGTGATCTCTACCCGGGAATCTCGGCAAACCCGTACATCGCCTTCCACATGAAGGTGACCAAGCCTGGGGCGCTCGAACTCACCTGGGTGGACGACGCCGGCGAGACGTTGTCGACGACGGTTTCGGTCACGGTCGGCTGACGGCTATAGTCAGATCGGGATCGAGATCACAAGGCCTGTCCAAACTGGACAGGCCTTTTTTGTGACGTGGGTGGCACTTGGCAATCGTTAGAATAGGATGCCCGTGTCGGTGCGCGGCCTTGTGCTCAATGAGTAGAGCCGCTAATGGCGAAGGCTAGATTTTGAACACAGGCGGGCCAATGGCCTGACGTCGGGGAGGATGTGACGTGTCGGATGAAAGCGTAGTTGCCCAGAAGGGCCCCTATCAGGTCGAGCTTGTCGGGGGTAAGGCCTACTTTTATTGCCGTTGCGGCCGCTCTCAAAAACAGCCCTTCTGCGATGGCGCACATAGCGCGACCGATATTCAACCGTTACGCTTTGTTCCCGCTGAGTCCGGTACTTACAATTTGTGTGGATGCAAAACGACGGATGACGAACCCTACTGCGACGGCTCGCACAACTTGCTCTAAGATTGTTACCAACAGTCTATGAAGTCCGACTGCTGCACGGTGTTTGCCGCGTTGAGGTGCATTGTTCTATGGGCTTTCGCCTCACTAGGATGCAACACGCCTGTCCATAATCGCACCTTTGCTCAAAATTGCAGCTTTCCTCTCTATTGCCTAGACACTATGAAAATTAAGGTCGGCGGCGACCGCATATTTTTGCTCAATTCAACCGATGAGACCTTATGGATTATTTCGTTCAACAGCTGCTCAACGGTCTTACTCTCGGGTCGGTCTACGGGCTTATCGCCATCGGATACACGATGGTCTATGGCATCATCGGCATGATCAACTTCGCCCATGGCGATGTGTTCATGGTCTCTGTCTTCATCGGCCTCATTCTATTCCTGCTGATCACATCGCTTTTTGGCGGGCTCGCGATCGCGCTGGCGCTCATTATCGTGCTCGTGGCGGCGATGGCTCTCACGGCTCTATGGAGCTGGACCATCGAACGAGTTGCCTATCGCCCATTGCGAGGTTCGTTTCGACTGGCGCCGCTGATCTCAGCGATTGGCATGTCAATTTTCCTGGTCAATTTTGTGCAGCTCGTGCAAGGGCCTCGCAACAAGTCCATACCTCCCATCATTGATGGAAGCTTTACGTTGCCTATGATCGACGGGAACGTAACCGTGGCCTACAAACAGCTCCTCATCATGGGGACGACGGTCGTATTGCTCACTGCATTTTGGTTCATTGTTCAGAAGACGTCTTTGGGACGCGCTCAGCGGGCGTGTGAGCAGGATCGCAAGATGGCGGCCTTGCTCGGCATCAATGTCGATCGCACTATTTCGCTGACATTTGTCATGGGCGCTGCGCTCGCTGCTGTGGCCGGCGTACTGTATCTTGTTCAATATGGGGTCGTTAGTTTTGCTGATGGCTTCGTGCCAGGCGTGAAGGCCTTTACCGCAGCGGTCCTCGGCGGTATCGGTTCGCTTCCCGGAGCGGTGATCGGGGGCTTGTTGATCGGTTTGATCGAGGTTCTTTGGTCAGCGTATTTCTCGATCGATTACAAAGACGTCGCAGCGTTTTCCATTCTCGCAATCACCTTGATCTTCATGCCTTCGGGTATTCTCGGTAAGCCCGACGTAGAGAAGGTCTGAACCAATGGTGGGGACCGGCAAGCGGCGCGAGCCCGCCGACCTCCAGGCCTCGCCCGGCTTTTTGGGCGCTGTGAAAGACGCCGGCTTTCTGGCTCTGCTTACGTTTGGGCTTTCATTTCCGCTCGTTGCTTTCAACGCTTATCAGCATCTTACAGCCGGGCTCATTCTTGAGCCACGTTGGGGCTTGGTGGCCTGGGCGTGCGGCATCGCGTTTTTTGCGCGGCTCGCATGGAACCTGTTTGGCGGTTACATTTCGCGTGGCGGCAGCGCCGCCATCGGCGCGATGTCGAGCTTGGGGAGCCGCACAGGCCTCAGTGTCAATCATATTCGCTGGATAGGGCTTATCTGGCTGCTTTCCTATCCGTTTCTTGCTGTCGCATTGGCAGGACCGGGTGGCGCGCTCAAGTGGATCGATAACTTCGGTATCCAGATTTTGATCTACGTGATGCTGGGTTGGGGGCTCAACATCGTTGTTGGCCTCGCCGGTCTGCTGGATCTCGGATATGTAGCTTTTTATGCCGTCGGCGCTTACTCGACAGCGCTGCTGTCTACCACCTTCGGTTTTTCATTTTGGCTGTGCTTGCCGCTTGCAGGCATCTTTGCTGCGTTCTGGGGGATCTTGCTCGGATTTCCGGTGCTGCGGCTGCGCGGTGACTATTTGGCGATTGTCACGCTCGCCTTCGGCGAAATCATCCGGCTGGTGTTGATCAACTGGGTGGACGTGACGGGCGGTGCAGCAGGCATTTCCGGTATTCCTCGGCCGACTTTCTTCGGCATTCCCTTCAATGCCTCTGATGAAGGGTTCGCGGCGACGTTCGGGCTGACCTTCACTCCCTTGCACAGGCTCTTCTTTCTTTTCTATTTGATCCTCGCCATGGCTCTGCTGACGAACTGGATCACGGTGCGTCTGCGGAAGTTGCCGATCGGGCGTGCTTGGGAGGCGCTGCGGGAAGACGAGATTGCATGTAGGTCTCTCGGTATCGATACGGTTCTGACGAAGCTTACGGCATTTTCGATCGGCGCAATGTTCGGCGGCTTTGCCGGCGCTTTTTTTGCCGCGCGGCTGGGCTTCATCAGTCCGAAGTCGTTTGAGTTCATGGAAAGCGCGGTAATTCTGTCTATCGTTGTATTGGGTGGGATGGGTAGCCAGATCGGCGTGGCGATCGCGGCCATTGCCATGATCGGCGGCACAGAAATCCTGCGAGAGCTCGGCTTCCTCAAGGCTTTGTTTGGCCCCGCCTTCGACCCTGCTCAGTATCGGATGCTTGTCTTCGGGCTTGCGATGGTCGGCATGATGGTCTGGCGGCCGCGCGGCCTTATTTCAAAGCGGGAGCCGTCAATTTTCCTTCGAGAGAAGAAGGCCATTTCCGGGGCCCTGGTGAAGGAGGGGCACGGGTAATGGTGGGCGGTGCTTATGAGCCCTTATTGCTGGTTGAGAATTTGACGATGCGCTTTGGTGGCTTGGTCGCCGTCAAGGATCTATCGTTCACCGTCGGCCGTGGTCAGATCACAGCGCTGATCGGGCCCAATGGCGCAGGCAAGACGACAGTATTCAACTGTCTTACCGGCTTTTATAAACCGACAGGCGGACGTATCGCGCTTGTCGGCGGCGGTGGTGATGTGGATGCCGCTTTAGCCGCCGTTACGGATAGCCCCCGGCGATATCTTCGCTCCCCTGACCGAGAAGTCTATCTGCTCGAGCGGATGGGCGATTCAGAGATCAACGCAAAAGCGAGAGTTGCGCGAACATTCCAGAATATCCGGCTGTTCCAAGGCATGACAGTTCTCGAGAATCTTATTGTCGCGCAACACAACGCACTTAACCGCGCGTCTGGTTATTCCCTTTTGGGGCTTGTGGGAGCGAAGTCATTCCGGGATGCCGAGCGGACTGCGGTTGATCGAGCGGCTTATTGGCTCGACAAAATCGGGCTACTGCATCGCGCGGACGACCCAGCGGGCGATCTTCCCTACGGGGATCAGCGACGTCTCGAGATTATCCGAGCGATGTGCACCGAACCGGCATTGCTCTGTCTCGATGAACCTGCAGCGGGTCTTAATCCGAAAGAAAGCGCTGACCTAAAGGCTTTGATTCTCGAGATTCGGGCTGAGACCGGTACATCTGTGCTCTTGATCGAACATGATATGAGCGTGGTTATGGAGATTTCCGACCACGTCATCGTGCTCGAATACGGGATCAAAATCTCAGATGGCACACCTGCGGAGATCCGCGATGATCCGAAAGTCATCGCGGCGTACTTGGGTGTCGAGGATGAGGAAGTTCTCGCGGTGGAAGCGGAGTTCGAACAATGACGCTTCCTTACGATCCATCATGGGAAAATGCCGGGGATGCCCCAATGCTATGCGTGCGAGGCATTCGCACCTACTACGGGAGCATTATGGCGCTCCGTGGCGTAGATCTGGATGTCTATGCTGGCGAAATCGTCACAATGATCGGCGCCAACGGGGCTGGCAAATCGACGCTGATGATGACGATTTGCGGAGACCCTGCGGCGCGAACCGGCAGCATTCATTTTGAGGGGCGCGATATCACGCGCATGCCGACGCATGACATTGCGCGCCTTAAGATCGCGCAGTCTCCGGAGGGGCGGCGTATCTTTCCGCGCATGACTGTGCTCGAAAACCTCCAGATGGGCGCAGGGCTCGCGGATCCTCGTCATTTTGACGATGACCTCAACTATGTGACGAGCTTGTTCCCGCGCCTCAGGGAAAGGTTGCATCAGCGCGGCGGCACGCTTTCTGGCGGTGAGCAGCAGATGCTTGCGATCGCGCGTGCCCTGATGAGCCGACCGAAACTCTTGTTGTTGGATGAGCCCTCTCTCGGGCTAGCGCCATTAATTGTGAAGCAGATCTTTGAGGTCATCGCTGAAATCAATCAACGCGATGGCGTCACGATCTTCCTCGTTGAGCAAAATGCTTATCATGCGTTGCGGCTGGCGCATCGCGCCTACGTGATGGTCAACGGCGTGATTACAATGAGCGGCGCAGGGGCAGAATTGCTTCGCAGCCCCGAGGTCCGCGAGGCTTATCTGGAAGGTGGACGGCACTGACGCCCATTGCGGCTTTGCGTCTGCGGTTGCAGCGCTGATCGTGGGAAAAGGGAGGGTTTATGGACACATTTTATCCGGCTGAACCCCACGCGTTCGCCGTATTCCTGTTTGCCACGGTTATACTCGGCGGGGCGGCCTCTTGGGCAACGGGGCGCGCTGTCGCCCTAACCTGGAAGCCGTTATGGCAGCTTGTTTTCTATATGGGTCTCATGACGTTGGCTGTGCGCTTTATCCACTACGCGCTCTTTCATGAGGTCTTTCTCTCTCTTCAGCATGTCGGCGTGGATTTTGTGGTCCTCGCTGCCATTGCGTGGCTCGGATACCGGCAGACACGCTCTAGGCAAATGCAGTCCCAGTACCCCTGGCTCTTTAGGCGAACCGGCTTGATAAGCTGGCAACGTCGGAGTTGACCGGATTGGGATGCGTGCGGATTAAAATTGGATGCTGATACCCGACACTTGGTGACAAGCGGGCAAATTTCGGCTCAACATTAGCCATTCACAGCCAAGGGATGATGAGACTTTTCTTTTGGGGCAGCACTTCGTTTGCGGATTTTGTCCGCCATCCAGCAGTTTGAACACATGGAGATCTTGTAAATGCGATTAGGTTGTCTCGTTGGCTTGACCCTTGCCACAGGCCTTGCGCTGGCGGCGTGCGGTGACAGCAACACTCCTGAGGTTGCTAAGGAAGAAGCGATCAAGATCGCGGTCGCCGGACCGCTCACCGGCAAAGACGCGGCTTTTGGTGCCCAGCTCAAGAACGGCGCGGTTCAGGGGGTTGAGGATATCAACGCAGCGGGCGGCATCCTTGGCAAAAAGCTCGAGCTTTCTATCGAAGATGATAACGCCGATCCAAAGCAGGGTGTCTCCATCGCCAACAAGATGGCCGGGGAAGGCGTCAAATTCGTCATCGGCCATTTCAACTCTGGCGTCTCCATTCCGTCTTCGGACGTCTACAACGAGAACGGCATGCTGATGGTGTCGCCGGCATCGACCAACCCGACATTTACGGACCGTGGTTTGTGGAACGTGTTTCGGGTGTGCGGACGTGACGATCAGCAGGGCACAGTCGCCGGGCAGTACATCGCCCACAATTTGGCCGATCAGAAGGTCGCTATCGTTCACGACAAGACGACGTACGGCAAAGGTTTAGCCGATGAAACCAAGAAAGCGCTCAACGAGGCCGGCATCCAAGAAGTTCTCTACGAGGGCATCAATAGTGGTGAGAAGGATTTCTCCGCTCTGATCGCCAAGATGAAGGAAGCTGGCGCGCAGCTCGTGTATTTCGGAGGTGTACACACCGAGGCTGGACTGATCGCACGACAGATGCGCGACCAGGGGCTCAATGCCACGCTGATGTCGGGTGACGGCATCGCCACGGATGAGTTCGCTTCCATCGCCGGCCCGGCTGCCGAAGGGACGTTGATGACGTTTGCCCCCGATCCTCGCAAGCGCGAGGAAGCGGCTGGAGCTCTCAAGAAATTCGAGGAAAAAGGCATCACGCCTGAGGCCTACACGCTTTATTCCTACGCCGTTGCTCAGATCTTCAAGCAGGCTGCGGAAGCTGCCAAGTCCACCGAGCCTAAGAAGGTGGCAGATCAGATGCGCTCGGGACAGACGTTCAATACGGTTATTGGTGATATCGCTTTTAACGACAAAGGCGACGTAAACCGGTTGGATTACACGATGTACACTTGGAAGAAGGTGGACGGGGATCGGATCTCGTACGTCGAAAACTGATCTTCGTATTGCTGATAGCTATCGACGCGAGCGCCTCCGAATTTCGGAGGCGCTTTTTTGTTGAGAAACTTTGTGCTGCGCAGCATTTGATACGAGATGGATTGGCCGTGTGATTGGTTTCGCGGGATTTATAGTGTGCTTCTATCTGGCGATAGCGCACACGCGCATGAAGCGCCGGCCCACAGTCGGCCGATTTGGGCCGGCCAGATAAAACATGTGCTCGTAGATTGTCCGATGGAATAGATAATAGGTTGGGGCATTCGTGAGATAAATCCCACCTAATGGCGCGTTGTTTTTCGCGCACTTTCTTTAAATCGTTGTTTTCAAATAGCGGTCATTCGCATTCCGAACCAATGTGTTCGATTTCTGCCATCAGCTATTTTTGAAAATATCTAGCAGAGAACGCGCAGGTCGCGTTTCGGCTCTCTTATGTGGGCCAAACCAAATTCTGCGTATTCTTCATCGGCGTGCTCTAAATTAGCAAAACCGATATGTGTATAATTGCTATCTCTATTTCATGTGGCATACCGGCTTAAGAATGAGCACGTAAGCCACCTTGGTGCGTTAGACTGACCTCTCTCGTAAAACACGTCGCTCCCACGCTCTTGGCATAAGTCAGCGCCCTTGCGACTGAGCCAAACAATCTCTCAATAGCGCTGCTTCGAGACGGCGCAGATCGTCAGGGATTGTCTGACCAGCTTCGCGGCGGCGGCGGATGCATTCTTTGACCATCGCATAGCCTTCGCGTGGATCTTCCAACGCGTCGATCCGACCGTTTAAGTCGGCGACTTCTTGTTGAACCTCATTTAGCATTCCATTCTCCCTTAGTTCTGAAATCCTGAACAACTAAAACTCTGGCCTTCTATTGGTTTTTACGTCCAGCGATTCATTTGTTCAGCCTAGTAGACAGATAACGTTTAAAGGCAGCAATTTCAGTTGCTGTCCTTAAAAGTGTTGAGCTCCCGTTGCGATTTGAACACTTCTGGCTCGTCCTCCTGCGAGGTATTTCCCGGCGGCCACGCGATAGGGCCCGAAATTGTGCTCAGATCTTGGCCCACTCACAGAAATCAAAGGTTCCTTTCTCAAAGTGTTGCAGGCGTGGCGCAACCATGATTGCGTCAGGCTCCTGCATGTTCGTTTTGCGGCACCCTCGTGCGAAAGCCCCGTCAATTCACATAGGTCCGAATTTTCGGATCACAACTCGAATGAAACAATGAGCGCTCTCCGCAATCACATCTGTGATGTTAGACAAATCCAAGTTGGCTCCGCGCACGATGCGTCAATTTGTTCCGGCGTGACGGTTGTACTTCCGACGCGCCCTTGCATTGCCGCCGTGGATGTCCGTGGGGGCGGGACAGGCACCCGTGAGATTGAGGCCTTGGGATTGGCTGGTACGGTCGATGAGGTGCATGGGATCGTTCTGGCGGGTGGCTCGGCTTTCGGATTGGCGGCGGCTACCGGGGTTCAAGCTTGGTTGGCCGAACGCCGGATCGGCTTGAATGTCGCCGGCGCGCGCGTTCCGATCGTGGCGCAGGCGATCTTGTTCGACCTTCTAAACGGGGGAAACAAAAGCTGGGGGGAACGCAACCCTTATGAGCGTCTGGCGCGGACTGCCTGCGACGAAGCGTCTGGGGAGGCTGCCGAGATCGGGAGCGTTGGCGCCGGCTTCGGTGCAACGACCGCGAACTTGCGCGGTGGATTAGGGAGCGCTTCGGCAGATGTTGGTGATGGTGTGGTGGTGGGTGCGCTGGTGGCCGTCAACGCCGTTGGGTGCGTTACGATGGGTGATAGCCCTCATTTCTGGGCATGGCCGTTCGAACAGGATGAGGAGTTTGGCGGGCGCGGGCCTCCGGTTTCTTATCAAAACAAAGGCGCGCCACCCCTTCTCAAGGGTGGGCCGGGGCAAAATACTACGATAGCGGTGGTCGCGACGAACGCACGGCTCGATAAGCGTCAAACTCACCGGTTGGCCGTAATGGCACAAAGCGGTCTCGCGCGCGCTATCCACCCTGTGCATTCTCCGCTTGATGGAGATCTGGTTTTCGCGATGGCGACAGGCGAAGTCGAACTGAAAGATCCCATCATCGGCTTGACCACCCTCGGCTGCGCTGCAGGCGACGCGCTGGCGCGTGCTGTCGCGCGGGGTGTTTATTTTGCTGCACCTGCGCAAGCCGGTTGGCAGGGCCCCCAGAGCTATCGTCAAAGATTTGGTGCAAGACCAGCAAACAAATAGAGGAAGCGGCCGGGTCCTCAATTGAAGCCGGGTAGCTGCTCTGCTACAGGCTCAGTGGATATTTGGAACCCGTAGAAAGACGCCAATGATCCCTCGTTACTCCCGGCCGGAGATGGCCGCCATCTGGGCCCCTGAGTCCCGTTTTCGTATCTGGTTCGAGATCGAGGCGCATGCTGCCTCTGCGATGGCCGAGATGGGTACGATACCGAAAGAAGCGGCCGAGACTATTTGGGCTAAGGGACGCAACGCGACATTCGACATCTCTCGGATCGATGAAATCGAAGCGGTCACGAAGCATGACGTGATCGCGTTTCTGACGCATCTGGCGGAAATCGTCGGGCCAGACGCCCGATTCGTTCATCAGGGCATGACGTCCTCCGACGTTCTCGACACCTGCTTCAACGTCCAGTTGGTGCGTGCTGCCGACATTCTCATTGCGGATGTCGATCGATTGCTGACCGCTTTGAAGGCGCGCGCCTTCGAGCACAAGAACACCATCACGATCGGGCGCAGCCACGGTATCCACGCGGAACCCACAACCTTCGGCGTGAAGCTTGCCTACGCGCATGCTGAGTTTGAGCGTGCGCGCGACCGTTTGCTGGCTGCGCGCGATGAGGTCGCGACCTGCGCACTGTCCGGTGCGGTAGGCACATTCGCGAATATCGATCCTCAAGTCGAAATCTACGTGGCGGAAAAGCTCGGGCTTAAGCCGGAACCGGTGTCGACGCAGGTCATTCCGCGCGACCGACATGCGATGTACTTCGCGACCTTGGCGGTTGTTGCCTCGTCGATCGAGCGGCTTAGCGTTGAAGTCCGCCATCTTCAACGGACCGAAGTTCTCGAAGCCGAAGAGTTCTTTTCGCCGGGGCAAAAGGGTTCTTCAGCCATGCCTCACAAGCGTAACCCTGTGTTGACGGAAAACCTCACGGGGCTTGCACGTATGGTTCGCGCCTATGCACTGCCGGCGATGGAAAACGTGGCGTTGTGGCACGAGCGCGATATTTCGCATTCATCTGTCGAGCGGATGATCGGACCAGATGCGACAGTTACACTGGACTTTGCGTTGGGCCGTCTCGCGGGCGTGATCGAGAAGCTTGTGGTTTATCCGGGCACCATGCAGCGTAACCTCGACAAGCTCTCGGGCTTGCATAACTCCCAACGCGTTCTGTTGGCGCTTACGCAAAAAGGCGTCAGCCGGGAAGACGCCTATCGCCTGGTGCAGCGCAATGCCATGAAAACGTGGGAAGAGGGGCGCGATTTCCTCAGTGAACTCAAGGGAGATAGCGAAGTTAGCGCGCATTTGTCGGCTGCAGAACTCGATGCGATGTTCGACAATGCATATCATCTCAAGCACGTGGACACGATTTTTGCGCGGGTCTTCGGAGAAGCCTGACGGACCTGCCATCACATGATTAGGTCATACGAAGCCGTTTTGGAGCGATCAAACCTCTCATGCGCACTTCAGACGTGGAAATTCTGATTGTGCCGGGCTGGTCTGGCTCAGGGCCCGATCATTGGCAATCTCGGTGGGAACGCAGCCTCAAGACGGCACGACGTGTCGAGCAAGAGGACTGGTTGAAGCCGCAGAGCGAGCAGTGGTCGGCTCGGATCGCCGGCGCGGTGGCAGCGTCGGAAAAGCCCGTTGTGCTGGTGGCTCACAGTTTGGGTGTGATTTCGGTGGCCCACGCTGCACCGCGTCTCGATCTGACGAAGGTGGCCGGAGCATATCTGGTCGCACCGGCTGATATTGAAAACGCGAAGGACTGGCCGGTTACCGAAGGGCATTCGTTTGAACAGGATGTGCGGGACTTCGGCACGATGCCCCGCGAACCGCTCCCATTTCCTTCGACGCTCATTGCGTCGCACACCGATCCCTATTGCTGCTTCGAACGGGCGAAGGAGATTGCAGCGATGTGGGGTTCGAAGTTGCTTGAAGCGGGCGACGCAGGCCACGTCAATGTTGCGTCTGGTCATGGCCCCTGGCCGGAGGGGCTTTTGCAGTTCGGCCTGTTCTTGAAGGATTTGCAGGAGCCCGCTGCAGGGACGAAATGACGATCATCCCTGCAGCCTTCTCCAAGGACTGCCGGGCACAAACTTCTCGGACAGCGATCCGTTAGCTCGCGCTGCCTTCGATCTGATTGATCGCTTGCGCGAGCATTTCGACCATCTGCTGCTGGATCTCTTCGTCGCTGACCGAAATTCCCTTCGCCTCGAAGTCTGCGCGAAGCTTTCGGATCACGTCGTCATCGCCCTTTTCCTCAAGGTCCGCACGCCGGACTTCCTTCTGATATTCGGCAACGGCGTCTCCCGTGAGGCCGAGCTTTTCGGCGGCCCAGGCGCCAATCAGATTATTGCGACGTGCTTCCGCTTTGAATTTAAGTTCTTGATCATGCGCGAATTTTTTCTCAAAGCCCTTTTGACGCTCATCGAATGTGGTCATGCTGTTTCTACCTGTGATTGCTGTTAACGAAAACTACTCGCGCTTTAATCGCTACCGCGATGTCGCACCCCTTGGCGGCGGACTTGGCCTGAATAACGTTCGAGTGTTGGCAAATCAATGACTTGCCTGTTGTCGATAACCGTTCCGCAAATCGCCTATTGTAAAGATTGTTTATGGGGGGGCATTCAGCTAGTGTCAGCCACCTGGACCAGACCGATCTGGACTCGCTGATGTTGCAGCGCCACATAGAGTGGCACGCAGCAAAATCCCGACATCAGACCGGTCTAGCGTTGCGGTCCCATTACAAAGAACACACTGAGACATGAGCTCCATCATACTTAAAGGACCAGGCATGAACAGGCGCCGTCGTATCTACGAAGGTAAGGCGAAGGTTCTGTACGAAGGACCCGAACCGGGAACGCTCATCCAGCATTTCAAGGATGACGCTACGGCCTTCAACAACAAAAAGCATGCCTTAATCGAGGGCAAAGGCGTCCTCAACAATCGTATCTCGGAAATGGTCTTTCAGAGGCTGGGCGAGATCGGAGTTCCGACGCATTTTATCCGCCGTCTCAACATGCGCGAGCAATTGATCCGCGAAGTCGAGATCATTCCGCTCGAAGTCGTTGTCCGCAACGTTGCGGCCGGCTCGCTGGCGACACGGCTGGGACTTGAGGAAGGCGCGCAACTTCCACGTTCCATTATCGAATTCTACTACAAGGCTGATTCCCTGAACGACCCGATGGTTTCGGAAGAACACATCACGGCGTTTGGATGGGCAGCGCCGCAGGAGATCGATGAGATCATGCAGCTCGCACTGCGGATCAACGACTTCCTGGTCGGTCTGTTCCTCGGAATCGGCATCCGTCTCGTAGACTTCAAAGTGGAATTCGGCCGTCTTTGGGAGAATGATCAGATGCGCATAGTTCTGGCTGACGAGATCAGCCCGGACTGCTGCCGTCTGTGGGACATCCAGACGTCGGACAAGCTCGACAAGGACCGTTTCCGTCGCGACCTCGGCGGTGTGCTTGAGGCGTATCAGGAAGTTGCCCGGAGGCTGGGCGTTCTCAATGAGAATCGGCCATCCGTGGGCGCAACGCCTGTGCTCGTTGCGTCCAACCCGACGGGCAAGCCGCATTAGGGTCTTTTGCTTTTCGTTGAAAAGCGGAAAGTCCCTAACTGTTCGTTTTGGCGTGCGTCGTGTCGGAAAATCAGTTTCCACTCTTCCGGAAGCACGCTACCAGTTGAGAGATCCCGAGGCGCTCAATATACGTTGGGCGCCTCGCCGCTTCATTTCGGCGCAGCCCCATTTTGTCGGCTCGCGGCTAAAGAGACGTCATGAAAGCACGCATCAAGATTACACTCAAAAACGGCGTTCTCGATCCGCAAGGCAAGGCGATTGAGCATGCATTGTCGTCCCTTGGATTTTCCGGCGTCAACGAAGTGCGTCAGGGAAAATATATCGAGGTCGATCTGGCGGATGGTGATGCGGCGAACGCGCGCGAGACCGTCGAGAAGATGTGCAAAGACCTGCTCGCCAATACGGTGATCGAAAACTACGACATCGAGATTGCCAGCTGAGGTGATTGCGGGGCGTTGTGTGCTTGCGCCTATAGGGCGAGAGTTCGCCGCTGGCGCTGATTTGCGGCCTAGGGAGACATAATCAAATGATCCGCTCCGCTGTTATCGTGTTCCCCGGTTCGAACTGCGATCGCGACGTGAAGGTCGCTCTTGAGGCGATCACGGGTTTTCCGGCGCGGATGGTGTGGCACGGCGAATCAGAAGTTCCTGCTTGTGATCTGATTGTTCTGCCTGGCGGATTTTCCTATGGCGACTATCTGCGCTGCGGTGCGATGGCTGCGCATTCGCCGATCATGCGCGATGTCGTGGCCAAAGCTAAGGCCGGAACCCCATTGCTTGGCATTTGTAACGGGTTTCAAATTCTGCTTGAGACCGGTCTGCTGCCGGGTGCGCTGATGCGGAATGCCTCGCTGCGTTTCATCTGCCGCGACGCCTTTTTGCGCTGTGAAACGAAGGATACGTTCTTCACCCGTTGCAACCGTGTGGGTGAGGTTCTGCGGATGCCGGTCGCGCACCATGACGGGAACTATTTCGCGGATGAAGATACGTTGGACCGTCTTGAGGAGGATGGTCGCGTGGTCTTCCGCTATTGCGATGCTGATGGAGCGGTTACGGAGGCTGCGAATCCCAATGGCTCACAACGTAACATCGCCGGCATAACAGACAGTACGGGACGAATTCTCGGGCTGATGCCGCACCCTGAACGCTTGTTCGAGCCCCAGCTTGGCGGAACCGACGGACGTCGGATTTTTGAAAGCGCTGTGGTCAGTATCGCTGAAGCAATGGTCGGCTGACGCCACGTTGCTGCGTTTCGATCGTTTATCTCTGAGACATAAAGCAAGAGAGGGCTGAAGCCCTCTCTCGGCCGCATCCCAACCCCTGCGTGTTTTTCGGCTGGGTTCTGCGGAACTGGTTAGATGCGCGGTGCGACGGCGACGTGGTCAAGCGGCGTTACCGTCATCTTCGCGGCGTTCGCGGTGCAATCGAAGCCGAGCGATTTACCGTTAGATGTATCGACACGGGCGGGACGGCCCGGGGCGACGGCGACAATCATGCGTGTTGCTGCGCCAGGAACGGTGTCTTCTGTGTAAGCCTCGGTAAGCATAAGGGTGAGGTGGCAAACACCATCACGATCCAGAAAATAGCTTACGGCGCGTTTGTTTCCCAAGTCGAAGCTCTGGCCGTGACCGGGCGTCAGCTCAATTGGGCGTACACCCTGGCCAGCCATGACCGTCGTCGCGGTAATGACGCAGACTGCAACAGTACTCAGTATGGTTTTAAACGGGGTCATCAGAGTTCTCCTCGCAAAGATCATCTCATCGTCAGCTCATGCGGCTAGCGTCGATGCCGGGCTTGCAAGACTTTGTGCCCAGTCGTTAGTGGCCAGCGTGGAGAAACACTTAGCGCTCTTCTCATTGGTGAGGCATGCTAATTTGTGCATTGCAGCAATACGCATGCTGCAGCGCGGTTCGGCCGCGCGGCAGAGCGCTTCACCCGCTCGGTGAAAAGGCACTACCCGAGTGGGTGAGGTCTCCACCGGATATTGTGCCGCATTAGTCGTTGAGGCTCTGGGATGTCGCGAGTTTGGCGTCTATAAGCGGGCCAGGCTACACCGGCGCTTGCCGTCCCCCGTCGCGAGAAGAAAACAGCAATGAATGATGCCACCGAAAGCACGGTTCCGTTCGAAGTGACTGATGAGCTTATTGCCGAGCACGGTTTAAAGCCGGATGAGTACACACGGCTGCTCGAGATCATGGGGCGCCAACCGTCGCTAACGGAGCTCGGCATTTTCTCCGTGATGTGGTCAGAGCACTGCTCCTATAAGTCTTCGCGGTTCTGGCTGAAGACGTTACCGACGTCGGGTGCCTGCGTGATTCAGGGGCCCGGCGAAAATGCCGGCATTGTCGATCTTGGCGAAGGCTGGGCGGCCGTCTTCAAGATGGAAAGCCACAATCACCCTTCGTACATCGAGCCTTATCAGGGTGCTGCGACAGGGGTCGGCGGTATTATGCGCGACGTGTTCACGATGGGTGCGCGCCCGGTTGCCAATCTTAATGCGCTCCGCTTTGGCGATCCCTCCCACCCCAAAACGCGCCACCTTGTTTCAGGCGTCGTGTCAGGCATCGGCGGATATGGCAATTGCGTGGGCGTGCCGACTGTCGGCGGTGAGGTGAACTTCGACGCGGGCTACAACAACAACATTCTCGTCAACGCCATGTGTGTCGGCTTAGCACGCACCGACAAGATCTTTTATTCGGCCGCCAAGGGCGTTGGGTTGCCTGTCGTATACGTCGGTTCCAAAACGGGCCGTGACGGCATTCACGGCGCGACGATGGCTTCGGCGGAGTTTGACGACAAGTCGGACGAAAAGCGCCCAACTGTACAGGTTGGCGATCCCTTCACAGAAAAGCTGCTCATCGAGGCTTGCCTCGAGCTGATGGCATCGGATGCCATCATCGCCATTCAGGATATGGGCGCTGCAGGTCTGACGTCGTCCACCGCGGAGATGGCAGACAAAGGCGGGGTCGGGATCGAACTCAATCTGGACCAGGTTCCGCAACGCGAAACCGGCATGACGGCCTACGAGATGATGCTGTCGGAGAGCCAAGAGCGGATGCTGATGATTCTGCGCCCGGGCTCCGAAGCCGCAGCGGAAGCCGTGTTTCGCAAATGGGATCTGGACTTTGCGGTGATCGGGCGCACGACCGACACAGGCCGGATGATCGTGACACACAAGGGGAAAGTAGAAGCCGATATCCCCGTTGCGACGCTCGCCAATTCGGCGCCGCTCTATGAGCGCCCTTGGGTGCCGCACGAGCCGGCAAAAGTTATCCTTCCACAATGGGTGCCACCGCCTGACGCTGGTATTTTGCCGTGCCTCAAGACGCTTATGGGTACCCCGGCGCTAGCCTCGCGTCGCTGGGTCTGGGAGCAGTACGATCACATGGTGATGGGCGACACTGTTCAGCGCCCGGGTGGTGACGCTGCGGTGGTGCGTGTGCACGGGACACAAAAGGGGATTGCGGCCTGTTGCGATGTTACGCCTCGATATGTGGCTGCGGACCCAGAGATGGGTGGCAAACAAGCGGTCGTAGAGACGTGGAGGAACCTGACAGCCGTCGGTGCGGATCCACTCGCAGTCACTGACAATCTTAATTTTGGCAACCCGGAGCGACCCGAAATTATGGGGCAGATCGTCGGTGCCATTAAGGGAATTGGGGAAGCTTGTCGGACGCTCGACTACCCGGTCGTGTCCGGGAACGTCTCCCTTTATAATGAAACAAATGGCGTTGGGATTCCGCCGACGCCGGCCATTGGCGGCGTGGGGCTCATTCCTGATGTCCAAAAAATGGCTTCCGTCGGTCTCAAGCGGGAAGGTGAGCTTCTCGTCCTGATCGGCGAAGAGAAGGGTTGGCTTGGCCAATCGCTCTACCAACAGCACGCTGCGGGAAAGCTCGAGGGCGCCCCGCCGCCGGTCGATCTAGCTGCTGAGCTCAAGGCGGGGCGGCTTGTGCGCGCGCTGATCCGTGAGCGCGTGTGCGATACCGTGCACGACTGCTCGGACGGTGGTTTGTTGGTTGCCGTAGCGGAAATGGCTCTGGCGGGTGACATGGGTGCAGAGCTTTTCGTTTATGAAGGCAAGCTACCGGGTCATAGCGTCTGGTTCGGTGAGGATCAGGGGCGCTATGTGGTTTCTGTTGCTCCGGCGGCGGCTGAAGAAGTTCTCGGCCGGGCGCGTCTGCTGGAGTTGCCAGCCCGGATCGTTGGGCGTACCGGAGGGGCGTCGTTGACGCTGGCGGGTGAGGCGTCATTGCCGCTCAGTGAGCTTCGCGTGGCACATGACTCCTGGCTTCCCAATTATATGGCTGGTGTTTAAGGCTTTTTACTTGGCTTGGCAGTGACGGTGGCTCGCTTTGCTCTAGCGACATCTCTATAATTTGAGGCCAAGGGGTGCTTTGCGCCCGTATGCTAATCAGCTAGAGGAGAAGCGGTACGATATGCCGATGACAGCCAATGAAATCGAGCATCTGATCAAGGAAGCGTTTCCCGACGCTGTCATCGAAATTCGGGATCTGGCGGGCGATGGCGATCACTTCGCTGCGCACGTCGTAACGTCAGCTTTTAAGGGCAAAAACCGCGTCCAGCAGCACCAGATGGTTTACAGCGCGTTGCAGGGACGAATGGGTGGCGTGTTGCACGCGCTGGCATTGACCACGGCGGTGCCCCAAGATTGACTTTAACTGAAGCGACACCCAAGTTCGATGCTGGCGGATTGTCGAGATCCTATCGGTGAATTACGCCGGTGCAGATTTTTAAGGAAGGGCGGAGATGAGTAGCCAAGACGTCAATGACTGGATCCGCAAGCAGATCGCGAATCACGACGTGGTCTTGTTTATGAAGGGGACGAAGCAGTTTCCGCAGTGCGGATTTTCGGGCCAAGTTGCGCAGATCCTGGGTTATCTGGGCGTTGATTATCAAGACATCAACGTTCTCGACGACATGAGTGTGCGTGATGGCGTCAAAGCCTTTTCCAATTGGCCGACGATCCCGCAGCTCTACATCAAAGGCGAGTTCCAGGGCGGTTGTGACATCGTCCGTGAGATGTTCCAGGACGGCTCACTGATGCAGGTGCTCGACGAAAAAGGCATCCTCTACGACAAGTCGAAATTGATGGCCTGATCGGCTGTCATCCGCCTCATATCTGCTCGTTATCTTGACCTCGGGGAGTGCAGTTGTCGCTATTTGCTCTCCCCGGACGTCGTTACCGTTGAATCGTCCTAATTTTATCCCTCAGCATGCTTTAATGGATGTGGTCGTTTCGACGGCCGCGTACAGTTGCGCGCATTTTCAGGATTGTGGGGAGGACGAACTCAGAGGATGTGGCTTGGAGGCCGGCGTTTTTTCCTAAGCTTGGCTATACTCGGTGCGAGCGTATGTCTTGCGCTCGGGATCACATTGCCGGTCATCCGACTTACCCAATACATGTTCTGGTCGACCCAGCACTCCTTGCTTTCGACTGTCGAGGTTCTGCTTGCTGATGGCCAGCTCTTCCTCGGGCTGACGGTGCTGGTCTTCTCGATTATCTTTCCCGTAGTGAAGCTCTTGTACTTGTTGCTCGTTTCGACGCTTCCACATGAGGAGATTCTCCGTCAGCGCTGGCGTTTGAGGGCTCTCGAATGGCTCGGCAAATGGTCAATGCATGACGTGCTCGTACTGGCGTTGATGATTTTCTTCATCAAGAGCCAGGGTGTTTACGACGCGACGAGCCTTAACGGCGTGTACTTTTTCACCGCTGCCATCGTTCTCATGATCCTAGCCTACGCGTGGCTTCCGGCCGTGGCCAAGGACAGGGCTTTGATCGCTGCGCGTGCTTCCGGCACCGTACTGCCTGACATGACGCCGGCGGGCGCTTCCAGCCGAAGCCAGCTTCCGCAGATTTCAACGCAGGAAAAACCGGTTCAGCGCCGAACTACGATGCGCAATTTCGTGCTGTCGTTTTTGATCATCCTGGCGACTGTGTTCTTCGCGCTCGGGGTGATCCTGCCCGTCATCCGCTTCACGACGGTCTATGTCTGGACCAACGAACATTCTCTCGCGACGATCATCTACGCACTCTATCGGAACGAGGAGTTTTTCCTTTGCGCCGTTTTGTTTGTCTTTTCGGTGCTCTTTCCGTTCCTGAAGCTGTTCTACCTGCTGACGCTCGTTACCTCTCCAGACCTCAGTCCCGAATTTCGCGACAAGTCGATTTCGACGATGGAATGGCTTGGGCGTTATTCCATGACCGACGTCATGGTACTGGCGTTGATGATCTTTTATGTGAACTCGTCGGGATATACGGAGGCGCGCGTTCTTCCGGGCGTCTATTTCTTTGCGGCCTCGGCGCTTATCACCATGCTCGCTTACGGCTGGGCCAGCACGACTGCACCCGTTCCTTCTCAGTCGGCGAGCAGCCGTGTGGATGTGGAACCCGACACCAATAGCACTCGCAGCCCGCAGCGGCGTCCTGCAGAGGTTCCTGAGCTTTAGTTTGGAGAGCGAATTGCCGGCGGAGCCGTTAACTTACTCCGCCAGCCAGAAGAAATATCAGTCTTCGCGATAGACGCGTTCACGACGTTCGTGACGCTCTTGCGCTTCGAGCGAGAGCGTCGCAATGGGCCGTGCGTCCAGACGCTTCAACCCGATCGGTTCGCCGGTCTCCTCGCAATAGCCATAGCTTCCGTCATCGATCCGGGCCAGGGCCGCGTCGATCTTGGAGACGAGCTTGCGCTGGCGATCGCGTGCGCGGAGTTCTAGCGCCCGGTCGGTTTCAGACGTTGCTCGGTCTGCAAGGTCAGCATGCTGCGTTGCATCCTCATACATGCCCGCCAGAGTCTCGCGCGTTTCGCGGATAATCTCCTCTTTCCAGTTTAGTAGTTTCCGCCGGAAATAGGCGCGCTGGCGATCGTTCATGAACGGCTCGTCGTCGCTTGGGCGATAGCCCTCTTCGAGCACTATCGACGACGCCGCAGCGCGCTGCGCGTCTTGGCCGCGCGGGGCATTCTCACTTGCCGTCTTAGTCGTGTCCCGCTTGCTCATCAAAGCCTCCAGGAGCAGATCGTTGACGTTCCTGTACCCATCAACAAGGGCTCCGTGCATGTTTTGTGCCCGGTATGTATGTGAACCTCTGTGACTGTCAAGAATTTGTAGATGGGGCAAGAAATATCGTTGAATTCTGGTGCAGCGCTACAATGCGAAGCGCGCACGCTCAAGGTATTTTTCTGCCCTCCCCCTCACATGCGGGTGATCCCTTGGTGGCATGTTCGCCTGCTGCGCTGGCGTTCTGAGTATTTCGCGGGGGTGGCGTTTTCTCCAATTGGGTCATAAAAGTGGAATTAACGAGGCTGGCAGCTCCGATAGTGGGAAACCGGCCCATATAAGGGATGACCATGAAATTCGAAGGTAGCTCGTCGTACGTCGCGACGGATGATCTGCGTATCGCTGTGGATGCCGCCATCATGTTAGAGCGGCCACTGCTCATCAAGGGTGAGCCGGGAACGGGAAAAACGGTTCTCGCACTTGAGGTTGCGAAGGCGCTCGGGCTGCCGATTATCGAATGGCACGTTAAATCCACGACAAAGGCGCAACAAGGCCTCTACGAGTATGATGCCGTCTCGCGGCTGCGTGATAGTCAGCTTGGAGAGTCGCGGGTTAATGACATCAAGAACTACATCCGCAAAGGCAAACTCTGGGAAGCGTTCGACAGTGAAGTGCGGCCCGTTCTGCTGATCGATGAGATCGATAAAGCAGATATCGAGTTCCCCAACGATCTTCTTCAGGAACTCGACCGGATGGAGTTTCACGTCTACGAAACGGGGGAAGTTGTGCGTGCCGCGCAACGCCCCATCGTCATCATTACCTCGAACAATGAGAAAGAGCTCCCCGACGCCTTTCTGCGGCGGTGCTTCTTTCATTTCATCAAATTTCCGGACCCGGACACGATGCGCGAAATCGTGGATGTCCATTTTCCCAATCTCAAACAACAGCTCGTTTCGGAGGCGCTCCGGGTATTTTACGAACTCCGTGATGTTCCAGGCGTGAAGAAAAAGCCGTCGACGTCAGAGCTCCTTGATTGGATTAAGTTGCTCTTGAACGAGGACATCGGTCCGGAAACGCTACGTGAAAGCGATCCACGCAAGCTCATTCCACCGCTTCACGGGGCCCTGCTCAAGAACGAGCAGGATGTTCATCTGTTCGAACGGTTGGCGTTCATGGCGCGGCGCAAGGGCGAAGCTTAAGGCGTTTGTCTGCCCCTGGACTACATCTTAAACATACGCACAAGCGCGCTCATCCTACGTTCAGGATCAGCGTGATATTTCTTTGCCATCACAAGTTCTTGAGAGCCAAAGGAGCTCAATACTCGGATGGCGGGAGAAATTATCCGTAACAGCATCATTCTGATTGTCGGCTTAATCGTGATTGGAGCCGGGATCCTCGTGTTACTGCCAGCTTGAAGGTCGAACGTGCGTTGCAGTGCATATCCGTCGCTGGATCTTGCACTGCGTCACGACATTAGCGACTTATGGGGAGGTATGAGCGAGGCCTTCTATTGAGACTCCCCCAAATTTCCCGAGACACCCGTTTCACGCTAGAGCACGCCGGTGCGTATGTTGGCGACTTGATCACGCCCACTCTGCGGTTGGGTGTGACCGGGCTTTCGCGTGCCGGTAAGACCGTTTTCATCACGGCCCTCGTCAAATGTCTCTGTGAGGGTGGTGCCAATCCACCTTTCGCTCGGCTCTCCGGTATCGAAGGATTGCGCGCCTATCTTGAGCCGCAACCGGACGACGATGTCCCGCGCTTCCAGTATGAGGATCACCTCAATGCGCTTCAGAGTGAACCGCCTCATTGGCCGCAAAGTACGCGCCGTATCAGTGAACTGCGGCTTACGTTGGAGTGGCCTTCGCGCGGCGGTCTATTCGAGTTTCTCGGACTTTCTCAACGGTTGCATATCGACATCGTCGATTATCCGGGTGAATGGCTGATTGATCTGGCGCTGCTGGACCAATCCTATCAAGAGTGGTCCCAACACGCGCTTTATACGGTTCAGCGGCCGGTCTTTTCCGCCTTGGCCAAGCCGTTTTTGGAATTTCTGTCGACCGTTGATCCGGAAGGCGTCGCGGATGAGCAAGTGGCGATCCGAGGCGCGGAACTTTACACTCAATTTCTTCAGTCGGCGCGCAATTCAGGCACGCCCTATGCGGGACTTGGCCCTGGTCGTTTTCTTTTGCCGGGGGATCTTGAGGGGTCGCCACAGCTCACGTTCTTTCCCACGAAGACGGAAGGCGGCGCGGTTGAGTCTGAAAGCCTGCTGGCGCTACTCGAAAGGCGTTTTGCCAGCTATCGCAAGAATATCGTCAAACCGTTTTTTGAAGCACACTTCAGCCGGATCGACCGTCAGATCGTCCTTGTCGATGTGCTCAGTGCTTTAAACGGGGGGGCAGAAGGGTTACGCGCCCTCGAAGACGGCCTTGAAGGCGTTATGCGTGCCATACGTCCGCGTTCGGAGAGTTGGCTGGCCTATATCCTGGGGCGACGTATTGATCGCATCGCCTTCGCCGCAACAAAAGCCGATCACGTGCACCGCAACGCTCATAGGCAATTGGAAGATATTCTTTCCAACTCGGTCTCTCGGGCTGCAAAGCGCGCGGAAGCAGCGGGAAGTGCTTTCCAGTGTATTGCTTTGGCCGCTCTGCAGGCGACAACCGATGTTCATAAGGACATTCAAGGGGAGCACCTTTTTGGAGTGCGTGGGATACCGGAAGCTGGCGAGCGGATTGGTGTCAGAACGTTCGATGGTTCACGCGGCGCCGTCGTATTTCCCGGTGACCTCCCGGAAGATGCGCTTGACGCTTTTGATGAGGATCGGGCCCGCCCGGAACATTTCGGGTTCGTAAAATTCAGGCCGCCGACGCTTGAGCGTCGGGAAGCCGGAGCCCAGGTAAACGCCTGGCCACACATTGGGCTAGATAAGGCTTTTGCGTTCTTGTTCGAGGATCATTTGCCATGACCGGTGGTGCACGCGGAGGACGAAAGCCACAAGCCTTCGACCCCGACGATCCCGATTTCATCGTTACAGAAGAGATTCCGCAAAGGCAAAGCGATGCCGGCGGGGCGCCTTCAGATGCGACAAACACGGATGCCGGTGACACCAGCGTTTCTTCACTTCGGACGACGACGCGTAGGGGCCTTGGCTGGGGAACCTTGTTGCTGGGCTCGCTTGTGAGCCTCGGACTTCTCGCCGCCACGCTTTGGGTAACGGACTTTGTCACCGCCACCCTGGCGAGAGACGATTGGGTTGGCTGGCTCGCGCTTGGACTTGCGTCTTTGGCTGCGCTAGCGGCAACAGCACTCATTCTTAAAGAGCTCATTGGATTTTTCCGCATGGCGCGTCTGGCGCGATTGCGCCGCGATGCGGAAACGGCTTTGCGTACGCGCGACGCGGCGATGGAGCGACGCGTTGTCCAAAGCCTGAAGACCCACGTGGCGCGGTCGCGAGACGGCCGCTGGGATGTTCGGCGGTTTCGCGAAGAAGAACGTCACATGCGGGCACCGGGAGCCTTGCTTGGCTTAGGGGAGCGGGTTCTTCTCGCTCGGCCAGACGCTCAAGCCCGCCGGCTTGTGTATGAATCCGCGCGCCGCGTCGGGGCTTCAACGGCTCTTGTTCCGATCGGGTTTATCGTTGTGGGGTTCGTACTTTTTGAAAATCTTCGCATGGTGCGGCGGCTGGCGGGCGCTTACGGGGGGCGTCCAGGGTTTTTCGGGGGCCTGCGTTTGTTTGGCTGGATTATCGGGCATATGGCGGCGACGGGCGTGATCGCCTTGACCGATGACCTTTGGGGGCAAGTGCTCGGGCAGGATATGCTGCGCCGGATATCTCGGAAATTAGGGGAAGGCGCCTTTAATGGCGCCATGACAGCACGGCTTGGGGTTGCGGCGATTTCAGTCTGTCGGCCGGTTCCCTTTACCGAAACCAAGCCGCCGCGGGCTCGTCATATTTTTTATGAGGCTTTTCCAGAGCTACGACCGGCCTTCGGCGCAAAGGGCACATCCAAAAACCGCGACAGTCAGGGGGAAGACTAAACTTTTGGTCGCCGTGGCCTGATTTTCCCAAATGGTACACCCTCACGACAAGCGTGACTTGTGTGCAACTGAGGCGAATCATTCAGGCTTACAAATAGTAGGCGCCTATTTCCTCATTGTCATTATTCTGCATAAGTCGTGGGCGAGCGGTGATTGTGTTGGGAGGAAGCCTCACATCGCTTTGGGACCTTGGGTTGCGTTGCATCGCGTGCTCCGCGCTTAAGAGTAGAGTAGACGGGAGAAGGTAAATGCATAAGTTTAGCTTAGGCGCGCTGGTCGCAGCCGGCCTTCTGGCAGGCGGCCTGACATCCGGCAGCGCATCCGCGGCAGATCTTGGGGGAGACTGCTGTGCAGACCTCGAAGAGCGTGTTGCAGAACTCGAAGCGACCACGGCCCGCAAGGGTAACCGCAAGGTGTCGCTCACAGTCTCCGGCTGGGTCGGGCAGCAGGTGATGTTCTGGGACGACGGTGTAGAATCCAACACCTACGTAACAGACCTGGGCACCACGCTGGGTTCTCATTTCAAGTTCACTGGCCAAGCACAAATTTCGTCAGAGTGGAGCGCCGGTTACGTGCTGCACATCGAAGCGATTTCGAATGACAGCTTGGGTGTCAGCCAGGACGTTCCCAACACGGGAGGCTCGGTTCTCGGCAACAGCGCGCAGCTTCTTCAGTCCTACTGGTTCTTGAAGAGTGAGCGTCTGGGTAAGCTGTCTGTCGGTCAGCAATCTCAGGCCTCTGACAACGCGGCGATCCTCGTGGACGGTTCGGGCTCACTGGTTCCGGCGAACTGGGTGGCGTTCGACGTCAACAGCTTCTTCGTCCGTGACACTGCCGGCAATCTCACCAATGTTACCTGGGGCAATGGCGGATTTACTTGCGGCGGCATGGGTGGCGCTTGGGGCGACTGTAACGGTCTGACGACGAATTCTGTTCGTTACGACACGCCTATCTTCGGTGGCTTCTCAGCATCCGCCTCTTGGGGTGAAGATGACTTCTGGGATGTCGCGGTGCGTTATGCTGGTGAATTCAGCGGTATCAAGCTTGCTGCTACGGCTGCCTATAACGAAGTTACCGATGCCGGTATGGGAGCACTCGACAATGAGACGTTGAGATACTTCCAGGCTGGCCTGTATCTTCAGCACATGCCTACAGGTCTCTTCGCACTTGGTAACTACGGTTACCTGGACTCCAATAGCTTCACTGGCGATGCTGAAACTTGGTATGTTAAGGCTGGTTGGCGCACACGCTTCAACTCTTTGGGTCACACGATTTTCTACGGCGAATATCTGAACAACGAAGGTTCAGGTAGCTTCGTCAACTTCGATCCACTTGGTGATGGCTCCGCGTTCGCTTCCTCGTCTGAACTTGATGTCTGGGGGCTGGGCGTTGTGCAGGAAATCGATGCTGCTGCCATGTCGCTGTGGGTCAAGTATCGCAACCTTGAGTATGATGATAACTCTGGTGTCGATTACGACGACTTCCACTACGTCGGCGCCGGAGCTCTGATCTCCTTCTAATCAGAGCGCAAACCACCAGAAGCGAATAACGTTGAAGCGGTTCTCAGATTTTGGGGACCGCTTCTTTCTATTTTAGAGCGCGGTGATTGTTTTATGGCGCGGGCTCACGGTTTCCCGATGCAAGCTCGATTGTCACGCTGCTCGAAACGTGAGCGATCCATACGATCCTTATGTTCGGCGTCGGAGTTGTGCAGTTCCATTTCTTTATTCGAAGCGAGATCCGTCATAGCGCTGCGCTATTCGCATGTGCGCGCAGTGCTTTCTGTCGTAAGAGACACTCTCGTTAGCTGGCCTGCATGACGTCCTTGTTTCCGTGCTCACATGCCGAGGTGTGCATTTGTGCATCACTTTTCGGCTTTTCAGGACGTTCAAGCACCTTCTGCGGCATACGCCATGCTCATATTTTGCACAGCAGTACGCATTTATTACCCAACTCTTAACCGATTTGAGTCTGTCGCTGATGTTGCTGGTTGGTTTTCTCTTTTTCCTTCGGCGCCAACGCGTTGCGTGATTTTCGTTTGAAGCGAGTGGTGAAACCCCTCAAACGTTATGTTGCTGCCTTGCCACTATTTCATCCACCGGCGATTTAATTCACCACTCATTGTTTGTGGCGGGAATGAGAATCAACCAACCTCCGGGCAAGCGGTATTGCCATCTTTAGATTGATTTGGATGCCGCGTTACGAGAGCGCGGCATAGTTTTGCGTTTGTGTATTCGGCGTCCGCCATCTTGAAGCCAACGCTGACTAGGAGACGGTCAATGAATAAATTTAGTCTGAGCGCCCTGGTGGCCGCCGGCCTGTTAATAGGCTGGCTGACGCCGAGCGCGTCGGCTGCAGACCTTGGGGGAGACTGCTGCGCCGATCTTGAGGAGCGCATTGCTGAACTCGAGGCCACGACAGCCCGTAAAGGCAACCGCAAGGTGTCCCTTACGATTTCCGGCTGGGTCGGACAGCAGGTGATGTTCTGGGACGACGGTTTGGAATCCAACACTTACGTCCACGACCTCGGCACCACGCTGGGTTCGCACTTTAAGTTCACTGGCGGCGCTCAGATCAACTCTGAGTGGAGCGCTGGTTATGTGCTGCACATCGAAGCGATTTCCAGCGACAGTTTGACGATCAGCCAAAATGTCGACAACGGCCCTGCTGCTCTGACTGGCCGTCCGCAGGATGCTCAGGTTCTTCAGTCCTACTGGTTCTTGAAGAGCGAACGGCTCGGTAAATTGGGCGTCGGTCTTCAATCTCAGGCGACCGACAACCTCGCAATTCTGGTTGACGGCTCCGGTTCGCTGGTTCCAGCCAACTGGGTGGCCTTCGACGTCAACAGCTTCTTCATCCGTGACGGTGCCGGTAATCTTACTGACGTTACGTGGGGTGCTGCTGGGCCCTGCGCCGGCATGGGTGGTGCCTGGGGTGACTGTAACGGTATTCCCCGGAACGTCGTTCGCTACGATACGCCGACCTTCGCCGGCTTCTCGGCTTCGGCATCGTGGGGCGAAGATGACATGTGGGATGTCGCTGCGCGTTACGCGGGCGAGCATGGTCGCCTTAAGTTGGCTGCCGCCATCGGCTACAACGAAACGACCGACATGGATATGGGCGCTCTCAACAACGAGACGACGCGTTACTTCCAGGCAGGTCTCTACGTTCAAGACATCTCTTCTGGCCTGTTCGTGCTGGGTAACTACGGATACCTGGACTCGAGTGAATTCAGCGGAGATTCACAGACTTGGTACGTCAAGGCCGGTCTGCGTCGGAAATGGCACGCACTTGGCCACACCGTGCTTTATGGCGAATACCTGAACAACGAAGCAGATGGTACACGCTTCGTAGCTGACCCCGGCGTAGCTGGTTTCGGTATCCCGTCTGACTCCGGTCTCGACGTCTGGGGCCTGGGTGTCGTGCAGGAAATCGATGCTGCCGCAATGTCGATGTGGATCAAGTATCGCAACCTCGAGTATGATGATAACTCGGGCGTTTCCTATGACGACTTCCACTACGTTGGCGCGGGTGCTCTGATCAACTTCTGATCTTAGACACGCACAAGCACTTAAACGAGAAGCCGCTCATTTGAGCGGCTTCTTTGTTTTGTGATAGGGGTCGATACCCTGTATTCTTGATGCGTTCTCAGTTTTGTATGGCAAGGTGCGATAGCTCGTGTTCGTAGACTTCTTCCATCAACTCAAGGCCGCAAAGGTCCCGGTCACTTTGCGTGAGTACCTCACTCTGATGGAGGGTCTTGCTGCGGATATCGCCGGTCGGCGGGTGGAGGATTTCTATTATTTGGCGAGAGCAACTCTCGTGAAAGACGAGCGCCATCTCGATCGCTTTGATCAGGTTTTCGGACAGACCTTCAAAGGCTTGGAAACCTTATCTGATGGCGTGGCGGAAGTTGAGATCCCCGAAGAGTGGTTGCGCTCTCAAGCCGAACGCTACTTCTCCGAAGAGGAGAAGGCGCAGATCGAAGCTCTCGGCGGCTGGGAAAAGATTATGGAGGAGCTCCGTAAGCGTCTCGCCGAACAAAAAAGGCGTCACTCCGGCGGGTCAAAGTGGATCGGCACCGGGGGAAAATCACCGTTCGGCGCGGATGGCTACAACCCCGCCGGCGTGCGGATCGGTCAGAAGGGCAACAGGAATTTTCGCGCCGTCAAAGTCTGGGACA
Source organism: Filomicrobium sp. (assembly GCF_025698805.1). Lineage (NCBI taxonomy): Bacteria > Pseudomonadati > Pseudomonadota > Alphaproteobacteria > Hyphomicrobiales > Hyphomicrobiaceae > Filomicrobium > Filomicrobium sp. Next base: position 101,263 of record NZ_JAILWT010000003.1, read on the forward strand.
AGCGCGAGTTTCGCGATTTCGATGACACGCGGGAACTTGGGACCCGGAACATCAAGGTGGCGCTCAGGAAGTTGCGCCAGTTTGCTCGAGCGGGCGCTGCGGAAGAACTCGATCTTGAAAGCACGATCCGCCACAGCGCCGATAAGGGCTATATCGATGTTCGGTTGCGCCCGGAGCGCCGCAACGCAATCAAGGTACTGATGCTCTTTGACGTCGGCGGGTCTATGGACTGGCACGTCCAAGGCGCTGAGGAACTGTTTTCAGCCGCCCGGAGCGAGTTCAAACATCTTGAGTACTACTACTTCCACAATTGTCCTTACGAGTTTGTTTGGCGGGACAACGAACGTCGTTGGACGGAGCGCACACCAACGTGGGACGTGCTTCATACTTACCCTTCTGACTACAAAGTGATCTTCGTCGGAGATGCCTCGATGAGCCCGTACGAGGTCAGTATCGCCGGCGGCTCTGTTGAGCATATGAACCCGGAAGCTGGCGCCGTCTGGCTTCAACGTGTCCGGGATACCTTTCCCAGCTGTGTTTGGCTCAACCCTGTAAGCGAAGATGTTTGGGATTGGACGCCGTCCATCAAAATGGTCCGGCAGCTAATGGGGGGACACATGTATCCCCTTAATCTGGATGGCTTGGAACGGGCTATCCGCGAGTTGATGCGGTGACCGTGTCGCAACTTTAAGTAACGAAAAGTTACTTCTCAGCCCTCTGAAATGGCGATTCTGGGGAAGGTTCGTGGCTTGTTCGCCCATACTCATTGACGCCTTCAAGGAGCTAGGGCAAACCTTTGCGATGCCTAAAATTCTCGGAGGACCTCCCATGTCTGCTCGGTTGGTGATGAGCGCATTTCTCGTGCTCGGGCTTGCAGCCTGTTCCTCCGCAGGTGGCGTGACCACGGGCTCACTGATTGGTGGCGATGATCAGAAAGCCGCAGCGGCAGCGCCCCAAGTCAGCAATGACCCAACAGCACGCGCACTGCAGGTAGGGAGCCTGTCAGCCCGGGCGTCCAAATGCGGTTATAACTTTGATGCTGCTGCCTTGAAGTCGAATTACCTCGCGTATGAAGCCGCACAGGGCGTTCAAGTCACGGATCTTGGCCGGCTCGAGGTGATCTACGAGACGGGTTACAACGGCGTCGGGAAAGCCGCGGCAGCTGATCCCAATTACTGCAATGCCACCCGGACGGCGCAGATCAAGACGGATCTCGCACGGCATCTCGCGGGAGATTATTCTGCACCGCCTCAACAGGTTGCAAAGGCCGAGGAGCAGGGTTTTCTGGGCGGGTTCTTTGACGGCGATACCGTCGATAGCGGCCCATCATTTGGCTCTGAGAGCTGGTGGGAGAGCCAGCGCGACAAGCTTCCCTGATTGCATTGCTATTTGCTGGCGCGCATCTCGCTCGGCTCTACTCTTAGCGAACCCGTCGAATTGGGCGCGAGGGACTTTTGCAGCAATTACTGTGGCTGGAAACTCTGCTGAAGGCGACGGGCGGGGCTGTGTTGCTGCTGTTGCCGCTGACGGCCTGTCGCATACTGGGACTTCCTAAGCCTCAAACGGGTTTTTGGCCGCGCCTTCTCGGCGCGCTGCTTCTTGGTGTTGCTGCAGCATCGTACGCCGAGGGTGTTGGCTGGCGTGGCATCGGGCCTACGGGCTTAATCCTTATTAACTTCATCTCGGCTAGCGCGATCTTCGCGCTCTTGGTCCTCCAACGCGCGGCAGAGACTGCCCGTGGCCGGCTGGTGCTGAGCGTACTCGCCGGGTTGCTTGTGCTGCTGAGCCTCTTGGAAATCGCTCATATCTAGCGCACCCCAGCGGCTGCACGGCGTTTCCTTTCCGGGTTGTGTGTACGCGTGACGCGACGGCATGAAGTTTGCCGGGTTCATGGGCAGATGTTCCAAAGTGATACGGACAGCCCCCATGTACGCCTTCGCTTCCGCAGACAGCTTTTTCGGCTCCTCTAATTTCGATCGCGCCGATAGCCCGATCTTTACGCGAACTTGTGAAAGTTGCCGTAATCTGCAGAACGGCTCCTGCCTCGGGTCGAGGTGCCACAATCGCAAAGGACAGCGCAAAGGCGCACCACAGTATGAGGCAAGTCTCTTGCTCGAACTTGTTACGGACCGCGCCGAATTTGATGCGCTGGCTGAGGAATGGGCGGAGCTCTATGACCGCTCCGGGGCCTTCAGCAATCCGTTTCTTTCTTTTGGCTGGTGTTGGAACTGGTGCAATCACTTCCTTGGTGAAGGCTCCGGCACGGAGCTGTGCATCCTGACGGGACGTCGGTTCGGACGGCTTGTGATGGTCTGGCCCATGGTGCGCCAGCGTGTTTTCGGAATGACCAATCTGACCTGGCTCGGAGCGCCCGTATCTCAGTATGGCGATGTGCTCGCCGAGAAGTCTTCCGATGATCTCGAATTGCTGGAGATGGGCTGGGACTATCTGCGCCGTGAAGTGAGCGCGGATTTCATCTCGCTTGGACGGGTGCGCGACGACGGCACCATCACGCCGCTTCTAAAGAAGCTCGGTGTACAGGTTACGCGACAGGATTCGGCGCCTTACGTCGATCTGGCGAGCGCGGACAGCTTTGATGCTTACGCGGAACGTTATTCGTCCCGTCATCGGAAAAAGCGCCGGCGCTCGCTGCGGCAGCTGGAAGAGAAAGGCGTTGTCAATCACGCGTTTCATTACGACGGCGCCGAGGCGCGCGTGCTGACGGAGCGCATCATTGAGATGAAGCATCGTTGGCTCAAGGAAAAAGGCATCGTTTCGAGCGGGCTGTCAGATCAGCGGACGACAGCGTTCTTCGCCGACGTTGCCGAAGGGGTTGGCGGGTATTCTACGGGTTGCCGTGTCATCGCGCTTACCTGTGGCGACGAGCTCGTTGCGGGAGAGATTTCCTTCGCGAGCAAAGACAACGTTAGCGGCCATATCGTTGTGTTCAACAGCGACTACGACAAGCAAAGCCCTGGGCTGCTGATGACGGAAGATAATCTGCGGCTCTGCAAAGAGTTTGGCTATGAGCGTTATGACTTCATGGGCCCCTGCGAGCAGCACAAGCTGGACTGGGCCGATGGTGTGGTTGACATGAACGACTATGCGAAGGCTTCAAGTCTTCGCGGCTATCTCTGGGTCAATGGATATCTCGGCTGGGGCCGCCCGCGCCTCAAGAAGCTCGTGAACTCAATTCCACCGGGCGTTCGAGCCCGGGTCGCAAAGCTGCATCCGGCGCTTGCTCGGTTCGCTTAAGGGATCGCCCAATATTCCGCAAACGTCGGTGTCCGTAACACGGCATTACCCGCCCAATGCGTTGTTACGTCCAGCAACGATTAGGCGTTCTTACTCTGTATCTAATTGACGTTGTTAGCCATACCTGCCGCTAGCCCGTGCTCGCGTTGCGCATGCCGCCTATGGTTGCGGCGCGAAGACCCATCATTTCTAGTGGCCTGGCAAATACGGAGGATGGACTTATGACGTCGACGTCCGTGGCCAATTACGTTTTGGCAGCTCTCATTTTTTCTCTGGTTGCTACGGGCAACACCTCAGCAAAATCGCAATCGATGCCTGAGGATGAAGCCAACGCGATCGCGACTAACGCCTACATTTATTTTTATCCCATCGTCACGATGGACGTTACGCGCAAGCAATTGACGAACCTGAAGCCTGACTCCGGTTCGTATGGTGGACCGCCTAACTGGTTCGCGAACGTCCGCGCGTATCCTAAAGCGGAAGACAGGGGCGTCGTGCGGCCCAATTTCGATACGCTTTATTCCAGCGCATGGCTCGATCTCAGCAAGGAGCCCGTCGTTATATCGGTTCCAGATACCGACGGCCGTTATTACCTGCTTCCCATGCTCGATATGTGGACGGACGTGTTTGCATCGCCGGGTTGGCGGACCACAGGCACCGAAGCTGCAAATTTCCTCATTGCACCGCCAGGGTGGCGGCCGGATCTGCGGGATCGGTTTGCGGAAGAATTCAAGCTGCCGGAAGGCACGCAGCGGATCGACGCGCTGACGCCTCATGTCTGGGTCATCGGACGCACCAAGACGGACGGCCCCTCGGATTACGAGGCCGTCCACAAAATTCAGGACGGCTTTAAGGTCACGCCTCTGACGCAGTGGGGCAGAGAGACAAAAGTGCCGGAACATAAGATCGATCAAAGCGTCGACATGAAAACGCCGCCAAAGGAGCAGGTCGATACGATGCCCGCCGGCAAGTACTTTGCCTATGCTGCCGAGCTGCTGAAGGAAAACCCACCCCATGGCACGGACCAGCCGATCCTGGCGCGGATGAAACGGCTGGGTATCGAACCCGGCAAGAGCTTCGACATTGCGAACGTTGATCCCGTCATCAGAACGGCGTTGGAGAACGCTCCGAAGGCTGCACGGCAGTTGATGGATTGGAAGTTGCCGACGCTTGCCCGGGTAGCCAATCATTGGTCGTTGAACACTGACACGATGGGCGTCTATGGGAATTACTACCTGAAGCGCGCAATCGTGACTCAGCTCGGTCTCGGCGCCAATGTGCCGGAGGATGCGATCTATCCGCTCAGCCTGGGCGATAGCGAGGGCAAGCCCCTCGACGGCAGTAACGCCTACGTTCTGCATTTCGACAAGGCGGATATCCCGCCGGTCGATGCGTTCTGGTCAGTAACCCTTTACGACAAGGAGGGCTTTCAGGTCGCCAACAGTCTAAATAGGTTCGCCATTTCGAGCTGGATGCCATTACAGCGGAATGCCGATGGATCTCTCGATCTGTATTTCCAGCGCGAGAACCCCGGCAAGGACAAGGAAACAAACTGGCTGCCGGCACCAGAAGGGCCGTTCAACCTGACGATGCGTCTGTATGCGCCGAAGACGAAAGCACTGACGGGCGAATGGACGCCGCCCGCGATCAAGAAGATGGATGCGATTCCCAGTCTTGCGATTCAGTGAGGCAGAGTCGGGACGCTGTGACTTCAATGGTCACAGTGTCCCGTTGCGGCGTGAAGTCAGCTTTGCACGGGCCACTGCTCGGCAGATCTGGAGATATTCAGTTACTCGGGACCTAAGACCTTTTTGACGCGATCGCGGAGAAAGAGTCCGACAGATAGACCCAAGCCGATGATGCTGATGAGCGCGAGCCAGTACGACGTGTTCGTGGCTTCACCGCTCGCAGCGGAAACAATGCGCTCCTCCACATTTTCAAGCGTTTCACCGATCAGATACTCGGCGTCGAGTGTGCCGTCAGGCGTCACGGTACCAACAGCGATCACGGGACCGCCAGGCACAAAACCGCGAAAGCGTCGTGCACGGGTCCACGTTCCCGGAGGTTCCGTTGTTCTTGCTCGGGTGTGGTCCCATTCCGAAATCACGGGATCGTTTGACCAACTTACGCGGGGCGAGAAAGTGTAGTTGGGTCGCGCAAGGCGCATTGCCCCAGTGGATGTGTCGATGCGGAATGTCTTTTTCCAGCTGGTTTCCTCTTGCCAGGTTCTGGTTTGGTGTCTGCCACTACCGTGGTAGGACTCTTCCACGTAGGCGACAAAGTGCTGGAATATCGGTTCTTCATCACGCGCGATCGTTCCTGTTAGCACGGCCCGTGTGCCTGATGGCTGTCCGACTGCATCCGGCAGGGCTGCCAGATCGCTTTTTACGGTTTCGGCCTTCGATGTCACTCCGTAGTGATCGGCCGCCGAGCCCGCGAGAATGATCAGGAACATCAGCGCAAACATTCCGTAAGCAATCAGATCATTACCGAGGTTATCCGTGAGGCGGTCCCAAGTGCCTACTCCGGAAGAATTGTCAGGTGCTGATTGTCCGGGATCGCGACTTTGCATCGTCCTGCGGCTTTGGAGGTAGAGTGTTTCGTTACGCTCCTTATACGCCTTTTTTCTTCTTTTGCGTGCCGGCAGGTCGAGAATTAGCGTGGGACGTGTTTAGCGCCACGGCGGCGCGAATGAGTGCCCTCAGTGCCTTTTCGTCAATCTTGTCGCCTTCGTGGATATCGATGGCACGCCTCGCATTGCCTTCGAGGCTGGCGTTGAAGAGGCCTGAAGGGTCATTGAGGGAAGCGCCCTTGGCGAAGGTCAGCTTCACCTTATCCTTATAGGTTTCGCCGGTGCAGATGATGCCGGTGTGCTCCCACACCGGAACGCCATTCGGGTTCGACGGCTTCCGCCATTTCACCTCTTCGACGATTTCGGGATCGGCCTTTTTGATGACGCTGCGCACGCGCGCGAGCATCGCGCCGCGCCAGTCGTCGAGCGCTTCGATTTTAGCGTCGATGAGTTGGGAGGGGGAGGGTGTGGCGGTTGATTGCGTTGGGGTGGGTTTGTTTTTTGTCATCATTATTATCGGTTCTTGACGGTTGCGGTCTGCACCCTTCCACACTGTATTGCGCGCCTTTGTGTCGGTCCTTGATTCCGGCTAGCGGGTTCTCGCTCACTCGATGGCGTGGTTTCCTCTTGGGGGCGCAGCTGACCTCCAATCTACTCAAACAATCCGCTGCCCAACGTGATTATTGGATAGCAATTAGTGGTTCACGCCCGGGCTAAACAAGTCGTCGTGCTTGTCAGGTTTACGATACGAGCCAAGCAAAGCGGAGAGAGCGTTGTCGTCAAGAGGAGGGCCCAGATCAACGTCGTTGAACTTCAAAACTCGCAACACCCGGCCAGTGCGACGTTGCCCCTTCGGGTAAGCTAGTTGCACCAGAATCGTATCAATTATTTCTGGATCCAGCCGCTTCGAATGAACGTGGCGCCAGAACTGCGCATCATAAATCCTGAAGAAACGGTCGTGATTGAGGTGGTCTTTTCCTTTCCACGGGCGCTTCTCGTCCTTCATATCCCAATTCGGCGAAGTGACCTTCAAAGAGGCCAGCTCTACTTCCCATTCTATCTCCCGAGTCGTCGCTTCGAGGGGAACAACGGCCACATGCATCAGAGCAAAATCCTTTCGTCTGATTGGGAACGACGGTGTCTCATCGAACCCAATGCCCAACACTTTTGGATCGCTCGCTAGCGCCTGATAAAATTCGTTCCGCGCCGAGTAGGCTTCTTGAAATCTCTCTGGGGTCACGCCAACCCGTCGCAGCGCGCGGACGTCTGTAGTCAAGAACGACTTGGTTGAATCAACGACAATGCGGCTCATCAATTCGTCACAAGCAGCATCGTGTCGGTCGCTGTCGGGCTCTAAGGGCGCTGTTCCTTCCTCCAGAAGCTCCTTGAGCTGAATTCCGACCTGTTCCGCATAATAGGCTGGCTCATGGCCAGTAAGTCCGCGAATGAAGGCTTTCCCGACATCGCTTTCTGAGAGTGTCCAAGCAATACCGTAGCCAGCTATTAAAATGACCCCTAGCCGGGCAAGGAAGGTGCCCTCTTCAGGGGGAAAGACAACAAACTCGTATTGGAGTTCTCCTCCGAAAATCTGTTCGTTGAGCGAGTCAACAATTGTTCGGGTCCGGCTAGCCGTCTCAACGAAAGTATCAAAGGGGATGTAATGTTCAGGCACGTCGAAATGTATCGGGATTATCCCAATCGGCGCTTCTTTGGGAGTGCTTGTCCGTTCGGGCAAGATGGGCCTCGCTCGAGCTTGATGAACGAAAACTCTGGAGCCCTGTAAACCGGGCACGCAAAATTTGTCGGGGCCCCTCAATCAACAGATGATTGTCAGCAAACGGCAAATCCAGCAAGATTTAAACCTATTTTTAGGTTCGCAATTGCGAGAGAGGCGCTGTTCCCACGCGTACTGCACCCCATTAGGTCGGCAATGGGTCAAGAGCGGACTCTCCAATTTGACCGTCAAATTGGAAAGAATACGCGCACCTTTTCCCTGACCACTTGCTCGCCTAGTGTAAAAAGCCTAACGCTTCGGACGCACGATGGCATCAATTTCGATGCCGATTTCGTCGGCGACCATGTCCGCGTATGAGGTCATCTTGAATGCGCTGCGAGAGATTTTGGTCTTCCCAACGAACCGCTTTCTGCCCTTGCTGTATTTGAGCGCCGGGTTCTCGTGCTTCGTGAGCGTGACGTCGAGCGTGACGGGTTTCGTGATCCCGTTGATGGTCATGTCACCGGTGATCTGGGCTGTGTCCGCGTCCGTGGACTTCACCGATCGGCTGCGGAAGGTGAGCGTCGGCGCGGCCTTGGCGTTGAAAAACTCCGCGCCCTTCAGCGTATCGTCGATGATCGGCTGTCCGGTTTCGACGCTTGCCGTGGCGATCTTGGCAAAGACCTGGCTCTTCTGCGGCGCGCGCTCGTCAAACTCCAGGTTTCCCTCAACGCGGCTGAACCGGCCGCGCTGCGTCGCGAAGGCCATCACGTAGGAGAACCGCACCTCGGTGCGCTTGCTGTCGATGATGTAGTTTTCGGCTTGAGCAAATTGGACCGGCACAAATGCCATCGCAATGGCCGGCAGCGTGGCTTTCCACGCATGAGGTTTTCGCATTCCATTTCCCCCGATCCGAACGGTGATCGCGGCGCATTGTCAGCGCTTTCCCTCATCCCGGATCGGGGTTTACATGCGTGGTTTGTCGAAATTGTTGCATGCCGAAGGTTTTGAGTTGCCGTCGTTCGCACGGCTCACAAATTGGCGATTCACATCTTTTCGCCGGGCAGCTTACTCGCTTGCTTTATCCAATCGATGAGTTGCGCTTCGTCGAGTTCGTCGTGCTCGTAGATGTCGAGATAGCGTACGTCCTTTTGCTTGGATGTGCCCGGTGGCGTGGGCTTCAGAGACGCGCCGCGGAAGAACGCCACTTTGATGTACTTCGTGAAGCAGTGAAAGCTGAGGAACCAGCCTTCGCCTTCGACGCCATAGAACGGCGAGTTCCATTTGACGGCTTTGCTCACGTTAGGGACGGCGCTTTCGATCAGCGCGTCGAGGCGATGGCCCACGTCGCTTTTCCAGCCCGGCATGGCCGCGATGTAAGCCTGGACCGGTGCATCACCATAGCCCTTGGCGATTTGCGGATTGCCGCCTGACAGCAGGACGACTTCGCCGGGCTTCGGTTTCGGCATCGCCTTGGGCGGTTTGGTCGTTTTCTTGGCTGCTGGCTTCTTCGCGGCCGTCGCTGATTTCTTGGGTGTCTTGTCAGCCATCCGCGATCATCCCTGCCCGACGGTTTGCCCTTCGCGGCGCCACTTAGCGGCATATGGGGCCGCGAACATATACAGGCCGGTCAACAGAAGCAGGAACAGCGGCGGCAGCGGCATGTAGACCACGAAGGCGGGAGGCTCGCCCAGCCCTATGGCGACGAAGTTGGCGATGACGGTCGCCGTGAAGATGATGGACACCCAGCGATGAAATTGCCGAATCCAATTGTTCCGGGTCATGCGAAGCTCCTTTTGATTGTGAGGCACCTGTTTGGCGGCGGCATTCATTTCAAGCCAACTGACTTCAGTCCGTCCTCGCCAAAACTTGCTCCAAGTTCGCGAAGAACTTCTGCCACCCGGCTTGAGCGCCGCCGAAAGCCTGCTTCTGATCCGGCCGGAAGCCCGACTGCTCCATGCGCAGCAGGGTGCCTGAGCTTGTGGGGGTGAGTGTAAAGGTCACCACGCTCTTGAGATTGTAGGCCGCATCGTCGTGCGCAAAATTCCAGGTGTATGACAACGCCTTGTTCGGCTCGATGGCGAGGACTTCGCAGTCCAGCACCCCGCCCCAGTCCCCGCGAAGATTGAACTGGTGACCAACGACCGGATTGAAGTCGTTCTTCATGAGCCATTCCTCAATCAGGTGCGGTTGCGTGAGCGCGCGCCAGATCTTTTCCGGCGGATGGGGGATCTCACGTTCGACAGCGACAGAACGCGTTTCGGTCATTGATCCATCCTTCTCAGTAAGTCTTCGAGGTCGTCGAACCGGCTCTCCCAGAATCCAGCCATCTGGCTTGTCCAGTCGATCAGTGGGGCCAACGCTTCAACCTGGGCGCTGTAATGCGTTTGGCGGCCTTCATGGCGGTCATGCACCAGGCCGGCCTGCTTCAGGATTGCAAGATGCTTTGAGACGGCCGGTTGTGAGATTCCCGCGTGTGCCGTCAGCGCCCCGACGGTCTGCTCTCCGTTGCGGCACAACCGCTCGAAGATGGCCCGCCGCGTCGGATCGGCGAGCGTTTTGAAGAGCTGGTCGGGAGCGTTCGACATTGATATCCATAACTCAGCGGTTATGGATTGACGTATAACCGTTGGATTATACGTGAGTCAAACGGGTGCTCGGAGCGGCACTCCCTACATCGCGGCATCGCGGAGCGGACGCAGCGGTGCGGCTGTGACGTCGAGCTTTCTCTGGAGGCGTTCGGCAACCAATATCATCGCGCGTTCCGCCAGCGCGGTAATCGTCAAGAGCGGGCTGACGCCGATCGCGGATGGGGCGGCTGCGCCGTCGCATACGTAAAGCCCATCGTGAACACCTGTGGGTCCCTTTGCCGGGTCAAATACCCGACCGTCGTGTGCGACGACGCCGTTCTCCACCGTGTCACCCATTCCACATCCGCCGAGGGGGTGGGCTATGATCCGGTTGCCGCCGAAAGCCCTCATCGTAAACGGATTGGGGCTGAATACGCCTCCGACGCCTTCGATCAACGCCTTGACCTTCTGCTCCGCTCTTTGGCGTTCCGGTGCGCTGCTGTAGCCTGGCCAGTCGACGATTACGCGGTCGTTTTGAAGTTTCAGGCGGCCGCTGGCGTCGTCATGCGCGACGACGTAGAGGAGCTGTGTCCGGCTCATTTCGTTGCCGTAAATGCCGTCCTTGAGAAGCTTACGGGCACGCGTGATGTTCAGTTGCAGCAAATTCTTGACGGGGGCGAGCCCGGCCATGACGGTCAACATGGTACCGTCGTGAATCCACAACGGCCCATCATCGTCGCCGAGATCGATCAGCGCCATGCTGTGAGGTCCAACCGTTGCGGCTCCTCGTGGTGCCTGAGACGGGAAGCCCGTGGCAATGGCATTGACCGGTTCGTCAAGGCCGCTCGCGATGACGAGGTCGTCTCCGTTCGCTGAAAAATTCTCACCCAGCTTTGCCGAAAGTTTGAGGCCATGCTCCTGCGCGCGCAAAAGCAATTCCGTGGTGCCCAGCGTGCCGGCAGCGAGAACGACGATCGGCGCCTCGATGCGCCTGGGCGCGCAAGCGTTTTCGCCGGACAGATCCTGGACAACGACCGCCCAGCCGTTTGCTGCCTTGGAGATCATCTGGACACGGCTCTCGCAAAGGACCGTCGCTCCATGGTCCACCGCATCGGCAATGTAGGTGATGCCAACGGTGTTCTTCGCACCTACGTTGCACCCCGACCAGCAGTCTCCGCAGTACTTGCAGGCGTACTGCATGACGCCCGCAGCGTTCGGTCCGGGACGATGCGAGATCGTCATGGGCGGCAACTGAACCTTGCAGCCGACAGCTTCGGCCGCCCGGCGCATCCCGGCATATTTGGCAAAGCGCTGCGGATGAGGGACTGGCGCGACGCCCAGCATCGTCTCTGCTCTGGAAAGCCCTTCGCGCAGAAGTCCGTCGCCGATGACCGCCTCAGGCCAGCCGGCCTTGCGCAATCTGTTCAGATCGGGTCGCAGAACAACGCCGGCGTTGATCAGCGATCCACCGCCGAGCCCAGATGCGCCGAACACGGTCAGTCCTTTGCCAACGGAGAGGTAGTACAGGCCCGTGGGATCACCGAGTCTCGGTGCGCGGCCTGTTAACCGTGTCGTCTTGCGCCGCGCCTTGGCCGTGATCGGAAAGTCGCCGGGACGCCAAAGTCGCCCCTGTTCCAGGATCACCACGCGCAGCCCCATGCGCGCGAGGCGGGATGCGGCGACGCCGCCGCCGTAGCCAGAACCGATGACGACCGCATCGTAGGCTGGCATCGCATCGCCGATTGTTCTGTTTGCAAAGACCATGAACCGCGTGATCCGTCTTCGGAAAGAACTCGTTCGTCCCTTCCACAAGTAGTTCACGGAGACGCGGATGCCCACCAGTGCGAGCGAATTTGACTAATAGCTTTGTTTTGAGTGGACAAAAATAAACCGTTACCCGGGATATTTTCCGGAACTGCCGACTTAGTACGGAGCGGGCTCGTACTGGGCTGGCCCTTTAGCGCACACCGAGCTTTTTCTGAAGGCTGGAGGACGATGTGGTGTATTGGAACAGCAGCTTCTTATCCGGGTAGATGATGTGGTGTGCTTGCTGTGCCATCAACGCGGCTTCGTGGAAGCCGGACAGGATCAGCTTCAGTTTGCCCGGATAGGAGTTGATATCGCCGATGGCGAAGATGCCCGGCTCGTTCGTCTCGAACTTTTCCGTATCAACCGGAATAAGGTTTTCTTCGAGATTGAGGCCCCAGTCCGCAACGGGACCGAGCTTCATCGTCAAACCGAAGAAGGGCAGCATCGTATCGACGTCGAGACGTTCTTCGCCTTCCTTGGTTTTGATTGTGACGCCTTCAAGCCGGCCGCCGCTGCCTTGTAACGCGGTGACCTGTCCAATTCGCAGCTGCATTTGATCGCCGGCCACCAGCTCGCGCATTTTGGCGACCGAATGCGGCGCGCCGCGGAATTCGTCGCGCCGATGCAAAAGCGTCAGGCTTTTCGCGATCGGCTGAAGGTTTAGGGTCCAGTCGAGCGCAGAATCTCCGCCGCCAACGATGAGAATCTTGCGGTCGCGGAAGTCCTCCATTCGGCGAACAGAGTAGTGGACGGATGTTCCTTCATAGCCTTCGATCCCTTCCAGTGGCGGGCGCTTAGGCGTGAAGGACCCGCCACCAGCGGCGATAACGACCACCTTGGCGAGAAAGCGATTGCCGATATCCGTCTTAAGTAAGAAGCGCCCATCGGGCTGACGCGTTAGCTCGTCGATGCGCTGACCGAAATGGAAGGTCGGTTCGAACGGCTTGATCTGCTCAAGCAGACGGTCGGTCAACTCCTGCCCGGTAACGATCGGAAGGGCAGGAATGTCGTAAATTGGCTTTTCCGGATAGAGCTCGGCACACTGTCCCCCGGGCTTGTCCAGGATGTCGATGACATGCGCACGAATGTCGAGAAGTCCGAGCTCGAAAACAGCAAACAGGCCGACCGGACCAGCGCCGATGATCACGACATCGGTTTCGATCAATTCGTTCGCGGCCGACGTATCAATTGCAGCCATGTCTTGCTCGTTCTCTTCAATAGCCTAGCGAAGCAGGGCGCCCCGGTGTCACATCGCAGATGAGATCAAAATTGCTTGGCGGGGACAGAAAGCACAAGTCCATCCAATGCATCCGTCACCTTTATTTGACAGCTCAGGCGGCTCGACTCGCGGACATCGAAGGCGAAGTCGAGCATATCCTCTTCCATCTCCGAAGGTGCGCCAACCTGCTCGCGCCAATCGTCAGAAACGTAGACATGGCAGGTCGCGCAGGCGCAGGCTCCACCGCATTCAGCCTCAATTCCAGGCACGCCGTTCAGTTTGGCTGCCTCCATCACCGTGGTTCCCGGCGTCGCCTCGACGACCTGAGTGCTGCCATCGGGCTGGATGAACGTAATTTTCGCCATAACCGGGCACGGGCTCCATTCGGTTTAAGACTGAGGATCACACGGATGCGCGCCGCTCCTGTCGCCACACGCAACCAGCGGACGGGTAACAGCGCAAATAAGCTTGGGAAGACTTGCTCCACACTTAACGGCCGATGGCCCTGACATCAAGTCCAACGACGGCCGGCGCGGCGGCATGGCGCGCTGCTGAGCGGTGTGATTTTTACGGTCTATGTGCGCTGAGGAAGGCCGCAACGGCTTGAGCCTCGCGCTCGATGACCACGAAGGCTTTATGGCGACTGTCCGGATCGGAAGGGTCAGAAATCGATTCAGCGGCTTGAGCGGAATCTGCAAGTGATCCAGCACCGACCGTCCGTGCCGAACCTTTCAAGGTATGGGCGGCGCGTAGCCACTCCTGCGCCGTTTCGGCACTTTTCAGTTTGCCGAGAGATGTTTCGAGTTGTGCAACAAACAACTCAAGTATTTCTTTTTGAAGATCTGCATCGCCGAGCGTGTAACGCTGCAAAAATGCGAGATCTATCGCTGGGGAGGGTGTGTCATCCAAAGGAGACATAGACGCTCAGCCTCTCATTCGCTTCCACTTCGGTGCAGGGTTGGGAGGCCTTCAAGCGGACCATCAATTTAGAGGAGCATGCCGCGTGTTTGGTAACTTCTGGTAAACGAGATTGCGCAATTTTGGGTGCTCTGGTGTAGATTTCATTAACTGTGGGTCTGCTCCAAGGAGTCGTGGATAATCTTGGTTTTGCCCAAAATTCCTCCTAGACTCAAACTTTAACGGGGTGTGTGAGTGGGGCGTTCTTCAGGTGCATGGCGAGATTCGTCTGCGTACAACCACGACAAGCTGTTTGAGCCTGTCTGGCTGATTGACTATCCTGCTTCGTGAGGGATTGCTGAGGGACTGCGATTCCATTCGGACGGGCGGATGGCAAAAGACAAGCAAAATAACCTCAAGGGTTCAGGCGCGGCAAAGGCCGACGCCGGCAAACCACGCTCATCAAGCCTAGAGGCGCGATTGGCTACGGTGAGTTCGGCTACGGTTGGCAATACTGCCGTATCCCTGCCGCCGCCTCTGCCCATTCCAACCGGGGAGTTCAACCCCGGTGAAACTAAGGATGTTTCCGACTCGCCTATGACCAATTCAGTTTCCGCAGCGGCGGCGAAATCCGAAACATCTCTGCCAAAGAATTCTCCATCCGAGGGCGACGACGCGCCGGCGAAGCCGCCGCTTCCGCCGCCACTCCAGGATGCGCCTGACGCATCCAGCTCGGCTGCGCCAAAGCGGGAGGATCCGGAGACGGCTCCTCGCCGGCGTGCTGCGCGCCGGCGCCCCGCTGGTCCCGTCCGTGGCCGTATGGCGGCCAACGATGATGCGCCGTCTATCGGCGGGCTTATCTTCGCACTCCAGCAGACGCCATCATCAAAGCCCTTCAAGTACGCGACCATCGCAAGTGTCGTATGGGTCGTGTTGGGAACGGCGTTCCTTTGGTTGACGCTGTCAGCAGACCTTGACCAAGGTGAGACGCTGCTGCGCGTGCTCTCCAAGCCCACAACCTTCCTGATGCTTACGGCTGTAGCGGTTCCGATCGCCGTAATCTGGTTCCTCGCGCTTTTGGCGTGGCGCTCAGAGGAATTGCGTTTGCGCTCCTCAACCATGGCGGAAGTGGCGGTGCGGCTTGCCGAACCCGACCGCATGGCTGAGCAATCGGTAGCGTCGTTGGGGCAGGCTGTGCGCCGGCAGGTCTCCTTCATGAACGACGCCGTGAGCCGTGCTCTGGGCCGCGCTGGTGAATTGGAAGCGCTTGTCCATAACGAAGTTACGGCTCTGGAGCGCTCTTACGAAGAGAACGAACAGAAAATTCGTGGTTTGATCAACGAGTTGTCCAGCGAGCGCGGTGCGCTTGTTCGCACGGGGGACGACTTTGCGGTGACCTTGCGGGCCCTGGGTTCTGAGGTTCCAGCTCTGATTGAGAGCCTTTCGGCACAGCAGACAAAGCTTGCTTCGATCATCCAGGGTGCAGGAGAAAACCTGACGAGTCTCGAATCGTCCCTGGCCCAAAGTGCAGGCAAGTTGGAAACTTCGCTTGGTGCCCGTGCAGAAGAAGTTAAGGGTGTCATCGGTCAGTATACGACCGCTCTTGATAGCGCGCTGACGTCACGAACGGAGCAGCTTCAGGAAGTTCTCGCAGAGCACTCCAAGGAGCTTGGAGCCACGTTGGGCACGCGTTCGGAGGAAATCCGCGGCGCGTTGGAGCATCATACGGACAAGCTCGGCAGTACCCTCGGCGACACCAGCCAAAAAATGCAGGGTATGCTGGAGGACTACACGGCTGGTCTTGCTGCCGCGTTGGGCTCGCGTACTGAGCAGATGCAGCAGGCTTTCGACGATTACATGTCATCGCTCGACGAGTCGATTGCGACAAGGACCGACAATCTCCAGGCGGTGTTTGAGGAATACGCGCGTGCGCTGGACACGACGCTTTCAAATCGCGCCCAGGCTCTCGACACGCAGCTTGTTCAACGTACACGCGCATTGGACAATGCGTTCAATGAGCGCCTGCGCTTGTTTGACGAGTCCGTCATGCGCAGTACGTCAGCCATCGACGAGGCGGTGGGTGAACGTGCTCATGCACTGACAACTGCGCTCGATGCGCACGCCAAAACGTTCCGCGAAACGATCTCCCGGCAATCGGCCGACTTCGACGACTCGCTGGCCCAAGGCATTAACGCTGTTCGCCGTTCGAGCGAGAACATCACGCGCCAGTCTCTCAAGGCGATCGAGGGGCTCGCGAACCAGTCGGATCTCCTCAAGAACGTATCGGAGAATCTGCTCGGCCAGATCAACACGGTTACCAATCGCTTCGAAAACCAGGGCCAATCCATTATGCGTGCGGCCAATGCGTTGGAGAGTGCGAACCACAAGATCGATTCCACGCTGCAGCTGCGGCACACGGAGCTTTCCGATACGCTCGATCGTCTATCAGGGAAAGCTGACGAATTCTCCAACTTCATCGAAGGCTACTCGACGACGCTCGTCGGCTCACTCAATGAAGCCGATGCCCGCGCCCGAGAAACTGCGGAGCAATTGCGCAAGGGTACGGAGACCCAACAGCGCGCTGCCATGGAGGACATTCGGCGCTTCAAGGCCGAAGCTGACGCAGAAAGCACGCGCGCGCTGCAGGACCTTCGCAAGCGCTTTTCGACAGTCTCTCGCGAAGTCACCTCACATCTCGGCAACCTGTCAACGCAGTTCGATGTGAGCTCCGAGAAATTGCGGGAACGCGCGCAGCAAGCCACGCAGGCTATCGAGGAAGAACAGGCGCGTTTACAAGCGGAACTCGCCAGCATTCCCACGAGCACAAAAGAGAGTGCGGAGGCTATGCGCCGGGCGCTGCAAGACCAGCTGCGTGCCCTCGAGCAATTGTCTCAGCTCACGACGCGAGAAGCCTCTCAGCGCGACGTCTCGACACCGCAAAATGCCGCCCGGCCCGGTGAAGCTGGGGGAGAACGTCGGCTCGCTTCAGAGCGCCAACTTTCGAGCCTTACGTCGAGCCTCGCGCGAGAAATGCAATCACAAGTTCAAACCGCGCATACCCCGGCTCAGGGCCATTCGCAACAGCCTGGCGGTCCTGCCCGGCAAGGCGGTGGTGCAAACCTCCCCGTAGCTACAGGTTCTTCGCCTTCACAGTATGATGCTGGGGGCGATCGCTGGGCTCTAGGAGATCTGCTCAAGCGCGCTTCGGTAGAAGAAGAAGCTAGCGCACCTCATGAGGCTGCCCCGGTCGCACCTCGCAGCGGCCCTGTGCTTCCAGATGTCGAACTGATGGTGCACGCAATCGACCCGGCAACCGCGTCAGCCATCTGGCAACGTTTGCGCGCCGGCCAGCGCGGCATCATGGTACCGAGCATGTACAATGGCGCTGCGCGGTCTGCATTCGATGAGCTGTCTCGCCGCTACCATTCCGACGCGGAGCTACAGCAAGCCGTGAGCCGGTTCCTGGTAGACTTCGAGCGCACGCTGCGCGACGCCGAACAGCGTGATCCCAGCGGGCGGCTTTTGCAAAGCCATCTCGTCTCTGAGATGGGCCGGGTGTATCTATTCCTTGGTCATGCGAGCGGGCGGCTGGGTTAAGTCCGTTGCCGTAATCGCGTCTCTGCTTCAGCTGGACCCAATTCGGATTTCCTAGCCTCATGGCGGACAATGGCAAGCTTCGCATTAATGCCGCAGCAGAGGATTGGCGGCTTGCGCAAGCATTCGTCATCTCACGCGGCGCTAAAACCGAAGCGCGTGTCATCGTTGCCCATATTAGTGACGGCGAGGTCTGCGGGCGCGGTGAGGCCGTGCCTTATGCGCGCTACGGAGAAGACGTCGAAGCATCACTTAATCTGATCAAGTCGTGTCATGCTCGCAGTCGCGAAGAGCTACAATCCGCGATGCCAGCGGGCGCAGCGCGTAATGCGTTAGATTGTGCTTTCTGGGATTTTGAAGCCAAACGTGCGGGCGTTGCTGTCTCCGAATTGGCTGGCGTGCCCGAGGTTCGGCCGGTGGAGACAGCCTACACGCTGTCGCTGGACAGCCCGTCTGCGATGGCGGAGCAAGCCCGACGCGTGGCGCATCTGAATATTCTCAAGCTCAAGTTGGGTGCAGATGGTGACGCTGAGCGCATGCGCGCCGTGCGTGACGCTCGACCTGACGCCCGCATGATCATCGATGCGAACGAGGGATGGGCTGTTGACGCGCTCTCCGGCTTGATGGCCGTTGCGGCGGATGTCGGCGTTGAGTTGATCGAGCAGCCGTTGCCAGCGGGTCGCGATAACGTTCTGAGCCAGGTTCAACGACCCGTGGCTGTTTGCGCTGATGAAAGCGCGCTGACATCTTCCGATCTCGGCCGACTTGTCGGATGCTACGACGCGGTCAATATCAAACTCGACAAGGCCGGGGGACTTACCGAAGCGTTGACGATGCGAGATGCCGCCCGCGCAAAGCGTTTCAAGATTATGGTCGGATCAATGGTGGCGACGTCGTTGGCCGTGGCTCCTGCCCTGATCCTTGCGCAAGGGGCAGATTGGGTCGATCTCGATGGCCCCTTGCTCCTGGCCGAAGACCGGCCGCACGGACTTGCCATTCGCGATGGTTGGATCACGCCCGCGTCTCCCGATTTGTGGGGCTGATGATCACGCTTTTTGGATGTGGAGCTCAATGACATAGCCACCACGCCAGAGACGTGCCATCGCCAAAGCGGCTATGAGCCCGAGCGCCGCAAGGCCAGCCATTCCGAGATAAGCGCCACCGGCGAAGCGCTCATAGAGAACACCAGAGATGAGTGTCGCGATGGCCATTGCGAGCCCCATGCCCACGCTCGCATAAAGCGCCTGTGCCGTACCTGCCAATTTTTCGGGTACCGCTTGCGACATGAAGTGAATGGCAGCGATATGGGCGGCCCCGAATGTCATGCCATGAAGAAGTTGCAGCGGGAAAAGCGCCCAAAGCGGCGGATCAACACTCATGGCGGTCCATCGGATGACGGCGCTGGCGGCTGCCGTGATGAGAAGGCCACGAATGCCGATCCAGGCAACGACGCGACCTGAAAAGGCGAAGAGCACCACTTCCGCGATTACGCCCAATGCCCAGAGCGCTCCTATGATCAGCGGCGTAATACCCTGGCTTGTCCAGTGGAGGGTCGCGAAGGTGTAATAGGTTGCATGAGCGGCCTGAACAGTGCCTCCTGCTATGAGGAACAACACGAAGAGTGGTGTCACAGCCAGTCGTGCGGCCATGCCTAAGCTCAAGGCGTGTGTGCCTTCGCTTTGCGACATATCGCGATCCGCTCTGGGAAGAAAATGCGCCGCTATCAACGTTATTGCGAACGCTGCCGCCAGCATCCAAACCACACTGGAGCTACCTGTTCGGGCAATGACTTCCGCTGCGCCGACGTTTGCCACGACGAACGTCAGCGATCCCCACAAACGCACGCGGCCATAGTCGTAACCTGTCGTCTTCATGCCGTGCAGTGCGATCACTTCGGTCAGCGGCATGGTGGTCGTCATCGCTATCGAGGCCGCAACGGCGAAGATCAATATCGGCCAGAACCCCGACGTCTGGCTTAGTGCCAACGTCGCAGCCACGCCGATCCAGGCGAGCATTATGATGGTCCGGCGATGGTTTGCTGTCCGGTCCGCATAGAACGCGACAGCTGGCGTCACGAGGTCACGCAGAATGTAGGGCGTGGCTGTAATGATCGCGATCTGGCCGACGCTGAGGCCTTGCCCCTTCAGCCACAACGGCATGTAAGGGAGATATACGCCGTAGATGAGAAAGAGGGCTCCGAAGAAAACGGAGACGCGCACCGCATAGCCGGTGGACAGGTGAGGTGGAGTTTGCGGTTTGGGCTTTGCAGGACGGTGCATGCTTACAATGTGAGGTGTCGCGGGCGATCCGTCCAAATCGGATAACGTTCCAGATTAAACGGCCCGATTTGTAATTAATGTAAAAAGCCGGCCCGGAGTATCTCCGAACCGGCTTTCTTTGCCGAGGTGCGGCCTTTTCGGCGCTCCCAGCCTCCCCCGTCAGCCCCCATCAGATCTACGTTGGCGATCTGAAACTGACGCTGGTTAATCTGCTGGATTGTGCGGGAGATTCAAGTCTAACTGCACAGTTAGTGTCAAAGCGGTTGGGCGGCGATGCAAACAGGTCACATGCAGGTGCGCGTGCCAAGGGCGTGCATGTGGTCAAGCGGGCCTGATCCGTGCCCCAGCTTTTGCTGCGTAGCGCTTTCCAGCGCATGCCAGACAAACTCTTTCGCACATCCTACCGCGCTTCTGAGGTCTTGCCCCATCGCAAGATAGGCTGTGATGGCTGCAGACAGGGTGCATCCAGTGCCGTGGGTGTTTTGCGTTATGAGGCGCGGCCGCTCGAAGATCTGGCAGCCTGCTTTATCGACCAATAGATCGATCGCGACGTCGCCGCTGCCGTGACCACCTTTAATCAGCACAGCGCCGCAGCCGAGCTTCAAGAGCCGGCGGGCCTGATCTTCAACGGCATGGATGTCTTCAACCGGCTGTTCTTGAAGTAAATCGGCCGCTTCAATCAGGTTCGGCGTCAGCAGATCCACGCGCGGGATTAGCTCTTCGCGTAGCGCTGCGATTGCGTCGGCTGCAAGTAATCGATCGCCGCTCGTCGCCACCATGACAGGATCAAGGACAATGGGATGAAGCCGGTAGGTCTCAATCGCGGCGGCGACGGTCTTGATGATTTCCGCGTTGGCCAACATTCCGATCTTGCTGGCATTGACCTTCAAGTCATCAAGGACGGCGGCAATCTGCGCTTTGAGGAACTCGACCGGCGTTGTGTGAACTCCTCGAACACCAACGGTGTTTTGTGCGGTAAGCGCAGTAATCGCAGAAGCGCCGTAAACCCCAAGAACGGTGAAGGTCTTCAGGTCGGCCTGTATGCCGGCGCCCCCGGAACTATCAGATCCTGCAATCGTCAGAGCGACGGCCGGCGTCTTAGCGTGGTCGATCAATTCTCCAAGCTCTTCTTCATGATGTCATGCTGCAACGAATCCGGCGTTGCCCACGCTTCCACCTGTGCAAGCCAAGGGAATGTTTCAAGCATCCATTGACCGAAGAAATTCATGGAGCCAGTTAGGAACAGGACGCCGGTGAGCACTAATAGCACACCCATTCCTTTTTCAACGACGCCAAGATGGCGACGAAAGCGCTGCATGAATGACAGGAATGGTCGGATCGCGACGGCTGCCAGGATGAACGGCACGCCAAGCCCTAGCGAATAAGCCAGAAGTAGACTGACCCCGGCACCAAGTGTCCCTTCATTGGCGGCGACCGCGAGGACAGTTGCCAGAATAGGGCCGACGCATGGGGTCCAGCCAAAGGCGAATGCCAGTCCAATCAGATAGGCGCCAAGGAAACTCGCGCCTGTCATTTCTGCATGGTAGCGCTTTTCAGCGTACAGGAACGGGATTTTGAAAATGCCGAGAAAATGAAGCCCGAAGAGAATGATCACCACACCGGCGATCATCGATAGCGTGCTCTTATGTGCCTGGATGAGCTGACCAAAAACCGATGCGCCGGCGCCCAAGCCGACAAAAACGGTGGTGAACCCCAGAACAAAGAATATCGAGGCTGCCACGACGCGACGCCACACCCGAGCTTCCAGGCCTTTTTCCGCCGTCATCTGATCGATGGTTGTGCCACCGAGATACCCAAGGTAAGGCGGCACAAGCGGCAGGACGCATGGACTTAGGAAGCTGACAAGGCCCGCAAGGGCAACGCCCAGATAGATGTGTAGGTCGGCAAACATCCCGCACCATTCTCCCCGATCGCTCGATTATCTGAGCAACTGCAATAAATCCGCCGGCCCTCACAACGTGTTCAGCGGTCGCAAGCTTATGTATGCGGCGCGAGACGGGCGCAACACTGCGCCCATCACTTCGCCGGGAGTTGTGCGTGAGTTTGGACCTTTCGGTCGTAACTCACGGTGTGCCCATTGGGTCTTAGCGCCTGACGGATGGTGTTTCGATCGGCAGTCCCTGACCGCGCCAAGCCAAGTAAAGCTCCAGATTGACGTACTCGTCGGAGCCGCGGTCGAAAGCTTTGGACCGCACCTGTTCGTTGCAGCCACGGAAACGACGATGAAGCGTCCCGGGCTTTTGCCACTTCAGCCGGTAGGTTGGAAAGCCGTTGGACTGCCCCTGGCTCAGGGTCTCTGCGCGGATGTGCTGGCCGTAGTTGCCCTCGTGGCAATGTTTGCAAGCCATGTCGAGCTGGCCACGCCGCTGATAGTAGAACTCTTTGCCTTTTTCGAAGAAGGGGGCTGCGGGCCCATCGATCTTGACGTCCACCGGCATGCCGCGCGATTGCGACTTAACGTGGATCATCATGCCGATCATCTGATCGCTTTCCCACTTGTAGGGCTTTGCCTTCATATTGTTTTCGCGGCAGTAGTTGATGCGCTGTTCGAGCACCATCATCTTCTTCCACGGTTCGAAGTAGACGGGATAGCGCGCGCCCACACCTTTCATGGATTGCGCTGCGTCGTCGTGGCAGCTGGCGCAGGATTTACCTGCTTCGCCTTCGACTTTGCTCCACTCTTCCTCGCCGATGGCCTGCCAGGGTCCCGACGGATTTGCGAACTCGTCGTCCTGCATTTCCTGCGTCGTTTCCGATGCCCATTTTTTTCCGGACCAGAGCTCTTTTAGCGGATTGTCCTTAGACGCTGGCTTAACCGCCTCGGTCACCCCATCCGCTGCGGACAGCGCGCCAACACCCGCAAAGCTTGCTGCCACTAAGATCGCTACCGGAAGTGCAATTGATTTGAAAATATTCATCTTCGTTATCCTCCCACAGCTCACATCGGTCTGTGTGTCATTGTCACTTCAGCGTTTTCAGGAACGCCACAACGTCTTCAACCTGTTGAGCGTTGAAGATCGCCAAGCCCTGACAATCTGGGTGAACACGCGTGAAACCGGAGTTCTTGTGAAAGGCCGGCATGATGGTGTCGGGGAACGCCGTCTTTGGGTCGACAACCAGCATGCGTAGTTCGCCCTCGGTGTAGCGGTTAGCTACGCCGTCTAACGGAGGGCCGATTTCTCCGTGAATGCCGAGAGGCATGGATGATGTCTTGCCATTCAGAGCCGTGACCTTAATGCTCGGGGTCTTTTCGGCCATGGCCAAGACCTTGGAGATCTTGTGGCAGGCGAGGCAGTTACCCAGTCGCCGATGCGCCATCCATCCCAGACCTTTATCGGCATCGCCCGTCTTCCCATCGAGCGGTTCGTTGATTGCCTTTTCGAGCGTTTCGCCCTTGCTGATTTTATATGTTGCGACCTCGGAGGGTTCGCCATCCTGGCAACGGTCTTTAGCCTTCGGTGGTGCCTTTGCTTCGCTCTTTGCCGCAGCAGCCGGTGCATCCTTAGCTGCGGTTGGCGCAGTCTGTGCCGATGCTGGAATGGCGAATCCAAACATCGCCGCGGCCAGCACGGCCATTGCAATACGTACCATTCGGCAATCCTCCCCTTTATCCCTGCGCACTTTGGCGCCGACGTTTTCCTATATATCCAACGAAACCTGCCGAAAATCCATTGGCAGATCGTCAATCGGGCATAACGGCGGTCTGTGATTGGCGTGGGGGTGAGTTTAGCCGTATTTCAGTGTTGCACAATTCTATTGCAAACGTTGTCGAACCGAAGCGTGTCGCAACGTGCGTTTTATTCGCTCAGAAGAGCGGCGACGCCTGGTAATTCGCGACCTTCCAGCCACTCCAGGAACGCGCCGCCTGCTGTCGATACGTAGGTGAAATTCTTACCCACACCTGCAGCGTTCAATGCTGCGACGGTGTCGCCGCCGCCTGCAACGGAAACCAGGGCGCCAGCCTTCGTTAGGGCCGCGGCGGCTCTAGCAAGTGCGAACGTTCCTTCGCCGAAGGGTTCGATTTCAAAGGCGCCCAGGGGGCCATTCCATAACAACGTCTGGCAGCTGCCGAGGACGTGAGTCAGGTGGGCAACCGATTTTGGGCCAACGTCGAGGATCATGGCGTCGGCTGGTACGGCGTCGATCGGGACCGTGTTGCATTCCGCCTGCACCTTGAATTCTCGCGCCACTACGGCGTCATCGGGCAGAAGAATCTCGCAGCCACTCTCCGCTGCAGCGGCCATGATCTGACGGGCTGTGTCGTGAAAATCTGGCTCCGCAAGGGATTTGCCGACTTCCACGCCCTTGGCCTGAAGGAACGTGTTGGCCATACCGCCACCGATGATCAGCTTGTCCACCTTTGCAACGAGGTGCGTGAGGATCGGTATCTTGGTCGAGACCTTTGCGCCTCCAACAACGGCTACCGTCGGTCGCTTCGGTTCTTCGAGCGCGGCTCGCAGCGCGTTGATTTCCTCAAGCATCAGAGGCCCTGCGTAGGAGGGCAGCAAATGCGTAATTGCTTCCGTCGATGCGTGAGCACGATGTGAGGTGGAAAATGCTTCGCCAACAAAGATATCTGCGTTTCGCGCCAGCTCTTGGGCGAATGCGGGATCGTTGGCTTCTTCCCCTGGGTGGAACCGCAGATTCTCAAAAAGCGCGATATCGCCAGGCGCAAGGTGTTCAACGGCATCGCGCGCCTCCGGGCCAATACAGTCTGCAGCGAAACGGATGGGTTTCTGCAGGACCTCTCCCATTCGCCCGGCTACGGGCACGAGGGAGAACTCTTTCAGAGGCTTACCTTTCGGGCGGCCGAAGTGGGAGATGACGATAACCTTGGCGCCGCGCGACGCGAGGTCGAGCAAACAGGGGGCGATGCGGACAATACGAGTTGCGTCGGTGACAACGCCATCGCGCAAGGGCACGTTGAGATCTACGCGCACCATGACGCGCTTCCCGTCGACGTCGAGGCCTTCGGTTGTTCTCAGTTTTGAAAAGTCCATTTTCCCGCCCTGCGCATATTTTTCTGAGGCGCTTGCCGGGATCCCGCACAAGCGCCTCTCGTTTGTTTATTTGACGAGTTCAGTGGCAATGCCGGCGATATGGTCCGCGGTCAGGCCAAATTGCTTGTAGAGCTCACCGGCCGGCGCGGATGCGCCGAAATCTTTGAGGCCAACGAAACGGTCGCCAGGGCGCAGCCACTCGTACCAGCTCTGAGCAATTGCAGCTTCGATGGCGATGCGCGGTGCAGCGCCTAAGGTCTCCTCCCGGTATGCGTCATCCTGAGCCCGGAAAAGTTCCATCGATGGCATAGATACGACGGCCGCTTTGATGCCGCGTTCTGCCAGCTGCTTGGCTGCACTGCGTGCGAGGTCGACTTCTGTACCCGTGGCGATGAGAGTGATGTCACGTGCTCCCTCGGCCTCATTGAGAACGTAGGCACCCTTCGCGCAACGGTTTACGCTGCTTGCATCGGTTCGCAGACGCGGCACGCCCTGACGCGAAAGAGCAAGGATCGTTGGAGTTTTCGTGGCGCCGATGGCGAGTTCCCAACATTCGGCGGTCTCGACGCCATCTGCCGGCCTCATAACGTGCAAATTGGGAATCGCACGCAGCGCCGAAAGGTGCTCAACAGGCTGGTGAGTCGGCCCGTCTTCGCCAAGACCAATGGAATCGTGCGTCATGACGTAAATGACGCGTTGATGCATCAGCGCGGACAGGCGGATTGAAGGACGGCAATAATCCGTAAACACCAGGAAGGTGGCGCCGTAAGGGATGATGCTTCCCGACAGAGCCAATCCGTTCATTGCGGCAGCCATGCCGTGTTCGCGGACGCCGTAGTGAATGTAGTTCGCGGAAAAGTCGTCGGGCGTCACAGATTTATGGTGAGACGTTCGTGTGCCGTTAGACCCCGTCAGATCGGCGGAGCCGCCGATAAGTTCGGGAAGTGCAGGGACGAGATGTTCCAGCGTCAGCTGCGACCAGACGCGCGTTGCCTTCTGGCTTTCGTCCGCCGCGAACTGTGTTTTGGCGGCGGTCACGGCAGCTGCGAGGGCTTTCGCGCGCGGCTCGGCGACTGGCTTGGCGAACAGAGCCTGAACATCAGAGGATGCTGAGGCTACTCGCTTGTCCCACGCTTCAACTTCGCCCTTGTGAGCGGCCCCAAGTGCCCGCCAAGCGTTGAGGACGTCCTCGGGCACTTCGAAGGGCTGATACGGCCAGCCGAGCTTTTCTCGGGTCGCAGTGATTTCGTCGGGACCCAGCGGTTCACCATGGGCCTTGGCGGTGCCAGCCCGTGCTGGCGAGCCGTATCCGATGACGGTGCGGCAGGCGATGAGCCACGGTTTGGAACTGTCCGCACGCGCCGCGGCGAGCGCCTTGCTGATCGCCTCGGGATCATGGCCGTCGATCCGCATCGTATTCCAGCCGCTCGCCGCGAACCGGGCAACTTGATCGTCAGAAACAGCTAGGCTCGTTGACCCATCGATCGATATGCCGTTGTCGTCAAAGAGCACAATTAGTTTGCCGAGACGCAGATGGCCCGCGAGCGAGATCGCTTCCTGCGAAATGCCTTCCATGAGGCAGCCATCACCAGCGATACAATAGATGTGGTGATTGATGAGATCGTTACCTGCGCGCGCGTTGAGCAAGCGCTCAGATAAGGCCATGCCGACAGCATTAGCGATGCCCTGCCCCAACGGGCCGGTCGTCGTTTCGATGCCTGCGGCGTGACCATATTCAGGGTGACCGGCGGTATTGGAGCCCCATTGGCGGAAATTCTTGATTTCCTCGATGGTCATACCCGGATAGCCGGTGAGGTAGAGCAGGGAATAAAGCAGCATCGAACCGTGACCGGCCGATAGAACGAAACGGTCGCGGTTTGGCCAATCCGGAGCGTTCGCGGAAAAGCGCAAAACGTCCCTGTAAAGAACGGTGGCAACATCGGCCATTCCCATCGGCATGCCGGGGTGGCCGGACTTTGCGGCCTGTACGGCATCCATCGACAAGGCCCGAATGGCATTGGCCATGTCGGCATGGCTGACCGCTTCGGTGGCGCCCGTGCGGGTCTGCGCCTCGTTCATTTGCTCTCCCTTCCAGGTCTCTCAGGTCTCGTATCGGCGACCTTTAGCGAGGTCGCGGGCGGGCGTCTATGCCGTTGCAATCAGACTTTGTGCCCGGCAATGCAATATTAGCGGCTGCGGCGACAGTGGCCGCATACGGGTTTCACCCATACTCTCAATGAATGAGTTCGTGTCTTTGCGTGCCGGTTTACACCGGCGCGCGTGCCGACTTAACCACGCGATCAATCGCCTGCAAGTCTTTCATGAGAGCTTCGAAGTCGCACAACGGGACCATGTTGGGACCGTCCGACGGCGCGTGGTCTGGATCTGGATGCGTTTCAATAAAGAGACCCGCGACGCCGACAGCTACTGCTGCGCGAGCCAAAACCGGCACGTATCGCCGGTCTCCGCCCGACGATGCGCCTTGGCCACCAGGCTGCTGTACAGAGTGTGTCGCGTCGAAAATTACAGGGCATCCGGTCTCGGCCATGATCGGCAGGGCTCTCATATCGCTTACGAGAGTGTTGTAGCCGAAAGATGCGCCACGTTCCGTCAGAAGGACGTTGGCGTTGCCGGACCCAACGACTTTGTCGACCGCATTCTTCATATCCCAAGGAGCAAGGAACTGCCCCTTCTTGATCTTGATGATCCGGCCCGTCTTGGCGGCGGCAATCAACAGGTCCGTCTGGCGGCATAAAAAGGCCGGGATCTGCAAAACGTCGATGACTTCGGCAACCACGGCGCACTGCTCGGGTTCATGTACGTCTGTCACAACGGGAAGACCCAAGGTTTCTCGGATCTCTGCGAAGACGGGGAGCGCAGCTGCGAGCCCCATGCCCCGTTTGCCACTCAACGACGTACGATTAGCCTTGTCGAACGACGACTTGTAGATCAGGCCGATGCCAAGCCGCTCGGCGATCTCTTTTAGCGCGGAAGCACATTCCAGCGCGTGTTCACGGCTTTCCATCTGACACGGGCCAGCAAATACGGCAATCGGAGCTGCGTTGGCTAGCGTGACGCCCGCAATCGAGACGGAGCTATTAGGACGGGGTGGGTGCATGGACATGGCGGACTTATAGCGCCCGTGTCGCGCCATGACGAGAGCGTTAATCGCTCCGCAGCTGTTCCCCACATCGCAATTTCGTGCGAACGCCACGGACTATGTTGCACAAATCCCACTGAATACTTTCGTCGCAGGCTGGCGTCCAAGTGGATTTTATTAAAAAGCGCAAGGAACCCTTTGAAAACGGGGCCTTGCAACTTCTTACGGCTTCGCAATTCGCGCGCATGAGCCTCTGATAAATCTAGCCATTTTGTCGCACTTCGCACGCTTCGTCTCGTTGCTGCCGCATTTCGGTTCGACCTGCCCGCCGCGCCTCGATGAGTGGGGGACAAAAATAGAACACGCCCATCGAGCGCCAACGGGAACAAAATCGGAGTGATTGTAGCAATGTGTAAACTGAGCGGGCTGTCGCGCCTGGGCGCGATCCTTTTTGCCCTAACTTGTTTTGCTTTTGTCGAGGCTTCTACTGTTACGGCGCAGGCCTCCTGCCTGCCGAGCGGCCTCAAAGCAAAGCTCAGCCAAATCCGTGCGAAGTTCGGCCCCGTACGTATCGTTTCAACCCATCGGCCGGGCGCCCGAATCGCCGGTTCCGGTAAGCGCAGCTATCACGCGTCCTGCCGTGCGGTAGACTTCCACCCGCCCAAGGGTAAGCACAGTCAAGTCGTTGCTTGGCTAAAGGCCAACCATGGTGGCGGTGTCGGAACGTATAGCTGCGGAATGCACCACATCCATATCGACAATGGACCGCGTGTGCGTTTCCACCATTGTGTGAATGCCAAAGGTACGCCCATCGGCAAGGGTCGCAGTTACGCTTCGAAAAAGCGTTCAGGCAATAAGAAGTACGCTTCTTACAAAGGTAAGAAGAAGAGCTCAGGTGCGCGTTACGCCAAGAAGGGTACCACGCGTCCGAGCATCGGCTATGCCGCGCCGAAGCGTTCAAACTTCAAGATTACCGCTTATGCTCACTGACATCTGGCGACTCAACCTCTGTTGAGCCGGCTAAAAAAATACGGGCGGGGGACTTCCCTCGCCCGTACGCATTTTCAGATCGCTCTAACTCGAGAAAGATCAAACAAGCCGGCTTTGCTCGAGCGCTGCGTGGATAAAGCTCTTGAACAACGGATGCGGTTCAAAGGGGCGTGATTTCAGCTCTGGGTGGAACTGGACGCCAATGAACCATGGGTGGCCCTTGAACTCGACGATTTCCGGTAGGAGCCCGTCGGGCGAGACCCCGGAAAATATGAGACCGGCGTTTTCAAGCAATTCCCGGTAGCGCATGTTGACTTCGTAGCGGTGACGGTGACGTTCCGAAATCTTGGTCGAACCGTAGATTTCTGCGACGGCACTGCCAGGCTTTAGCTCAGCAGCGTAGGCGCCGAGGCGCATCGTTCCGCCAAGATCATCCCTGCCGGTGCGTTGTTCCATTTCGTTACCGCGCATCCATTCCGTCATAAGGCCGACAACGGGTTCGTCGGTCGGTCCGAATTCAGTGGATGAGGCATTCGTAAGGCCAGCTGAACGAGCCACTTCGACGGTGGCCATCTGCATACCGAAGCAGATTCCGAAGTAGGGAACCCCTCGGCTGCGCGCAAAGCGCGCTGCGAGCATCTTACCTTCCGAGCCGCGCTCACCGAAGCCGCCAGGAACAAGGATGCCGTTTACGCCTTCAAGGTAAGGCGCAGGGTCCTCGCGTTCGAAGACTTCCGATTCGATCCATTCCAGCTTTACCCGCACCCGGTTGGCGATGGCGCCGTGAATAAGCGCCTCGTTCAATGATTTGTAGGCGTCTTTGAGTCCCGTGTACTTGCCGACGATGGCAATCGTCACTTCGCCCTCAGGGGTCGCAATGGCTTCTGAGATCGTCTGCCAGCGGCTCAAATCTGGTTCTTTGGCATCCGTGATACCGAAAGCGGCAAGGACCTGTTTGTCCAACCCCTCACGATGGTAAGCCAGAGGAACGTCATAGATCGAAGCTACGTCCAAAGCCTGGATTACAGCATCCTCGCGGACATTGCAGAACAGCGCGATCTTCTTGCGTTCCGACAGCGGGATGTGCGTGTTGGCCCGGCACATCAGGATGTCTGGCTGAATACCGATGCCGCGAAGCTCTTTGACGGAGTGCTGCGTCGGCTTAGTCTTCAACTCGCCGGCCGATGGGATGAACGGCAGAAGCGTCAGATGGATGAAGATCGACGCGCCGCGCGGCAAATCGTTACCCAACTGACGGATAGCTTCGAAGAATGGCAGACCTTCGATGTCGCCGACCGTTCCGCCGATTTCAACCAAGACGAAATCAACGCCTTCATTGCCCTTCAGCACGAATTCTTTGATGGCATCGGTGACATGCGGGATTACCTGGACGGTAGCGCCCAAGTACTCGCCGCGGCGCTCCTTGGCCAGAATGTCCTGATAGATACGTCCGGTTGTCACGTTGTCGGCTTTGGACGCCGGCACTCCGGTAAAGCGTTCGTAGTGACCGAGGTCGAGGTCCGTTTCGGCACCATCATCGGTAACGAACACTTCGCCGTGTTGATACGGGCTCATCGTGCCCGGATCGACGTTCAGGTAAGGGTCAAGCTTGCGCAGGCGCACGGAATATCCGCGAGCCTGGAGCAGAGCTCCCAGCGCGGCTGATGCGAGGCCTTTGCCGAGTGAGGAGACCACGCCGCCGGTAATGAAAATGTACCGTTGCATGGGCTTTGGGTTTCGCATGGATCGGCCATGATTCGTAGCGGCATTATCGCCACATCCACGAGACTTGGTAGGTCGGGGTGCAACCGGATGACAACTTTACGTCGCCCAAGACCAGCCGCGATGACCTCTGGTAAGAACAGAGGCCATATTTCCGCCTACCGCGAAAAATCAGCTTTTAGCGCGTGCCAGGAACGGTCGGCAGCGGCGCACGTCCGCGTTCCAGATCATCAAGCAGTCCGCCTCCACCGCCATCGGTGGGCGCTGACGGGGCCGATTTCTCTGTGCCGGCTTTCGTATCCGTCGCCGCAGGTTGGCCCGCGTTATCGAATACCGAGCCCCGCGGGCCGCCGGAATTGGCAAGCAATGTCAGAACAATGCTGGTCGCAAAGAAGCACATTGCCAAAACGGCGGTCGTTCGGGTGAGCAGGTTTGCCGTGCCGCGTCCGGTCAGGAAGCCGCCTCCGCCTCCGCCTCCTCCACCCATACCAAGTGCCCCGCCTTCCGAACGCTGCATAAGCACAACGACGATCAGCGCGACGGCGATCATGATGTGGACGACAAGGATGACGGTTATCATAAGGTTGCAGATCCCAATTCAAGGCGCTGTCGGTCGGGCAGCAGGTTGCTGGATGGGCGGCTTCTACACCAGCCGCACTCATGCCGCCACCCCCTGCGATTAATTGGACGGTCCAGCCGAACTCTTAGTCCTCAGCGGGTCGCCCGCTCCGGTAGCGGTGGCCCTGGGGGTGCAGGTTGCGGCTTTGCACGTGCCATCGTCACGGGCTTTCTCTCCGGCAGCATGGGGTTCTTGGCAAATTCCGCCAAGCGTTCTGCCCAACGTTTTGCCTCGAGAGCCTCCTGACGTGCCCGCTCCTCTTCGGCTTTCACCGCTGCAGAAGCAAAAACTTCTGGGCAGCGAAACTTCAATTGTTCGTCTAGGTGGATATAGCGCATGATTTGCTGCAGCCGGTTCGCTGGCAGGTTGGACCGCGCCCACTCCGGCCCTTTTTGCATATCCGCATCGACTCCCGTCGCCACGAGTGTTGTACGCTCGGTCTCATAGGCACGGCATTGGGCGACATCGGCTTCAAGATCTCCAGCCGTTGCGGCTGTGCTTAAAAGCACGAAAAATACGGGAGTTATCCTGCTGAGACGCATGGTGCCTCTACTCTGATCGCCGCCTGCCAAGGACTTATTATGGGGGTTCTCGCTGCCCCCTGCAACGAAGGCCGTTCGCATTACCTTAGGTGCCAGAGGCCGACGTTACGCACTGAATTGCAAAGAAAGTGTGGGAGGCGGAAGCTGGTTACCTGCCTACGGTTTGGGTTGAACCCTATTACCGATTGCCATGCGATATACATGCGCTCTTTGCCAGAGGATTAATTTTCAGAGGCGGCCAGTTGCTTGAACACCTGAAAGCTTGGGCAAAAGCGGTCAAGCGTGACGTGATCGCTCTTTGGATCGCGGCTCGCGACCGACGCACACCTTGTCTCGCGAAACTTCTGGCTGCGCTGGTTGCGGGCTATGCCCTTTCTCCAATCGACCTGATCCCCGATTTTATCCCGGTCCTGGGATACCTCGATGACGTCGTAATTCTTCCGCTTGGCATCGTCGCCGCAGTATCATTGATCCCCGCGGCTCTGATGGCTGAATTTCGCGTCGAGGCAGAGAAAATCTCTGCTCGACCGAAAAACCGAATTGCCGTTGCGGTGATTATCGCTACCTGGATCGGGACGACCATTTTGGCGGGCTGGCTCGTTTCCCGGTATCTCGCGGCATAACCCTCGCCAGCCAATTACTTGCAGTAGGCTTCCAGGATTTGGATCAAATCCACGGCTTTAAGGCTGGCGCCGCCGACCAAAGCTCCATTTACGTTTGCGACGCTCATCAATTCGGCGGCGTTCGAGCCCTTTACGGAGCCTCCATACAGGATCCGCATGCGGATCCCCGCGACATCGAAGCGTTTCTGTAAGGCCTCGCGGATCATCGCGTGCACTTCGGCGACATCGTCGGCTGTCGGCGTCAGTCCCGTGCCGATTGCCCAGACCGGCTCATAAGCAACGATTGTATTTTCCGCCGTCACTGCGTCGGGAATGGAGCCTTCCAACTGACGGGCAACGACTGGAAGCGTTAGCCCAGCCCCGCGCTGACCTGCGGTTTCGCCGACACAGACGATGGCCGTCAATCCGGCACGGTGGGCAGCTTCTACTTTGGCGCGAACACCATTGTCGGTTTCCGCGTGGTCGGAACGGCGTTCAGAGTGGCCGAGAATGACAGCACTGGCCCCTGCATCGGCCAACATTTCAGCGGAGATGTCGCCGGTGTGGGCGCCTGATGCCAGGGGATGACAGTCCTGCCCGCCAATCAAAACCTTACCGTTGGAGCACAATTCGGCCATGACCATCGTCAATGTGGCTGGAGGGCAGATCATCGTATCCGCCTTCAAAGTGTTACCCGCGCTATCGATCCAATCCGATATCGCAATCACTTCAGCCAGAGCGGCCTTGGTCCCGTTCATTTTCCAGTTTCCCGCCACAAGCGGCTGGATGGCGGGGAGAGGGGAACCGGCGTCCGTCATTCGTTAATCCTTGTTTTGCGCAGTGATGGCAGGCGTAGGAATGATCTAAGTGCCAAAAAACGCCCATTTCGCAAAGCGCCATATCGCACGCACCCTTGCTTTCGCGGACAGCCTGCGCTTGATATCACCCACGAAATGCTCAGGTTGCGCGGATTGGGATGATCGCGCATAGGGCCGTCGCTGGCGCGGTTCAGCGTCAGGCAATATCTAGAAGTCAGCGAACACAGCGGAAAATTACGCGCAATGCTCGAATCACTCAAA
Source organism: Filomicrobium sp. (assembly GCF_025698805.1). NCBI lineage: Bacteria > Pseudomonadati > Pseudomonadota > Alphaproteobacteria > Hyphomicrobiales > Hyphomicrobiaceae > Filomicrobium > Filomicrobium sp. The sequence goes on from NZ_JAILWT010000003.1 coordinate 134,847, forward strand.
CGCTGGGCCTCCGGTTGGGTCGCCTTTTTCATGATGTCTCTTTTGATCCTCAGCTTCGCGATCTGGGGCATCGCCGATTACATTACCGGCGTAGACCGCTCTGCTTTGGCAACCGTCGGCAGTGACGAGATTTCCGCGGACCAATTCCAGCAGGCCTTCCAGAACGAGTTGAACGCGATTTCCCAGCAAGCCGGTCAGCGCATCAGCTATGAGCAGGCGCGCGCCGTCGGTCTTGACCAACGGGTCCTCTCGCAGCTCGTTGGGTCGGCCGCCGTCGCAGAACATGCGCGCTCACTCAATCTGGCGCTCTCGCAAGAGGCCATTGTCGAAGGCCTGATGCGGGACCCTGCGTTCGAAGGTCCCGATGGAAAGTTTTCGCGGACGGCCTTGAATGCGGCTCTTCGCGAGCTTGGTCTTAGCGAAGCGCAGCTGCTTCAACGGCGTCGCCGCGATGAACTCCAGCAGCAACTAACCACGGCGCTGCTGCGCAGCACGGTTGTGCCGAGCCCGATGATCGACCTGCTTCACCAGCGGCGCGAAGAGAAGCGGGCGATTGAACACTTCACCATAGTAGCGGAAAAGGCCGTCATCATCCCTGAGCCGACGGAAGAGCAGCTGAAAGAAACGTATGATCAGAACAAATCGCGTTTTATGACAGCGCCCACCCGACATCTGTCCGTTCTGATGTTGTCCGTCGATGGTATTAAGAAGCAGGCGGATATTACAGACGAACAGCTGAAGGAGAGCTACGAGCAGACGAAAGCCAGCTACGACAAGCCCGAAAAACGGCAGGTCCAGCAAATCTCTTTCAAGGATAAGGCTGCTGCGGAAGCGGCTAAAGCTGAAATAGCTGGCGGCAAAGACTTTCTTGAGGTTGCGAAGGCCAACGGCGCCGATGCCAGCGATGTTGACCTTGGCCTGTTGGAACGCGGCCAGCTGATTGATTCCAAGATCGCAGAGGCGGCCTTCTCCCTGGAGAAGGACCAAGTGTCCGACGTCATCGAAGGGACGTTTGCGACTGTGCTCCTTCGGGTTACGGAAATTCAGCCGGGAGAGCAGAGCACGTTCGAGGGCTCGAAAGATCAAGTGCGCAATCATCTCGCCGAGACCTGGGCCCGCAATCAACTGCAAACGCTCTACTATAAGGTCGACGACGGTCGCGCAGCCGGCAAGCCTCTGAAGGAAATCGCGTCGGAGATGCAGCTGCCGTTTTATGACATCGAGTCTGTCACGCGCGATAACACAACGCCCGATGGCAAGCGTGCGCTTGATGTTGCAGACGCTTCCGCGATCATCACTGAAGGATTCCGCGGTGAGGTGGGCATCGAGTCCGATCCAGTTCGTTTGCAAGATGGCGGTTACGCGTGGGTCGACGTTCTTGATCAAACGCCGTCGACTCAGCGCCCGTTCGAAGAGGTGCAAGACGACGTCAAGAAACTCTGGTCCGACACCCAGCGCCGTCAGAAACTGTCGGCCCTTGCCAAGACTTTGACCGATCGGGTCAAGGGCGGTGAAGACATGGCCAAGGTCGCCGAAGAGGTTGGCGGAAGCGTTGTGATGGCTCCCCCAACAACACGTGCACGTCTTCCCGATGGTCTCACACAGGCAGCTATGGGACAGGCGTTCGTGCTCCCGCAGGGCGGCGTCGGCAATGCAGAAACATCTGACGGAAAGTCACGCACCGTGTTTCGCGTCGCGGAAATTACGGCGGCCGGCCCGGCGACGGAGGCCCAACGCAAAGCTCTGCAGACCGAGCTGCAACAGCAGCTTCGCGCGGACCAGATCGCTGAGTATGTGGGCGCCCTGCGTAACCGTTATGGGGTGAAAATCAACGAATCGGCCTTCCGGCGTATTACCGGCGCAGATACGGACGATCCGTCGGGGAGGGCATTTTGAGCACATTTGAGCGGCGTAGCGGGGCACCAGAAGCCTTACCGTCGCTGGCGGCCTTTAGCGAGCGTTTCGATAACGGCACGGCACAGGTCGTTTATACGCGCCTTGTCGCGGACCTCGAGACCCCGGTCTCCGCTTATCTCAAGCTCGCGGGTAAACCCGGCACGATCGGGTTTCTCCTTGAATCGGTGGAAGGCGGCGCTCAGCGCGGACGGTATTCGATCATCGGGTTGGAACCCGATCTGATCTGGCGCGCGCATGGAGATGCGGCGGAAATCAATCGCACGGCGCAAACAGATATCGAGACGTTTACGCCTGAAGATAAGCCGACGCTGGAAGCTCTGCGTTCGCTTCTGGCTGAAAGCTCGATCTCACTCCCAGACGAACTCCCTCCCATGGCTGCCGGGGTGTTCGGCTACATGGGATACGATACCGTCCGTTTGATCGAACGGCTTCCCGATGAACCGCAGGATGATCTGGGCGTGCCCGATGCCCTGTTCGTTCGTCCGACAATCATGGTGATCTTCGACAACGTGCGGGACGAGATGACCCTCGTTACTCCAGTACGTCCAGAGGGTCGCGATAATGCGGCTGCGGCGTACAAAGCAGCATGTTCACGGCTTGAGAAGGTCGTGTCAGCGTTGGAAGCGCCCCTCGCTCACGAAACGGCATCAATCGAGCGGGAGCTAGCCGCACCGGACCCTGTCTCCAACACTTCTTCTGCTGAATACCTCGATATGGTAGCCCGGGCGAAGGAATACATCGTCGCCGGCGATATCTTCCAGGTTGTTCTGTCTCAGAGATTTTCGGCACCATTTGATCTGCCGTCGTTCGCTCTCTATCGCGTATTGCGGCGGCTCAATCCGTCTCCGTTTCTCTTTCACCTCGACTTCGGTGACTTTTCGCTCGTCGGGTCTTCGCCAGAAATCCTGGTGCGCGTGCGCGATGGCGAAGTTACGATTCGTCCCATTGCCGGAACACGACGTCGCGGCGAAACCTCCACCGAGGACGCCCATCTTGAGGCAGATCTTCTGGCCGACCCAAAGGAGCGGGCAGAACACCTCATGTTGCTCGATCTAGGCCGGAACGATGTCGGACGAGTTGCAGAAGTCGGCACCGTCAACGTCACCGCTCAGTTTGTTATCGAGCGTTACAGTCATGTGATGCACATCGTCTCGAACGTTGTCGGACGTTTGGACAGCAAGACCCATGATGCTGTTGACGCGTTGATGGCCGGTTTTCCAGCGGGCACCGTGTCGGGCGCGCCCAAAGTTCGCGCGATGGAGATCATCGACGAATTGGAGAAATCCAAGCGCGGTCCTTATGCCGGTTGCGTGGGCTACTTCTCCGCGGACGGAAACATGGACACGTGCATCGTGTTGCGAACGGCGTTGGTAAAGGACGGTATGCTGCACGTTCAAGCCGGCGCCGGCATCGTGCACGACTCCGTCCCTGAAAGTGAACAGCAGGAATGCGTGAACAAGGCCAAAGCTATCGTGCGTGCAGCAGAAGTCGCCGTGCGATTTGCGTCCGGGACGGCACGCTCAGCGCCGGAAGCCTCCAGCAGCAATGGCGGATTGTTCGGGTGATCGGCACATGCTGACGTTATCCTTGTTGCGCCATGCAAAATCGAGTTGGGATGAGCCTGATCTACCCGATCACGAGCGGACGCTCTCAAAGCGGGGCACAAAGGCGGCGACGGAGATCGGACGCTACATTGAGCGCAATGAGGGCCGTCCTGAACTCATCTTGTCGTCAGATTCGGTACGGACCCGCGCAACTGTGTCCCTGGTTCTGGCAGAACTCTCCGGCAATCCGCCCGAAGTCGTGTTCGACGAGGGTCTTTATCTCGCCTTACCCGCGATGATTTTGGAACGGCTGCGCAAGGTAAAGGGCGGGCAAAAGCACGTCATGGTCGTCGGGCATAACCCCGGGTTGCATGCGCTTGCATTGTCCTTGACCGGAAGCGGGGATCGCAAGGCGATTCAGAAAATGGCGATGAAATTTCCAACTGCCGGGCTTGCCGTAATCACCTTCGATGCCGACGATTGGAATGCCATAAAACCGGCTGCCGGCACACTGAAGGACTTCATTATCCCTCGCGAGCTGGCTTGACGCGCTAGGGCCCGCTTTCTACAGCTTTGAGCTGGACTTTTGGAGTGCCGCCAAAGATGCTGCTGCTCATCGATAACTACGACAGTTTTACCTATAACCTCGTGCATTTTCTGGGTGAACTTGGCGCGGAAAGCACCGTGCGCCGGAACGACCAGATTAGCGTCGATGAGGCGTTGAAGCTCAAGCCGCAGGCGATTGTTCTCTCGCCTGGGCCTTGCACGCCCAACGAAGCCGGGGTTTGCCTCGACCTCATCGAAAAGGCGGCGGGGAGAATCCCACTGCTCGGCGTATGCCTAGGTCACCAGTCGATAGGTCAAGCCTATGGCGGCAAGGTGGTGCGTGCGCCCATTCCGATGCACGGCAAGTTATCGACGATCCGTAGGCGTGATACCGGCATCTTCAAAGGACTGCCGGAAACCTTCGAGGTCACTCGCTATCATTCGCTGATTGTCGAACGGGAGAGCCTGCCGGACTGCCTCGAGATCACAGCTGAGACTGATGACGGCATCATCATGGGACTTCAGCACCGCGAGCATCCTGTGCACGGCGTTCAGTTTCACCCTGAGAGCATCGCGTCAGAGAAAGGGCACGATCTGCTGGCGAATTTCCTCGAACTCGCAGGCTTCACGCCCAATCGGCGTGACACGGTCACGCCGCGGCCGCGCGCCGCCTAACCAACCGGGAATGCGATGGGGCAAGTAGACATAGCTGCGGCGCGTGGAGACGGTATCAAGACCGTTCTCGACAAAGTGGCTAGCGGCACGACCTTTAGCGAGGACGAAATCAGAACAGCGCTCGAGCTGTTGATGACAAGTGCCGCTAGCGATGTGCACCGCGCCGCTTTCCTGATGGGGCTGCGCGTGCGCGGTGAAACCATCGCAGAGATCACCGGCGCTGCACGCCTGCTGCGCGCGCGCATGCATGCGGTGTCCGCGCCGCCAGGCACCATCGATATCGTGGGGACGGGCGGCGACGGTCATGGGACTTATAACGTGTCGACATGCGCCGCGCTCGTTGCTGCCGGTGCCGGCGCTACAGTCGCCAAGCACGGCAATCGCTCGGTATCTTCGCGCTCCGGAGCCTCGGACGTTCTCAGTGCGCTTGGCGTCAAGATCGACATTGATGCCGATAAGGTCGCGGACGCTATTCGACAAGCGGGCATCGGCTTCATGTGGGCGCCCATGCATCATCCGGCGATGAAGACGTGGGCGCCGGCTCGCGCGGAACTCAAAGTACGGACATTGTTCAACGTGCTCGGTCCGATTGCGAATCCGGCGAACGTCAAACGACAGGTCGTTGGCGTGTACGATGTGCGGTGGGTGGAACCTATCGCAGATGCCTTGAAGGGCTTGGGGTCGGAGCACGCATGGGTCGTGCATGGATCTGATGGGCTCGATGAATTGACGACCACTGGCCCGTCAACCGTGGCAGAGGTCAAAGATGGGGCCGTTTCTGTGTTTGAAATTTCCCCCGAGCAGGCGGGGCTTGAACGCACATCACTTTCGTCCCTGCAAGGGGGGGATGCGCAAGAGAACGCCGCGGCGATCCGTGCGGTGCTCGATGGTGCGGCCGGACCCTTCCGGGATATCGTGTTGTTGAACACGGCCGCTGCCCTGGTGGTTGCAGACAAGGCGGCCAATCTCATTGACGGCGTTGAGATTGCGTCGCGCGCAATCGATAGCGGTGCGGCGCGTGCCGTGCTTGATAAGCTCGTCGCCGTTACCAACGCGGACGCATGACATATGGCTGCTGACATTTTGGAAAAAATCACCGCGTACAAGCGGGAAGAAGTCGCGGCGGCTAAAGCAGAAGCTCCGCTGCAGATCATCGCCGAGTATGCACGTAGCGCCGGACGGCCGCGTGGTTTCGTTGCCGCGATCAACGCGCGCATGGCATCGGGACAGCCCGCGCTTATTGCCGAGATCAAGAAGGCAAGTCCATCAAAGGGGCTTATTCGCGCAGACTTCGATCCCCCCGCGCTTGCCGAAGCCTATGCCGCGGGCGGCGCAACCTGTCTGTCCGTGCTAACCGACGCACCCTCGTTCCAAGGTTCGCCGGACTATCTGAGGGCTGCACGTGCAGCATGCACGCTCCCCGCTCTACGCAAGGACTTCATGATCGACACGTATCAGGTCGTCGAGGCACGAGCATGGGGCGCGGATTGCATCCTCATCATCCTGGCGCAGGTCGACGATGAAACGGCTGCGAAGCTCATCGCCGCCGCGGCGGACTGGGGTATGGACGCGCTCGTTGAAGTGCATGACTCCGCGGAATTGGCGCGCGCCGCATCGCTTGGCGCGACTTTCATTGGAATCAACAATCGCAATCTGCGCACATTCGAGACGACGCTAGAGACCACCGAGCGTCTCGTGCCCGAGGCTCCGGCGGGGGCCACGCTCGTGACGGAAAGCGGCATCTTTACCGCTGCCGATGTCGCACGGATGCAGCGCGTCGGGGTGAACGCTTTTCTGGTGGGCGAAAGCCTTATGCGGCAAGCCGATGTGCGTCGTGCGACCGAGGCTTTGATTGGCAGGACGGAGGCCGCGTGAAAAAGCTTTCCCATCTCAACGAGAAGGGCGAAGCCCGTATGGTCGACGTCTCCGAAAAGGGCGTCACCAGCCGGACGGCCATTGCGGTGGGTTTCGTCGCGATGCAGCCCGAGACGCTGGCACTTGTCGAATCCGGAGAAGCCAAGAAGGGTGACGTTCTCGCGACTGCGCGCATCGCCGGCATCATGGCGGCCAAGCGGACGCACGAGTTGATCCCGCTATGCCATCCGCTCGCGATCACCAAGGCCAGCGTCGAATTTGAAGCGTCTCACGCCCCCGCAGGGATTCGCGTTCGGGCCGAGGTTAAAGTCGCCGGTCAGACAGGCGTTGAGATGGAGGCGCTGACTGCTGTTTCGGTTGCCTGTCTGACGATCTACGACATGCTGAAGGCTGCCGATAAGGGCATGGTATTCAAAGACATCCGACTGATTGAAAAAACGGGCGGACGGTCGGGAACATTCCGCGCAGAAGGACAATAATAATGGCGCCGCTTTCCGTGCCCGAAGCCCTCGCGCGCATTCTCGACGGCGTTCGCGCAACCGAGATGGAAGAGGTTGATCTGTTTGGGGGACGCGGACGCATTCTTGCCAGCACGTTGACCGCGCAATTCTCCCAGCCGCCGTTTGATGCGTCCGCGATGGACGGCTACGCTGTGCGTGATGCAGATGTGGCAACGCTTCCAGCCCGTTTGACGGTGATCGGCGAAGCTGCGGCTGGACATCCCTTCGCCGGCACGGTCGCAGAGGGACAGGCCGTTAGAATTTTCACAGGCGCGCCGGTTCCAGAAGGAGCCGATGCGATCGTCATCCAGGAAAATACCGATCGCGAGGGTGATGTTGTCGTTGTCCGCGAGGGCAAACCGGATCCTGCGCATGTCCGCAAACGCGGAGGTGATTTCACGAAGGGCGATGAACTTCTTCCTGCAGGCCTGAAACTTGCCCCGAGGCATTTGTCGCTGGCCGCAGCCATGGGCTACGGCAAACTCCCGGTGATGCGCCGTCCGGTCGTTGCAATCCTGGCAACGGGCGACGAGTTGGTCGAGCCCGGGACACCGGTTGCGGCAGGACAGATTGTCTGCTCCAACCCATACGGCATTGCGGCGATGGCTGAAGCCGTGGGTGCGGAAGCGCGATTGATCGGCATTGCACGTGACACAGTGGACAGTCTGACTGAAAAGATCGCTACCGCTGAAGGTGCAGACATCCTTGTCACGATCGGCGGAGCGTCCGTCGGCGATCACGACCTCGTCGCCAAAGTTCTCCAAGCGAACGGCATGACGCTCGATTTTTGGAAGATCGCTATGCGGCCAGGCAAGCCGTTGATCTTCGGACGTCGTGGCGCGCAACGCGTGATCGGCGTACCAGGTAATCCTGTGTCGTCCTTGATCTGTACGCGCGTCTTCGTTGTTCCCCTCATCCGCAAACTGCTGGGCCTCGATACTGGAACCGACGCTCTCATGACTGCGCGGCTAACCCACGCAATCGAGAAAAACGGGCCGCGCCAGCACTATATGCGCGCACGTCTCATGACGGGCGAAAATGGTGTCATGGAAGTTCGCGCCGCGGGATCGCAGGACTCATCGCTGTTGGAGCCGCTGTCGGCTGCGAATTGTCTGATCGTGCGCCCGGCCGATGCTGAAGCGCTTCCGGAAGGCGCGTCCGTCAACGTGCTGCGTATTGATTTTTGAGGCCGCCTTCGCTGGCATTTCTCCCGCGACGCAAAACTACAACAGCCAGTGAGCTAATATGATGTAAGCTGTTGATCAGTTGCCTAATTTGAATTGAGTAATACTCAGTCCACGTCTAATCTCCCCACAATTTATGGGGAGGAACCTCAATGCGCGGCAATTTTTTTGTCGGATTGATCGGTGTAGTTTTGGGTGGATGTGCCTCCGCTTCGAGCGAAATTACGGCTCAATACGTTTCGCCAATTCCATATCAGAACTACACATGCGATCAGATTGGCGCGGAAGCTGCCCGAATTTCTCAACGGGCGGCTCAACTCGCCGGTATTCAAGATTCAAAATCCACAAATGATGCTGTCGCAATGGGCGTCGGGCTAGTGCTTTTCTGGCCGTCGTTGTTCTTCATAAAAGGTGATGGTCAGACCGCAGCAGAACTTGGCCGACTAAGGGGTGAGTTCGAAGCTTTGGAGCAGGTATCAATTCAAAAAAACTGTGGCCACAAATTTAGACGCGACATCCAATCTTCACCAACGACGACAAGTTCAGTCACTCCGCCAACGTAAGGCAGTTGTGTCGTCGGTGGCTGCCTATTTCTCAATACCTTCGCTGCGCCCTCTTGTAGAACGTGTCAAGAACGGTTAGTGTCTGTTCATGGTTTGTACAGATTCTGTCCTAAACGCGGCGAGAGAGTTGAGGGATGTTCTCCACGCCCATTCGGGCTTGGTTTTGAGAACGCCTGAAGCTTGCGTCGCCGATGAGAAAGCGGCTAGCGGGGCGCGCTGAAATTATGCTGACACAAAAACAAAAAGAGCTTCTTCTGTTCATTCATGAGCGCATGAGTGAGACGGGTGTTCCGCCGTCGTTCGATGAAATGAAGGACGCGCTCGAACTCAAATCGAAGTCTGGTATCCATCGGCTCATTACGGCATTGGTGGAGCGTGGCTTCATTCGACGGCTTCCTCATCGAGCACGCGCTATCGAGGTCATCAAGCTTCCTGAAGGCTCAGAATCGGGTGGTGTCAAAGTCGGCGGCTTCAGGCCAAGCGTGATCGAAGGCGGAGGCGGCTCCAAGCCAGTCGAGCTCTCAGCGCCGAGCACAACTGTGATCGACTCCCAAACGGTATCCGTGCCGATGATGGGCCGTATTGCGGCGGGCGTTCCGATTAGTGCGATCCAGAACCATACCCATGATATTTCCTGCCCACCCGACCTTCTGGCTAAGGGCGAACATTTCGCGCTGGAAGTCCACGGCGATTCGATGATCGACGCCGGCATCCATGACGGCGATATCGTCATTATCAAGCGGTGCCATACGGCGGAGAACGGCGACATCGTTGTGGCTCTTGTCGATCGGGAAGAGGCGACGCTTAAGCGCTTGCGTAAGAAAGGCTCCACCGTCGCTCTCGAAGCTGCCAATCCGCAATTCAAGACGCGTATTTTTGGTCCCGATCAAGTGGATGTGCAGGGACGGCTTATCGGATTGATCCGACGGTATTGATATGTTGTTTGGCGGATAGAAATTGCCGAAGCCCTTTCGCTAATCATCATCCTGGCATTCATTGCCGAGATCCAATCTGGCACTGGGGAGGCCGTTGTCTGGTTGTGCTTTCCCCCATTGCGTTGGCCCGGGTTGAACCGCGGATCCTGGGAACACTCCCCGAGATGTCTCACGGCGCTGCTTCATCCGTGCTTTGATAGGCCGCTGTCCACGGCCTTCTTCCCCGAGCGCCTTCAACCGTTTCGACGCGTAATGCGCCAGATTTGTCGAGATAAACCGCGTGCGTTCCCTCGCGTTCTAATGCGGATCGATCGATGATGAGTTGGGGCTGCGTGCAAGATCGCGGACGTGTGCCCTGGACAATCAGTATGTGCGCTTGACGGCAATCATCACGTAACGCTGCGGGGTGGCGCGTGATGGCTACGATCTTTCCATCAATCGCACCGACGCACCCGACACCGTCGCAGGTCAAAGCGGGTGCGCGGGTTACATCGGCAGGTCTTCGTGCATCTCCGTCACGCGCAAGCCAGCGTGAGAGTTCGAATTCATCGCGCGAACTGCTGAGGCCGTTGAGGAAGCCGTCCGCTCCGCGCAGGAGCACGAGATTCCCGGTTCCGCCGACAAGAAGCGCAGGGCGTTCTGCAGTTGGGGCAAGAGCAATGCCGGCAGCAATCACTAGGACGCCTAACAATCGCCAGCGGTACCGCATCAGCGCCAACCACAAGCACCCCGCCGCGACAAGAGCGATTGCGACATTGGGAACAACTGGTAGAAGGCTGACAGCGCCTTTGAGGCCGGCAACCCAGGTGGCGGCCGCGGTCATTGCTTCAATGCCGTACCCCATTACAATGAGCGGCAGCGTCTCTAAGCCCAGTGGCATCAAGACGAGCGTTGTCAACGCAGCCGGCATGACAACGATATTGCAGATCGGGATTACGGCGAGGTTGGCCAGAACCGCATAGTGCTGGTTTTGATGAAAGTGGTAGATGGCGAAGGGTGCGATCGCCGCGCTGGCAATAATGGTCGATAGAACGATCCCGCTGAAAAAATAAAAGAACCGCATGTGCACGCCGCGATGGGGACCAGACGGCGCACGGAACCGTTGATTGATAGCTTCGTAACTTGCGACCAGAGCAATCACGGCGGCGAAGGACATCTGGAAACCGGGATCGATGACGCTTTCTGGAAATAGAATGAGAAGTATGAATGCTGCGACGGCAACGTTACGGAGGGCCACGGCCTGGCGATCTAACAGCATGGCTGAGAACATGACGGTGATCATGAGAAACGCGCGCACCGTGGCGAAGGTACCGCCTGAGATCATGAGATAGCCAAAAGCGCCGAACATCGCGCCGACAGCAGCCCATTTCTTTATTGGGAAGCGCAGGGCGATGGACGGAAAGAGTGCAAAGAGGAAGCGTAGTGCGACGAAGACAGAGCCCCCCATGATCGCCATGTGTAGGCCTGAAATCGACAGGATGTGATAGATGCCCGACGCACGATAAATCTCGTTTGTCGCATCGGAGATGCCGCCGCGCTCGCCAGTGATCAGGGCCGTCGCGATCGCGCCGCGTTCATCCGGCAACGCGGCTGTTATGCGATCCCCGATATGTTTGCGCAGGCGTGCAACCCAAGTTTCCAGCTTCTGGGCGAGGTTTTCTGGTGCGCCGTCTTCGATGACAATTGGAGGAGAGGTGGAATACCCGACGGCTCCGATGCCTCGATACCAAGCGTATCGCGCAAAATCATAACCTCCTGGAAGTGCCGCACGCGGTGGCGGCGACAGGTTGGCTGTGAGTGTTATTTGATCTCCCAAGCTCACGCCTGCCGTTGGATTTCTCGTAGTCACGCGAATGCGCGCGGGCAGTGCGTTTGGGGTGAGCTTGTCAACGCTTAGGGGGCGTAAGGTTAAGCGCTCGCCCCCCTCCGCTTTCGGCTCGATCAGTTCCACGATTCCGCGCACCGCCACGGGCCCGATTTGCGTTTGTAACACTGGCGCGCGGACCCACTCGGTCCGCAGTTTTGCCACAACCAATCCGAGGCCTGCTAGTCCGGTGAACGCAATCAGACTGCCGAGCAAAGTGGCGCTAGGCCGCATTATGATGAGTACCGTCGCAGCCAACGACACCGCTAAGAAGAACCAAACAGCCGGTTCAAGGGGCAGTGCAAAATATAAGGCGCAGCCTGTTCCAAAAGCCACGGGCTGCCAGTAGAACCACGCTGCCCGTTCCGCTTCGAGTTGCGCAGACAGCCATGCAAAGGGCGCGCGTAAGAGCCCCGTGCGGCGCGGGGCAGCAATCACATCGCTGGGCTCGTCCCGCAAAAGCGTCATAGGCTCGGTCCCGCCTCCCCCTCACCGGCTCCTTAACCTTCGCGCTCGCCTATGCTACAGGGCCTGCAAAACAAAACCAGCCGTTGCGGCAGCTGATGTCGCGACTGCGCTCAAAACATGTGAGCTCATGACAAAACCTTCGAAGGCGGGCAGCGCCGCTCCCGTCGTCCGCTTCGCTCCTTCACCCACCGGTTTTCTTCACATCGGAGGGGCCCGTACAGCGTTATTCAATTGGCTTTACGCCAAAGCGAGGGGAGGACGTTTTCTACTCCGGATCGAGGACACCGATCGTGCCCGGAACAGTCCCGAGGCCGTTGCCGCCATTCTCGACGGTTTGAAGTGGCTCGAACTGGACTGGGAAGGTGATCCCGTCTCCCAGTACTCGCGCGCAGAGCGCCATCGCGAAGTCGCCCACGCTCTTCTGGAGGCGGGTGGCGCTTATCGCTGCTACCTGACACAGGACGAGCTCGCCCAGATGCGCGCGGAAGCTGAGGCGGAAAAGCGTCCATTCCAGGTGCGCTCACCGTGGCGGGACAAACCGGCCTCGGATGCCCCGCAAGACAAACCCTTTGCCATCCGCTTGAAGGCTCCGCGCGAAGGGGAGACGACGATCGCTGATCATGTGCAAGGGGACGTCACATACTCGAATAAAGAACTAGACGACCTCATCATTCTGCGATCGGACGGTTCGCCGACGTACAATCTCGCGGTCGTGGTAGATGATCACGATATGGGCGTGACGCACGTTGTTCGCGGCGTGGACCACCTCACGAACGCCGCTCGTCAAACGCAGATTTATCAGCTCATGGGATGGGACGTGCCGGAATGGGCGCATGTTCCGCTGATTCACGGGCCTGACGGTGCGAAACTGTCGAAACGGCACGGAGCCCTCGGCGTCGAGGCATACCGGGCGATGGGCTATCTTCCGGCCGCGCTGCGCAACTATCTCGTTCGGCTCGGCTGGAGCCACGGAGATGACGAAATCATCTCGACCGATCAGATGATCTCCTGGTTCGATTTGGACGGTATCGGCAAGAGCCCTGCGCGTTTTGACTTCGCCAAGCTGGAGGCCTTGAACGGTCACTACATTCGTTCAACGGACGATGCGGAGCTCGTCGCTCGAACCGAAGCGATTTTGCCTGAGATTGAACGTGGTCGCGATATTCCGACGAGCCTCGATGATCTCGGCCGCGCTCGGCTCGTTGCCTCGATGCCGGGATTGAAGGAACGCGCGAAAACACTTGTCGAACTGATCAACAGTGCGAGCTATCTGTTCGCGCAACGGCCCCTTAACCTGCAGGAAAAAGCAGAAAAACTCTTGGACACCGATACGCGGGCTATGCTGGGCCGTCTTTTGCCGCGTTTTGAATCGTTGTCCGGCTGGGAAGCGGTCGACCTTGAAACGGAAGTGCGGACCTTTAGCGAGCAAGAAAACCTGAAGCTTGGCAAGGTCGCGCAACCCTTGCGTGCCGCACTTACGGGTTCGACGGTTTCGCCGCCTGTTTTTGACGTGATGGCCGTGCTTGGCCGTGAGGAAGCGCTTGCGCGCTTACGAGATCAAGTTGCCTAGCCAATCTCTCCAAGGCTTTGAAAGCCATGGTGTATTTTTCTGCATCGGCTCAACTTATTCAGTCGATTGCTTAGAATTTCGGCACGGGCTTGCGTAAAAAGTTCGGCTGATGTTCTAGCTGACAATCCCACCATAGGTTATCTTGCCGCGCGTGCGAATGTGCAGTACGAGGGCTGCATTCTCAAGCGATGACGGCCCTTTCGACCCCCGTCGGGCCTACCTTCAATCATCGCCCCGAGCCGCAACGCCTGACTCGAGGGATACCATCATGACCGCGCAAAACGATGCCAGTGGCAACGCCACTCTCACGCTGCACGACAAGAAGACCGACCTAGCGGTTCGCGCAGGTACAATCGGTCCCGACGTCATTGACGTCGGCAAGCTCTACAAAGACACGGGTTGTTTCACTTACGACCCCGGTTTCACATCAACGGCAAACTGCTCGTCGAAAATCACCTATATCGATGGTGACGCCGGGATCCTGCTGCATCGCGGCTATCCTATTGATCAGCTTGCGGAACAGTCTAACTTCATTGAAGTTTGCTATCTGCTGCTGAACGGAGAACTGCCAAACGAGCAGCAATATCGCGAGTTTGACCGGGCGATCACTCAGCACACCATGGTGCATGAGCAGATGAACCGGTTCTTCACCGGCTTCCGTCGCGACGCGCACCCCATGGCGGTTATCTGCGGTGTCGTTGGTGCGCTCTCGGCCTTCTACCACGACTCCACGGACATTAACGATCCTCACCAGCGGACGGTGGCGGCCCGGCGTATGATCGCGAAAATGCCGACGATTGCCGCTATGGCTTATAAGTATGCCATCGGACAGCCGTTTATCTATCCGCGGAACGATCTCGACTACACGTCGAACTTCTTACAGATGTGCTTTGCGGTTCCTTGCGAGCCATATTACGTCAACCCGGTCGTCTCGCGCGCGCTGGACAAGATCTTCATCTTGCACGCCGACCACGAACAGAACGCTTCGACCTCGACGGTACGGTTGGCCGGTTCGTCCGGAGCTAATCCCTTCGCCTGCATCGCCGCCGGTGTAGCCTGCCTCTGGGGCCCGGCACATGGCGGCGCCAACGAAGCCGCGCTCAACATGCTGGCCGAAATCGGAACGGTCGACCGCATTCCGGAATACATCGACAAGGCGAAAGACAAGACCTCCGGCTTCCGTCTCATGGGCTTCGGCCACCGCGTCTATAAGAACTACGATCCGCGCGCGAAGGTCATGCAGAAAACCTGTCACGAGGTGCTCGATGCGCTTGGTGGGCATGATGAGCCGCTTCTGAAGGTTGCGCTTGAGCTAGAGCGTATTGCCCTTGAGGACGACTACTTCATCGAAAAGAAGTTGTATCCGAATATCGATTTTTATTCGGGCATCACGCTGCGTGCGATGGGCTTCCCGGTTTCTATGTTTACGGCTCTGTTCGCCGTAGCGCGCACCACGGGTTGGATCGCGCAGTGGAATGAGATGATCGAAGATCCCGAGCAACGGATCGGTCGTCCACGGCAGCTTTACATCGGATCGCCGCAGCGCGATTTTGTGCCACTCAATCAGCGTGACTGACCGCCGAACCCTGTGTTCAGTTGTCTCGCTGTAGTTAGGAAATAAGGGCCGGAGGGAAAAAGACGCTCCCGGCCTTTTGCTTTTTTATTCGTCTTTCTTGGCCGCGGCTTCCGCCGACGTTGGCATGGCCGCTTGGCGGCCTTCGAGGATGAACCGGTGAACGATTGCGGCTGCGGTTTCACTTGGACTGTCGCCCTCGAACCGCATTTTATCTGGGAATTTCTCCAGCGCGTTCAGCTGCGCTTGGCGTTCCGGCGTGTCCTTGAGCAGCAACTCTACAGCGTTGGCCAATTTTTCAGGTGAGCACTCTTCCTGGAGGAATTCAGGGAACGCGTTCTCCCCAAGCACGAGGTTGGCAAGAACGACCGACGGCACCTTGAGCAGGAAGCGCAACCGCGCGGCTAGCGGATCGACGCGGTAGGCCACAACCATTGGGGTGCCGACCACGGCAAGCTCCAATGTTACCGTGCCGGACGCAGCAAGGGCCGCATCTGCGAGCGCGAAGGCCTTGAACTTATCTTCTTCACCTTCAACGATATGCACGGGCCCTGGCCAGGAGGCCGCATGCTGATCGATGAGTTCGCGCACCCAGGGTACAGCTGGAATGATGATCTGTGGGAGAGACTCACGTTTTTCCAGGAGAGAAAGTGCCGCGCCAAACGGGCCCATAAGGCGGCTAACTTCAGAGGCACGGCTTCCCGGCAAGACGACCAGAACGGGGCGCTTGGGATCAATCCCGCGACGGCGGGCCAAATCCAGACCATTCATAGCCCTGAGCGATTGCATGCGTTCGCTCAGGGGATGGCCGACATATGTGCAAGGTGGACCGCCGAGCCGTTCATGAGCCTCTGGTTCGAAAGGCAGTAGAGCGAGAAGATGATCGACATAGGCGGCCATTTTTGCCGCCCGACCTTCCCGCCATGCCCAGACGCTGGGGCTCACGTAATTGATAATCGGGATCGCTGGACGACGTTTGCGTATGCGCTTTGCGATGGCGTGTGTGAATTCTGGACTGTCTATGATGACGACAACATCGGGTTCGGCAGCAACGCAGGCGTTGACCGTGTGATACACACGGCGCACGAGACGCGGAAGACGCGATAGAATTGATAACGGCCCCATCACCGCGACATCAGAAAGCGGGAACTGCGAGATCAGTCCGTGCCGCTCCATTTCCTCCCCGCCGACGCCTAGGTAGCGAACACGACCAGAGAGACGCTTGTTTAGCGCTGCCATGAGCGGACCACCAAGCGCGTCGCCGGAGTGTTCCCCAGCAACGATAAAGACGCAGAACTGACGGCTGTCCTCTTCTATGACGAGCTTGCCCCTCTGCTTGATCTTCGCGGCCTCTTTCGTGTCCGCCGAAGCTGTCATCCTGGTTCTCCCTGCCCCCACGTCAAGCCAGCGATGAACAGTCCGCGCTTGTCGGCCTCTTCGATCACCTTCCGTTCGATAGCTAGCGCGGAATCCCCAAGCATGACCGCAATGCCAGCCAAGCCGGTTTCCGCCGCGCGGGCCAGTAAAGTCGCATCCAGGTCACGACTATCGGCCAGAACCGTCACGCCAGCATTACGCATCCATACTCCTCGGCCCCATTGGCGTAAATCGCCACTTCGCAACAGGATCTGATCAATACCTTCGCCTGTTTCGATTGCGAGCACATGCGCGCGATGGACCACCGTAGCGGCTGCGGCCACCCCCTCTTGGGCCAGCACAGTCAGTACGCCACCACCCTTGATGCAATCCGACCGCTGAGTTGCGCTGGCACGGCGCCGTCCAAAGACCTGAAGATCGAGCGTTACCCTGTCGGCCTTGGCGCGTTTCTGCAATTCCCCAAGGGCAACACCTTCAACGTAAACCCCCGCGGCATCAGCCGTATTTCGCAAATCATTGCGTTCTGCCGTCAGCGTGCATCCTACAGCAACGGCGATTCCGGATAATCCTGCCGCTTGAACGTTATGCACCGTGTTTGGACCAATAGTCGGCAAATCGATTCGCATCTCTTGGCCGGGTTTCGGCCCTTTGGTGAGCACGCCGCATTCCAAGTAGTTTTGATTTGCACGCCTCGCGACCAGCCGTTGGAGCATTCTATCGGTGCCTTCGGCTCCCTCTACGGCCAGCACAACGCCCTGTGCGACCACAACACCTTGGCCGACGTCAAAGGGTGCCAGTCTCCGGATGACCGCCAAGCCTTTGGCTATGTCGAGTTTTTGCCGGCTGTCGGCACCGTGACGCCCCAACGGGCCTGAAGATACCAAAAGTTCAGGAACCACATCAGCAGGGCCCACAATGCGAACCCCGTGTTTTTCAAAAAACGCGATGACCCCGCGCAGTACAGCATCGTCTCCGCCGGCGCGGATGAGCCGGATCACTGTTGGGACTGCGCGAAAAAAGCCGAGGTCGGGTTTGATGTTTGCCAGATCCGGGCGCTTGACGGAGCCTATGATGAGCATTTCCGTCAGCTTGTCATTTTTCAGGACGCTGAGAATCTTGCCAATCTGGGCGAAATCGACGCTCGTCTGCAGCGTCGCATCGTCCTTGATCTCAGCTGCGCCATTGATTGCCAGGATGTGGACGTGATCGCCACGCGCCTTAAGGCGATACGCGATTTCTTGCGGCAGGCTGCCGCCTCCTGCCAAGATGGCGATGCGTCGGGGCAAAGGGCTACCTGTCAACGATCCTCTGGCTCCCCAGTGCTCCGTATGTCGAATACGAGCCGGCAGCGAGCGAACATGCGCCCCGAATCAGGGCGCGTCCTTTGGCGTGCATAATGACCGCTTACCGCCTTCGCGTATGAAGTCCAGTATCTCGACGACGATGGCGTGGTCTGCAAATTCCTGCGCGACATCTTCCATTCGTTCGGCGAGGTTACCTTCATCGGCGAACAGCAACCGATATGCGCGTCGTAAATCATGGATTTGCTGGCGGGTAAAACCGCGACGCTGAAGGCCTACGATATTCAGGCCTGACAGGTATGCACGGTTGCCAAGCGCCATGCCGTAAGGGATTAAATCGTTTTCGAGCCCCGACATACCCCCTAAAAATGCATGCGCGCCGACACGTGCAAATTGGATGACAGCGGCGCCTCCACCCAAAATCACGTAGTCACCGACCTGGCAGTGTCCGGCCAGCATGACATTGTTAGAGAAAATCACATGACTACCGACGTGACAGTCATGCCCGATGTGTGAGTTTGCGAGAAACGCACAATGGTCGCCAACGGTAGTTTCCATACCGCCGCCTTCAGTGCCGGGGTTCATCGTAACACCTTCGCGGATCATACAGTCGGCGCCGATCGTCAACGTCGACGGCTCGCCCTTGTACTTGAGATCCTGCGGCTGATGCCCGATTGACGCGAACGGAAAGATCCGCGTGCGTGCCCCAATTTTTGTGCGCCCCTGCACCACCACATGGCTTAGGAGTTCGACATCCTCGGCCAGTTCGACCTGAGGACCGACGATGCAGTATGGGCCAATGCGGCACCCCGCACCGACCTTGGCTCCATCTTCGATAATTGCCGTGGGATGGATCTGCAGATCAGCCATTCTTACTCGCAAAGGCACGTGCTTCGGCTGTATCAGCCAGCATAGCTGAAATTTCAGCTTCGGCGGCGATTTCACCGTTTACCTTTGCTTCGCCGTAGAATCTCCAGACGCGACCGCGATTGCGGATCTTGCGCACATGGTAGTGGAGTTGGTCGCCGGGGAGTACCGGCTTGCGGAACTTGGCCTTGTCGATTCCCATAAAGTACACGAGCTCGGCCTTATAACCTTCGCCAAGGCTGTGAACGCACAAAGCACCGGCCGTTTGAGCCAAACCTTCAATGATCAGCACACCGGGCATCACGGGATACTGAGGAAAGTGGCCCGTAAAGAACGGCTCGTTGATTGTGACGTTCTTCAGTCCAACCGCACTTTGATCGCCGTCCATATCGTAGATGCGATCAACGAGCAGGAACGGGTATCGATGCGGCAACAGCTGCATGACACGCGCGATGTCCGCCGTGCCCATCACCGGATTCTCGACCACCTCATCCATTTCCTTTTCGCTCCACTTCAATCATTCCGGGCGCGATGGCGAAGTTTTAAAGCACTCGCATCGCTCACGGCAAACTCTTCAATTACCAAGGCTTAGCCTTTGGCAAGTGTTAAACTCGCGACGGCGCATCAGCACACCGCCATAACACGTCAGTCCTCGCGTTTCGCCAGCCGCGTTAAAGCTGCCAGCTCCCGGCCCCATTGACGCAACGGCCGCGCCGGTGTTCCACCGACACGTGCTCCCGCTGGAATATCGTCCTTTGGGTGGGACGCTCCAGCCACCTGGGCGCCGGTGCCAATTTTGATGTGGCCGACGGTGCCCGACTGGCCGCCCATCACTACAAAGTCTCCCAGTTCGGTAGAACCCGAAATACCAGTGTGGGCCACGATCACGCAGTGCCGTCCGATACAGACGTTGTGCCCGATCTGTACAAGATTATCAATTTTCGTGCCCTCACCGATGACGGTATCCTTAAGAGCACCTCTATCTATTGTTGTATTAGCTCCAATCTCAACGTTATCTTGAATGATGACGCGGCCAATTTGCGGCACTTTCAGATGCCCGTCCGGCCCCATGGCGAAGCCGAATCCATCCTGTCCGATGCGTGCTCCGGCGTGGATGATGACTCGGTTGCCGAGCAATGCATGCTGCAGCGTCGCTTGCGGACCGATGTAGCTGTCGCGTCCGACGTACACGCGGTACCCGATTACTGCGCCAGCAGCGATGCGGGAGCCGCGGCCGATAGAGGCCTGCGGGCCGATGATCGCGCCAGGTTCGATCGTGCAATCAGGCTCGATATGAGCCGAGGGATCGATGTTGGCACTTCCAGGCTCTGCAACGCGTGGCCAAAGCGCTTGCGGGTAAAAAGTACGAAGCGCGAGCGCAAAGCCGTGATATGGCCGCTTCGTGAGAAGCGGCACGGTCGCTTTCGGAACCCGCTCTACGAACGCAGGCGTCACGAGACAAGCTCCGGCGCGCGTTTCACTCAAGAGCGGCAGATATTTGCGGTTATCGAGAAATGCCACATCGTCGGGTCCTGCATCGGCGAGGGTGCGGACGTCCGACAGCCTGCGGCTGGCCAATTCATCGGGAAGGCCTGCAGGAAGCGTTGCGGCCGTAGCTTTCGCGACCTCAGATATTGCGATCGGAGCTGCCCGGTCGAAGAAGCCTGGATGATCCATCGGCGCCCCCAAATTCCCGACATATCTTAAGGGTGGTACAGAACGGGCCACCAAGCGGACTATAGTTCCGGAAAGGTGGCTGGCGGGTGTCAATTGATAGCCATGTCCATAGAGGCTGAAAACCCTCTTGGGAAGCGCGATCCATGGACGCGTCACGGCGTTGCCATCTGAGGGATCGCTTTGCGCCAGAACCTTAAGGCGTTGGCTTTTGAGCTGAAACTGCTGAAGTGTAACGAAATAAGGGGGCCGAAGCCCCCTTAAATTCAATGGACTTAGAATTTCGATGAGGCGCCGAAGCGGAACCACTGCTCGTCGTCGTACTCTTCCGATGCGAGAACTTTGGAGAAGTCGACACGCAGCGGACCTACGGGCGAATTCCACAGAAGGCTTGCACCAACGGAAGCACGTACCGAGGCGTCATCTTCAAGGTTGTTGCCCAAAATGTCCTTCACGTGCTGGGAGGCATTAAAGAGCGAACCAGCGTCAGCAAAGACTGCACCACCAAGTCCGAGCTCTTCAGGCACGAACGGGATCGGGAAGCGGAGTTCCGCAGTTGCCGCCCAGTATGTCTTACCGCCGAGCGCGTCACCGGTTCGTGCGTCACGTGGTCCGAAACCCGAGCGGTCAAAGCCACGGACGGTCTCACCACCACGGAAGAACTGGTCGAGCACGCGGACATCCTCGTCACCCCAGCCTTCGATATGGCCGCCAACAACGCGGCTGACGAAGGTGATGTTTTCCGTAACCGGGTAGTAGCCACGGGCTTCAGCCTGGACGCGGACGTATTCTGCGTCGCCACCGAGGCCAGCGAAGTCTGCCGTACCTTGCAGGTAGTAGCCGCTCGTTGGGTTGGTTGGGTGGTTACGCTTATCGTAGGTGATCATCGTGCCGGCGGACGAAGTCCAGTACGTACCGTCGCCACAGTTAGCTCGGTTTGTCGCCAGGACCGTATCACCGCATGCGTCCTTGATCGCCAGCGATGCGTCATCTTCCACGTCGAAGATCTGATCGCGCGACAGCGAGTAGCTGGTCTGCATCCAGAGATCTTCCGACAGCGGGAAGCCAAGGCGCAGCTGACCGCCGCTCTTACGAGACCGGAAACCGGACTGATCGCGTTGATCGAGTTCCTTGTGATACAGGTCGAAGCCGGCCGACAGGTTACGGTCGAGGAAGCGCGGTTCCGTGAAGCTCAAGTCAACCTGGGCACGCTCGATGGAGCCACCGACACGGAGCCGGATGTACTGACCGTTGCCGAGCAGGTTGCGCTCACTGATGGATACGTCACCGATGACGCCTTCCGCTGTCGAGTAACCGGCACCAAACGAGAGCTCACCAGTTGATTGCTCGGTTACCTGCACGTCAAGAACGACACGATCGGGAGCAGAACCTGGGCGGCGCTTGACGTCGACGGCCTTGAAGAAGCCAAGCGCCTTCAAACGCTTCTCGGCGCGATCAACCATCAGCGGGTTAAAGGCATCACCTTCGGCCAGACGGAACTCACGACGAATAACGTGATCCTTCGTGCGCTCGTTACCCGAGATATTGATACGTTCGATATAAACCCGCGGGCCCTCGTCGATCACATAGTTGATCGCGATCGTGCGAGCGTACATGTCGGGTGTGGCGCGGGGACGGACACGAGCAAAGGCAAAGCCACGTTCCGCGACAGCAAGG
This sequence comes from Filomicrobium sp., assembly GCF_025698805.1. Lineage (NCBI taxonomy): Bacteria > Pseudomonadati > Pseudomonadota > Alphaproteobacteria > Hyphomicrobiales > Hyphomicrobiaceae > Filomicrobium > Filomicrobium sp. The sequence continues at coordinate 156,957 of NZ_JAILWT010000003.1, forward strand.
GTCAAACGCTCAACGGTCTTGTCGAGCAGCGAGCCGTTATAGACGTCGCCGCTATAGGTCAGCAGGTCGCCGCTCAGGGACGCAGCATCCAACCCCGTGAGCGAGCTGTCGATCACGATATTGCCGAAGTGATAGAGCTCGCCCTCTTCAACCGTGAAGGTCAGGAAGAAACCTGAACCGTCGCGATCGAGTTCGGCGTTAGCTGAAGTCACGCGGGCGTCGGCATATCCGTTCTTCAGGTAATACTGACGCAGAAGCTCACGGTCGAGATTCATGCGATCTGGATCGTAGATGCTGGTGCCGGATAGGAAATCGAACCAGCCAGCCTGCGTCGTAGAAATGATGTCGCGCAGCTGCGCGTCACTGAAGGCGCGGTTGCCGATGAAGTTGATGCTCTTCACCTTCGTCGCGGAACCTTCCATGATCTCGAAAACGAGATTCACACGGTTCTGCTCAAGTTCGATGATTTTCGGCTCGACGTTAGCGGCATATCGGCCCTGACGGCTATAGACGTCAAGGATGCGCTGAACGTCAGCCTGAACGCGAGCGCGCGTATAGATCGAGCGCGGCTTCAGCTGAACTTCGGCTTGGAGAGTGTTGGTATCGACTTCGGAGTTACCTTCGAAGGCAACTTGGTTGATCACAGGGTTTTCTTCGACCCGGACCCGAACCACATTGCCGTCACGGAAAATCTCAACGTCTGCAAACAGTCCCGTCGCGAAAAGTGCGCGCAAAGACTGATCGACGCGCCCAGCGTCGTAGACATCACCCGTCGTGAACTTCAAGTACGACCGAACCGTCTCGGGTTCGACACGCCGATTACCAATAACTTGAATTTCGCTGACAACGACTTGCGCATGCGCCGGAGTCGAAAATCCTACTGCATCGACACTGATGACTACGAACGCAGTCAAGAACAGTGAAAGAGCGACGCGTAGGGCCCCCAACGACATGATCCGATACTGAGACATTCGCGGATCTGCCCTCGTTTTGCCGATCCCCAGAGATGCGGTGCCTGTCGGCAACTGAACACCACACCTTGACCTTCTTTAAGGCGCGCAACCCGCCACCACGATCACTCGTAGTGCTTCCCTCGGGTCGTTACACCAAAGCTCACTATGGGTTTTAACGATTCCGCAAGCAGTAGGGAAGTGGCAAGAATGCGTCACCCGCACTGATTTCACTTCGTTTTCTCGGGTCAGCGCCCCTTTTTTAAGCGCAATAATTGGGAACCAAGACGGCCTGCAACGCACTGTTCGTCCCCAATTTTCTCACCGCTTAGCTGAACCAGGAGAACCATCGCGCCAAAATTCCACGATCGTTGTAGAAGCCGAACACCATCAGCATAACGATCAATGCCAACCCGATTCTGAAACTGAATTCCTGCGCACCCTCACTCATGGGCCGCCCTCGCACGGCCTCGATGCCGTAAAAGAGCAAATGTCCGCCATCGAGAAGTGGGATCGGGAAAAGATTTACTAAGCCGATGCTCACTGAAATGAATGCTGTGAACAGAATCAGCTCGGCCACTCCAAGGGCCGCGAACTTACCTGCGGCGTCAGCAATTCTGACAATCCCACCAATCTGTTCCGCGCCCTGGCGGCCCGTAAAGACATCGCCAATGTAGGACAACGTGCCCGCGGCGATATCCCACGTGCGTTCCGTACCTAGCCAAACGGCTTCGAGCGGACCAACATCGCGATGAACAATCCGGCTTGTTTCCCCTGAGGCTTCGATCCCGATAACTGGTCGGCGATGTTTCCCGGCTATGGCATCGTTCAGCTCACGCAGAGCTGGTGTTACCATCAAAATGAGCTTTTGCCCGTCACGTTCGACCTCGAACGCGAGTTTTCGCCCGACGCTGGTCGAGACGACCTGCTGAACGGTTGCGAAGCCATCCACCGGTGTTCCATCAATCGCAACGATGAGATCGCCCGCCTGGAAGCCCGCCGAAGCTGCTGGCGAGTCGGGCGCCACACGTCCCACACGCGGTTCCATCGTGCGATTGCCGAACAACCAAAACATCATCGCAAATATCAGAATTGCCAGGATGAAATTGGCCGCCGGGCCTGCAGCGACGACGGCTGCTCGTTGCCACAAAGGCTTGAGCTGAAACGCGCCTTTGCGCTCCTCCTCGGTCAGACCGCTCAGCGCGTCGCGCGATGGGACGCTGGCGGCATTCTCATCGTCCATAAACTTTACGTAGCCACCGACCGGAATCCAGGCGATGCGCCAGCGGGTTCCATGACGATCCGTGAACGAATAAATCTCTTTACCGAAGCCGATTGAGAACGCCTTCACAGTAACGCCGCACCAGCGCGCCACCAGAAAGTGTCCCATCTCATGGATGAAGACGACGATCGTTAAGGCGAACAGGAAACCGATCGCAATGATGAGCGCTCCCGATAGGTTTGCGCCAAGTTGCGAGATGAAATCCATGAACCGAGTTCCTTACGAGTGTGTCGACGGTTGGGGTGCTCGCGGATGTAACGCGACAGGATAATCAGGACAACCGTTCCAGAGCGATGGCGGCCAAGCGCCTCGCTTCGTGATCTATGCTCAGGATGTCGTCGAGACAAGCGGCTGGAGCAATTACACCCGCCCGATCGGCCTGTTCCAGACAGTTTTCTACGGATCTGGCGATATCGAGGAATCTTATACGCCCCGCCAGAAACGCTTCAACGGCTATTTCATTCGCGGCGTTGAACACTGCAGGCGCAGTTTCTCCGCGCGCCAACACTTCACGCGCAAGCCGCATCGCGGGGAATCGGTCTTCATCGGGGGGCTCGAAGGTGAGCTGGCCGATCTCCGCCAGATCAAGTCGCTTCGTCGGTGCCTGCATCCGGGCAGGCCAAGAGAGTGCCAGCGCGATCGGCGTGCGCATATCGGGTTCGGACAGTTGCGCCAATACGGAACCGTCGGCAAAGGCGACTAAGCAGTGCACGATTGACTGCGGATGCACGACAGCGCTGAGTTGATGGGGTTCCACCGGAAACAAGTGATACGCCTCGATCAACTCCAGCGCTTTGTTCATCAAGGTTGCCGAATCGATCGTGATCTTGGCTCCCATCGACCAGTTGGGATGACGGAGCGCCTCTTCACGCGTTGCCTTTTCGAGCCGTTCGCGTGACCACTCTCGGAAGGGTCCACCAGAAGCCGTCAGAGTAATCTTTTCAATTGCCGAGGGCTCTCCTGTTCCAATGAGCTGGAAACAGGCGGAATGCTCGCTGTCGACCGGGACGAGTTCGGCTCCCTGGCGTTCAACTTCGGCCATAAAAACGCTGCCTGCTGAAACGAGGCATTCCTTGTTGGCCAGGGCCAACCGGCTGCCTTGTGCAAGCGCCGCAAACGAGGGCTCAAGGCCCGCAGCCCCAACAATGGCAGCCATGACGCAATCTGCCGGCTCACAGGCCGCCGTTACGAGGGCTTCTGGTCCCGCCGCTGGCTTCACCGACGTTCCAGCCAGCAGACTCTTCAGTTCAGCAAACCGCGTCGCATCACCTATCACTGCGTAAGCCGCGTTGTGCTTGACCGCGAGACGCGCGAGTTCTGCCACGCTGTTTTGCGCCGTGAGAGCAACGATTTCGAACTCTTTGGGCTGGCGAGCGACGAGATCGAGGGTGCTCTGGCCGATCGAACCGGTGGCGCCCAGTATACTTAACCTACGCGCCCGAGGGGAACGGGTGCCGCGCGCCGTCTCGGTCCGATCAGGGACAACGCTGAGCCGTCCTGGTTCCACTCGTCATTTCCTCCAGCGTTGGCCACATCGGCAAAGAATTTTTAGTCTGCCCGAGAACGTAGAAACGAATTCACAGCTTCACGCAAGGCCAGGGTCACGCACCGAACAGGAGCGCCTTGGCAGGCTGGTTGATATCCATCAGCAGGCAGATCAGAGCGGCAAAGGCCGCCGCAGCGGCGATTCCGTCCAGACGATCCATGAATCCGCCATGGCCAGGGATCAGATTACTGGCATCCTTAAGCCTATATACGCGCTTAAATGCGGATTCCGCGAGGTCACCTGCCAGAGCCACCAACCCGAGCACCGTCGTACAGATGATCAGATAGAGTGACGGCGCCCCCGTCAGTAGGAACGAGAATATCGCACCGACCAACGCACTCGCGACGAGGGCTGAGCAGGTTCCCGCCCACGTCTTATTCGGCGATATACTGGGCCAAAATTTTACTCCACCGACTGTCTTGCCCCCAACATAAGCGGCGGTGTCGGCGGCCCAGACGATAGAAAAGATCAGTAGAATCGCTGTGAAGCCATAAGGGACGTCATTGCGGAGCCAGACGAGCGAAATCGCTGGGATCCCGATGTAAAAAAGCCCGGCGGCCGACATTAGTCCATTCTGCCTGCCATAGGTGGCCGCCATAGCGATCGCAGCCACACCTAACGCGACAAGGGCAAGTTGAGATCTGCCAATTGCGGCGAGCGCAATGCAAACGACGATGGCTGCTGCGTGCAGGAGAAAGCCGAAATCGTAGCGTCGGGAGCGAACGATTCCACCCCATTCCCAAGCCATCATAATCGCCATAACTGCTACGAGCCCAGCGAAGGCATACGACCCGGCGAAGGTTGCGCCGAGGCTCACCAACCCGAGAAAGACACCGGACGCGATACGCGCGATCAACCGGCGCGGATGATGTCCGGTTGCACGTGAACGCGCATCTTCGCCGGTCCAAGGCTCATGCCAGGAGGGTTCGTGCATTGTGGTCATCCTCACGCCGTGGATCGACGCGACAATCCACCGTAACGGCGATCTCGGACGTGATACTTTGCGATTGCTTCTTCAAGCTGGTCTCGCCCGAAATCGGGCCACAGGCAATCCAGGAAGACAAATTCCGTATAGGCCGCCTGCCACAGCAAGAAATTCGACAGCCGTTGTTCACCACTCGTCCGGATCAGGAGATCCGGATCCGGGACGCCGCTGGTATCGAGAGCCTGAGAGATCGCATCGACATCAATGGATTCCAGGCTCAACCGCCCTTCAGCAACTTCCGTTGCGAGATGCCGGGCCGCACGGGCAATTTCATTGCGGGCGCCATAGTTGAAGGCAATGACCAACGTCAGGCCAGTATTCGTGCTGGTAAGGTCCGTTGTCTCGTCCACAAGAGACAGCAGTTCGGGATCTACGCCTTCTCGGTCTCCAATCACCAGAATGCGGACATTGGCCTGATGAAGTTCGGCCAAGTCCCGGCGGATGAAACGCTTCATCAGCCCCATCAACTCGTCGATTTCTTCCGCAGGCCGTGACCAGTTCTCAGACGAAAAACTGTAAATCGTGAGATAGGGGATGGAGAGTTCGATGGCGGCCTGCACGGTCCGCCGGACGGCTTCGACACCTTCACGATGGCCAATGCTTCGCGGAAGGCCGCGTTTTTTGGCCCAGCGCCCATTGCCGTCCATGATGACCGCGACGTGTCGGGGCGCCTGCGGACCGAGTGGGGGTGTTCGCGGTGTCTGCGATAAATCGGCCAACGACTGGCCCCTATCTAGATGTTGCGGACATGTCTGAGAGAAGTATACGCCTCAAACCGTCTGAATTTCGGTTTCTTTCGTGGCCAACAAATTGTCGATCTCTTTGACGTACTTGTCGGTCAATTCTTGGACCTTGCTCGAGTTTTTGTGCTGCTCGTCCTCGCTCATGTCTCCAGACTTCTCGAGCTTTTTGAGCAGGTCCATACCTTCGCGGCGTACGTTGCGGACTGCAACACGCGACTGCTCGGCGTATTTGTGTGCCACCTTCACGAGCTCTTGACGCCGCTCGGCGGTAAGAGCCGGAATTGGAAGGCGTAAAACAGCTCCGTCGATCACTGGATTAAGGCCCAGGCTCGACTCGCGAATGGCCTTTTCAACGGCGGAGACGTTCGACTTGTCCCAGACCTGGACGGAAATGAGACGAGGCTCCGGAACAGAAACTGTTGCGACCTGGTTGAGAGGCATCCTGGCGCCATAAACCATCACCTGGATAGGATCGAGCAGATGGGTGCTGGCGCGTCCCGTACGCAGGCCACTCAGCTCACGCTTCAAGGCATCCATTGAAGCCATCATGCTTACTTCAAGATCGTCCAAACTAAATGTGTCGCTCATTTCCAATTTCCTTGCCGGTGCCGGCCGAGTTCACCCGACCGACCGAGCCACCTCTTTCGACGGGCTTCATCCCGCTCATAGCGTGCATGGCATCGAAAGACCAGCCGATGCCGCTGTATTCCGTTCAGAACCCCAATTCCCGCGCTTTAGCCGGGCTGGATTACTGTGGCGCGCGCCTCTCCCTTCAATAGTTTGAGGAGATTGCCTGGTTCAGCGATAGAAAACACAACTACCGGAAGACGATTATCGCGGGCAAGTGCGATCGCCGCGCCATCCATCACCTTCAAGTCTCGAGCAAGGACCTCGGAGTAACTCAGCGCATCATAGCGCACCGCATCCGGCGTCGTCTTGGGGTCTGCAGAATATATTCCGTCAACCTGCGTGGCCTTGACGACCGCGTCGCAACCCATCTCGATGGCGCGGAGTGTTGCCGCCGTATCGGTTGTGAAAAACGGATTGCCAGTGCCCGCCGCGAAAATTACGACGCGGCCTTTTCTCAGGTGATGCAAGGCCTTGGGACGAACGTAAGATTCGCAGACGGTCGTCATGGGAATCGCCGAGAGCACGCGCGAAGATGTCTTGAGCTGCGACAGTGCGCCGGATAGGGCCAGCGCGTTCATGACGGTTGCCAGCATTCCCATGTAGTCGGCCGTTGCGCGCTCCATGCCGCGGGCGGCACCCTGCAGGCCACGGAAGATGTTCCCGCCCCCAACGACAACAGAAATTTGGCATCCAGCGGCTGCGGCTTCGGAAATTTCCTTAGCAAGGCGCCCAACGACCTCAGGATCGATGCCGTATGCGCCGTCGCCTGCAAGAGCTTCACCGGAGAGCTTTAATAGAAGACGTTTGTATTTCAGTTCACTCTGGGTCCCGCTCATGATCCCTCCCGTGGCGTGTCCAGTTCAGCAGTGATCGACGACCTTGGGATCGCCCGTTGGCAGCTCATTGGCGGCCAAGACATGCCGCATCCCGGGGTACATGACCAGAGGTTAAAAAATACCGGCTGACTGCGAAAGCAGCCAGCCGGTATCATTTTTTGAATTTTCGCGGGTTATCGGCTTATTTTGCGCCCGAAGCCGCAGCAACTTCAGCAGCGAAGTCGTCTTCCTTCTTTTCGATACCTTCGCCCAGACCATAGCGCACGAAGCCCGTTACCTTGATGGGGGCGCCAACGGTCTTGGCTGCATTGGCAATCGCCTGCTCCACGCTAGCCTTGCCATCGAGCACAAATACCTGCTGAGGCAGAACAACCTGCTGGAAGAATTCCTTCCGCAGGCGGCCTTCCACCATCTTTTCGATGATTTCAGCCGGCTTTCCGGATGCTGCAGCCTGCTCCGTATAGATCGCCCGTTCGCGCTCAATGACGGTGTTGTCGAGTTCTTCCGGAGAGAGTGCCAGCGGGTTTGCCGCGGCGATATGCATAGCGACCTGGCGGCCGAATTCAGCGAGCTTGCTCTTGTCGCCAGAGCTTTCGAGGGCGACGAGAACGCCGATCTTTCCAAGGCCGTCAGCGGCCTTGTTGTGGACGTACTCAGCTACGACGCCATCGCTGACTTTAAGCGTGGCGGTCCGGCGTACCGTCATGTTTTCGCCGATCGTCGCGACCATTTCCTTGACGTAGTCTTCGACGGTCAGGGATTTGCCAGGATAGTTCATCGCCAGCAGCTTTGCGACATCGCCCTGCGCTTCGCTTGCAAGGGACGCAATGGTACGAACCATGTCCTGGAACTGGTCGTTACGTGCAACGAAGTCCGTTTCGGAGTTGACCTCGACAACGGCGCCTTCCGTTCCGGAGGCGGTTACCGCGACCAAACCTTCCGCGGCAACGCGGTCAGACTTCTTAGCAGCCTTTGACAGGCCTTTTTTGCGCAGCCAGTCGATGGCGGCTTCCATATCACCGCCGTTTTCCGTCAGCGCCGCCTTGCAATCCATCATGCCCGCGCCGGTTTTTTCGCGCAGCTCTTTCACCATCGAGGCGGAAATCGTCGTCATATCAATGCTCATTTGTTGGCGGGCTCAGCCAGTGCTAAGCCCGCTGCTTAAAGACTTTGTGACGCCTGCCACCGCTTGGGCGACAATTGCCGTTTAAGCGGCCGACTGTGCAACGATCTTCTTGGCGGCGTCGATCCAACCCTCGGTTGCGATCTGCCCCTTGAGCTTCAGCAGACGGTCAAGCGCTTCAGCCTGCTCTGCGTCAAGATCTGCAATTTGCCAGTAATGGAAGACGCCGGCGTCGTTGAGGCGCTGCTCAAGCTTCGGGTTGATGCCGGTAATCGCCTTGAGATCGTCCGGTTCGCCGCGTGGAGCTTCGATGCCCTTGAACGTCACCACAGCTACTGGCAGATCTTCAGCTACCGGCGCCTCCGAAGCGCCGATATCCACGCCGGATGCGGTTTGGCTGCGTTCTAGACCATCCAGTGCCGCGCGTGAGACCAAGTCGCAGTAAAGAGTGATCGCTCGGCCTGCGTCGTCGTTGCCCGGGATTGGGAAGTCGATGCCGTCAGGATCGCAGTTCGTATCAACGATCGCAATAATCGGGATACCCAACTTACGAGCTTCCTTGATCGCGATAGATTCCTTGTTCGTGTCGATAACGAACAGAAGGTCCGGCACACCACCCATATCCTTAATACCACCCAGCGACTGGTTGAGCTTGTCGCGCTCACGCTGGATGTTGAGGATTTCCTTCTTGGTGCGCCCTGAAGGCTCGGCGAGGATGTCATCAAGCTGACGCAGACGGCGGATTGACTGAGATACGGTCTTCCAGTTCGTCAGCGTACCACCTAGCCAACGGTGGTTCATGAAGTACTGCGCCGAACGCTGAGCAGAATCCGCAATTGCTTCCGAGGCCTGACGCTTTGTCGCGACAAAGAGTACGCGGCCGCCACCAGCAACGGTGTCGGAAATCTTAACCAACGCCTGATGCAGCAGCGGCACCGTTTGCGTCAGGTCGATAATGTGAATGTTATTGCGTGCGCCGTAGATAAAGGGCGCCATCTTGGGGTTCCAGCGGTGTGCCTGGTGACCGAAGTGAACGCCAGCTTCCAATAGCTGACGCATGTTGAAGGCGGGAAGCGCCATCTCGCAAATATCCTTGTTTTCCGGTTGGACCGCCGCGAACCTGGAGAAAGGCGCACCCCATACATATCTGGGGCCGACCTCACCGGAGCGACCGGACGGGGCTTTTAATCCGCCAAGCGCTGAAGGTTCGCGTGTGAAGTGCGACGGCTTATACGAGTCTTCGGCCGTGATTGCAAGAAGGGCGGGCAATTTCGGCTAGCACGCGTTCGTCACGGTCTCAGGGCGAGCCACGGGGCTCTAACTCACTTGTATCAGCGCCCATCCGGATCAGATTTCTACAATCTGCTCAATGCCACGTACGGTTGCCAAGATTCCTGCCTGGGCCGGGGAAACGTCATATTTCCCCGGAAGAGCGAACTCCAGCTCACGGTCTTTGACGGGCAGCACAAAACGCACCTGTCCGCCGCGCGCGCCGGGCGCGGGTGGCTTGAGGTAACTTTTCAACTCGTCGAAAGTTGCATCGGCGTTTTTGATGTGGGCTGGGCTGAAGCGCAGTAACAGTCCACGATCTATGGCCGCCGTGGCCGCATCCAGGCTTTCGAGACGCTGGACGCGCATTTTGACCGTGTCGCCATCGCGTTCGGCTTCGACGGTCACGAGAACGGGCGTGCCCGCCTGGAGCAGATCGCGTCCGGCAGCCAGGGTATCGGAGAAGATGACAGCCTCGAACTGACCGCTGGCATCCGAGAACATTGCAAAGGCAAACTTATTTCCCTTCGCCGAGCGCCGTTCGCGCGCCGATACTACGATGGCCGCAAGTCGAGCCGAGGTTGCCCCCTTCGCCGTTGCGAGCTCGAACTCCGCATAGCGGCGGACGCCGAGCTTTTCGAGAACCATGGCGTACTGGTCCAAGGGGTGACCAGACAGATAGAACCCGACACTGGCAAACTCGTTTTCCAAACGCTCTAAAGGCGTCCAGCCTTTGGCGGGGCGCAATGCCAATGTGGGCTCGGTTTCGCCCAATCCGAACAAATCGTTTGTGCCCGCTGCTGCATCGGCATCGCGCCGCTGTGCCGCTGCGAGGATAAGGTCGGCATTTGCACACACGATCGCGCGATCGGGTTCGAGCGCGTCGAGCCCGCCCGACTGTGCCAACATTTCGATCGCGCGTTTGTTGACCGCCTTTGGATTCAGGCGGCTCGCAAAGTCGGCCAATGACTTATAGCGGCCGTTCTCCTCACGCGCCGCCACGATGGTTTCGACGGCGGCCGGACCTACGTTCTTCAACGCCGCGAGAGCATAGCGGATTGCTCCCCGTGCAGGCTGAGGCCCTGACGGTGCCTCCTCGGGTGAGGGTTCAGCGAGAAACTCAACCTCGGACGCATTCACGCACGGTGGCTTGATCTCGATGCCGCTTCGTCGTGCTTCGGCGACAAACACAGCAAGCTTGTCGGTGTTGGCCATATCGAGCGTCATCGACGCCGCAAGAAACTCTTCGCGGTAGTTCGCTTTGAGGTAGGCCGTGTGATAGCTGACCAGCGCGTAGGCGGCGGCGTGAGATTTGTTGAAGCCGTACCCGGCGAATTTGTTGACCAGTTCAAAGATATAAGCTGCGTCGGCTTTCTTCACACCGCGCTCGACGGCCCCCTCAATGAACCGCGCCTCGTGGCGCGCCATCTCGGCTTTGTCTTTCTTACCCATGGCGCGCCGAAGCATGTCGGCTTGACCAAGCGTGTAGCCGCCCATCACCTGGGCAATCTGAATGACCTGCTCCTGGTAGATGATAACGCCGTAGGTTTCCGAAAGGATGCCCTCGAGCATCGAATGGAGACAATCAACGGGCTCTTCGCCATGTTTGCGATTGATGTAGGTGGGGATGTTGTCCATCGGGCCAGGCCGATAGAGAGCAACCATAGCGATAATATCTTCGAAGCGGTCGGGCTTGAGACGCTTCAAGCTCTCGCGCATGCCCGTGGATTCCAACTGGAACACACCGACCGTATCAGCCCGAGCTAGAAGCTCGTAGCTCTTGCGATCGTCGAGCGGCAGCGCTGAAAGATCAATCTTTATGCCTCGACAGCGTTCGACCATTTCAACGGCCTTCTGCAGGACTGTCAGCGTTTTGAGGCCGAGGAAGTCGAATTTCACGAGGCCCGCGGCCTCCACCATCTTCCAGTTGAACTGGGTGACGGGCATCTGCGATTTCGGATCGCGGTAGAGGGGGACGAGTTCGTTGAGCGGCCGGTCCCCGATCACCATACCAGCGGCGTGCGTCGACGCGTGACGGTAAAGCCCCTCAAGCTTCTGCGCTTTTTCTAGAAGCTGAGCGACGATGGGTTCGGCATCTCGCTCCTCCTGGAGACGTGGTTCGGTCTCGATCGCCTCCGCCAATGTGACTGGATTGGCCGGGTTGTTGGGAACGAGCTTGCAGAGCTTGTCGACCTGCCCATACGGCATCTGCAGCACGCGGCCGACGTCGCGTAGAACCGCGCGTGCTTGCAGCTTACCGTGCGTGATGATCTGGGCGACACGATCCGCCCCATACTTTTCCTGCACGTAACGGATTGTTTCGTCACGCCGGTCCTGACAGAAGTCGATGTCAAAGTCCGGCATCGAGACGCGTTCGGGGTTCAGGAAGCGTTCGAACAGAAGGCCAAACCGCAACGGATCGAGGTCTGTAATTGTCAGCGCGTAAGCAACCAACGAGCCCGCGCCGGAGCCGCGCCCAGGACCCACCGGGATGCCCTGCGACTTACTCCATTTGATGAAGTCAGAAACGATGAGAAAGTAGCCGGGGAACTTCATCTTCGAGATAACGTCAACCTCGTAGGCAAGCCGCTTCTCGTAATCTTCCCGAGTAAAACCCGCCGCGAGAGGATGAGCCGCCAATCGCCGCTCCAGACCCTCTTCCGCCTGACGTTTAAGTTCGGCGGCCTCCTCTTCGAGCAGATCTTGCTCAGTCTTGCCTTCCAGGCTTGCAACGAACCGCGGCAAAATCGGCTTGCGGCCGAGCGGCCGGTAATGGCAGCGCTGTGCGATCTCAACGGTGTTCGCCAGGGCCTCAGGAAGGTCCGCGAATGTCTGAATCATCTCCTCGCGGGATTTGAAGTAATGCTCCCGCGTCAGGCGCCGCCGGTTGTCTTCAACGACGTAGGACCCTTCAGCGATGCAGATCAGGGCATCGTGGGCCTCATAGTCATCCGGCGTCGCGAAGTAGGCCTGGTTGGTGGCAACGATTGGAATTTCAAGATCATACGCCAGTTGCAGAAGTTGTGGCTCGTTTGTCTTTTCGACGCGGACACCGTGCCGCTGAATTTCAACGTACAGACGATCGCCGAAGGCCGCTCTCAGCTTTGTCAGCCGTTCATGGGCGAGTTGCTGTCGATCCTGCGCCAAGGCCGTATCGATCGGTCCGTCGGGGCCGCCTGTGAGGACGATAAGCCCTTCGGCCAGTTCGCAGAGAGCAGAAAACTTCACATGCGGTGGCTCTCCATCAGCCACATCCAAATGCGCCGCGCTGACCAACTTCATGAGGTTTGCGTAGCCGGTCTCGGAGGCCGCCATCAGTGCAAGGTAGCCATCTCGTGCAAAGCCGACGGGCCTTTCGGCGCGGCGCAGCTCATCCTTTTCCCCATCCTCAAAATCGACGCTCAGCGTTGCGCCGACGATGGGCTGAATGCCGGCTCCGGCTATCTTTTCTGAAAACTCTAGGGCGCCAAACAGATTATTCGTATCCGTAAGTCCCAAAGCCGGATAGCCATGCGTGGCGGCCAAGCCCGTGAGCTTTCCGATCGGCAAGGCGCCTTCCAGTAGCGAGTAAGCAGAATGCACCCGCAGATGCACAAAACCTGGCTGCGCCGTCGCAGCTACCGGTTTGGCGGTCACGGAGGATGGAGTTGGAGCGTTCATAACGGGCGAACTTATAGGATTCTATCCTCCGAAAGCGAGTAGGTCCCGTCGTCCTGTTAACAAGCTGGTGATGGCTGGCGTGGAGGATTTCCGTGGCTCGGAGAAAACACACGACCCGAAATAAACGGCACGTGTCCTTTCGAACACTAAACACTCAACAATGTCGCCATATCACACTCAGTTGAACGTTCGGCAATCCCTGGCAAAACGGCGCATTCCATCCCCCCGCGACGCAGGCGAATCGCTGACGAAATAAAAAACGAAGCTTTCCTCCAGCTATATTCTTCATTCGACTTTAAACTCAGGTTTTTTTTCGGGGAACATTTCGCCCAGTGCGGTCGTTGCTTTTTTGACAACACCACCGCAAGTCGGTGACATGCTGGGGAAATCGGCGCGTAGCGTCTCGATCACCGGCCATAATCTAGTAGCCTCGTGGAGACGAACTTGGGCGATGCAAAACTTAATTACGATAAACAAAGATTTTGCCGTCGCGAAATCTGAACCACACCCAGAGCAGCTGAAGGAATTCGCTGCTGATGGTTTTCGTTCGATCGTAAATCTGCAGCCCAAAGAAGAAAAACAAAAGATTCCCGAGGATGTCGAAAGGCGATTGGCTAAAGAAGCTGGGCTTACTTACCGCCACATCGCTGTTTCGAGGAATGAGCTGGATAGCCAGGTCGTGGAGAAATTTCGACAGGAAGTCGAAACGCTTCCCAAGCCCGTGGTAGTCCATTGCGCTTCCGGCAAGCGTGCAGGGGCGCTTACAATGATGCATGTCGGTGTGACGACAAATCAGTCGGGAGAGGAGACTCTCCAGCACGCCAAAGCAATAGGATTTGACTGTGACACGCCACAACTCGCAAACTTCATCCGGGACTACGTCGACCGCGCCCACGGTGCGTAAAATGGGTTCGCCTGCCCCTCTTGACGTAAGACATGCGGCTGGCTTGGTGCTGTACGGCTCCGTAGATGGAACCTCTGTTGCGCTCAAGCAATTCATTCGATTAGCGAAGAATGATCGCTCGCTTATCGAGAAGCTTCGCTAGATCGGCGTGCTCCCCAGAGCTCGTTTCATAATGGAGTTCCCCGCGTAACATCCCACAGCATTTGGAGCCCGTAGAGTTTGGTGAACCGGATAACGCGCTTTTGCGTTGTCCCCATCACCTCAAAGGGCCGCAATGCTATGCGTCGGGCAATCTCCGTTCTTGGAATTGGCATTCTTTCGCTTTGGGCTTCCGTTCCTAGTTTTGCCGGGATGCAGAAGGATTTGAAGGACTGCGCTGCTGCAAACCGTACGCAGAGTGCGGGAGCATGCACACGCATCCTCGCCAGCGGCCGTCTTCCGAAAAAGCAGTACTACATCGCATACTTCAATCGCGGCTGGTCCCACCGCAACGCGGACGACAATGCGAAGGCGTTGGCTGATTTCAATCGTGCCGCGAAATACTATCCCGACTACTCTCGGACATATGCGAGCCGCGCTCTTGTCCACAACGACCTGGGAAACCTCGAGGAGGCCGTTCGTGACCTCGACCGCGCGATCGCGCTGAACTCGGAGGATTGGTCCGCGTTTTTCAGCCGGGCCGTTATCCTCCGCAAACTCTCGCGTCGCGAGGATGCGCTCACCGATCTGGATAGATCCGCGCAACTCAAGAAGGACGAAGCCAAGGTCGGCATCTTGCGCGGGCTCATTCTCGCGGAATTGGGCCGCTTCGATGCGGCGCACCGACAAGTTGAAGACCTCGCGTCTACGAAAGCCAGCAAGGCGGAAGTTTCGTATGTGCGCGGCGTGCTGGATCTGCGCGAAGGAAATTTATCGAACGCATTGGCTCACTCCAACACTGCTATAGATCTGGAGCCGACATTTACCGCAGCATATGCCTTGAAGGGCGAGATCATGGAAGCACGCGGCGATAATGCGGCGGCCAAGATAGCGTACGAGCGAGCGCTCAGCGCGCCTCCTCGCCTCCTGGATGGCAAGCAGGCCAAGCTCACAGCGCAAGAGCGTGTTGCGAGTCTGACCGGCAGGCTGCCTTCCGGAACGACGGCGATGCAGAACAAACCTTCCGTTTCAGATGGTCCGTTAGGATGTCGCCGGTACATCCCCGGAGCGTCACTGACGATCGCTGTTGCTTGCGACTAGGTCCGGCAGCAACGCTGCTTCCTTCTCAGAGACAATTTTCGAATATCAGTCGGGCGGTAGACCCATTAGATCCACCGCCCGGCTGCCCCCGATCGCGTCACCCTGCATGATACTAAGACGCGCCTTGGCTCACGCCGAATAGTGCGACGCTAGCCAAACATTTTTGCGAAGAAGCCTTTCTTTTTAGGAGGGGCGGCCGCAGCTTCGGCGGCTTTGGTCATTACGCCTTCGAGAGTTGTATACGTAACGAGCCAGGCTTCTTTCGTCTCTGGCGTAAAGTCATCACCCAACCCCTTCTCCAGAGTGTAGATGAGCGCGGCACCCACAGGCTTATAGTGCTCGGCCGTTACGCCATATCCGACG
Source organism: Filomicrobium sp. (assembly GCF_025698805.1). Classification (NCBI taxonomy): domain Bacteria; kingdom Pseudomonadati; phylum Pseudomonadota; class Alphaproteobacteria; order Hyphomicrobiales; family Hyphomicrobiaceae; genus Filomicrobium; species Filomicrobium sp. The sequence continues at coordinate 172,487 of NZ_JAILWT010000003.1, forward strand.
TGACGACGTCCGAGATCTTCCACGGCCGGCACAATCTTCTCGATCTGATGAAGATTGGTGACCGCAGTTGCCAGCATGCTCATCAACTTATCCTTCTGACCTGAAAGGTCTTCGGGAAAGAGAGGACGAACTTCAGGCGCGATCTCGAACAGGCGCGTGTAGAAAATATCCGCCGCCTGTGGTGCGATCGGCACGACTTTCTTGAAACTCTCCTGGACGAGTTTGACTTGCTCCGGTGTCATCATTTATCTCCGACGTTGTCCAATGGCCGACCGCCGCGCGCTTGTTGCCCAGCGCACTGAGCACACGCTTGGCTACGTTGTTCCTTACTCGGTCATCGGAATGCGGATCACGACGCCGCCCAACACGTCTCCCAACTTGAAATCCGTGCGCGGACTGTCTTTGTGACCGTTGTGGCAAGATGCACAAACCGGCGCCACGGCAACGTCTGCATAGACGGCGGTGAAGTACTTCTTGCCGCCGAGCTCTTCGACCGCGGTGTACTTCTCGTCCTTGTTTTTAGATACGAATTCCAAGCCAGCCTTTTCAGCGTCTGTGCGCGGAGCGTTTTGCTTGTTGATCGGCCACAGCGACAAGAGCGAGTAGGAAAACTTGTCAGTCTTGTCAGCGACCATCTCAGCGCCGAACCGGAACATCTGCGCCGGCAAAGGGAGCGCCTTGTTGTCTTCGAAGTGCTCGCTTGCCGTAATCACTTTGTCTTTTGTGGTGAGGCGCCCAACGACCTGCTTGGTGTACACGGTGCGGTCGGCGACCATGACTGCGATCAGCATGTCGGCCACATCTTCATAAGCCACACCCTTTGCGTTGACCGCAGCTGCAGCACCCGCACACAACACAACAGCGCCAGACAGCCCCGCTACGACGGCCGACTTCGAAAATTTGATCATGTCCTTCTCTCCTTTTCACCACCTGTTAGACTTCTCGAAACTCCGACGTTTTCTTTGATGGCCATTATTGGTTGGCCTTGGCTTTCTCCCGTTCCTCAACACGCTTCTTCACCCAGTCGATGCTTTCGACCTTCACGGCGGGCTGTCCCGAAAAATTGCGTTTGATGAGGTTTTGATCGGCGAGGGCATCGATCGAAAAACCGAGTCCATGACACTCCATGCAGACGGAGCGGATCATCTTTTCGTTGGGTCTCAGATTGTCGTTCTGATTGTGGTTTGCGACGATGCGTTCACTGTAGGTCGCAGGATCTTCGACCCATTGCCGTGGCATATGGCAGGTCGCGCAACTGACGCCCGTTCCCTTCGGTTTGACGCCTGCGATTTCGTCTTGCCAGAGCTTGTAATGAGCCGATCGCTCATAGGCCTTCGTGTGCTCGTCAGCGTGACAGGACGTGCAGCTCTCGACCTGGGCTTTCACCGCATCGAAGGTGTGGGCGCTATGGCAGCTTGTGCAGGTAAGTTGTTCCGCATGGGCTTTGCTCGACATCGGCAAACGCGCCATTGAAACCTGCATGGGCGTCAGTGGCTTGTCGCGGAAGATGCCGAAGAGGCCTGCAACTTCGCTTTTCATTCCTTTTGCCAAACGCATGCCGTGCTTGCCTTGGGTGAAGGACGAGGCTTCGGGCGCATGGCATGTCGTGCAGACGGCGGTACTGGGCTTGTCGGTCCAGGCGTCAGCTATTTCGGCTGCGTCCTTTTTGTCGGGTGCGTGACAGCCCGCACAATTCACACCGGCTTGTGCGTGGGTGGTGGCCAACCAATCATTGTTGATCTTTTGGTCGCTCAGCTTGTCTGCTGGTGCATTGGCCACGCCGATAGTGATCAACGGTTCGCGCGGTTCAAGCGGCTCATTCTTTTCCGCGCGCAGCTTGAAGATTGCCAGCTCTTTCACATCCTGCTGGCCGGCGTGCTTTTCCAAGAAATCTTCATAGAGAGCGCGGTTGTCATGGTAGTTGTGGCACCCCGCGGACGCACAAGTATCAAAGCCAATATTCAAGTGGCTCGGACGATCCTTGCCGACTTTCTCGTGGCACAGTTCGCAATAGTCGCCGGGCAGCGTGACGCCCATCGGCCCCGTGATGTCCGGCTTGTGCTCTCGATGGCAGGTTACGCATTGCGTCGCGTTGAGCTTGGCCAATCGGTCGGCATTACGAGGATCGCGAAACTTCTTGAGCGGGTGTGAATCCTTGGCGGCGGCAAGCTCGGCCTTGTGGCAGCTGAGACAGGCTTCCTGCAGCACCTCTCCTCCACCAAACGGTGAAGTATGGCAGGCTTCGCAGGCCAGTTCGATCTGGTGATGACCACTCGTAGTCTTCCCAATTAGAAGGCTGGCGCGCAGAGGTCCTCCGTAGATCATCGCAGCCAGCAAGATGCCGCCGCCGACGAGCGTTGAAACTACCCACAAGATCCATAATTTTGCGGTGCGGCTCACGGGTGCGACCTCAATAAAAATAGACGCTGAGGATGTGCAGCGAGAGCAGCGTCGGCAGAGGCCAAAAGGCCAAGAGGTGCAACCAGAACGATGCATCCTTTAGTGTCGCCGCAGTCCGTGCATTACCGAACAACCGGTGTTCCAAAGCCGTTGCTATCCCTGCCGCCACGCCTGCTAGCGCGAGGGTTAGAAAGCTCGCCATCAGCCAAAGATTGAGATTGTCTCCCAGACGAAATCCGGTGTGCGCGGCGAGGACCGCCAGCGCGGTAACGCCTATGAGGATGTGGAACACGCGCCAGCCCGCGTAACCTCCGAGCTTGCGCAGGATGGGGACACGCTTACGCACCGATAAAACGACGGCGAGTACGGACAACGCCAGCAAGACGTAGCCGCTGATCTGTTTCGTGATACCGTCAAGAAAGAGGAGTTCGGGTAAGCCGCGTCCCGTGATCGTGGTCGCTGTCGACCAGATCGGCAGAACCAATATCAGCGCCGCGAGGATCGCTGCTATGCCAGATGTCACCGCGATTGCCGTTGCCGCGCCGGCAGGTTCGCGTTTCGGCGGCGCTCCCAACAATTCGCCGATGTGTATTTTACAGCTTCCGCACACGGTCGACGCGCCGGTGTCGCGCTTGATGTCGTCGAGTGATCCCGCACCAAGCGCAATCGCATCACCAATCTGGCCGCGTGTTACGCCTGTGCAATTGCAAACGGTCGCGGCGCGCGGCCAATCACGCACGGATTGAGGTTCGCGTTCCGGCCAGACGATGCCATTCGCTTTGAAGCGGAACCGCTGCCAGGGCAGCAGAAGCATCTGCTTCCTGATTGCTTCCTGCAGCCGATTGATTTCAGACCAATCGCCGATCGCGACCGCACCGACAAGGCGGCCACGCTTCAAGACCAGGCGGCGATAAATTTTGCCGTCGGCGTCGGCATAGGTCAGGCTGTCGAGTTCTGGGCGCTGATCAAGTTGTTCGGTATCGCCCATGCTGAAGACATCGGTGCCGATGACTTTCAGCTTCGTCACGGGCATCGAACCGTCGTATGTCGAAGCCTGACCTGTTATGTGGCGGGCGGCGATCGCCGCTTGGTCCAGGCCGGGTCCCACCAGACCATAGACGTGTCCGTTGAACTCCGCGCATTCGCCAGCGGCATAGACGTCAGGATCGCTCGTTTGAAGTGTGGGGCCGACCTTGATGCCGCGTCCTACGGCCAAGCCGACATCGCGGGCGAGTTCCATGTTCGGGCGGATGCCGGTGCAGATTATGATTGTATCGCAGTCCAGCACTTCGCCGGATACCAGCTCCAACCCGGTTACGCGATCTTCTCCAACGATGCGGCTGACCGTGCTTCCCGTGCGCACGCCGATGCCCATTGCTTCGACGTCACGTGCCAAGAGTTCACCGGCGCACGCATCGAGTTGGCGCGCCATGAGGTAGCTTTCGTGTTCAACAACAACCGTGTCGACGCCCCGGTCCGCCATACCGCGCGCGGCTTCCAGGCCCAGAAGTCCACCCCCGATGACGATGGCTCGTCTGGCGCGAAACGAGCGCGCGACAAGCTTTTCGACATCATCGAAATTGCGGAACGTGTAGACGCCATTTTTGTCCGCTCCCGGAATGGGGGGAACGTGGGCGCGTGAACCGGTGCAGATGATCAACTTGCCATAGGGCCAGATGCTGCCTTGGCCGGTCGTGACGACCTTATTGGTGCGGTCTATGTCGACGACGCTATGACCGGAATATACGGCGACCGTTCCTGGCCCGGAAAACTCCAAGCTTTGCGTGACTTGTCCAAGCTGGACTTCTCCGGACAACAAAGGTGTGAGCTTCACGCGGTTATAAGGACGCCAGCGTTCGGCGTTGAATACGATGACGTTCTTGCCGGCACGTGACAGTTCCTGAGCGGCGCGAATGCCCGCCGGACCACCGCCGATAACGACGATGGGGTCCTGTGCGATGCCGCGCTTTCCGTCGACGAGGGTCGATGCGTCTTTCAGTGTTTCGGCGCGGGCCGTGACGTTCATGACCGCAACTCCCAGGTACGCCTGGAGGCGGTTCTCGTCACGCTGTGGATAGTGGCTCTGTTAGAGTCGTTCAATCGTGCCCCCGCGAATTTTTGGTGCGGCGCGCCCGATGGCAGTTGCTGCCCGAACGCGCCGCTTCTATCCCGAAGGCCACTAAGGCCCCCGATGCGGCGGAGCTCCTTGCCGAGCGGCTCCAACCGCGGGTGCAGTGCGAATGACGGTCGCAGAGTTCGCACATGCGATCTGCTTAAGAACAAGATCTGTGCCAATCTGCTGCAACGCAGCATTGGCGGGCTTTCGCGAGATAAAAGCGGTATCAATCAGTGTGGAATTGACTGCCGAATTGGCAGTGTTGCCATGTAAATGTTCACGCCATCTCTAATGGGCGCGAAAATCTCGCGGCGCGGCGAGGGAAGCCCATTTCCATTGGGGCCAACGCAGTCGTTTCGGGCACTTGAACGCTCTGCAAACGGGAATAAAAATAATAATCGCAGCAATAAATGCGAGGCGACGTGCGTGATATTCCACCACGCCGCCTCGGTCATTTTCTGAGGTCGGCGACCTTAAAGGGATGCCGTTGCGCCGTCAGCGCGTGGATCCGTGGCACCTGAAATGACGCCGTCCGGTCCGATCGAAACCATGCCGGCATGCCCCATCATGTCGTCGTAAGCCTCAACGACTTCGACGTCATGACCAACCTTCCGCAGCGCATCGATCAGTTCCGGCGCGAACCGGCTTTCGACTTTCAAGTTTGTAGAGTCTTCTCCCCACGTCCGGCCGAGTAGCCATCTCGGTGCGGAAACGGCAGCCTGCATATCCTGTCCGAAGAGAACGTGGCGGGTGAAGATCGCGGCCTGTGTTTGCGGCTGCCCCTCGCCTCCCATCGTGCCGTAAGCGACCGTGCGCCCATCATTTAGCCGCGCGAGAGAGGGGTTCAGCGTATGGAACGGCAAGCGGCCGGGTTCCAATTCGTTTGGACCTGGGTGAAGCGTGAAGCTCGCTCCCCGGTTCTGCCATACGACTCCAGTGTCAGGGACGACCAGTCCAGAACCAAATTCCCAGTAGATGCTCTGGATATAGCTGACAACGTTGCCGTGTCTGTCGGCCGCGCCCATCCAAATCGTATCGCCAGGCTTTGCCGTGTGAGGCCACGGCGCTGCACTTGCGGTGTCGACCGCGGCCGCTTCGCGATCGAGTGTCGCCTGCTCAAGCCAAGTTTTCCAGATATCGCCCATGCGATCTGGATCGCCCAAGTGAGCGTTACGATGGATGAAGGCTCGCTTCGTTGACTCGACAAGACCGTGGATGTGATCGAACCCGTCTGGCTTTTTAACGCCGAGACGCTCAAACACACCCAAGATCATCAATGCCGACGCGCCCTGCGTTGGAGGTGGCATGTTGTAGATATCGCCAACGGCGAGACGGACGGTGGCAGGTGTCACGCGTTTGGCGCGGAATGCTTCGAGATCTTTTAAACTTAGAGGGCTGCCCGTCGCCTCCAATCCGGCTCCTAGCTTGCGCGCGAGATCGCCGCGATAGAAATCATCAAGCCCCGCATCCACGAGCTGTTGCAGCGTGCTTGCGAGTGCCGGTTGCTTCAGGACTTGCGCGAGCTTCGGCGGTCCATCGGAGGCGAACGTTGCCGTGAAGCCCGGCACGTCTTTCAGTTCGCTCCACTTGGCTTGCGTTAGGTGGACCTGTGATGCCGTGACAGGCACACCATCGCGCGCATGCCGGATGGCGTCTTCAAGCAACCGTGCAATCGGCACGCGCCCTCCGGCCTCAGCCGCCAGACTGTGCGCTTCCGCCCATCCCGAGATGGCTCCGGCAACGGTCAGCGCCGCACGCGGTCCTCGCGTCGGTATCGCGGAATCACCATGCTCTTCGTAGAAGGCCTTCGTCGCTCTCGCCGCAGCTGGTCCACATGCGCGTACGCCGACCGGCTCTTTGCCGGGGCGGGAAATCACCCAAAAGCCATCTCCGCCAATGCCATTCATGTGTGGATAGACGACCGCTACGGCTGCTGCTGAAGCGATCATAGCCTCGATGGCATTGCCACCCTCACGCAGGATTGTGGCGCCAGCCTCCGCCGCCAGATGGTGCGGTGCGGTGACCATCCCTCCGAGACATGTGCGTGTGCGAAGCATGTTTTCGTCCTTCTCTTTCTGGATATCCCGAGCTAGTCTTCCGTTGTCTGCACATTAATCAGGCACCATCAGACCTGAACCGGACTAGGCAGGATACGGACTGATCAATCTCTAAGCATTGTGACCTTCGATCGAGCAGCGAGTTATTCTGCCGAATGCAAAACTGGCGCGGATTCAATTGGTTATTCACTGGCATGGCAGTTGCTAGCATGTTTGGGTCCGCAACACGGGTAGGAGGATTGCTATGAAACGACGGGATTTTCTAAAGGCCGCCGGTGTGACGTCTGCAAGCACCGCTGCAGTCGTCGCCGCACCAGCGATCGCGAGGGCACAGAGCTCGTTCAGCTTTAAGATGACGAACGCGTACCCACCGGGAGCGCCTTTCTACACAGTAGGGCCGGGCAGTCCGACCGACTTCTGTAAGAAGGTCGAGACAATGTCAGGTGGCCGCCTCAAAATCCAGCACTTTGCAGCCGGTGAGTTGATCCCTGCTCTTGAAGGTTTCGATGCAGTCCAGGCCGGCACCGTCGAAATGAATGCCGCCAACGCCTACTTCTGGGCCGGCAAACTGTTCGCTGCTCAGTACTTTACGACCGTCCCATTCGGCCTGAACTTTTCAGGCGTGAATGCATGGCTCTATCACGGCGGCGGTCTGGAGCTCTGGCACGAATTGTACAAACCGCTCGGTCTTATCGCGTTCCCGATGGGGAACACGGGCTTGCAGATGACCGGCTGGTTCCGCAATCCGATCAAGTCGGTCGACGACTTCAAGGGCCTCAAGATGCGTATCCCGGGCCTTGCGGGGAAGGTCTACAAGGAGCTTGGCGTCGATGTGAAGCTGTTGCCGGGTGGCGAAATCTTCCCGGCTCTGGAGCGCGGCGTTATCGATGCTGCCGAGTTCGTCGGACCGTTTCAGGATCGCCGACTGGGACTGCAGAACGCAGCGAAGTACTACTACACGACGGGCTGGCATGAGCCTTCCAACGTTACGGAACTCCTTATCAGCCTCAAGGCTTGGGAGTCGCTGCCACCAGACCTCCAGCAAATCGTCAAGACGGCGGCTATGGCTTGCAACCTGGAAAGCTATGCCTGGTCTGAAGCCAACAACGCCGATGCGCTTGAGGATCTCGTCAAGAACCATGGTGTGAAGGCGGACGTTCTCCCGCCAGATGTCGTGACGAAGCTTCGTGAAATTACCTTCAAGGTCTTGGACGAAGAAGCCGCCAAGGATCCGCGTACGAAGAAAGTTCACGATGCATTCATGGCCTTCCGGGCGAAACATCGTTCCTGGTCAAACCTCAGCGAGAAGCCGTACCACGACTCTCTCGAATAGCTCCGGGGCGAAATTGCTCTCATGCGAACAACGCTCATGTCCGCCGTCGGCCGGATCGACAGTTTTGTCGGTCTGGCCGGCAGGGTGACCGCATGGCTAGTCCTTGGACTGGTTCTGTTGGTCGCCTTCAACGTGCTCCTGCGCTACGGCTTCGCGGTCGGCACTGTGGCTTCACAAGAACTCGAATGGCACATCATGGCGGTTACTGCTCTGATCGGTATGTCATACGGGATCAACAGGGGAGATGAAGTCCGCGTTGATATTCTCTACGCAGACTACGGCCCGAGGATGAAAGCTGCCGTCGATGTGCTGGCAGGTGTTCTGACGTTTTTCATCGCTCTCGTTTTCGCCTACCTCTCTCTGGCTTATGTGGCGCAGAGCTATTCCTTCCAGGAGGGATCTCCTGATCCGGGTGGGCTACCTTACCGCTACATTCTCAAGGCGTTTCTAACGGTCGGATTTGTATTGCTTGCGCTGCAAGCGATCGTGCAGACGGCCCGAGCCCTTGTTGCTTTCCTCGATGCCGGGAAGAGTGGCGCACAACAAGCGAGTGTTTCCCCAAATGGAAAATGACGTTTTGGCCATGTTGATGGTCGGTGGGTTCTTCCTGCTGCTCATCACAGGGATTCCAGTTGGGATCAGTCTTGCTGTTTCCGGATTGGTTTGCGGTTATCTCGGCTTCGGTCCGGGCCTCTTCAACCTCCTGCCGGCACGGGTCTACGGCGTCGTTACGAATTATACGCTGCTCGCTCTGCCGTTATTTATCTTCATGGGGGTGATGCTCGAAAAATCCCGGTTAGCGGAGGACTTGTTAGAGACGATAGGGCTCGCGATGGGCGGGCTGCGGGGGGGAATGGCGCTCGCCATCATTCTCGTGGGCGTGCTCATGGGGGCTTCGTCCGGCATCGTCGGTGCGACTGTTGTAACGGCCGGCCTGATCGCGTTGCGTCCGCTCATCAAGCGCGGCTACGATCACGGGGTTTCCTGCGGCGTCATTTGCGCATCCGGCACGCTCGGCCAGATCATCCCTCCTAGTCTCGTTCTCATTCTGCTTGCCGACATTATGGGGGAATCTGTCGGCACTTTGTTTGCCGCTGCTCTCTTTCCTGGGCTGCTGCTTTCCGGCCTCTTCGTGCTCTACGTTCTCGGGCTGGGACTACTGGCTCCCAAGACAGTCCCGGCCATCCCGCAAGACGAACGCCAGGCTCTCTCGAGAGGTGAGCTCGCGAAACGATTGGTGAAAGTCGTCCTCCCGCCGATTGGTCTCGTCATAGCGGTCCTTGGCTCGATTATCGGCGGGGTCGCCGCCCCAACGGAAGCAGCTTCGCTCGGTGCGTTTGGCAGCGCTTTGCTCGCGTTGGCATCCGGGCGGCTTTCCTGGAATGTGTTACGTCAAGTCTCTCGTGCGACGCTGTCGACGAGCGCCATGGTGTTCTTCATCCTGATTTGTTCTCAGCCTTTCAGCCTGTCCTTCCGCGGGCTTGGGGGCGAGCACATGGTCCAGGAGATGTTCGCCTTCGTCCCAGGCGGTCTTGAAGGTCAGATCCTGTTCTTGATGCTGATCCTGTTCGTGCTCGGCTTCTTCCTTGAGTGGATCGAGATTTCTTACATCGCGCTGCCGATGTTCCTCCCGATCTTCGCATCTGCCGGCGTGGACATGACCTGGATCGCAATCCTGGTTGCGGTCAACCTGCAGACGTCGTTCCTGACCCCACCTTTCGGATGGGCACTCTTCTTCCTGAAAGGGGTCGCACCTCCAGAAATCATCACTGGGGACATCTATAGAGGCGTTGTGCCCTTCATCATGATTCAGTTGGTCGGGCTCAGCATGCTGTTCTTCTTTCCGGGCATTGCCACGTGGCTACCGAATGCCATTGGTTGGTAGCGCTCACCAAACGCAAACGGGCAGCGAAATTCGCTGCCCGTTTCGGTTTCATTCCTCTCGGTTTCATTCCCCTCGAACGCATTGACGGTCAGACGAGTTGACCCGGCGTCATTTCCACGAGATGGCCGTCGGCCAATCGCACAACACGATCCATACTCGCGGCCAATTGTAGATTGTGCGTCGCGATGAGCGCGGAAACGCCAGTGCGGCGGATCAGATCAATCAGCGATTCAAATACATGATCCGACGTTTTCGGATCGAGGTTGCCAGTCGGCTCATCAGCAAGAAGCAGGCGCGGCGCATTGGCGAGCGCACGGCAGATGGCTGTGCGTTGCTGTTCGCCACCCGACAATTCCGCCGGCCTATGATGCAGACGTTCCGCGAGCCCCATGTTGCTTAGCAATTCACTGGCGCGGTGATTGGCTTGCCGCCGTGACGTGCCCAGGATCAATTGCGGAATAACGACGTTTTCGACCGCGGAGAACTCTGGCAGCAGTTGGTGGAACTGGTACACGAACCCCATCTCATGCCGGCGCACGCGCGTCCGTTCACGATCCGAAAGCTTCGAACAGTCGCGCCCTCCAATAAGGACGTGACCTGAATCCGGTGTCTCCAACAGGCCGGCGACATGTAGCAGCGTCGATTTACCCGCGCCGGACGGACCGACGAGAGCGACGGCTTGGCCGGGGTAGATTTCGATACTCGCACCGTCGAGCACGCGGATCTCACGGTTGCCCTGACGATAGTGGCGCCGCAGATCTGCGAGTTGAAGAACGGGGTGGATGCGGGGTGCCTCAGTCACGGTAGGTTGCCTCACTCGTAACGAAGGGCTTCGACGGGATCGAGCGTAGAGGCTCGCCATGATGGATACAGCGTCGCGAGGATCGACAACGCCAACGCCATTAGCACGATGTAGATTGTCTCATGAACATCGATGCTGGCGGGCAAACGTGTCAGGTAATAGACGCTCGGATCAAAGATCTGCGTGTTCGTGATCCAAGCCACGAACTGACGGACCTCCTCGATGTTCGCGCAGAACACAATGCCAAGAATCAATCCTGCGAAGGTTCCCACGATACCAATCGAAGCGCCGGTGATCAGGAACACGCGCATCATTGCGCCTCGGCTGGCCCCCATCGTTCGCAAGATTGCGATATCTCGTCCCTTGTCTTTGACCAGCATCATCATGCCGGAAATGATGTTGAGCGCCGCGACAAGGATGATCAGCGACAAGATGATGAACATGACATTGCGTTCGACTTCGAGCACGGTGAAGAAGGACGCATTGCGCTGCCGCCAGTCTGTGACCTGCACTCCCTCTCCGGCCGCCGCTCGTATGGCATTCGCGTATTCGCCAACCCGTTCGGGATTATCGACAACAACTTCGAGAACGTCGGCAGCGCCGTTTCGCGAGAAGTACTTCTGCGCCTCGTCGAGCGGCATGAAGATCATCGTGCGGTCGTATTCGGACATGCCCATCTCGAACACGGCCTGGATCTTGTAGGCCTTGGTGCGCGGCGCAGTCCCGAACGGGGTGGTGGCGCCACGCGGGGATACGAGAGTTATAGAGTCGCCAAGCATCACGCCCAGCGCGTTTGCCAAGCGCGTGCCTATGGCGATGCCGCGGGCTTGGTCAAAGCCATCAAGCGTTCCGAATTGGATGTTGTCGGAAATGAGCTTAAGGGCTTTGACGCCATCTTCGGTTATGCCGCGGACCAAGCCGCCGGTTGCTTGCGCCGGCGAGGAGACCATGACCTGGCCTTCAACCAGGGGAAGCGCATGGTGTACGCCGGGCACCCTTTCGATCCGCGCTGCCACATCATTGTAGTCGGTGAACGGTTCATTGGTTTTCAGCACGACGATGTGACCGTTTAACCCGAGGATTTTTGAGAAAAGATCCTCGCGGAAGCCGTTCATGACCGCCATCACGATGATGAGCGTGGCGACGCCGAGCATAATGCCGATAAAGGAGAAACCCGCGATAACGGAGATAAAGCCTTCTTTACGGCGGGCCCGCAGATAACGCCAAGCCAACATCCATTCGAAGGGCGCAAACGGAGCCGTGTCAGGTATCGACGTCTGCTTCACGTTTGCCATCCGCTTTCCTCTGGTTGCTACCGTCTGTCCGCTGCGTCCTAGCAGAGAACCCGCCCGGACTGCACCAGATCTATGACGCGCGCAAGGCCAGCTTCGAGCGAAACGGTCTCACGGGTGCCGTCGGCACGCACCTTAACCTCAAGTTCGCCCGTTTTGAGGCCCTTAGGCCCGACGATCAGTTGATACGGTATGCCTATGATATCCATAGTGGAAAATTTCGCCCCGGCGCGTTCGTCGGTATCGTCATATAGAACATCGATGCCGGCGTTGCGCAGTTTCCCGTAGAGATCTGCACATGCCGCATCCGTTGCCGCGTCGCCGGTGCGCAGGTTGAGAAGCCCGACTTCGAACGGTGCAACAGGCAGAGGCCAAACGATCCCTGCGTCGTCGTGGCTTGCTTCGATAATCGCCCCGACGAGACGGGACACCCCAATGCCATAAGACCCCATTTGGAGCGTAACCATCTGGCCGTCCGGGCCCTGCACACGCGCGCCCATGGGCTCTGCGTATTTCGTGCCGAAGAAGAAGATGTGTCCGATCTCGATGCCCCGCGCCGTAACTTGGCTTTCTGCGGGTACTTCTGTGTCGAAGCGCTTCGCATCGTGCATTTCATCGGTCGCCGCGTAAAGCGATGTCCAGGCGTCAACGATCGGAGACAGATCTCCCAGGAAGTCGGTATCCGCTGGGGGAATTGCGCCTTCGATGAGGTCGCGATGGCAGAAGACCTGGCTCTCACCCGTATCGGCGAGAATGATGAACTCGTGGCTCAAATCACCGCCTATGGGGCCGGTATCCGCGGCCATAGGTACTGCCTTCAGTCCCATACGGGCAAACGTGCGAAGGTAAGCGACGAACATGCGCTGATAGCTGCGCCGCGCGTCTTCCGCGGTAAGATCGAACGAATAGGCATCCTTCATAAGGAACTCGCGACCACGCATCACCCCAAAGCGGGGGCGGATCTCGTCGCGGAACTTCCACTGGATGTTGTAAAGGTTCTTGGGAAGGTCGCGGTAGCTCTTCACGCTGTCACGAAAAATAGCGGTGATCACTTCTTCGGCAGTCGGGCCATACAGCATGTCGCGCTCATGGCGATCGGTGATGCGCAACATCTCCTTCCCATAGGCCTCATAGCGCCCGGATTCGCGCCAGAGATCGGCCGATTGCACCGTCGGCATAAGTACTTCAACAGCGCCTGCGCGGTTTTGTTCTTCGCGCACAATCGCTTCAATCTTCTTGAGCACCTTGAGCCCCAGAGGGAGCCAAGAATAGATCCCCGCGGCGGACTGCTTGATCATGCCCGCGCGTAGCATCAGCTGGTGGGAGACGATCTCCGCTTCCTTAGGCGTGTCTCGCAGAACAGGAAGGAAATAACGGGAAAGATGCATGACGCGCGTTTCGTCTCCTAAGATGGGATCGCAGATGTTTCGCGGATCGCGGCAGCTCGGAGCAACGGAAGCACGAAGACGATCCCGCTCCTCATGCGTCAAACGTCAAATCTATACGGCCGTCGACCTGTGCCGCTCATAACCATGATTGGTGTAGCTTGCAATCCTGCCCGCGATTTATGCCGCGTTCTGCAGGGTTATATGCTGTTCTCAGTCCCAGCTTTTCGCGACACGAAAATCCGTTTTCTCGGCTTCGAATTTTCTTTGCAGATTCTGCACTTTCCACCGTGACAGTCGGCCGCAGCTGAGCTATGTTCCGGCCGTCAAGAAAAAGGGTCGAAGCCGATGTATCGAGCGGTAAGCGCCCAAGTCTAGGGGAAGAAGCACCATTAGAGCCGACTCGTTTGGCTCCAATGTACTCCAGTTACCCTGTTCGTGTAGCAGGGGGAGGTCCTAATAAGAAAGGCGGTTCAGCCGCCGACCAAGAAAGGAGCAGCGGCTTACACCGGGCTCCTTTTTTGTTGTCTATTGCTCGTCGGTTCACAAAGTTCGTAGCGTTCAACTGGGGCGTGCGCCCGGTGCCGTCGGCATTCCAACATCGATGAGCCGATACGTAATGACGACCCAGACGATCGCAAACACGATGGCGGCAACCAACGTGTTGATGAGGAAAGTCCGCAGCATTCGCGGCCTTGCTGGAGCACTTTCCGGCGTACCTGGCACAATCTCCCCTTCTTCATCTTGGCTCCGGACGCCAAAGGGAAGCACCGCAAACAGCGTCAACCACCAGATAATGAAGTATAATGCCGCCCCGAGGGTGAAGTTCATTTTTCATGTTCCTTAGGTGCGTTGGCTCGCCGCTTGTCGGGCTCTGCGTCCGACGCGGGAGGCCTATGGCGTTGTCGCGAGGACTTACGCTTGCTCCAATTCGGTCAGCGTTCCGCAGAAGTCTTTCGGGTGCAGAAACAAGACCGGCTTACCATGTGCGCCAATTTTCGGCTCTCCGTCACCGAGCACACGCGCACCTTGCGCTTTCAATTGGTCTCGCGCAGCGATGATGTCATCGACTTCATAGCAAACGTGATGAATGCCACCATCAGGATTGCGCTCTAGAAATTTGGCAATCGGCGAGGTCTCGCCCAGCGGCTCCAAGAATTCGATCTTGGTGTTCGGCAGTGTCACGAAGACGACCGTTACGCCGTGGTCAGGCTCGGCCGTAGGTTCGGAAACAGTGGCACCTAGCGCATTGCGATAGACGGATACCGCCGCGTCGAGATCGCGCACAGCGATCGCCACATGGTTCAAACGGCCGATCATTCTTGAAGTCTCCTGAATTCTGAAGTTGCTTGTTATTTCGAGCGGGGCGCCGACTGCTGGTCGATCACATGTAGCAATACTTTTACGATCGGCTTCTTTCCCCACTCCTCATAGATAGAGGAGCGTACCGCACGGCGAACCGCATCACGGACCATCTCGTGGTCCTTGCGTCTTGCCACCGGAATGCTGGCCATTGTGGCATCGACGGCATCGAGCGCAACATCTTCCATAGCATCGCCATCCTCCGTAACGAAGGGGATACCATCCATTGCGAGATCGGCTTCGCCAATCATGATGCCACGACGGGACAAGGCGATCGATACCACCACAATTCCAACGACAGAAAGCTTGCGGCGCTCGCGGACGGGACCTTCTTCAGCGGGAATGATCAAACGGCCATCGCGATAGAGTCGGCTGGTTGGGACGTTCTCTAAGATCTCGGCTGGCTGCGGTGCGAGCCGAACGATATCGCCGTTCAATGGGCTCACAACCTGCGGCACGCCGGCGTTGGTTGCTAGGCGCGCGTGCTCTCGTAGATGGCGTGCTTCTCCGTGCATCGGCACGGCCACCTCCGGTTTGATCCAGCTGTAAAGCTGCTTGAGTTCATCGCGGCGTGGGTGGCCCGTAACGTGCACGAGCGCTTCATTATCTGTGAGCACGTCGCAACCTATTTGCGCGAGCTTGTTTTGTATGCGGCCCACTGCCTTTTCGTTTCCGGGAATGTTCCGGGACGAGAAGATCACCAGGTCGCCCTTGGAGAGTTGTATATCTGGATGTTCGTTGTCTGCTACGCGCGCCATCGCCGCGCGGGACTCTCCCTGGCTTCCGGTCAGGAGCAACACGACGTCGGAGCGGTCGATGTATTTGAATTCCTGCTGATCCAGATACTGCAGCTTCTCAGGCAGATAGCCGGTTTCTTTCGCGACCTCTATCACGCGATGCAGGGCGCGGCCCGCGACGACGAGTTGTCGGCCGGATGCTGTGGCTGCCTCGGCGACGGCTTTGACGCGACCGACATTCGAGGCGAAGGTCGTAACAGCGACGCGATGCGTGGCCTTTTTGATGATTTCGGTCAACGACCGCGCAACCTTGCTTTCGGAAGGAGAGATCCCTTCCCGCAAGGCGTTGGTTGAATCGCAGATCATCGCGTGGACGCCCTCGGCTCCGAGAGCCTGGAGCTTCGCGGCATCGGTTGGTTCGCCCGTCATAGGCTCGGGATCGATCTTCCAATCGCTCGTGTGCAAAGCCGTGCCGACGGATGTGCGCAAAATCAGGCCGGAGGTTTCCGGAATAGAGTGGGCCATGGAGACCAACTCAACGTCAAAGGGGCCAGCCTGAAAGCGCCCGCCGACCGGGATCTCGTTAATCTCGATGGCCATTTGTCCGCCGAACTGCGCCAACTTTGCGCGCAACATTCCGACTGTGAACGGCGTTGCATAAATCGGGACCTGAAGGCTCGGCCATAGCTCTATGACGGCACCAATGTGGTCTTCGTGCGCGTGCGTGATAACGATCCCAGCGAGCGCATCTCGCTGCGCTTCGATGAAACGCAGATCCGGCAGCACCACATCAACGCCCGGCTCGCCCTCTCCGGGAAACGTAATCCCCAGATCGACCATCAGCCATTTGCGCGACTTCTTTGCGCCGACCCCGTACAGGTAGGCGTTCATACCGATTTCGCCCAGCCCGCCGAGGGCTAAGAATACGAGTTCGTCTTCGCCATTGGCGGGTTTGCGCGCCATCAATGCCTTCTTTTTGTTTTCAGTTCGTCGGATGGGCAATTTCGTCGGCCGAGAAATTCCCGGTAGTCGGAGGGTTTAGGCAAGAGCGTCCACAATCTCGCCAAATGCAATCCGGCGAATCGTCCCGCCGTCTTCCTTCAGCAAAAGTGCCCCGTCGAGATCCAACCCGGCGTAACGGCCTGAAAAGCGGGTTCCAGAGGCATTCACGGAGATTGCCTCGCCAGGTGTCCCCGCGAAGCGCTGCCATTCCGCACAAATGACTGGAAAACCAAGCCCTAATTTCCAATCCCCCATGCGCCGCCCCATCGTGGCGTCCAAGCTCGCAAGCAGGGCCGAGCTGTCAGTCACCATCCCGTGGTCATAAAGGCATGTCACGGCCCGGTCGAGCCCCTCGGGGCTGGCTTTAATGTTAACGCCGAAGCCAATCACACAAGCGAGCTGGCGCGCCTCGATCACGCTGGTCTCGACCAATATCCCGGCACATTTTGCCGTTCCAAGCAGCAAGTCATTCGGCCACTTAAGCCTGAGGTTGCCTGCTACACGCTCAAAGCCCGGTTGTTCTGCGACGGCTTCCCGCAATGCGAGGCCGGCGACAAGGGAGAGCTGAGTGGCGGTTATCGGCTCGCAGGCCAGCCTGATGAGGAGGCTCGCACTGAGATTTCCGGGCGGCGATGTCCACGTACGTCCCTGCCGACCTCGTCCGCCAGTTTGTTTTTCGGAGGTAACCCAAAAGGGGCCCGCCTCACCAGCGAGGGTGAGGCGCATAGCCTCGGCGTTCGTCGAGGCGCATTCTTCGAGCTGCAAAACTGGAGCAAAGAACTCAGAGTGATCACTCATTACGTCAAATGCACTTGTCAAAATCTCAGCGATTTAGCTGCCGCACCAGCTGCGTCAACGATAAGTCCGCCGACAAATGGCGTCGCAAATACGAAGATGAAAACTAAGGACGCAGCCATTACGAAGCCAAGCTTCCCGGACACCGGCGCGAATTTCTCTTCCGGGTCCTTCACGAACATAATGAGTACAATGCGAATATAGTAGTAGGCACCTACGACACTCGCCAAAACGCCAATGACCGCGAGCGGGAAGAGCCCTGCCTGAACGGCGGCGCTAAACACGTAAAGCTTGGCAAAGAAACCGGCGAGCGGCGGGATTCCAGCGAGCGAGAACATGAGCATGCCCAGCGTAAAAGCCATGGGCAGATTTGTCTGGGCCAGTCCCGATAGCTGATCAATTTCTTCGATCATCTCGTCGCCGCGGCGCATCGACAGAATGCATGCGAACGTTCCCAGCGTCATCACGATGTAAATCACAAGATAAATGAGAACGGCTTGCGCTCCCTCATGCGTTCCGGCGGCAAGACCGACGAGCGCAAAGCCGACATGACCAATCGACGAATAGGCCATCAGCCGCTTGATGTTTGTCTGGCCGATCGCAGCGAACGAGCCGAGCAACATCGACGCGATGGCGACAAACCAGATGATCTGGAGCCATTGCGGTTCAAGACCGGGGAAGGCTACGCCCAGCGAGCGCATCAAAAGCGCCATTGCTGCGATCTTCGGTGCGCTCGCGAAGAACGCTGTCACAGGCGTTGGCGCCCCTTCGTACACGTCGGGCGTCCACATATGGAAAGGAACCGCAGACACCTTGAAGGCAAGACCGACAAGGAGAAACACGAGGCCCACAATCAATCCGACGTTCTGAGCGGCATCGTGGGCTTGGGCGACTCCGGCGATGACGGGGAAGCTCGTCGAGCCTGTGAAGCCGTAGATCAACGATGCGCCGTACAGCAGCATGCCGGAGGCCAGGGCGCCCAGGACGAAATATTTCAAACCCGCTTCACTTGACCGAAGATTTTCCCGCTGCATCGACGCCAAAACGTAGAGCGCCATGCTCTGCAATTCGAGGCCAAGGTAAAGCGCGATGAGGTCGTTGGCGGAAACCATCATCATCATGCCGACCGTGGAGAGAAGTACGAGCACCGCGTACTCGAACTTCATCAGTCGTTTCTTCTTCAGGTAATCCACCGACAGCAAGAGCGCGCCGGCCGAACCCAACAGCACCAGCAGTTTTATAAACCTGCTGAAGCGGTCAACGACAAAGGCTCCCTCGAAGAGTTGCTCGGTCTTGGGCGGTTGCAGAACTATAAGCGCCGCTGCGGCAACGATCAGCAAGAGGGCCAGCCACGTGATCTGCTCGCCGGATTTTTCGTTGTCGGGACCGAAGGCGCCCAGCATCAGCAGCGCCATCGCGCCAACCGCTAGCAAGATCTCGGGCAGGACCGGAGCGTAACCGACCAATATGGACATGCGTTGGTCCCTTCCCTTATTGCGCGGCGACCGCTGCGGCCTGGCCGATAGCAGCTTGATAGTTCATCACGAGATTCTTCACCGACACCGCCATAACATCGAGCAGTGGCGCCGGATAGAAGCCGAAGAAGATCGTCAGGATGACCAACGGAGCAATGATGGCGATCTCACGCGGTTTCATATCCGCAATGTTCATCAGCGACTGCTTTTCGAGCGGCCCGAACACGACACGACGGTAGAGGTAAAGCGCATAGCCCGCCGACAGAATGATGCCCGTCGCCGCAAGGAACGCCACCCACGTATTGGCTTGAAACGCCCCGAGCATGGTCAAGAATTCGCCAATGAACCCAGAGGTCCCCGGCAAACCGACGTTGGCCATAGTGAAGACCATAAAGCAGAATGCGTAGATGGGCATACGCGCGGCAAGTCCACCGTATGCTGCGATTTCGCGCGTGTGCATACGGTCGTAGATGATGCCAACGCAGAGGAAGAGCGCTGCCGAAACAATGCCGTGCGAGAGCATCTGGAAGATGGCGCCATCGATTCCCTGATGCGTGAACGTGAAGATGCCCATGGTCACGAAGCCCATATGCGCCACTGAGGAGTAGGCGATGAGCTTCTTGATGTCTTCCTGCGCGAGTGCCACGAGCGACGTGTAGATGATGGCCGTCACGGACAAGACGAAGATGAGCGGAGCCAGCTCATGGCTTGCCAGCGGGAACATCGGCAGCGAGAAGCGCAAGAAGCCGTAGCCACCCATCTTCAGCAGAATGGCCGCCAGGATGACCGAACCCGCAGTCGGGGCTTCAACGTGCGCATCCGGCAACCAGGTGTGGACCGGCCACATCGGCATCTTCACCGCGAACGAGGCGAAGAACGCCAACCACAACCACCACTGCATGTCGCGTGGGAACTCTGTCTGCATCAGGGTCGGGATATCGGTGGTCCCGGCCTGCCAGTACATCGCCAGCATGGCGATCAGCATGAGCACTGAGCCCAGCAACGTATAGAGGAAGAACTTGAAACTCGCGTAGATGCGCCGCTTACCGCCCCAGATGCCGATGATGAGGAACATCGGGATGAGACCGGCTTCGAAGAACAGGTAGAACAGGATCAGATCCAGCGCGCAGAAGACGCCGATCATCAACGTCTCAAGCACCAGGAACGCGATCATGTATTCCTTGACGCGGTGGTTGACGGATTCCCAGCTCGCCAGAATGCACAGCGGCATCAGGAACGTCGTCAGGATGACGAACAGCATCGAAATACCGTCGACACCCATCTTGTAGCGCAGGGGCCCGAGCCACGCGTGCTCTTCCACGAACTGGAAATCAGCCGTCGTTGGATCGAAGTTGAGCCAGATCAACAATGATATAACGAAGGTGAACAGCGTCGCGTAAAGCGCGATCCAACGGGCATTGCGATCGCCCGCCGGTGTGCTTGGCAAGAATGCGATGCATAAAACGCCAAGCAGCGGCAGGAAGGTGATGATCGATAGGATCGGCGTAGTGGTCAGATTCATTGGCCAGCTCCACCTGTCATCACGAGGCTGCGCAGGAAGTAGGTCAGGATCAGCGCGACGCCGATCAGCATGGCGAACGCATAGTGATAGATGTAGCCGCTTTGCAGTTTGACGACGCGTCCCGTTGTCCATTGCACGCTGTCGGCCGTGCCATTGATGGTGCCATCAATGACGGCGCCATCGCCCGCCTTCCAAAGGAAGCGGCCCAGACCTTTGGCGCTCCTGACAAACAGCCAGTTATAGAGTTCGTCGAAGTACCACTTATTCAGCAGGAACAGGTAGATCGGGCGGAATGTGCGTGCCGTCGCTTCGGGCAGCCAGGGAGCCTGGACGTAGAAGATCCATGACAGCGCAAAGCCTGAAGCCATGGCCAGGAACGGTGCCCAGTAGACCCACTCTTCGACGTGATGCATGTCGTGAAGAATGTGATTTGAGGGAGCGGTGAAAAGCGCCTTGCCCCAGAACTCAGCGTAGCTTTCCCCGATGAAGTAGGGCGCGAACACAAAGCCTGCGACAACGGCACCAAAGGCCAAAACGAACAACGGCACGAGCATGACCCAAGGGCTTTCGTGGGCATGCTTGAAGACGTCAGGCGCGGCGCGCGTTTTGCCGTGGAATGTCATAAAGACGAGCCGCCACGAGTAGAACGCGGTCAGGAAGGCCGTGAACACGAGCACCCAGAAGACGAAGTTGCCAGGCGTGTGCGCGGCGAAGGTTGCCTCGATGATGGCATCCTTTGAGTGGAAGCCTGCGAACCCAGCCACATGCGGAATACCAACACCGGTCAAAGCCAGCGTGCCGATCAGCATCATTGCCCAGGTGATGGGAATTTTGCCGGCGAGGCCACCCATGTTCCGCATGTCCTGCTCGTGATGCATTGCGTGGATCACGGACCCGGCTCCGAGGAAGAGCAAAGCTTTGAAGAAAGCATGGGTGAACAGGTGGAAGATGCCGACGCTATAGGCCCCGACGCCCAAGGCTGCAAACATGTAGCCCAGCTGAGAACACGTCGAATAAGCGATGACCCGCTTGATATCGTTTTGAACGAGGCCGACGGTAGCTGCGAAGAATGCGGTAACGGTCCCAACCAGCGTCACGACCTCGAGCGCAGTGGGTGCATACTCGAAAATGGGTGATAGCCGGGCGACCATGAAGACACCGGCGGTTACCATCGTTGCTGCGTGGATCAGGGCGGAAACTGGAGTTGGGCCTTCCATCGCGTCCGGCAGCCAGGTGTGCAGCAGGAACTGCGCCGACTTACCCATGGCTCCCATGAACAGCAGCAGGCACAGCGTCGTCAGAATATCGACCTCGTACCCGAGGAAGTTGAACGATTTGCCGGCGGCCTGCGCGGTCGCTTCAAACAGCGGATCGAAGTTCAGCGTGTTGAAGACGAAGAACAAGCCGAACATGCCAAGCATGAAACCGAAGTCGCCGACACGGTTCACGACAAAAGCCTTGATAGCGGCGGCATTCGCTTCCGGCTTCGTGTACCAAAACCCAATCAGCAAGTACGAGGCGAGGCCAACGCCTTCCCAGCCAAAGAACATCTGAAGCAGGTTGTCGCTGGTCACGAGCATGAGCATCGCGAAGGTAAAGAGCGACAGGTAAGCGAAGAAGCGAGAGCGGCTAGGATCTTCGTGCATATAGCCGATGGAGTAAACATGCACGAGTGCAGACACAGTCGTCACCACAACCAGCATGACGGCCGTCAAGGTATCGATGCGTAACGACCACGCGATGTCGAGTTCACCGGAGGTGATCCATCGCATAACCGGGACGCGGGCCGTCTCGGCATCGAAGCCAACGCGCACAAAAGCAACCCACGAGAGAACGGTGGCGATGATGAGCAAGCCGGTCGTGATGAATTCCGAGGCCCGCGCTCCGATAAAGCGCCCAAATAGCCCGGCAATCAGCGCGCCAACAATCGGCAGAAAGACGATGGCAAGATAAATCATGGAGGCCGGCTCCTAGCAGCGCGGGCTGCTAGCCCTTCATCATGTTGATGTCTTCGACGGCGATGGAGCCGCGATTGCGGAAGTAGACGACGATGATGGCAAGGCCGATGGCACTTTCGGCCGCCGCCACGGTCAGGACGAACAGAGCGAACACCTGGCCGACCAGATCACCTAAGAAATGAGAAAACGCGACCAGGTTGACGTTGACCGCCAGGAGCATCAGCTCGACCGACATCAAAATGACGATGACGTTCTTGCGGTTGAGGAAGATTCCAAAGATGCCGAGCGTGAATAAACACGCGGCAACCGTCAGGTAATGCCCGATGCCGATATCCATCTCAATTCCCCCTCAACCCGCGCACATGGCGGGGCCTGATGAAGTGCGGCTCAATCATGAATTCTGTCCTTGGCTAGAAGGAACGATGGCGCTGCCGGACGGAACCTTCACGACTTCAACGGCCGTAGCTGGATTACGTGCGACCTGAGCAGCAATCGATTGGCGTTTCACGCCTTCCTTGTGGCGCAGCGTCAGTACGATTGCGCCGATCATCGCGACGAGCAAAATGAGACCAGAAGCCTGAAAGAAGTAGACGTACTTGGTGTAGATGAGCCGGCCCAATGCCTCGGTATTCGCGATCCCTGATTCTATTGGCGGCGTTGCAGCCTGCAGCTTTCCTGCGGTGCCAAGATCGAACCCGTGGACAATGAACAATAACGCCAGCTCCACCAGGACAATGCCGCCGACGACGGCGCCCACAGGGGCATTCTTGATGAAACCCGCCTTCAGCTCGGCGAAATCGACGTCAAGCATCATAACGACGAACAGGAACAACACTGCCACAGCGCCGACGTAGACGATGACAAGCAGCATCGCCAGGAACTCGGCACCGAGCAGCACGAAAAGTCCCGCTGCATTGAAGAATGCCAAGATCAAGAACAACACCGCGTGAACCGGATTGCGCGCGATGATGACCATTGCCGCCGACGCGATGCATAGGACAGCGAACACATAGAAGAAGAAGGCAATCAACGTCATTTCGATCCCGCGTGCTTTTCGTCGTCCCTGATGGACCTCCGACCCGACGGTCCGTTCGCTTGTTCAGTTCGCATCGCCCTGGCGGCGACGCGCCATCTCCTGTTTCACTGCCGCACAGTGGCCTTGCCACAGCCGTCGAATTTTGGCGCTGCGCCAAGGCCAATAGAGCAATCCGACCGCTGCCACCGACGCGTAGAGCGTCGACATGTCCGGCCCCTGCCGCGCGGCACGCCACACAAGCCAGACCGTCAGTGCGACGGAGGTCGCGAGCAGGAATAACTGGGCCCAGGCCCAACGGCGCTCCTGTCGCACCTGATCCATGGCCATAGCGGCGTACTGGTCGAGTTCCTCGTCACTCAGGACCTTGAGAAGCTCGCCCCAGCCCTCACCGGAATTTAGCGTCGAGCCCAATGTTCTTTGCTATCTCCCTCTCCCAACGATCGCCGTTATCAAGGAGGCGTTCCTTGTCATAGAACAGCTCCTCTCGGGTTTCGGTGGCAAATTCAAAATTTGGCCCTTCCACGATAGCCTCGACCGGGCAAGCCTCCTGGCAAAGACCACAATAGATGCACTTCGTCATATCGATGTCGTAGCGCGTCGTGCGGCGTGTGCCGTCATTGCGCCGGGGCCCAGCCTCAATGGTAATCGCCAAGGCCGGGCAAATTGCTTCGCACAATTTGCAGGCAATGCACCGCTCCTGGCCATTCGGATAACGCCGCAGCGCATGCTCCCCGCGAAATCTTGGGCTGAGTGGCCCCTTTTCGAACGGGTAGTTCACCGTCTTCTTCGGCATGAAGAAGTAGCGCATGGCGAGAAAGAACGCCGAGACGAACTCGGTGAGGAACATCGACCTGACTGCTTGGGCGATCGCCATATTTTAATTCGCCTCCAGGTATCGTCGAACCGCATAACGGGCGGGGGTCCGCCGCGAATATGCCGTAACAATCGGGCCCAGGACATACCTGAGCGTCATCAATAAGGCCAGCCCTTAGAGAGCCGTAATCCCGTCATTACTCCAACCGGTTGTCCGGCTGTGCGCATTCACACGAACCCGCCGTATTGGAGGACGCCGGCAACCACGACGACCATCAGGAGCGACAACGGCAGGAATACCTTCCACCCCAGGCGCATGAGCTGGTCGTAGCGGTATCGTGGAACCATCGCCTTGACCATGGCGAACATGAAGAACACCGCCACGACCTTCAGGAGGAACCAAAAGAACCCAGGGATCCAGTTGAAGGGCGCAACATCGATCGGCGGCAGCCAACCGCCCAGAAACAGGATCGTAGTCAAGGCGCACATGGTGGTGATGGCCACGTACTCGCCGAGCATAAACAATAGATAGGGGGTCGAAGAGTATTCGACCATGAAGCCTGCCACGAGTTCAGATTCAGCTTCTGGTAGATCAAAGGGCGGCCTGTTCGTCTCGGCCAGGGCCGAGATGAAAAACACTACGAACATCGGCAGCAAGGGCAGCCAGTACCAGTCGAGGAACGAATTCGGCAAACCTATGCCGGTACCGAGCCCCTCCTGCTGTGCATTCACGATTTCCGTAAGGTTCAGTGAACCGGCGCAAAGCAGCACGGTGACAATGACGAGGCCGATGGAGACTTCATAGGAAACCATCTGCGCGGCTGAGCGCAGGGATCCCATAAACGGGTATTTCGAGTTCGATGCCCAACCGCCCATGATAATGCCGTAGACACCGAGGGATGAGATTGCCAACAGGTATAGAACCCCGACATTGAGATCGGCGATTACCCAGCGCCCCCAATCGTTTTCACTCACTGGGATTACGGCCCAAGCAGTGAGTGCAAGAGTTGCCGTGGCGACCGGCGCGGCGAGAAACACGCCTTTATCGGCTCCCGCCGGAATCACAGGCTCCTTGAAAACGAACTTCAGAAGGTCGGCGAACGATTGGAATAGTCCGAAGGGCCCGACGACGTTGGGTCCCTTGCGCATTTGCACCGCAGCCCAGACCTTACGATCCATCAGCAGCAAATAAGCGATGATTAGCAGCAGGCCGACGATCATCAGGAGGCTGAAGCCGATGACCGTCAGCAGCCAGATTCCGTAGGTCCAAAGCGTGTCTATGGTTTCCTGCGTCATGCCTCTGGGCTCATCTGGTATTGGACGGACGCTTCGTCCGTACCGAACGGCGTCACGCGGGCGTCGGTTGCCGCGGCGGCTTTCAACGCGCTTAACTGGGCCATGACACGGGATGCGCGCGCGATGGGATTGGTGAGGTAGAAGTCGGAAATCACCTCGGCAAACGGCGTATCACTCACTTTGCCCTCTCGTGCGATGAGTGCCGAACAGGGATCTTCCGTAGCCGGGGTGACGTCGTCAATACGCTGAAGTTGAGGGGCCTGCTTGTACATGGCAGCGCGCAACTCGGTCAGATTATCGAAGGGCAGGGTATGACCGAGCTGCGCCGACAGCGCCCGTAAGATCGCCCAGTCCTCCTTGGCTTCCCCCGGGGCAAAGACCGCTTTGAGCCCCAACTGCACGCGTCCTTCGGTGTTCGCGTAAGTGGCGCTTTTTTCTGTGTAAGCGGAGCCGGGAAGGATCACGTCCGCGCGGTGTGCGCCCGCGTCACCATGGCTGCCTTGGTAGATGACGAACACATCGTCAGGCGGCGGCATATCGAATTCGTCAGCACCCAGCAGATAGAGCACTTCAAGCCCGTCATGCTTGGCAAATTCGAGCATGCCGGCCGTATCAAGGCCGCCTTTGCCAGGCACGAACTCAAGGTCCAGGCCTGCAACGCGTGCGGCGGCAGTATGAAGCACGTTGAACACGCGCCAGTCGGCAGCTTTGTCTTTTCCTGCGGCTCGTGCGATGCGTGCAGCAAGAGCCATGACCGCTTCGCCGTCAAACCGCCGATAGGCTCCGGCTCCAACGATCACCATTGGCGCCTTCGCCTTGCTCAGAATTTCTGCGAAGGCATGTTTTCCATCGGCCAGCTCAGAAAGCGCGGCAGGCCCTGTTCCCAGATGTTCGTAGCGATATGTCAGGGGCACCTGAGCCCCAACGAGAGCAATCTCACAACCGCCCTTTAGATAGCGCTTGCGAATACGCGCGTTGAGAATCGGGGCTTCCAGACGCGGGTTCGTTCCCACGAGGAGGATCGCGTCGGCCTCGTCGATGCCCTCGATTGTCGTGTTGAACAGATAGCTTGAGCGCGGAAGCGAGGGATCAAATGCTTCGTGGGCTGCGCGGCAATCAACGTTGGCCACACCCATGCGATCCATCAAGGATTTGAGTGCGAACATCTCCTCGGCGCCACACAGATCGCCTGCGATAACGCCGATCCGGGAGGCTTCCGTCTGAGCTAATTTCTGCGTCACTACCCCCAGCGCCTCTTCCCACGTCGCAGGACGCAGTTTGCCGCCACGGCGGACGTAGGGCTGGTCAAGCCGCTGTGTCTTGAGGCCGTCCCAGACGTGACGCGTCTTATCCGAGATCCACTCCTCATTCACTGAATCGTTGTTCCGTGGAAGAATGCGCATGACTTCCGGCCCGCGCGAATCGACCCTGATGTTGGAACCGACGGCGTCCATGACGTCGATCGTTTCGGTTTTCCGCAGCTCCCATGGCCGCGCCGTGTTGGACCACGGGCGATGGGTGAGTGCACCCACAGGGCACAGATCGTTGACATTGGCGGAGAGCTCAGAGAGCATTCCGTGCTCAAGGTAGGTCGTTATCTCCGCGTCTTCACCGCGTCCGATGAGACCCAATTCGTCGACGCCGGCAACCTCAGTCATGAAGCGCACACAGCGCGTGCAATGAATGCAGCGGGTCATGAACGTGCGGATCAGCGGGCCGAGGTACTTTTCTTCAACAGCGCGCTTGTTCTCAACGTAGCGCGAACCGCCGACCCCATAGGCCATCGCCTGGTCCTGCAAGTCGCACTCGCCGCCCTGATCGCAGATTGGGCAATCAAGCGGGTGGTTGATCAGCAGAAATTCCATCACACCCTCGCGCGCTTTCTTAACAAGCGCGCTCTTGGTGAGAATGACGTTCGGCGAACCGTCTGGATTGGGGCGCAGTTCGTTCACGGTCTGCGCGCATGAGGCTATGGGCTTTGGCGCGCCTTTGACCTCGACGAGGCACATGCGGCAGTTGCCGGCAATGGACAATCGTTCGTGGTAACAAAACCGCGGAATCTCGGCGCCCGCCTGCTCGCAGGCCTGAAGCAGCGTGATACCGTCTTCAACCTCGATTTCAGTGTCGTCGATGATGAGCTTCTTGGACATTGGTTCTCCCGCGCAGAACCGCTTCCGGCGTCGTCGACAGCCAGGCTCACAAAGTGATGTTTCCTGGTAACGCGTGAACGACGCTATGGAAAGAGTGACATGCTGACCGGATCGTCGGCACTCCTGTAACCGCTAGAACCCCACAAGCGCAAGCGACATTGCCGCAAAGCCCAAAGGTCGATCAATCTTTTGGGAAATTGAGCCCCATTTCACGATAGCGTTCAGGATCGCCCTCCCATCCTTCGCGGACCTTGACGAACAGGAACAGATGAACTTTCGTCTCAAGTATCCCTTGGATTTCCTGACGTGCCTGCGATGAAATCTGCTTGATCGTCTGTCCGCCTTTGCCCAGCACGATGCTCTTCTGACTGGCGCGCCCGACAAAGATCGTCTGTTCGATACGAACAGATTTATCGCGCAGTTCCTTCCAACTCGTCGTCTCCACCGTAATCGCGTACGGTAATTCCTCGTGGAGCCAGTGATATATGCGCTCGCGTGTGATTTCGGCCGCCAACAAACGCATGGGCGCGTCCGAAATATCTTCTTCGGGATAGTGCCAAGGCCCTTCAGGCGCCGCTGCGGCCAACCAGGTCTTCAAATCCTCGACACCATCGGTATTTAGGGCCGAGATCATGAAAACCCGCTCGAACGGAACGCGCGCGGACAACTTGGCCGCAAGATCAAGCAATGTCGCCTTGTTGGCGACCCTGTCGACCTTGTTGAGGATTAGGATGCGCGGTAGCGAGATATCCGCCAGCCTACCGACAATCGCGTCGACGCTTTCCTCCAATCCCCGTGCGGCATCAACGATCAAAGCAACGATATCTGCCTCGCCCGCCCCACTCCATGCGGCATCAACCATGGCCCGATCGAGCCGTCGTCGCGGCCGGAAAATTCCCGGAGTATCGATGAAGATAAGTTGGCTCGGGCCCGATATCGCAATGCCACGAATGGGAGCCCGGGTCGTCTGAACCTTGTGGCTGACGATCGTGACTTTGGCTCCCACGAGGGCGTTTACGAGGGTCGACTTTCCAGCATTCGTCGCGCCGATAATGGCAACAAAGCCACACTTGGTGCCTCCCGGCGTGGCAGCTTCTGAATTAGGCATTGTCATTGGTTACCCGCCGCACGCCTTCGCGCTGCAAAACAGAACTCGCCGCAGCCTGTTCGGCTGCGCGCTTGGATGGGCCTTCGCCACGGCCCGGCTCAGTGCCGTCGATTTGTACTTCCGCTATGAAAACGGGTGCGTGATCGGGGCCGGTCCGAGAAATCTCCACATAGCGCGGCAACGGCATTCCGCGGCCTTGTGCCCACTCCTGAAGTGCAGACTTCGCGTCCTGGTCGCTACATGATGGTTGACGGCACTGTGGCTCCCATAGGCTGCGCACGGTCGCGCGGGCCTTAGGAAAGCCACCGTCGAGAAAAATTGCAGCAAGCAGGGCTTCCATGGCATCGGCCAAAATCGTGTCCTTGTCACGCCCGCCATTGTCGGATTCGCTCGGAGAAAGAATAAGGTAGCGTCCGAGATTTATCTGTCGCGCTACGGTGGCGCAGGTTTCACGGCGTACGAGTTGATTGAAGCGGCGTGCAAGATCGCCCTCGCGGGCGGTCGGCATCGTTTCGCCGAGCAATTCGGCCATCACCAGCCCGAGCACTCGATCTCCAATAAATTCGAGGCGTTCGTTATCGTCGGTATCGGCATCCACGCTGCGCGCACTTGAGTGCGTCAACGCGCAGCGCAGCAAATCATGTGACTTAAATTTATAGCCCAGCGCCGTTTCAAGCGCCTTCAGGTCTTTGTTCTTTTTGATCATGCGGCCAGTTAAGTAGGCCAGCATTCGAGCCCTATCAACGGACAAGTTTGAAAAAACGCGTCCAACGAATGTCAAACGGCCAAGTCCACGGGGTGAGCAGATTAAACGCCCCCGGCTCATCCACAGCTGCGGAGAAGAAAATGATCTCGGCACGTCCTATCAGGTTTTCGTAGGGAACATACCCAACACCCCAAAGCGCGCGGCTGTCTGTGGAGTTGTCGCGGTTGTCGCCCATCATAAAATAGTGGCCCGCGGGCACCTTATAGGGGCCCACATTATCGAACGGGCCATTGGGCTCGGCGTCCAGAACATCATAGGAGACACCATTGGGGAGCGTTTCCCGATACCGGGGAATCGTCTCCGTGACACCTCCGTCCTCGTATGTCTTGAACGTTCCGGCAGGTGTTCGCTTCACTTCATCGCCGTTGATGAAGAGTATACCGCCGCGCACGACAATCTCATCGCCCGGCAAGCCTATGACGCGCTTGATGTAATCGGTCGAGTTATCGCGCGGGAGTTTGAAAACAACGACGTCGCCGCGATGTGGCTCAGCGCCAAAAATGCGACCATCGAAGAGGTCAAGGCTCAACGGAAACGAATAGCGGCTGTAGCCATAAGACAGCTTAGATACGAACAAGTAGTCACCAACCAGCAACGTGTCCTTCATAGATCCTGAAGGGATGTTGAAGGGCTGATAGAAAAACACTCGCACGATCATGGCGATGGCGAGAGCCTGAATCACGATCTTGATGGTTTCCCACCATCCGTTAGCGCGACTCCTGCTTGCGTTCGTATCCAGGCTCATCGGTTGATCTCCACCGCCGACTTTTCGGGCGACTCATTCAAGGTCTTTATCAACCGGCAGCTTGCGTAAGCCGGATGGGTTTTAACTATTGGCCCGCTATAGCCACTTATGGTGACCGCTGCAAACGAGCAGCTTGTCCAAGTGCGGACTTTTCTAGTAGCGCCAATGCGGAATCGAGGTGCTGGAGCATTACCGGTTTAGGCAAAGGCTCACGTAGCTCATATTTAATTGGGCACTATCGCTGAGGGTTCTGTTTGCGCGAGCACGTAGGTTGTCACGCGGCGAAATGTCTTTCTGAACTATGGATTTAGACTCTTTGGCTAAGATATGGCTCACGATAGCTGATCTGCCATACGCCGCGCGCGGGCTTCGCTTTCGCGGCGCGCCTCATTCATCAATTCGCGCATATGCCTGACAGCCGCATTCAGCCCGCCAAAGATTGCCTCGCCCACCAAAAAGTGACCAATATTCAGCTCGACAACCTCGGGCAGCGCCGCAATCGCTTTAACCGTGTTGTAGGTCAGCCCGTGCCCTGCATGAACCTCAAGTCCGGAGTCAGCGGCCATGGCTGTTGCCTGGGTGATCCGGTTTAGTTCTCCGGCGAGTGCCTTAGCGTTGTCTTCCAACGCCTTTTCGCAATACGCGCCTGTGTGGAGCTCGACGATGTCAGCGCCGATTTTCGCGGACGCGGCAATGGCGCGTTCATCCGGCTCAACAAAAAGCGACACACGAATTCCCGCAGCCTTCAGCTCTTCCACAATACGCCGCAACCGGTCTCCTCCGGCAATTACGTCAAGCCCGCCCTCGGTTGTGCGCTCTTCCCGCCGCTCGGGTACGATGCAGCAGGCGTTGGGAATATGGCGTAGCGCGATCGCCAGCATCTCATCGGTCGCAGCCATTTCGAGATTGAGTGGGCGCGTCAGCTCGGCCTTCAGGCGCGCGATATCCGAATCGGAAATATGCCGCCGGTCTTCACGAAGATGTGCCGTAATACCATCGGCACCCGCTTCGACGGCGATGTGCGCGGCGCGCAATGGGTCCGGGTGACGACCACCCCGTGCATTACGAATGGTCGCGACATGATCGATATTCACGCCTAGGCGCAAAGGCTTGGCCAAGCGGTTACTCATGAGTATTCCGGATCATACGTCGCCAGCAGATCGCCGAGCGGATACCCGCTGCCTTGCGGCGACAATCTGCGGCGACGTTGTTGATGCGCGTGCGCCGCACGCTTACAGAAGATATAGCAAACAGTGGCGATAACAGCGCCGACGGGCAATGTGCCAATTAGCATCGGCTTCATATAGGGCCACGCCAATCCTAATGCGGCGAGGATCATCTCGGGAGACAACTGCCAGACGGTATCCCAGAAGAGGCTAAGCTGCTGCGCAAGGTCGGCTGTCTTGGTTGCTGCCGGTATTCCAAGCAAAAAACTGCCTGTTGCATAAGTTGCAGGCCAAACGATAGCCCACGTCAGCGGATTTCCGAAAAACGTGCCAAGCATTGCTGCCGTGAAGCTCGCCCGCAGAGCCAGGGTGATTACCCCCGCGATCAGCATCTGAATGCCTACCAACGGCGTAATCGCAGCGAAAACACCCACGGCAAAGCCCAGCGCCAACTGGTGAGGTGTCGCACGCACGCGCATCAGCCGCAAGGCGATGTACTTTAGTGATCTTTCCCAGGTATGCCGCGGCCACACAAGAACCCGCACCCGCTCAAGGAAGGTTGGCGGCGTACGCCGCTTGAAGATCATCTATCAGGCCCCCCGACCTGTGGTCTTGACGATGCCGCACATGCCTACTTCCCTCAGCTCAATCAAACACGCGGTCTGCATGGCTGACAACGCTTTGCGACTTCAAACCTGACAAAATCATATTCAAATGTTCCAGATCCCACACTTCCACCTCTATGAGCATTTTGGTAAAGTCAGGGCCTCGACCGACCATTCTGACTTGGTCGATGTTGCCGCTAGCTTCGCCAATTACATGGGCGATCTGGGCTAAAGTTCCAGGCTCATTAAGGGCGGTGACTGCGATGCGGGCTGGAAAGCGCTCTGGCTGGTCACGATTGATATCCCATGTGACGTCGATCCAACGTTCATGCTCGTACGCCTTCAAGCGCGGCGAGTGGATCTGGAAGATGCGGATTCCCTCCCCTGGCGTCAACACACCGACGATGCGATCACCGGGGACAGCGCCTCCATCCTCAAATGTCACAGGAATATCGCTCTTGAGCCCCCGCAAGGGAATGCTGCCAGGCAGCGACATTCCTTCTTCGATCTCTTGCCCGACACGAAATTTCAGGCCCATCACCTTGGAAAGATTGAACCATCCTTCTTGGTTCGAGGGCTGGTGCCGGCGGGCTTTCGCGCGCGGCGATTTCGCCAGCGCCGGCAAGTTGGCATCTGGGAGAATGGCTCGCACAACCTCGTCGACCGCAATTTCATTGCGTGCCACGCCAGCGAGCACGTCTTCCACCGTTTTCCCGCCGGCGATGCGCGGAAGCGCACCTTTGAGCCGATCGTCAGAGTAGCTTTCGCTTTGAGCCTGAAGGGCAGAGGTTACGAGCCGGCGCCCAAGTTCCGTGTACTGCCGCCGCATCGTATCGCGGGCTGCGCGGCGAATTGCACTTCTGGCTCTACCCGTAACGGCAAAATGCTCCCAGGCAGCCGGAGGGGTGTGCGTCTTCGACGTTAAAATCTCGACTTCGTCGCCATTGCGGAGCTGGGTGTCGATAGGCATATGCCGACCGTTAATGTACGCCCCAACCGCGGCATTGCCGATATCCGTATGGACAGCATAGGCAAAATCGAGGGGTGTCGCTCCGTGGGGCAGCGCAATGAGGCGCCCTTTTGGCGAGAAGCAGAAGACCTGATCCTGGAACAATTCCAGCTTGGTATGCTCTAAGAACTCAACGGGATTTGACCCCTCCAGCAGAGTGTCGACCAATCTACGCAGCCAGTGATACGGGCCGCTGTCGGGATTGAGCACCGTTGAGCTACCGTTGCCTGAGGCCCCATTTGTCGGTTCTTTGTAGAAGGTGTGCGCGGCAACCCCGTATTCGGCCACATCGTGCATTTCCTTCGTCCGGATCTGCAGCTCAACGCGCTGATGACGCGGCCCTACAATGGTCGTGTGGATCGATTGGTAGCCGTTCTGTTTGGGCGTTGAGATGTAGTCCTTGAACCGGCCGGGAACGGTTCGCCATGTCGTGTGAGCGACCCCGAGCACGCGATAACAGTCGGCAATGTTTTCGACGATGATGCGAAAACCGTAGATATCGGAGAGTTGCTCCAATCCGATCTGCTTGTTCTGCATCTTGCGCCAAATCGAATAGGGCTTCTTTTCCCGACCGTGTACGGCAGCCTGTATTCCAACGTCTGAAAGCTTAGCTTCAAGCGCTATACGGATTTCTTCGACAAGCCCTTCATTTTTCTCGTGAATATCAACCAGTTTGTGAACGACCGTTTCATACGCTTCCGGATAGAGCCGGCGAAACGAGAGGTCCTCAAGTTCCTCACGCATGGCCTGCATACCCATCCGTCCGGCCAGCGGCGCGTAAACCTCGAGTGTCTCCTCCGAGATGCGCTGTCGGCTTGCCGGCTTCATGTATTCCAGCGTGCGCATGTTGTGGAGACGATCCGCAAGCTTAACGAGTAGGACGCGGATATCACTTGAGATTGCAATCAAGAGCTTGCGGAAATTCTCCGCCTGCTCCGCCTGCTTCGAGACGAGGTCGAGCCGCTTGATCTTGGTCAGTCCATCGACCAAAGCCCCGATTTCTGCCCCGAACAGCTGATCGATTTCCGCGCGCGTTGCATCGGTATCTTCGATCACGTCGTGTAGCAGCGCCGTGGTAATGGTCGCGCTATCCAAATGGAGATCGGTCAAGATCGCCGCAACTTCGAGAGGATGTGAAAAATAAGGGTCGCCGGAGGCACGCTTTTGGTGACCGTGCGCCTTCATGGCATAGACATAGGCCCGGTTCAGGAGAACCTCATCTGCGCCAGGATCATATTTCGTTACGCGTTCAACCAGCTCATACTGGCGCATCATCGAAAGGCGTGCTCCCAATCGCAGTCCTCGGGGAAGGTCAAGGGCTACACATTACAACAGCGGTGCGGTCGCGCATCCGGCCTTGACGCCAACTCGCGCGGGGCGCTCAGAATTCAACTAGGCGGCATAGCATCTAGCAGCGCAGACAGGAATAGGGGCGACACATGCTGCGCCGCCCCTGTCTCGTCAATGGGTTACAATCCTATCAAGGCTTGGGACAAGCTGGGACGCTCATGCCGAGCCTGCAGCTTAACGGCCGCGATCACGAGGCCCATTGCCGCCGGAGGCTGATGGCTCCATAGGGGTCATGGTCTCAAGCCCGCGCAGAAGCTGCTCTTCCGTCAAAACATCAACGACGTTGTCGCTCGATTGATCATCGCGACCCAACATTGGCGCGCGTCGCTCAACTGCGAGCACCGGTGCCGCGCCGGCTTCGGGTTCGTCGACTTCCACGTTACGCTGCAACGTGTGGATAAGACCTTCGCGCATGTCCTCGGGAGGAATCGTTTCTTCCGCAATTTCACGAAGTGCGATAACCGGATTCTTGTCGTTATCGGGATCAATCGTAATCGAGCTGCCGCCCGAAATGTTGCGAGCGCGGTGAGCCGCGAGCAAGACAAGCTCAAAGCGGTTAGGGATTTTATCGACGCAATCCTCAACGGTGACGCGTGCCATTCGTCAAAAACCTTTCGGAGCTAGAAATAGCTACTCGCCACGACGCACTTCAACACGTGCGGAATAATGCAATTCCACATCGATTGGAGGCGCTGCGGCGCTGTTATCAATTTAGTCTAACGCATTTTGGTAATCGCGCAAGCTGCGGGCTATGGCTATAGCCCTGGTTGCACCAACTTCTACTCGTTATATGCTCAAGTATATCCCAGACGATTTTCCCGCCTTCCAAATACTTGCCCGAACAAAGGCTGGCGTTTTTCTAATGCTGCATACCTCATATTCCACTCCTTTCGTCGAAATTGACGACGTGGGGAGAAGCAATATGATTTTTTTTCACTTTCCTTGGTGTGTTACGGGGAACTTACCTGCATGGCGCGACGTTTCGCCACAAAACCCTAGAGTTCTTGACGGTGAATATTCTTTGCCTCTCAATACATATCTGTTATGCACGCTGTTCATCAAAAAGTTGGCACCTTAGCTTTGTAGGCTCCCCACGTATGCCTTTGATATTATTATAGGCATGCCAGACTTCGATGAACTACCCCAACTACACATGATTTTCGTCGCGCCTCCTGATTTGAGCCGCTGACGCACAGCAAGGAAATCCGAATGTTCTTTTACCCGAACGAGCGTGTTGCTCTGTTTATCGATGGTGCGAACCTCTACGCAACATCGAAGGCGCTCGGTTTTGATATTGATTACAAGCGGCTACTCGCTCACTTCCGGCAGAAGGGGCATCTTGTTCGCGCGCTTTATTATACGGCGCTGGCGGAAGATCAGGAGTATTCGTCCATTCGCCCGTTGATAGATTGGCTCGATTACAACGGCTTTACGATGGTGACGAAGCCCACCAAGGAATTCACGGACGCGACTGGACGCCGCAAAGTTAAAGGCAACATGGATATCGAGCTGACGGTTGACGCCATGCGTCTTGCCGAGCACCTTGATCACATCGTTCTCTTCTCTGGTGACGGTGACTTCCGTTGCCTCGTGGCTGCCCTTCAGCAGATGGGGCGGCGTGTCAGTGTCGTCTCCACGTTGCAAACGCAGCCTCCCATGGTCGCCGACGAGTTGCGCCGGCAGTCGGATCAGTTCATTGATCTGGCGGAACTCGAAGCTCTCATCGGCCGCGACGCCGGACGCGGACCCCAACGTGAACGGGCCGCGCCACACGGCGGTTATCGCGGCGAGAATGACCCTGTTCCGTATGAAGACGACGATCTGTCGGAAGAGGAAGTTTAAGAGGGGCGCTTTGATTGCCCCCATACTGGTAGGGGGCACGAAACGTGCGGCTTGGTACGACGGAAGAACGGGCGGTTCCCCAGCAAATTACGCCGGAACCGCCACATGATTGCGCCTTGTGCCCGCGCCTTGTTGCCTACCGTAATGAAAACAAACGCGCTGAACCCGGTTGGTATAACGGGGCGGTCGGCTCGTTCGGCGAAGAAACAGCTCGCTTATTGATCGTGGGATTGGCGCCGGGACGCGGTGGCGCCAATCGTACGGGACGTCCCTTCACCGGTGATTACGCCGGTGATTTGCTCTACGCGACGCTTCTGGATTTCGGCTTTGCGGAAGGGAGCTATCAAGCTCGACCAGACGATGGGCTTGAGCTTCGCGATTGCATGATCACGAATGCAGTGCGGTGTGTTCCCCCTGAGAACAAACCTACCGGCGTGGAGATTTCCACCTGTCGTCAGTTCTTTAGCGCGCGTATGGAAACGCTTCCCAACCTCTCCGTTATCTTGGCGCTTGGGCGCATCGCACATGATCAAACGCTTTCAGCGCTAGCGTTGCGCAAATCAGCGTTCAAGTTTGGGCATGGCGCGCGCCACGAACTCGGTGGAGGGCGACTTCTCTTCGACAGCTTTCACTGCTCCCGTTACAACACCAACACCGGCAGGCTGACGACGGAAATGTTCCACGCTGTATTTGATGCGATCAGGCGTGAGCTTGACCAGATGCCGCCACGCGCTTGAACACCTCATGCGCATGGGTGTGGGGAGGATGCACGGGATAGTCCACGTGCTCAATGCATCCATCTGCGATGATCAGCGTCAACCGCGCTAGATAGCTCGTGTCTCCCGCTTTAAAGGTGGGGAGCTTAAGCGCTCGGGCGAAGGCAAATTCTGCATCGCTCAGCAACGGAAAGGGCAGCCCGATCCGTTCTGCGAATTCGGCTTGCCAGTCTGTGTCTTGGGTACTCAGGCCATATACGGAAATTTCCATCTCGCGAAGGCGCGGATATAGCTTGGCGAACCCTTCTGCCTCGGGCGTTGATCCATGGGCACCGGGAATGTCATCCCATCCCGGAGGGTTGGGCATACCCGGTTGCCCCGTCCATGGATAAGCGAACACGATCGAACGGCCTGGCAAATTTGCCAACGCAATACGATCGCCCGATGTTGCGTACAGGGGAATTTCGGGAAGCTTCAGCCCCACCCGCAGGTGGTCGGCGGCCCCATCGTCCAACGGTGCGGGATATGGCCACGGCTCGGCCATGGTTTCACCCCTTATCACGCAGCAATCGCGCTTTTTCCCGATTCCAATCGCGCTTTGCCGCGTCCTCTCGCTTATCGTGCAGCTTCTTACCTTGCGCTACGGCGAGACGAACTTTGGCGAGACCGCGCGGATTGAAATAGAGTTCCAATGGAACGATCGTCATGCCCTGGCGCGAGCTCGCGATCCATAGCTTGTGGATCTCCTTCTTGTGCATGAGCAAGCGGCGTTTCCGGCGCGGCTCGTGCTGGAAGAAGTTGCCCGCGGATAAGTACTCGGGGATGTTGGCATTGATGAGCCAAACGCCCCCATCCTCGATGGCTGCATAACTTTCAGCGATATTCGCTTGGCCTTTGCGCAGGGATTTGACCTCGGTGCCCGTCAAGACGATCCCAGCTTCATATGTTTCGCCGATCGCGAATTCGTAGCGCGCCTTCCGGTTTTCGGCGATGACCCGGCGGCCGGCATCTTTTTTGGCCGCCATGACGGACCTCTCGTGACTTAATGTGGTTTGGCGCTACGTCTCGGAAGCCGTAGCGCTCACCTATCGTGCGTCGCGTATCTTGCGATTTTACTCGGCAGCCTTGGCGCGTAGGAGTCCGACTTTGACGAGCGCGTTATCCACTGCCTGCTTTGTGGCTTCTGTGAGCGGAACAAGGGGAAGCCGAGTGTCGGGCGTGCACATCCCAATCCGCCAGAGAGCATATTTAACCGGTGATGGGTTTGTTTCAAGGAACAGCACATCGTGCAGCGGCATCAAACGATCCTGCAATCCCAGCGCGGTCGCATAATCGCCCTTCAGGCAGGCGTTCTGGAACTCCGCGCAGAGTCTTGGCGCAACGTTCGAGGCAACCGAGATGCAGCCTTGTCCACCGTGCGCCATAAAGCCAAGTGCCGTCGCGTCTTCACCCGAGAGCTGATTGAACTCAGGCCCCATGGCCGCACGTTGCTGAGAGACGCGTGCGAGATTCGCCGTTGCATCCTTGACGCCGACAACGTTGGGCAACTCAAAGCACCGGCGCATCGTCGCGACAGACATATCGATCACGGAGCGGCCCGGAATGTTGTAAATAATGATCGGCAGGTCTACGGCGTCGCTGATCGCCTTGTAGTGCTGATAGAGACCTTCTTGTGTCGGCTTATTGTAATACGGGGTGACAACAAGAGCGGCGCTCGCGCCTACAGACTTCGCATGCTTCGTGAACTCAACGGCCTCTTTCGTGGAATTCGAGCCGGCTCCAGCGATGACAGGCACACGACCTCGTGCGGTGGCTACTGTCAGCTCGACGACACGCTTGTGCTCGTCGTGAGATAAGGTGGGGCTTTCACCTGTCGTGCCGACCGGCACCAAACCATGTGTACCTTCTTCAATCTGCCACTCTACGATGCGAACAAATGCATCTTCGTCGAGTGCACCGTCACGGAACGGCGTAATCAGCGCAGTATAGGAGCCCTTGAACATCGTGACCGTCTTTCCCCGTTGCCAAAATGGCACGTTTTTAATTCGTGTTGACCAAATAGATTTCAGCTTACCGGTGCCGGCAATTGCTGTCTGCTTTCGCCATGACGCTGACAGTCAGGGCACGCGGCCGGCAGCACAATCCTTGAACGGGATTGACTCGCTTGTTAGGGTCCAGGCAAACGCGCACGCTTGTGCTGGCGCGAGTTGATTCGACCGCCGAGCAGTAGATTACGTGTTTGACTGACAGCTCGCAAGCGATGCCATGGGGCCGGGCAAAGCGAGGCAACGTTGAAGTATTTTAACCCTATCATTGGCTTTACATCAGTGCGGCGCATTCACCAGTCGTGGGGGACGCTCACAGGCCAATCTGGACACCGGCATTCAGAGCATCTCGGCCGTGTCGGGTGGCTTCTTGCGGTCGCGTTCGCGGCCTATACGATGTTGCTCCCCGCAGCACATGCGCAGCCGC
The DNA here is from genome assembly GCF_025698805.1 of Filomicrobium sp. Taxonomy (NCBI): domain Bacteria; kingdom Pseudomonadati; phylum Pseudomonadota; class Alphaproteobacteria; order Hyphomicrobiales; family Hyphomicrobiaceae; genus Filomicrobium; species Filomicrobium sp. The sequence goes on from NZ_JAILWT010000003.1 coordinate 211,682, forward strand.
CTCCACCACCCGGTACGAATCCTGAACGCGATCTCCAGTCGCTCAAGGCTGCCTACCGATTGCTGGATCACGATGGTCAACTCACGACGATCCGGATTTCCGAAGCGGAAGCCCGTTCCAACGCCATTTTTGACAAAGCCATCGCACCGGTGCGCACGCTTCCGCTTAGTCCGGCGGATGGTGAGGCTCTAAAGGCCGCTTTTGATGCCATTGGAAAAAATGATTTCGCGAATGCGAAATCTTTGCGCGGGCAAATCGATAACCCTGTCGCGCAAAAGCTGATTGATTGGGGGCTTCTGCGTCGGGGCGAGGGCGCGATCGAAAGCTACCAGGCGTTTCTTGCGGCCAATCCACAGTGGCCTAATCGCTGGCTGCTGATCGAACATCTGGAAGCCATGATGCTTCAGGTTTCCAATCCGCGCGTGGTGCTCGGGTATTTTTCTGGTCGAGAGCCTGAGACGGCTGCGGGTGAAGCAGCACTCGCGGCCGCCTATGCTGCGAGCGGTCAACGGAACCATGCCGTGAAGCTCGCCTCTAAGGCGTGGCGGGATGGCGATATTCCGGATGACTATGAGGACGATATTTTGGAGCGCATCGGATCGCTCCTGACGCATGCGGATCATAAATGGCGCCTGGATCGGCTTCTTACGGACGACTTCCGATGGAGCTCTTCGCGCAATACCCGGGCGGCAGTCGTTCGTCGCCAGATGAAACGTGTTTCCGAATTCGAACAAGCCAAAGCCAAGGCGCGCTTGTCGGTCTTCTTGCGTCAAAACGCTGCCGGGAAATTACTCGCAGACCTACCTGAAAAAGCACATACGGATTGGGGTGTGAGCTTCCATCGCATCATGCACCTGCGCCGCAGCGGCAATAAGGAGGAGGCTGCGAAGCTCCTGCTCAGCGCCCCGATCACCAAATCGGAAACAGTCAATCCGGATGCCTGGTGGGATGAGCGACGACTTACGGCCTATGCAGCGCTGGATGATGACAATCCGCAACTTGCCTATGAACTTGTGCGCGATGCGGGTCCGCTGTCTGTAAATCCGCTCAAAGAGCAAGCCTTCGTCGCAGGCTGGATCGCGCTGCGCTACCTCGGTGATGCGAAAGCAGCGATCAAACATTTTCGGGTGATGCACGAAGCTGCAGACGGTCCTCTCAGCAGAGCAAAATCCGGATATTGGCTGGGTCGGGCGCTCGAAGCGGTTGGCGATAAGGCGGCGGCCCGGGACTATTACAAACAGGCTGCGGAGCAGTTCGACACCTTTCACGGCCAGCTCGCTATGCAGCGGCTGAAGCCCGGCATTCAAGCTCTGCCGATTAGGCCGCCGCAAGCGCCGACGTCTGAACAAATCGCGCGCTTCCAAAGCAACGACGCCGTGCACGCCGCAGTCATCGCCGATAAAGCAGGGCTGGGCCGCAGCATTACGCGTCCCTTTTTAGCAAATCTGGGTGCGCTCGCAGATAATGAGGCGGACGCTGCGCTTGTGGCTCACTTAATGCGTGCTCTTGGGGATACCCAGCAGTCTTTGCGTATTGGGAAGCGGGCCATCGGTGCGGGCATGAACCTGCATTACTACGCCTACCCCGTGCAGGCGCTCCCTAAATACAAACCATTGCGGACGCCTCCTGAGACCGCTTTCCTGTTCGGCATTGCCCGGCAAGAAAGCGAATTCAATACTCAGATCGTATCAGGCGCTGGCGCGCGTGGCATCTTGCAGGTCATGCCGGTCACGGCGAAGCATGTTTGCCGCGACTACAGACTTAAATGTGAGATCTCGCGCCTGGGACGGGATGAAGCCTACAACCTGATGATCGCTTCAGCGTACATCGGCGACCGCATGGGGGAATTCCGCGGATCCTACGTGCTTGGTCTCGCAGGTTATAATGCGGGGCCTGGACGTGCGCGGCAGTGGATCCGTGAGTTAGGCGATCCGCGTGCTGCTGATCTCGATCCGATCGATTGGGTCGAGCGCATTCCGTTCAAGGAGACACGTGAGTACGTCGCGAAGGTTCTCTCTAATATCCAAGTCTATCGTGCGCGCCTCGGCGCCGGCGACAAGGCGCTCCGCCTTGAGGAAGACCTCGCGCGCGCCCAAGCCAGTGGGTCGCGCCGCAAATATGCTCCTGGTGCACGACGGACACGAGCTGCGAAGGACGGCTAAAATTCTTCACCGCAGACTTCGGTCTTGATTTGCGTCGCACGGCTGTTCGGCCGCAAAATGCTCCGAAACGGAGGAAACGGATATTTGTTTGCTCGCTCAGCGCCGGAGAAAACCCGGCTCCTGGGAAGCGCACAAAAACTTTAGCTAGCCAGACCACTGTGAGGGCGGGTGTTCTGGCTAGTATGGCTGTGGCTTACGTGATGGCGGCTAGTAGGCGCCATAGCGCTTTTTTTTGCGGGGATGTTCGCATGTCGGTCATGCAGAACCATTTTGACGATTTATTTTTTCGTGTTCGCGATGGGCTCAAATTGCACGGTCGCGTTTATCGCGCGCCGGCGTCACGGCTTAGACCTGTCGTTTGCCTGCCGGGGCTTTCGCGCAATTGCAAAGATTTCCACGATCTGGCTTGCTATCTTTCTGCTGCCGGTGCTCACGCGCGCGATGTTTATGTGCTGGACTATCGGGGTCGCGGGCAATCCGAGTGGGACCCTGATTGGAAAAACTATACGGTGCCAACTGAGGCGCTCGACGTCCTCGACTTCCTGGCTTTTGCGGGCCTCGATCATGTCGCGATCATTGGCACATCGCGCGGCGGTCTTATCGCAACCATTCTTGCAGCTCTTCAACCGGCCAGTGTCGGCACGATCATCCTCAACGATATCGGCCCCGTGATTGAAACAGACGGGCTGATGCGCATTGCAGGTTATGTGGGACGCATTCCGTTGCCGCGCTCTTGGGAAGAAGCTACCGCGCTTATGCGAGATATCAATCAGCGGCGCTTCCCCAACGTCCGCGCGGAAGACTGGGAGCTTCTGGCGCGCCAATGGTACAATGAAAAAAACGGCAAACCGGCCGTCAGCTACGATCCGAAACTCAAGAACACGATGTCCATTCTCGATGGGCCGATGCCGGCCTTGTGGCCGCAGTTCGAAGCATTGAAGCGTGTCCCGGTGCTCGTATTGCGCGGCGAGAATTCAGACATTCTCTCTCGCGCTACCGTGGAGGAAATGCACCGTCGGCATCCGGCTCTGTCCGATCTTGAAGTCCCCGGCGAGGGTCACGCCCCATTGTTGCGGGACGAATGGAGCATGCAGGCTATCGCTTCGTATCTTTCTACACACGACGGGACGCAACCGGCTTCTCACTCTGCGCATGCAGGATCAGTCAGCCCGAGAAGCCTCGCCCAGCGGGTCCTTGCGAGTTAGTCACTCGAAGGGGGGGACCATTGCAGGCTATCCACGGTCAAGGCGGCTGGAAAATTCCGTCTGCCCACCGGAAGCGAGGATGCGCGCCTGTTCTACCCAAGCTTCGCGTTCGATCCGCCCCTTGAAGTCGAGCACCTGACTGATCCTATCGATTTCAGCAGCACTCCAGTTGGCGATCTGCTCGTAGCGGTTGATACCCAGAGAGTTCAGTTTTTTCTCGATAAGTACGCCAATTCCTCGGATGCGTTTGAGATCGTCATAGCCTGTTTCGGTCTTCGCTTCGCCGCCGTTGAGCAAGGGTGACTTTACCGAACGCAAACCGGAGAGATCGGCCTCCATCGGCTCCGCGTAGCTTTGCTCTGCCTCGCCGACAGGCACCTCGACGATAGGGGTCGCGATAGCATCGGCGACGTCGAAGTTCTCTACGGTGGCATCCTTCACGGACGGTGCAGGGGTCTCTTCCGGAGAAGCTTCGAGGACTTCAGTTTCTCGCGCTTCGACGTCGGCAAACCGAGGCTGTTCGTGCCAGACTGGTTGCGGTTCCAAGCGTTGGCGACGAGAAAAAGCAGTCTCGCCTCCACCGGCAAGAATTTGCGCCTGTTCTATCCAATTTTCCTGACGGATGCGTCCGACCGGACCAATCAAGCCTTCGAAACGGCGCACCTCGTCTGGGTTCCAATTTGCAACCTGTTCGAACCGGTTCACGCCATTCGCGGACAAGATCGCGACTGCATCGCCATTGATACCGCGGATGCGCAGGAGATCATCAGTGACCGGCGGTGGTGCATCGATAGGAGCAAGGGCCGCCCTGGATGATGCGTCGTCGTTATCCGACTGATTGTCATCTGTCTGGGTTTGGGCTTTCGCAAGCACAGCCGCCGCTGCCATGATTGCCGCCATTTCATCGGCGGCCTCTGCGCTCGACTTCGTTTCAGCGCTTTCGGCTTTAGAGGTGTCGTCCCCTTCCTCAACCGGTGGCTTTGCGATCTCTTCAGTCGTGCTTAGATCCTCGCGAGGCTCCCCTAGAGCTGCTTCTTGCGGCGCGTCTGTCAGACCTTCCGAGCTCCCCGACGTTTCCGGGATGGTATCGACTTCCGGCTCCATGCCCTCCCGATAGACCTCGGCGGGGGTTGGCAGAGGCTCGCCTTTTCCTGAAAGTCGGCGTGCGTAGACCGTCTCGTGTCCACTGGCGAGGAGCTTGGCCTGTTCGATCCACCCCTCCCGGGAGATCCGCTGCTGGCCAAGGCTCGCTTCAACTCTGTCAACGTCTGCGCGTGTCAGACCCGCCAAGCGCGCATAGGAGGCCATGCCCAGTTCAGCCAAACGCGTTGCTGTTTCCTCATCGATGGCATGAATGCGCGTGAGGTCGTCAGGGCTTTGCGTCACAGAAGGTGCCAACGGCGCTGACGCACCTGTCACCCCGCCCGAGCTACCGGCGGCTGGCAAACTCGGAAATCCTTCACCCTGCGAAACCGGAGCGGATGTGGATGGGGGCTCATAAGGCGGAACGGCTGGAGCCGGAACGACGACGCGCGCCGGGGGCTGCCCGGCTTCGATAACGGGTGCGGTCTCTTGCGAACGCAAGTCACCGACTGACTTCAGACGCGTCCCAACAAGCGCGCGTTCGAACCTATTTTCATGCGACAGGTCCGCGACTTCCGGCGCCGGACCTGTCGCGGTCTCGATCATGGGCTGATCCGAAATTGCCGCTCCTGCAGCAACCAAGCTGTCGTCCGCGCTGATTGGAGCCACGAGCATTCGGTGCAACCAGCACCCACACATGGCTCCGAGCACGTACACCGTCAGCAACAAAAGCGCTGTCTGCAAAGTCAGAAACATCATTTGAGCTGCCCTTTTCCTTTACGCGCGTACTCCCGTTCGCATGCGATCAAGCGAGGCTTAGTCACGCGCACGGCTGCAGGAAAACCAGCCGACAAACAAGCCGATGGCGAAGGCGATAGCCAGATACCAAATCAGTTTGACGAACAGATAATCCATGCCCGTCTCCTCCCGATTACATTGAAGCCGGTCAATCCGTCTTTACAGAGAATTCGATCCGCCGGTTTCTCGCCCGATTACTCGCGGACGTATTAGGTACTATCGGACGCGTTTCACCGTATCCAGTTGCCGAAAGGCGAGACGTGTCGATGCCGGCATTGGTCAGATAATTGATGACAACTTGCGCGCGCTCTTTGGACAGTATGAGATTTTGATCACTGGGCCCGATAGCATCAGTGTGCCCGATGACCTCAATGCGGAAGTCTGGGCATCCCTTCACGATCTCGACCAAACGGTCCAGAGTTCCCGTGCTGCCGCTTTCAAGACGTGCACTGGCGAACCGGAAGCGTATCGAGCCCGTCGCTGCTGCAGACTGTAGCAGCTCTTCGCAACGGCTAGCTTCCGCCTTGCGTTGCTTCTGCTGTTCAGTTGACGGCGATGGATCGTTATTCGGCTTATTCGCAGCTCGTGCTTGTGCTGCTGCGGCTGCAGCCGTCTCGGCTTCGCGTCGCCGGTCGGCCTCCTCTTCAGCTTTACGTCGCGCTTCCTCAGCAGCCTTCTGAGCCGCTTCTTCCTCGGCAGCGCGGCGTGTGGCTTCCTCCGTTGCCCGCTGCGTCTCAAGGCGCGCTTGTTCTTCCTGCTTGCGCGCTTCCGCTTCAGCCGCCTGGCGTTGCGCCTCTTCTTCGGCGACGCGATCGGCCTCTTCTTTTTGCTTCGCCGCTTCCTCAGCCTGACGGCGCGCGGCCTCCTCAGCAGCTTTGCGCTTGGCTTCCTTATCCGCCCAGATCATGGCCTCTGAACGCACAATGATTTCAGGCTTTCCGACGTACCCCTTAGGCAGCGTATGCGAAATCTGATCTTTGACTGCGGAGGCAACCGCTGCGTCGCTTGCTTCTCCGCGCAACGTCAATTGCTGGCCATCAAGGATGGCCTCACCACGGCGCAATTTCGCGAGGAGCTGCAAGGCAGCAACGGAAACCTTTTGCCATTTTTCTGACGTTCCCGAAGCAAGCGTCATCTTGTTGATCAAACGTGCCCCGGAGAAAAGCTGCTCGGCGCTGCTAACCAAGAGCGTCTCGCTCGCTTTATCCGGCACCTCGCCTTCCAGTGTTAGTTCACCGTTGCCAGTGCTTTCAGCGCGCCACTTGAGATTAGGCTCGGGGGGAACGTCCAAAGCGATCTCAAGCTTGCTGTCGCATGCGCGATTGGCGGCGGCGCGCACCTGAGCCGGCAAAGCCTCTGCAAGCGCTTCATCCCGCGTTCTGCCAGTGAGTTGCATGGAACGATCGCTTAACGCGAGTGTGCCGTTTCCAAGTTTTGCCAAAGCATCCAGCCCCGCGAAGAGGCATGCCTGCCAGCCTTCCGGTGCCCCAGACCCCAGCGCGAGTTTGTCAACGGACTTCGCATCGGGCAGAAGTTTCTGGAGTTGCGTCATCACGGCGGTCCGCGCCGCATCACTTGGCACATATCCCGTGAGACTTACAAAACCCGGCCTCATCTCAATGTGTGTCGTGAAGGGACTAACAATCGGCGGCGGCGGCGGCGGATAACTCAAATCTGTGCGCGCTTTGAATGTCGCGGGAAGCGCACTCTGAAGCGCAGCTACCACGCGCGCGGCCGTCGCCTCATCGAGGGTGCGCCCCTTTAACGTGATGGCGCCATCCGATGCCTGTACGTCTGCCTCGCTGAGGCTTAGCAGGCTATTCAAAACCGCAACAGCGGCAGCATACCATCCTTCCTGCGCTCCACCGGCGACTTCCATCCGGTCGATGATTGCGAGCTTTGGGAATGTGGTTTTCGCTTTGTCAAACAGCTGCTCGCGTGTGCTCTGGTCCGGTACGTAGCCGTTCAAGACGATCTGTGTCGCTGTCTTCTGCATACCCCACTTAAAAGGGGATACGACCGGCGGCGTAATTTTATCGGCGATCAAGGTGGCCCCCGGGGGCAGATCACCGGAGAGCGCAGACTTGGCGCTTCTGTACGCAGCATGAGAAAGCGCTTCACCCGATACGGACAGCGCCAGTTGGTGAACCTCTACATTTCCAGATTTGACTTGGCCAAGACGGTCCAACCCAAAGCCGATCGTCTTGAGCCACGGATCGGGGTCGGGGCCTCCCAGACCGATCTTCATTCGATCGTCGATCGGCCGATCGGGAAAACGCTCGCGGACCAATCCGATAACGGTATTGCGTTTTGTCTCGTCAGGAACGTATCCCGCCAAGCGAATACCGCTGTCGGCCGCTTCCGCCTGCCAGAAATAATCACTTATCGTGTCGGCTCGCCTGATATCGGCTGCCAACGTCCGGACGCCCCAAACGCTGTGCGCGATTTGAATGGCCTTTTCTGGTTCGGAGTCATGCGACGTGTGTCCGGCCAAAGTGCCTTCACGACCCGAGAACGTCAGATTTGCCCAATCGACTCCGGCAACCTTCAGCGCTTGCTGCGTGCGCGCCGTCAAGTCGGCTTCGATACGCGGGCGCTCTTCCACCACCGTCAGCCAAACCAGTATGGCCAACGGAAGGAGCCCCCAAAGCCAGCGCCAAGGATTGCAACTCATCTGGCCTTCTGCTCCCACGTTCGTTGCGGATGGCTATTTCCGCGCGTTCCGATCTGGCGTTGCGGCTGACGGCCATCTACTGGCCACCGTGCCTGACGTGCCTATTGGTCGCCGACACTCTTGAGGATCGAGGATCCTGTTACCGCAAACTCGACTTGTAGCACCACAAGTGCAGATCCGTACTTATAACGCACGATCCGCCCAAGGCCCCCTATTGAGCCGTGTGGCAGGCCAAGGTGCAAGCCCCAGGATCATATTCGATCTGCCGGAGAGCATCATTTCGCAGGCAGGTGTGACCGGGCAATGACGGCTACGTAGAGGTAGAGCATCCATGTAACCAGGATATTGGCCCGTTTACCATGAACGAGTTGCCCTTGCCTCCAGCCCTATTTCCATCGTTGATCCCGGAACCGTCTGCGCTACACCAGCTCAGACAAGCCCGCGTCCGCGTGCGATTGCCGCGATGCCGGTACGGGCGACTTCGACGAGGCCGAGTTCGTTCATGATTGAAATAAACTGATCGACCTTTGATGAACGCGCACTGAACTCAAACACAAAGTGTTCTGTCGACGCATCAATCACTTCCGCCCGAAAGATTTCCGCCATACGCAACGCTTCAATACGCTTTTCGCCCTTGCCCTGAACTTTTACCAGGGCCAGTTCGCGCTCCAAGGGTTGTCCTGTCTCGGTCAGATCATGAACGCGGTGCACCGGCACCAGTCGTTCGAGCTGGTGCTTGATCTGCTCGATAACCATCGGGGTGCCTTTGGTTGCGATCGTGATGCGCGAGATGTGCTTCTCGTGCTCGGTCTCCGTCACCGTCAAGGAGTCAATGTTGTAACCACGCCCGGAAAACAAACCGATCACGCGTGCGAGAACGCCAGGTTCGTTGTCAACGATCACGGAGAGCGTTCGGGAAACGATCTCTTCGTGGGTTGAGAGGTTCGGGTAGTGAGACTGCGTTGTCGTTTGTGTCATAGGACGGTATCCATTTTCTTATGTGATGGTGTTTGATCTGATACGGGGTGCTGTTTCAGGCGGTGGCCTCGGCGCGAAGGTCAGCGACCACTTCATGGCCCTCTTCGTAGGCGTGAATTGTCCAGGTTTCCTTGAGGGCTTCCCGGTTCCAGCGCACGAATTCCGGATACGCGAGGACAGCGTCCATGTACGCCCGCGTCTCAGGCCGAACCTTGATCTGATAGGTATCGAGACGTGTCACGACCGGTGCGAACATCGCGTCCGCTGCGCAGAAGTCACCAAACAGGAATGGCCCATCCCCCGCGAAGCGCTCACGCGTCGTCATGAAAATCTCTTCGATGCGTGCAACGTCCGCCGCAACGTTCTCGCCGAAGTCGCGCGGAGCAAAGCGCTTACCCAGGTTCATGGGGCACGCTTGGCGGAGTGCTTGAAAGCCGCCGTGCATTTCCATCGAAATAGACTTCGCATGAGCGCGCGCGGCATCTCGGCCGGGCCAAACCGGCTTATCGGGAAAGCGGTCTGCTAGATAAGAAATGATCGCGAGGCTTTCCCAGACGACGACGTCGCCCGAGATCAATACGGGCACCTTGCCACTGGGCGAAAATTCGCGAATGCGTTCACTAGAATCCGGCTGTCGTAATGGAATGACAGTCTCTGTGAAGTCGAGCGCAATGGCACGCATCACAAGCCAGGGACGCATCGACCACGATGAGTAAAGTTTATTCGCGATAATCAAATGCATTGCGACGTTCCGCTTCAATGAGTGGTGGCAACGAGATCCCGTTGCCGAACATTGCTCCCCGCTGCAAACGCATGCTCGGAGAACGTCCAGTTCTGCGCCCAGGTGCCGCCCATCGTGAAATCGCAGATGAAACGGGCAACGCATGTCTCATTCATGGTCGCGATTGCCTTCTCGCGCCCGGCGCGTGCCATCTTGCGCCAGGGTTCGCCAGGACCCAGCGCGGTGACGAGCCTCCTCGATAGGTCAGCAAGACCATCGAAGAACAGCATCTCGTCTTCGCTAAACACGGCGTCATAGCCTGACGCCCTGGGCGTCGCCAGGAGCAGGCCGTTACCCAGGAACTGGCCCATGCGATCGGAAGCGTATAAGTCACCATCGCGGCGGTTAAGGTTGAGACCAATCTTCGTGTGGGACAGCGTATCGACGTAGTCAGCGCCGCGCAGCGCGTCCCCCGTTTTGTTTCCGTACAGTCCGACGCGAATGCTCGAAGGCAGTTCTTTTTGCAGTGCGGCTATGAACTGCCAGCGCGCATCGACTGGCGGCTGGTGACAGGCGAAAAAAAGCTCGAAGCGATGTTTCGTTTCGGCGAAGGCTTGTCCCGTATCGATTGAAAGATCGATGGGGTTCGGGATGAACGCGACAGGTTTGCTTCCCGCAAAATCCTGGAGGGTCTCCCCGCCTGTCGTGGCAAAGCCCGCATCGGCCGCCTCTAATAGATAGCGGAATTGCGCAGCCGGTCTTTCATGGTCGATATCGTCAATACAGATCGCGGCGATCTTAATGCCCGGCACCAATTCGCGAATACGACGCACCGTTTGCGGTGTAATCAAATAGCTGAGCAGGAGAACCATCATTTCCGGCCGCAGCTCTTTGGCTATGTCGAGCAAACGCTTGTTGGCCAGCCAGCTCCCAATTTGGCGAACACCCAGCGCGTAATCAGCCGTGTCTCGATCGCTGTAGGCGTAGACGAAGTGGCCGGACCGGATGAAGCCGTTGATCAAGCGCCGATGGAAGGCGTAGTAGAAGCCTCCCCCGTACTTGTGATTATTACCGGGCCCGACAAATAGGATTTTCATGCGGAAATCCTTCTGGACTTCAGCGTTTTTCTCGCCTGTATCGATACAGTCCGGGCCATAACCAAACAGAGTTCCGTATTCGATGACGTCTTCAACGGGGCGGCAAACTCGGTCTCAGTTCGCGCCGCTAACCTTTGCCTGCTGTGCCCACGGATTTGCTGTTCATTCGTCCGAGCGGAAGGCGCCGACAGCGATTGCCGGCGCCCAATCGGTAACTTCCAAAGACCCGGCTTGGGTCAGACGAGCACCTTGCCCTCTTCGCCGATGGCATTTTCGACATCTTCGTCGGAAACGTCCTCGCCTAGCAGCATCTCATTGTGCGCCTTGCCCGACGGGATCATCGGGAAGCAATTGGCGAGCGCTGCTACACGACAATCGAAGATCACCGGCTCCGGCGTATCGATCATTTCACGGATAGCGTCATCCAGGTCTCCGGGCTTGTCGCAGATCATCCCCTTCCAGCCATAGGCTTCGGCGAGCTTGACGAAGTCGGGCAATGCCTCCGTATAGCTCTCGGAAAGGCGGTTGCCGTGCAGCAACTGCTGCCACTGGCGCACCATGCCCATGTACTGGTTGTTCAGGATGAACACTTTCACCGGAAGACGGTACTGAACGGCGGTCGACGCCTCCTGGATATTCATGAGGATCGAGGCATCGCCAGCGATGTCGATAACCAGCGACTTGGGGTGTGCCAACTGCGCGCCAATAGCCGCCGGGAGGCCGTAACCCATGGTTCCGAGACCGCCCGATGTCATCCAGCGGTTGGGCTCTTCGAATTTGAAGAATTGCGCCGCCCACATTTGATGCTGACCGACTTCGGTCGTGACATAAGGGTCGCGATCTTTCGTCAGTTCATAGAGTCGTTCCACCGCGTATTGCGGCATGATGACGTCTTCGTTCTGCTTGTAAGAAAGCGACTTCTTCATCCGCCACTTATCGATCTGCTTCCACCAAGTTTTGTGGGCAGCCTTTTCGAGTTGAGGCGCCTTCGCCTTCCAGACGCGCAAAATGTCTTCCAGCGTGTAGGCGACATCACCGACGATCGGAATATCAACGCGAACGTTCTTGTTGATCGACGAGGGATCGATGTCGATGTGGATTTTCTTGGAATTCGGCGAGAAGGCATCGAGCCGCCCGGTGATGCGGTCGTCAAACCGCGCGCCGATGGAGATCATAACGTCGCAATCGTGCATGGCCATGTTGGCTTCGTAAGTGCCATGCATGCCGAGCATTCCTAGAAACTGCTGATCAGAGGCCGGAAATGCGCCGAGCCCCATCAGGGTCGATGTGACCGGGTAGCCCGTCAGCTTGGCGAACTCCCGCAGCAGCAGACTTGCTTTCGGCCCGGAATTAATGACGCCACCGCCCGTATAGAGGATCGGCCTCTTGGCATTGGCCAACAGGTCGACGGCCTTGCGGACGGCCATCTGATCCGGCTTCATGCGCGGCTTATACGTTTTGTGCTGTACGTTCGACGGACCGACGTAATTGCCCGTGGAGAACTGCACGTCCTTTGGAATGTCGACGACAACCGGTCCGGGGCGTCCTGACTTGGCGATCTGGAAAGCTTCATGCAGGACGCGCGACAGGTCGTTCACGTCCTTAACGAGCCAGTTGTGTTTTGTGCACGGACGCGTGATGCCGACGGTATCGCATTCCTGAAATGCATCATTGCCGATCAGATGCGTCGGGACCTGCCCCGTTATGCAGACGACGGGGATCGAATCCATCAAAGCGTCGGTGAGCCCGGTCACGGCATTCGTCGCACCCGGACCTGAGGTCACAAGAACAACGCCGACCTTGCCCGTCGAGCGTGCATAGCCTTCGGCTGCATGGACGGCCCCACCTTCCTGACGAACGAGGATGTGACGAACCTTTTCCTGCTGAAACAGCTCATCGTAAATTGGCAGAACAGCACCACCAGGATAACCGAAAACATGCTCGACGCCCTGGTCTGCCAGCGCCTTGATTACCATTTCGGCGCCCGTCATCGTTCTCGCCATAACTTTTAAGTCTCCTCTCGTTAGAGGCAGGTCGATTTGAATAGCCGTTTTATGAAGGCCGGCGGCCGGTCAGGCCTGCCCAGTCCGCCCTATGTGGCGGATGCAGCGAGGTCAGTCAACGAAACTAAAGCCTGATCGCTTAATTTGTTCCATTTCTTTCGTTTGAATCCATTTCCACGAAATCATATTTCGCCTCAGCCACGTTAGCTGCCGCCGAATGTAATGTCGGGTATCTCGACACGTGAGCCCCGAAGCCTCTTCAAGGGATATTTCTCCTGCTGTGCACGCCATCAGCGGCGCCAGCCCCAATGCCCGGGTTGCCGGCAAATCGGGATCAAGTTGCATTGACCTCATAAGGACGACCTCTTCCAAAGCTCCCTCAGAGATCATCTGGGCGAAGCGGGTATCCGCACGAGCATAAAGGTCCTCGCGGGGACGATCGACGACGAGGCCGACATACTCCTCGGGGCTAAGGAGCGGCGTGCCGGGCTTTTCCTGCCACTGTGCCAATGGTGTTCCCGTGGCTTCGTACACCTCAAGGGCGCGCACGATGCGCTGGCGATCGCTTTCGCGCAGCCGCGCAGCCGTAATAGGATCCCGGCGGCATAGCTCCTGATAAAGCTCTTTCACCGGGCGTTCACACGCCGCCTGCCGCCAGTATCTGCGTATATCGTCGGGTATGGATGGCACTGGGGAAAGGCCGCGTGTCAAAGCCATGAAGTAAAGGCCTGTCCCGCCGATGATAATCGGGACGCCCCCCGAGGCGCGCACATCGCGAATTGCCGCTTCGACATCTTTTAGCCAGGTAGCAACGGAATAATTTTGGGTGACACTGACGTGGCCATAAAGGCGGTGTGGCGCAATTTCCTCGTCGGCGGGCATCGGACGGGCTGTCAGAATCCTTAGCTCCGCATAAACCTGCATTGAATCGGCATTGATAATCGTTCCGCCGCAGGACTTGGCGATGGCTATCGCTAAGGCCGACTTGCCGCTTGCTGTCGGCCCTGCGATAAGAATTGCCCGATTTTGTTCCATATGACTTAGCTTAACCCGAGCTCGCTCAATCCGCGAGACAACGTGGCCCTCCTTACCGGACTTTTGGCGCGCGATGACCGATTCCAATGGGCAGATTCTTATCGCAACGTGCGCACACGATGCACCCTGCCTTAACCGAACGCTGACGGATACGATGGCGCGGCTTCTCGCCAAAGACGCCGTCATCGATCAACGGTGGCTGTGTGAAGGCGAGGCGTGGGAACTCAAATTTGTCGCCCAGGCCGATGGGGGCGCGCACGTCAAGAAACAAGCAAAAACAGCTACAATCGGCCTGCCTGTCGACATCAATATCGTACCCGACGAAGGTCCCCGCCGTCGCAAGCGCCTGCTGCTGGCCGACATGGATTCCACCATCATCCAGCAGGAGTGCATTGACGAACTCGCCGATGCCGTCGGTCTCGGGGACGAAGTGGCTAGCATCACCGAGCGGGCGATGCAGGGGGAACTGAATTTCGATGAAAGCCTTCGAACGCGCGTTGCATTACTCAAAGGGCTCTCGTCGGACGTGCTTGAGGCTGTGCTCGGGACACGTATTTCGCTGATGCCGGGAGCACGCACTCTGGTGGAGACAATGAAAGAGCACGGCGCGTTTTGTGCCCTCGTCTCCGGAGGGTTTACAATTTTCGCCGGACGTGTGGCGGAGGTCGTCGGCTTTGATGACCATCAAGCCAACGTGCTTGAGATCGCGGACGGCACGCTTTCGGGCCGTGTTGTTGAACCCATCCTCGGCCAGGAAGGCAAGCGAGACGCGCTCACACGCTTTGCCAAAGAGTTGAATATTCCCCTTGGCGATACGCTTGCCGTAGGGGACGGCGCAAACGATCTCGGCATGATAGCTGCAGCTGGCCTAGGAGTCGCGTTCCGTGCGAAGCCCGTCGTTGCTTCCGCTGCGAGGGTTTCTCTCAACCACAGCGATTTACGTGCCCTTCTGTATCTGCAGGGCTATGGCCGCGAAGAATTCTCCGGCTAGGGCTGACAGCAGACATCCGTCATTCAAAGGTATCGTATGCGTCGGCCTTCCGGGGAATGGCGCCTACACGTTCGGCTTCTTCTATAGCGTGGGCCAATTCCTCGCGGGCCTTCTCGGCTTCGCGCTGCCGGTTCCAGAGGCTGGCGTAGAGCCCGCCCTTGGCCATCAACTCGCCGTGGGTGCCCTGCTCAACTAGCTGTCCCTTTTCCAAGACGAGAATGTTGTCGGCATGCACGATCGTTGAGAGGCGATGTGCGATGACGAGTGTCGTGCGGTCCTTGGCAACCTGATCGAGCGCGTCCTGAATTTCCTTTTCCGTATGGCTATCAAGTGCGCTGGTGGCCTCGTCCAGGATCAAAATTGGCGGTCCCTTAAGCAAGGTCCGCGCAATTGCGACGCGTTGCTTTTCACCGCCGGACAATTTGAGGCCACGCTCACCCACCATGGTTTTGTAGCCGTCGGGCAGCATCCTGATAAAGCCATCGATCTGGGCCATTTTGGCCGCCGCCATGACCTCCTCTTCATTCGCATCAGGGCTGCCATAGCGAATGTTGTAGAGAATGGTGTCGTTGAAAAGAACTGTGTCCTGAGGCACCACGCCTATGGCCGCTCGAAGAGAAGTTTGCGTGACCTTATTGATATCCTGTCCGTCGATCGTCACACGGCCGGAATCGATGTCATAGAAGCGGAAGAGTATGCGGCTGATCGTCGATTTACCCGCCCCAGAGGGGCCGACGATCGCCACCATTTTTCCTGCCGGCACCTCAAATGAAATGTTTTTGAGGATCGTACGCTCGCGATCATAAGAGAACGACACATTCTCGAATCGGATAGTTCCTTCCGTCTGGACGAGCGGGCGCGCGTCCGGCGCGTCACGGACTTCAGGCTTTTCGCGCATGATCGCAAACATGACTTCGATATCGACCAAGCCCTGTTTGATCTCTCGATAAACCATGCCCATGAAATTCAGCGGCATGTAAAGCTGGATCATCAGCGCGTTGATCATCACGAAATCGCCGATGGTGTGCGTGCCGGCGGCAATGCCGCGAGCGGCCATCCACATCACGGCGGTCATGCCGGCCGTGAAAATTGCGGCTTGGCCCGTGTTGAGGATGGCAAGGGAGTAGTACGTCTTGATCGCAGCCTGCTCATAGCGCGCCATGGACTTGTCGAAGCGTCGCGCTTCCAGATCCTCGTTACCGAAATACTTGACGGTCTCGAAGTTCAGCAAGCTATCAATGGCCTTCGTGTTGGCCTCGGTGTCGCTGTCATTCATTTCGCGGCGAATAGCTATACGCCACTCCGAAGCTGCGAACGTGAACCACATGTAAAGTGCGACTGTCGCAAGAACGATCAGCACGTAGAACATGTCGAAGTAAAAGAACAGGATTCCACAGACGAGGAGCAGCTCCATCGCGGTGGGCACCACGTTGAGAATGCCCATGCGAATGATGAGCTCTATGGCGCGCGCGCCGCGCTCCAGGACACGCGAGAGCCCTCCGGTACGCCGTTCAAGGTGAAAGCGGAGACTGAGACGATGCAGGTGTTCGAAGGTTTTCTTATTCAGCTCGCGGACAGCGTGCTGTCCGACCTTCGTGAAGAAGACGTCGCGCAGCTGATTAAGCGCCATCATCACGACGCGCGCGACGCCATAGCTCAGGATGAGCCCCGTGATTACCAGCGATAAAGTTCCGACCGTACCAAGTTCACCGTTAGCCACGCGCGTCAGTTCATCGACTGCTTCTTTGTAGATGATCGGTGTCGCGACCGTGATCAGCTTTGCAACGAGCAGCATTGCAAAGGCGAATACGACGTTGCGTTTGAGGTCCGGCCGCGCCGCCGGCCAGACGTATGGCAGCAGACCTTTAAGGACCATCCAGTGATCCTCGCGCGCACCCAATAAGGTGTGGTCAAGCGGAGGACCGCTGGGTGAACGACGGGATGCGGAACGTGGACTCATTTAGCCTTCTTACCGGCGCGAGGTGTGAACGGCATTGCCAGTTACTGCGAAACGTGCGCTGGCAGCAATATCCAGCCTCCGCTGACAATAGTTCAGAAGCAGGCGCACTCGTGCCGGTCGTTGGATCGGGCCCACCTTCTAACCCGCCACATCGTCTCTGGCCAGTGGTGCCGTGTCGGCCTTTAGCGGCGGTGCACTCTCAGACGCGGCAACCAGAGCCGCTGGCACGGATAAATCCAGCGTGAATGCCTGATCTTGCGGCGGTTCGCGCGGCGGATACGTTTGTACAGGTAGCCTGCATTGTAGTGGCGTTCCGCGATGCCCCAGAGGGTATCGCCATACGCCACGATGTACGTCCCAGGCGGGGTAATGGTGCGTCCTGCTCTCGGATTGCTGCACCAGCGATACCGATCGAGCGCTGGCTCACCTTCGCGCTTGCTGCTGCCATTAACATCGCGCTCCGCCACCCTCACGTCTATTGCCGACTGACGGTCCGGCTTCTCGCCGGGCATTGGTACGGCTGCCGCAACGATCCTGCGCGCTTCCGGTACAGGGGGGAGCGAAACGGTTTGCTCTCGATGAGACAACTGGCGCGGCTTTGCTTCCGGCAGGGCGATGCTCGCGACGTCTTCAGCTGTTATGTCCGCGGTCGCTGGAACAGCCTCAGCCACGTGTGATTGCGATGCTTTGGCTTCAGGTGCAACGGACAGCTCGGGTTGGGCCGGTTGGCTATGCGCTGTCTCATCAGTTTGGGCGGCACGGAGCGTCGGAGCGATGGTCACCGCGTCCATTTCCGTCGGTGCAGGGAATTTTTCACGCTCGGCAAGGAGCTCCTTCAGCGCGCGTACATTCCCCGATTCTTGGTCTGCGCTGTGAGCAACACGTTGACGTTCTTCTTCAACCTGGCGCTGCTCTTCCGCCGCCCGGCGCGCTAGTGCTTTCGTCTCAGCGGCGACCCGCTGACGTTCGGCTGCCTCCGCCGCGCGGCGCTCGTCTTCCTCCAAACGGCGCGTCTCTGAGGCCTGTCTCTCTTCTTCTGTCTTGAGGGCGGCGAGACGTTTTTCGTCGACCTCTCGACCCGCCTTCGTAGTTGTCGCCTCTTCTGCAGGCTGCTCCGTTTGGTTTGATAGAGCAGCTACGTCTGTGTGTCCGTCTGCAGGTGCTTTCTCGCGGACAGCAAGCCGCTCGGCAGCTCCGCGCCTTTTCAATTGGTCAACCAGCTGCTCCTGGTATTCACGGTTAGCTTGCTGCAGCCAATTCATCGCGATCTGGATATAGCTGACACCATCATCCGGACGTTCAGGAAGCGGTGGCTTGACCGCTAAGTCTTGTTCTGGGTTTTGGGCGATGCTCCCGCGGCGGTTGGGATCGGACAGCCCGGCGACCAGCACTTCATTGTATTCACGCCTAGCACGCGCGAACCACCCCGCGATGCCGCTGTAAGAATTTCGCGGCTCGCTCGTTTTTATATCGCCATCGTTCCGCTCGGGAACCTGACCGCGCTGATCACTTTTAGATGTTGTCGGCTTTTCAGCCGTCAGTTTGTCAAAATAACTGTTGGCATCGCGCGCCAATTCGGCGGCGCGACGACGGGTAGCCGCGTTGGGTGGCTCCACATCGGCGTGTGACACCGTATCCGGTGGCGCATAAACGGGCGGTGCGAGTTGCGGGATAGCGATGCGTACTTCTTCCGAACTCTTAGGTGTTGCGCCCGGCGAGGACGTCGCGACCGCCATCGCGGCATAATCCCCCGGTGGAAGGGACTGAGCGAGGGCAACGCGCCATTGGCCTTCGCCATCAACGCGTGTCGCTACCGTCCGATCGCCGTCGATATAGAGCGTGATCTCGTCGCCCGGCGCACCTGTGCCCTCAAAGCTGATATCCGCCGGTAACGATATGATAATGCGTGTAAAGGTCGGGATTAAACTCGCAGCCGCTTTGTCGGGGGTTTGCGCCCATGCACGCGACGGCGCCAACGCGTCAGAGAGCGGCGTTTCGCCCGTCGACGCCAGGATCTTTGTTGCGGACTGCTGTGGCGATGCGGGAACAAGGACGGGGCTATGCGCGTTCACCACGCACACTAAAACTCCCGTCATCCAACAAGCCGCCAGCACCACTGGAGGACGTGGCAAGTACATCGTACCGTCCCCCCAACGGACAGAGCGTAATAACTTGAAATTCCCCGTATTTTTTAACTGCGCACCCTGTGATGTACGCAATTGCCGGGAGCTTAGCGGAGAAGCTGACGGCAGCCAAGGCGGAGGGGGCAACACCTCCACAATGCGTTGCAGATCGGCCTCTCATTTCCCCCGCGTCTTCTTAGCGATCAACCGATTGAATAAGGCCCCGGCGCCGCCATGCCCCTTTTCGGCCCAGAGTAATACCTAAATAATAGAGGAGGGCTCAGCGCTTCGTCAGGTCGTCATCGCAATGGTGCAAAACGATCCGGCAGCGTCATGCCCCTTCCCGAAGGAAAAAAGACACTATGCAGAAGAAAATTCGTTCCGAGTCAAAGGTTCACTTGCAGGCTCCCGCCGCGCGAGGCCGGGGCGGACTGAGGAATATTTGTGTTTATTGCGGCTCCGGTCCCGGTTCCGTGCCAGTCTACGCTGAAGCGGCGCGCACCCTTGGACACGATCTGGCGCGCTCGGGCATCGGGCTCGTCTATGGTGGCGGCGGTTTAGGGCTGATGGGTGAGGTGGCGGAAGCGACAATTGCTCACGGTGGCCGTGTTACGGGTATTATTCCGGAATTTCTCACGGTACGCGAACACATGCTCCGCGCCGCAGACGAATTGGTCGTCACGGCCAACATGCACGAGCGCAAACAGCTTATGTTTGATCGCTCAGATGCGTTCGTCGCTCTGCCTGGCGGCGTGGGTACGCTGGAGGAACTCGTTGAGCAGCTCACGTGGTCGCAACTCGGTCAGCACCAAAAGCCGATCATTATTGCCAACATCAACAATTTCTGGGATCCGCTTCTCACTCTTTTCGAGCACATGAAAGCGCAAGCGTTTATCCGTGAGACCCTGCATCTGAAATTCACGGTGGTTTCGCGCGCTGAGGACATTGTCGATGCTGCTGTTGAAGCGTGCGAATCCGCGCAAAATGGGGCTTCAGAAGAATCCGTACTTGCTAAGTTTTAAGGTCGGGCGACACCCGACGAGCGCGGAACTATGATTGCCGACATAGGGCTCGCCATGGCATCCTGCATGGTGCGCCCTAGACCGTTCGGCAAGACGCGTGCGCTTAGTCATTCGGGGTTTCAGTGTGTCCAGTCCGTTGCTTGATCCGGCGCAAGTAGAAGCGCACCAGCGCAGCAACTTTGTGCATTCGATTTTGCTGATCGGCGGCATTGCTCTCGTTCTGGCGGCGGGCGCCTATCTGCTGTTCGGAGCGGGCGGCATCGTTGCGGCATTCGTCTCGGTGGGCGTACTGTCGCTCATTGCCCCCCAAATCCCGCCAGAAATGGTGATGCGGCTTTATCGTGGAAAACTTCAACCGCCGGGACACGACCAACTTTCGCGCATCATCGATGAGTTGAGTGCGCGTGCTGAGTTACCCGCACGGCCTGACTTCTACGTTATTCCGAGCGCCACATTGAATGCGTTTGCGACGGGCAATCCGAAACATTCAGCCATTGCAGTGACGGAGGGTCTCCTGCGGCGGCTGACAATGCGCGAGATCATCGGCGTCATCGGGCATGAGATGAGCCACATCCGCAATAATGATCTGTGGCTAATGAACGTGGCCGATGTCATGACCCGGTACGTACAGGTGATGTCGTATGTTGCGCTTTACTTCGCGATCACCAACCTGTTGGCGCTTACGACGGGCGACATGACCGTGTCATGGTTTGGCATTGCGTTGCTCTACCTCGCACCCGCCCTATCGAGCTTGTTGCAGCTGGCGTTATCGCGAACGCGCGAATTCGACGCCGACCGGGAAGGCGCAATGTTGACGGGCGATCCCTTGGGGCTCGCCTCTGCGCTCAGCCGACTAGACAATTCGACAGGGCATTTTTGGGAAGATCTTGCCTTTCCCGTGCCGGCTCGACGAACGCCGCAGCCATCATTGTTGCGTTCCCATCCGCTGACTGAAGAGCGCGTATCCCGCCTGCGCAACCTCGTGCCTCAAGAGCGGATGCCGCAGCTTGGCATCGTCGAAGAACCCATGGTGTCCCTCATTGGCTGTGGCCCGATCGAGATGCGGCCGCGGTATCGGTGGCCCGGCGTCTGGTTCTAGTCGCCTCGAGTAGAACACGCCGTGAACAGAATTTTGTTACCCCTCATTATTCCGTACAATTTTCCCATATAATGATTTGAAATCGGAGTTTCCGTCAGCGCCTGAGACGGAACTGATAGCGTTTGCGGTTTGGCGTGGTCCGCCGGCTCGTCAGCATGATCCGAACGCCCATCTGGAAGGAGGTATCGTGTCTTGCCGACCAATTACATCTCTTCTCTCATCGTTACGCATGGTGACGCTCGCAGCAGTAACTGCGGTTGCCTCTCTTACTTTGTTTGCCGTCGTAACGTCGCAAGAAGCCTACTCTGACCAAACCTCGTCCGCACCGAAGGCGGATGTTGACCTAGATGTTCTCATTAATGCGGTATCGGATTTTGGCCGCTGGCAGCAGCACGATGACTTCGGCATCGTGTGGATCCCTAATGTCGATGAAACATGGCGACCCTACACACTTGGTCAGTGGGCCTACGATGAACAATCCGGCTGGACATGGGTTTCCGAGGAGCCCTTCGGCTGGGTGGTGTACCACTACGGCCGCTGGTCACGCGCTGACAATCTAGGGTGGTTCTGGGTTCCGGGAACGACATGGGCTCCGGCCTGGGTCGCCTGGCGCGAAACGGATGAATATGTCGGCTGGGCCCCGCTGCCTCCCGACCCTCCCACGCGTTCCGACTACCGAGGCCCACGATACGTTCCTCACACGGTTATCTATGAAGACCCGCTATATGAGCCGTTCTGGGTATTTGCTGCTTATTCGCTGTTCGTTGAACCTCACATCTACCGGCATCTCGCACCCCGGCACCGGTATCACCGCTTTTATCGAAACTCTCGCCGCGGCCCCTATGCGCGCTGGAGGCACCGCCGCGTCGTAAACCGGGGTGTTTCACTGAGAGATGTTCGTCGGCGCGCGCATCGCCATGTCCGCCCTTCGCGTGTCGTCTATTCGCACGATAAACGCGCGCGGCGCCACGCGCATCACCGCGGCAAACGTCAGATCCGACAGGTTTATCGCCCTCGGAGCCACGCGAAGCAGCATCGCCGTTCGGCGCGCCAGGATATCAAGAGCCGCGTTCGTAAAATCGAAGAACGTCGTGCGCGCAAGCATCGCAGCAAAACCCATCGGGCCAAACGTCCGGACGTCCGGCGCTTCAGAGATCGTCGCGCTGTTCATAAGTCGCGCAAAGCGCGCTCGGAACGGCGTGCCGAGCATCGGGCACGCAACACGCGGAAAGCGGCCAAGGTCAAAAAAAACGCTAGGCGGCATATCAAGCGCTCGGTCAAACGCAAAAAGCAAACCCGTGCCAATCAACACATAAAACGCAAACGTAAGGCCCACCGCCGATCGAAAGCACGGTCGCGTGTACATAAGCGGCACAGGGCGAATAAACGCGGCCGGGCGAGCGTAAAACGTCACCAGCGGTCCAGGGGTGGGCACAAACGAGGTGGCCCGCGGAAGCGACGTTAAGGTTGTGAGTTAACCGGTGCTTTCTGGCACTCTCTTGATCACTGACGCCGGTACGCGTATCAGCGATTGCCATGAACCAGAATAAGCCCCACGTGGCGGAGCAGCCCCCGGCACAGGTTGCAGACGCTTCAATTTCGGATCAGGTCGCGCGGCTCCTCGCCGGCGAGCGGCGAGCTATCGCGTCCGCTGTCACGGAACTCGAACGTCTTTCGACGTCGGCTCCGGCGTTGCTGCGGGCTCTTCAACCGCATCTGGGCCGCGCGCTCGTTATCGGCCTGACTGGTCCTCCCGGGGCAGGGAAGTCGACGCTTGTCAACGCACTTATCCGGCATGCTCGCACCCAGAACCTTAGAGTCGGCGTCATCGCCGTCGATCCGTCGAGTCCGATTTCTGGCGGCGCTATTCTGGGCGACCGGATCCGTATGACGGCAGCGCTGGATGATGATGGTGTGTTCGTGCGTTCGCTCGCGAGCCGAGGTTATCTTGGCGGCTTATCGCCGGCAGCCGTTCGGATCATTGATGCGTTAGATGCGGCAGGCTTTGACCTCATTCTGTTGGAAACTGTTGGCACCGGGCAAAGCGAGGTCGATGTGGCGGAAGTCGCCGACATTCGCATCGTTATTTCGGCGCCTGGGCTCGGTGACGATATTCAGGCGATGAAATCCGGCCTTCTGGAAATCGCGGATATTCTCGTCGTCAACAAAGGCGATCGGGACGGCGCAGAGCGGACGATGCAGCAGCTCATGGGCGCTCTGTCGATCCGCGCGGGCAATCGCTCCGAGGTGCCGGTTCTCAAAACCACGGCGACAACCGGTGCCGGCGTGCCAGAGCTTATGACGGCGATTGAAAAGATCGGTCAACCAATCCTTGCGGAAAACGCCGTAGATCGCCGCCGGCGCCGGGCCCGTTATTTAATTGCTCGCGCCGCCGCAGATTTGGTCGCGCAACGTATCAAGTCAGACAAGGATGGCGGTGTCGACAAACTGGCTGACGAGATCTTGACCGGTCAATTAAGTCCGACTGATGCTGCACGAAAGCTAATCACTCCGTGAGCAATAACGAAATACTTGTGCTGCATCAGTGCATTATAGCGTTTGTCGGGGTGCGTGGCCGTGTGGTCACTGCGGCAAGCGGCCACTCTAGTTTCCGTTGACTTGTGCGACGCAGCATGTGACAAGGCAATCGTCGCTCAGAGAGCGGTTCTACGCTCCAGATGCGTGATGGGATTGAAGGCACCGTAAAGCTTTCGCCGATGTCCCCTGCCGAGCGAATATTCCCTACTCATCCTGACAGCCCTTAGTCACGCGGGTTGTCGCCAGAAACCCCGCGTCTCTCGTTGGCGAATTACCTTCGCCAACTGTAGGCGGCCGTTCGCGCGAATATTCGCGAGAAGGAATACATTTGACTTCTTTTCATGAACTTGGCCTTTGCACCGCGCTTCTCGAAGTGCTCGACGCCGAAGGCTACACAAACCCGACGCCAATTCAGGCGCAAGCTATTCCCAGTGTCCTGGCAGGCAAGGATTTGCTCGGTATCGCACAAACCGGTACAGGCAAGACCGCTGCCTTTTCCTTGCCCATTCTGCAGCTCCTAAGCCAGAATAAGCGCGCGCCTATCCGGCGCGGGTGCCGTGTGCTCGTCCTAAGCCCAACCCGCGAACTGGCAAGCCAGATCGGAGATTCGGTCAAAACGTACGGCCGCAAGCTTGGGATCTCGCAAACAGTAGTTTTCGGTGGCGTTCCCGCCGGTCCGCAACGACGCGCAATGGCGCGCGGCGTTGATGTGCTGATCGCGACACCTGGTCGGCTTATAGACCACATGCAGGAAGGCGACATCGATCTGTCGGCAACAGAATTCCTGGTACTCGATGAAGCCGATCAGATGCTCGACCTCGGCTTCGTGAAGCCTATCCGTCGCGTCGTCTCTTTTATGCCGCGACAACGACAAAACCTGTTCTTCTCTGCGACGATGCCCACAGACATCGGCAAACTCGCAGGCGAGCTTCTAACCGATCCCATAAAAGTTTCCGTCACGCCGGAATCAACGACCGTCGAGCGTATCGCTCAAAAAGTGATTCACGTGGAACGTCCTCGTAAGCGGGCGCTTCTCTTGGATCTCCTGGCCGATCAGGGCATGACGCGCACGCTTGTCTTCACGCGTACCAAGCGCGGCGCCGATCGGGTCGCGCGTCAGCTCGAGGTCGCGAACATCCCTGCGGCTGCCATTCATGGCAACAAGAGCCAAAGCCAGCGTGAGCGGGCCCTTCACGCGTTCCGTAACGCCAAGATCCGCGTGTTGGTCGCTACCGATATCGCAGCGCGCGGCATCGACATCGATCAAGTCTCTCACGTCATTAATTTTGAACTTCCCGAAGTCCCGGAAGCTTATGTTCACCGCATCGGGCGGACTGCACGAGCTGGCACGTCGGGTGTCGCGATTTCCTTCTGCGACGGCGAAGAGCGCGGCTTGTTACGCGACATCGAACGCGTTACCCGCCAGAAGATCCCTTCAGAGGACCGCCGCGGCGACCAAGCATTGGCCGTTCGTTTGCCGGAAGTCCGCGAGCCCGAGCGTGGTCCCGCCAGAGGGGCCGCCGGTCGTCAGGGACAGCCGCATCGTTTTTCTCGCAACGGTGGCCCGCGGCGCAGGGACGGCCACGCAGAAGGTCGCGCCGACCAACTCAATGGTGCTCCTGCTCCTCGCGCGCCCGGCCACAAGCGAGCCGATGATAACGCCTCGGCGCGGCCCGAGCGGGCCCATCGCGGTTCGCCGCATGCGCATGCTCATCACCGTGGAGAGGGTCAGGGCAGTGGCGGCGGACATCGCGCCAACCAGAACCGGCCCCGCCGGGGTGGTGGGGGTAGACCCTGGACGTCTGAAAAGAACGTCGAACGCGCACAGTAACGCTTGATATAAAAAAGGGGCTGGTTCTTCGAGAACCAGCCCCAAATTCTTTGAGACGTTATCGCTAAACGCTTGCGGCTCAGTAGCCGCCGAAATCAAAGCGGTATGCGGCGCCGATCATGCCCGAGAACTGGTTTTCGGTTTCCACGATCGGGCTATCGGCTGCGTCACCGAGCAAGCGGCCGTAGCGCGCGCCAGCCCGCAATTGCCAGCGATCTGTCAGGTCGATCCGTGTACCCAATTCAAAGTGAACGTCTTTGATACCGCTGGACGCATCATATGCTGAAAGACCGGCAACCGAAGACGCGGACTGCGCAGCGGATATGCCGAAGTAAGTGTCCATATAATTGTCGTCAGCAAATGTCGCGCCAACGCGCGCTGTGACGATAGCGTTGCTGGCAACGCGCTGTTCGATTTCGCCACCGAACCGGATCTGGTAGCCCGTGTCGTCCCCCGACACGATGTGGTGATAGGAAACGTCGAGCAGTACGACACCAAAGCGATAGCCTGCGTAGGCACCCAAGACGATGCCGTCATCAACGTCACCTAGTCCCCGAAGCAGGTCGCCGTCGTCCTCGTCCCGTCCGAAGGCATAGCCGGCAAGCGGGCCCACCTCGAAACCACCGGTTTCAAACACCCTCAGGCGAACGTCATCCGCGCCGCGGATTTTGATGCGGTCCGCAAATCCGCTACCACCGCCGAACTGCGGAAAAATTATAGGGAAGCCGTAGACGTCGTATTCGTCCGAGCCTTCATATTTCGGTTTGATCGCGACGACGCCGCCAAGGCCGACACTCATGCCGGACGGAGCGTCATACCTGTCTTGCGCAACAACTGGTGTCGCAGCAGGCAGATAAACCGCAAGGGAAAGCGCTAACGCCCCAAAGCAAATGGAACTCGTTTTCACCATGTTCGGTCGCGGTGCCCCATTTTACAATTTTCACCGCGGAAAACGCATTCCACAGCCAGTCGTCGATGGAGACTACCAGATCAGCACAGATGCGGCAGCGTAGAGCGGTTGGAAAATTTAAATCTCCAACGCTTTGCACAGCCTGTGTGGCCTGGAAGATGCACCGCCGGAGCAAACTGGCGTCTTTGAGTCTAGTATCGCGACACGACCTTGACATGCTCTGCGGGGGCGCTGTCCTTCATCAGCTTGAAGTTGATGGAGTCGAGCAGCGCCTCGAAGCTTGCATCAATTATATTGGGCGAGACTCCGACAGTGATCCAACGCGCACCTGTTGTCGTGTCGTGGCTTTCCACTAGCACGCGCGTGATGGCTTCGGTGCCGCCCGTCAGGATACGCACCTTGTAGTCAACGAGTTCCACGCCCTCGATATATTTCTGGTAGCGACCGAGGTCTTTGCGAAGTGCGCCGTCGAGCGCGTTGACCGGGCCATTGCCTTCGGCAACGGACCATAACGGTTCGCGGTCGCCATTGATGAACACCTTCACCGTCGCTTCGGATACAGTCACGAGATCGCCGACGGCATTGTGACGTCGTTCGACCATGACGCGGAAGCTATCGACGGTGAAGTATTTCGGCACCTCGCCCAGCGCACGCCGGGCCAGCAGTTCGAAAGATGCTTCGGCAGACTCGTAAGTGTAGCCCTTAGCTTCGCGTTCTTTGACCTCTTCGAGCAAGTTGCCGATGCGTGGATCGTCCTTTGAGATGGCGATGCCAAGACGATCGAGTTCGGCAAGAATGTTAGAACGTCCGCCCTGATCGGAGATCAGCAGACGACGCGTGTTACCGACGGATTCGGGAGCTACGTGTTCGTAGGTCTCGGGCTCTTTCAGAATTGCCGACGCATGAATGCCCGCCTTCGTCGCAAAAGCGCTTTCCCCGACATAAGGTGCGTGTTTGTACGGGCTGCGATTGAGGATTTCATCGAGCACGCGGCTGGCATGTGTCAGCGTACGCAGGCGGGCCGGCGTCACTCCGGTTTCGAAGTGTTCGGCAAATTCGCTCTTTAAAAGCAGCGTTGGGATGATCGATGTCAGATTGGCGTTGCCACACCGTTCACCGAGGCCATTCAACGTGCCTTGGATCTGACGGCAACCGGCGCGCACAGCCATGAGCGAGTTGGCCACTGCATTTTCGGTGTCGTTGTGAGTGTGGATGCCCAGGTGTGTACCAGGCACGACCGTCACGACGTCCGTCACGATGTCATGAATTTCATGAGGTAACGTGCCACCGTTTGTGTCGCACAACACGACCCAGCGGGCACCGGCCTCGTAAGCCGTGCGCGCGACTGCGACGGCATAGTCGCGATTACCTTTGTAACCATCGAAGAAATGTTCGCAGTCGAGCATCGCCTCTCTACCCGTGGCGACGATTGCCGAGATCGACTGAGCAATGCTCTCCAAATTCTCGTCGTTAGTGATGCCGAGCGCAACGCGAACGTGGTAGTCCCACGACTTGGCGACGATGCAGATGGCGTCTGCTTCGGACTGCAGCAGGGCCTGAAAGCCGACATCGTTTTCAAGTGATCGACCGGCACGTTTTGTCATACCGAACGCGGTAAACGTTGCGTTGGCAAAATCCGGTTTGCTCGCAAATAGCTCCGTGTCGGTCGCGTTAGCGCCGGGATATCCGCCCTCAATGTAGTCGAGGCCCAGATCGTCCAGAACCTTGCAGATGCGGCGCTTGTCTTCGAGCTTAAAGGCGACGCCGGTCGTCTGCGCACCGTCGCGCAGCGTCGTGTCGAAGAGGTAAAGGCGTTCTTTTGTCATTCTGTTCTCTCACGCGAAACCGAACAGGCGCAGGGCAACATAAGCGGCTATCAAAAGCACGGCGATCTTTATGAACAAATAATAGCGGCGGTGCTTGGTGAAGGGCGGCTGGCTTGGATCATTGCTCATTGGGCTGTCCCTCCGATATTCGCGAACACAGGTTTGCGCATGCTCTGCCCTGAATTCTGGCAACCCCGGCGCCAGGTGCCGCTCAACCATCGTGACTGTTGGCCACGCGGGTTAGAGGGTAAACCAACAACATCAACCGTTATTCCGGGGCTTGTTCCCGGAATCCAACGCCCAGCAGTTACCCACGCCACGGGTGTAACAGGACCGCACAGCGGACTCCCCGGCGAACGTTGGGTCCCGGCAATAAATGCCGGGATGACCGTAGTATCTGATTGAACAGTCACCGCATAACTTCCCAAGTTGTGGTGAATTCGCCGGTTGTGGGATCCTTCGCGTCCTTGAGCTGGATTCCCATCTCGGCGAGCTCATCGCGGATGCGGTCGCTTTCCGCCCAGTTCTTTGCCTTGCGGGCTTCCAGGCGTGCCGTGATGCGCGCTTCGATTTCACCCCCATCGAGCTTGGCGTCGGCATTCCATGCCGCGAGCCACTCGCTCTGCGTCATGGTCAACAAACCGAGAAGATTAGCCGCGCTCTTGAAGCGTGCCAGTGCCGATGCATCGCCGCCGTTGCTCAGAGCGTCAGCCATCGCGTGCAGCGCTGTGATCGCCTGCGGTGTATTGAGGTCGTCTTGGAGCTTGGTTTGAACATCACTTTGTCCATCGCCTGCCCCGCAGGCCGTCGCATCGCCGATAAGCCGATACCAATTGCGAAGCACCTTTTCAGCAGCCTCCAAGGCGGTGGCTGTAAAATCGATCGGCTGGCGGTAATGCGTCATCAGCATTGCAAGCCTTAGGACTTCACCTGGCCATCTCCGTCCGCCGAACTTGTCAGTCTTGAGTAGCTCATGGATCGTGATGAAGTTGCCGAGGGACTTCGACATCTTCTCGCCCTCGACCTGCAGGAAGCCGTTGTGCATCCAGACGTTGGCCATGACAGGTGTGCCGTGAGCGCAGCGGCTCTGTGCCACTTCGTTCTCATGGTGTGGGAAGGTCAGATCAATTCCACCACCATGAATGTCAAACTGGTGCGGGCGGGCCTTTGCCTCGTTTGACAGCTTGTCTTTAACTTCTTCCCAGAGCCATCGATCAGACATGGCCGAGCATTCGATATGCCAGCCGGGGCGTCCTGCCCCTTCAATGCCGCAAGGCGACGGCCAGCCCGGCTCCCCCTCTTTTGAGGGCTTCCACAGGACGAAATCCATGGGGCCTTTTTTATATGGGGCAACTTCGACGCGCGCGCCGGCTTCCATCTCATCGAGTGAGCGGTTCGACAGGCGGCCATAGTCGGGCATTGATGCGACGTCGAACAGCACGTGACCTTCGGCGACGTAGGCATGCCCTTTTGCGACGAGCGCTTCGCAAAGCGCCTTCATTTCGTCGATGTGTTCGGTGGCGCGTGGTTCGACCGTCGGGGGCAGTATGCTCAGCGCAGCAATGTCTTCGTGAAACTGGCTAGCCGTGCGTTCGGTCAACTCCCGAATGGAGATGCCTTCTTCGGCCGCCCGCGCGTTGATCTTATCGTCGACGTCCGTGATGTTGCGAACGTAGGTAACGTGATCCGCGCCGTAGACGTGGCGCAGAAGACGGAACAATACGTCAAAAACTATAACGGGCCGCGCATTGCCGATGTGCGCGTAGTCGTAGACCGTCGGTCCGCAGACGTACATGCGCACGTTCTTCGGATCAATCGGCGTGAACGGCTCCTTGCGGCGCGTCAATGTATTGTAAAGTGTCAACGACACGACAAAACCCTTCCTGGCCCCTTCCGGCGGGCGGGGCGTCCTCTGTCCATGGAATTTCAGGCAAGGGGAATGGGCCGCGCGCCAGCGTTATGCTCAGCTCGCAATAATAATGGCGCGACAGAAATCGCCGACTGTAATGCGCAAATCCCAGTTCATGGCCGTGTTTATGGGGGGCCGCGGCCGACACGTCAAGCGGTGCATTTTGGGGATAGAGCTTATATGGCTTGCGGATGCGCCCCGCCTGTGCAGGTTTGGCCAAATTCGTAGTGCAAAGTTACGGCGACAGCGCGTCACGGCGACGGAACGCCATTATTGCGCTGCATTGACCGCCTAGCAGGCGAAGCAGATACTTTACATAAGAGGCTGTAATTGAGCCTCGCCAAGGTCGACACGAAATGGCTCGCGATACCAAAGGGATGAACAAGCGCACACGGTGGCCGCGTTGGCTGCTGGCCGCTGGCCTGATGGGTGCCGCCGTGACGGCAGGGGCAGCGCTGCCTGCGCTGGCCCAAGGTTTCACGTGGCCTTGGGAAGAAGAGCAACCGCGCCGGCCACCGCCGCGGCAAAGGCCGCAAGAGGCTCCAGTCTATCGTGACGATCCTGGTTACAATCAGGGCGGCCCTATGCAGGGTCAACCTCCACCGGGTGGTGGCTGGCAGCAGCAGTCGTCAATCTGCCTGGAGCTGGAGCAGCGTCTCGTCCAGGAATCCCAATCTGGCGGCAACGCGCGGCAACGCCTACCACAGCTCGAAGCGGAAATTCGCGATCTCAATCGACAGGTTCAATCGGCCGAGCGCAACCTCGATGCCGCGGACTGCTACGAGTACTTCATATTTTCTAAGTCGCTGCGCCGATCGAGTAAGTGTCTGGGCTTGGCGCGCAATGCTGACGATGCGCGGCGGCGTCTGGCACAACTGGAAGGCGAACGCCAGGACATCGCTTCGCGGTCCAACCAGTCCTATCAAGACGAGATTATCCGGGAACTTGCCCGCAACGGCTGTGGTGACAGCTATTCGCAGGAGGCGCGGCGCCGGGACCGTAAGCAGTTTTCGCCATTCTGGCAGGATGAAGAAAGCAGCGGCGGGTCAGGATATGCTAACTCGTACAAAGCGCTTCCATTCGCGACCTACCGGACGGTGTGTGTCAGGTTGTGCGATGGATACTATTTCCCCGTAAGCTTCTCGACCCTACCCAATCACTTCCAGCGCGATGCCGAAATTTGCCAGTCGAAGTGTGCTTCGCCCGCGACGCTTTACTATCACCAAAATCCAGGCGCTGGCGTCGAGCAGATGGTAGCGTACGGAAGCAACGAACCCTACACGCAGCTCAAGTCCGCATTCCGCTATCGCAAGGAATACATCAACGGCTGCAGCTGCAAAGAATCCGAATACATCCCACAGTCGCCCATGCCCGACGGCTCCGGCCGACAAATAGACGGCGCGGCACCCCAGCCGGACGGAGCCCCCGCTCGACGTGCTGAGGCGCCCTCACCCGCTGCGCCAGCCCAGTGAGTTTGATTTCCTCGTTTTGTGCCTGTCGGTCGACGAAAAGCTGCTTGTCGCAAAACTGATGCGTGTTCCGGTTACTTTTCCGGGATTTCGAGAGTTTTTTGCTAGTGAGACCCGGGTCGTGTTCACGTCCCTCCATGTGGTCCTTGTTTTTTGATTGGTCGCCTTGAGCCGGTCTTCAGGCTCCTTAGGAGCCCCGCGGGAGGTGAGCGATGCCCACGGAACTCGAGCCTGAAACGGAGGGCGGATTAGGCCGTACGTTGGATATCCGCCCCGTACGCGTCGATGCGCTTTCGGCTGTGCGCTACATTCACGCGTCGGCGCTGCGCAGTCAGGGCTCCGCATTTTACACGGCGGGGGAACTCGAAGCCTTTGAGAACCTTGTTCGGTCGGTTCGCTACGGTGAAACTGTGCTCAAGGACACCATGATCGGAGGCTGGATCGGCCCTGAACTTGTCGCAACAGCTGCCTGGGGCATCGTGGACGACAGCGGCCGTACCGTTCGCATATCTTCGGTTTATGTTCGGCCGTTCTTCACCGGTCTTGGTATCGGCCAGCGGATGGTCACGGCGGTGGAAGATCTTGCAGCACGGGCCGGCTACAGATCCTTCAGCGTCCGCTCTACGCTCAATGCCGTACCGTTCTTCGAACAGCTCGGTTACGCCGTGACATCACATGGTACGCGCGCGCTCGCCCCGGACATCGGGATCGCTGTCTCGTTCATGCGTAAGGATTTTCGCGGCCCTGGCGCGTCATCCGAATCAGAGCAAAAGGCCTAGCTCCAAGCCGCCTGTTATGCGGCCTGCCCCTGTAACCGGGCTAGTGCGCGTGGGCGGCCGATGAGGGGTAATAGCACCTTCAATTCGGGACCTGCTTCACGGCCGGTCAGTGCGAGGCGGAGTGGATGGAAGAGGGATTTGCCCTTGGCTCCGGTCGCCTCCTTGACTGCCTTGGTCCACTCTGACCACGTGTTTCCGCCCCACGGCTCAGGTGGCAGAAGCTCGGCCGCTCTCGTAGCGAAGGCAGCGTCCTCAATCACGGGAGTCACCGTGCCAGCAACAACCGACCACCATTCCTTGACGTCGTCGAACTTCTCCAGATTGCCACGCACTGCATTCCAAAAGGCTTCGTCTGTTTCAATTCGGAGTCCTTTCAACCGGTCAGCGACCATTGAGAAGGGCAACTCATGCAGCAGCTTGGCATTAAGCGTTGCAAGCTCTGCCGGATCGAAACGTGCCGGAGCGGTGGAGATTTTCGATGGCGAAAAGAGCTCTACGAGTTCTGCCACATCTGTGTGAGGCTCAACGGGATCAGATGTGCCGATCAAAGCGGCGTGGCTCACCACGGCCATGGGCTCCAGGCCATCTTCGCGGAGGCTCGCGATGGACAGCGCACCCAACCGCTTCGATAGGGCCTGCCCATCCGCGGCCACGAGAAGGCTATGGTGACCGAGCTGCGGCGGAGTGGCGCCGAGCGCATTAAACAACTCGATCTGAACGCCGCTGTTGGTCACATGGTCTTCGCCGCGAATGATGTGACTGATGCCAAGATCAATATCGTCGATCACGCTCGTAAAGGTATAGAGATAGGAACCGTCGGCGCGAATCATGACCGGATCGGAGAGTGAGCCGACATCGACGGTTTGTTCTCCGCGAATGACGTCGATCCAGTTGATGAGCGTTGGTAGCGGCGTCAGGCTGTCCGCACCTTCTGTGTTCGCGAGACGGAAGCGCCAATGCGCGACGCGGCCTTCGCTTTCTAACTTCTGGCGATCTTCATCGCTGAGCTTCAGGCCGGTGCGGTCGTAAATCGGCGGTAGCCCGCGCGCGAGTTGCCGGGCCCGCTTGCGGTCGAGTTCGTCAGCGGTCTCGTAGCATGGATATAATCGCCCAGCGGCCTTCAGCTGTTCAGCGACGGCATCGTAGCGTGCCGTACGGTCGGATTGCCGGGCCTCTTCATCCCAGCTCAGACCGAGCCATTGCAGATCCTCGCGGATCGCAACGACGTATTCTTCCTTGGACCGCTGAAGGTCCGTGTCGTCAAAACGCAGCAGGAACCGACCGCCCTCTTTCCTGGCAAACAGCCAGTTCAAGATTGCGGTGCGGATGTTGCCGATATGAAGCCGGCCGGTGGGGCTCGGCGCGAAACGGACGGTGACGCTCATGTGAAAAATTCGAGGCTCTCGCTAGCGATTGGCGCGCGAACCTAACCGCTTTGGCGTCCGAATAGAAGCGCAGATGGACGCACCACGCGTACAGCCGTCGTCAGCGGCCTATAGCGTGGTCGAGAAAGGCGATCAGCCGGGCGATGTCACGGTTATCCGCGCTGGTGTAAGTAACCGGCCGCGAGTCTTGGGAAAATATGCTGATACGGAAGCGACGGCGGCTCGTAACACCGCAGAGTTCCGCGAGACCGGCGATGACAAGCCCTGACAAGATCACAAACCCAGCAAGGAGGCATTCTAACCAACCGAAGCCAAGGATGCCGGCAAGCGTAACCACACCGGCGGCAAAAGCGAGCGCACCCGCAACCAGTGGCGCGCTGAAATCACGTTCCACGACCTCTTCCAGTCGATAGGAAACGATGCCTTCGAGGGGAATGCCATCCGGGCCGAAGCGCAGCACGTCTCCTTCGTCGGCGAGCCGTTCAGTACCCATACCGGGCTCAAGCCACCACATCGGCGGTGACCGATTAATCAGTACCGTATCGTTCATAATCCAATGCAGCCGATTGCTACTTACGACGCGCCACGGCGGCGGCATCCTAAGCTGCAGTCTCGCAGAATAAGGTTGGCAAGATCCTAACGACTGACCGCGCTTAGGTTGTATGGGTGAACGCTCTTACGCGGCAGTGTTGGCTTTGAGCCGCCTTTTGGTCGAGCTATTGTGGATCTCGATCCGGTTCCGGCCATTGAACTTTGCTCGGTACAAGGCCGCGTCGGCACGGCCCATGAAATCTTCCATGTTCGCCTCGCCGCGATACTGCGCGATGCCGAAGCTGCAGGTCAATTTGCCCACATCGTCGAATGTCACGTCGCTGATCAGATCGCGCAGGCTCTCCGTTAGATTTTGGGCCATGCTTTCATCAGCGCCTGGAAGCAAAATTGCGAATTCTTCGCCACCCCACCGCGCCAGGATATCCGTGCCGCGGATACGGTCAGCAATCAGATCCGAAAGCTGAATGAGAACCTTGTCGCCGACGAGGTGCCCGTGACTATCATTGATGTTCTTGAAGTGATCGATGTCGTAGAGCACGAGCGACAACGGCGTGCCGTAGCGCTGTGACCGCATCATCTCTAAAGACAAGACTTCGTTGAAGCGCCGCCGATTGTTGAGCCCCGTGAGCGGGTCGGTAATTGCGCTAAGCTTTAACTCACTTGCCAGTTTTTGCAGCTCCAGCCGCTTCATCATCTGGATGCTGTCCTGAATCGACCAGCCTCGGCCCAGAGCATAAATCAATGTCGCGATCATCATGAACAGCGTGATGACAATGCCGAGCATGCGGCTCGCAAAGACTTCCTGCACTGGCCTGATAATTACCAACGACCAATCGCTCGCATGGATAAAGCGACGCTTCACATAAGCGCGTTCGCCATCAATCGACGCCCACCTTCCCTCTGACAAGGAGCGACTTAATAGCGGCTTATCCTGAAGGTCAGGAAATTCGTTCTGCAATTGTGCGCGTACTGCGTCGCGTACCGGCCACATCGTGCGATATCGCATCTCCGGCCTATTCGTGAGAACGACGACACCATTCGGATCAACCAGGTAGAAAGGGCGATCGTATCGCCTGAGGTCATCGATAAAATCGGAAAGGGGTTTTTCTAAAACGGCGACGCTGACGATTTGCCCCCATTCGCCGAAAATCGGGCTGCTGGCATAATAACTGGCGCTGCCAGTATCATTGTCGAAGATAATGCCCTGCGCCACCTGGCCCTTCATCGCCGCGTAGAAACAACGCGAAGAAGGAAAGTTGCGCGCGCTTGTTAGGGCTGCTTGCTCACGACCTGATGTTGCCAGAATACGTCCAGCGGGATTGATGATGTAGCCGAGCTTAGCCCCGGTCGCCTCCACCGCCAAGTTCAGTATACGCTTTTCATTTCCGGAGATGCCGACAACTGCCTTCTGCACGTCCGGCGCGCCAGCCACAACCTGCACCATTCCGATGACACTCGCGGCGTCGCCGTTAAAGCGGCTCGCAATGAGATCAAGTTCGCCACTTGTCTCAGCTTCGGTGTTCTTTTTATAGACAGATCCCAAGTATTCCGTGAGCGCCCAACCGGACAACAAGACAATTGTCAAGGCTGCGAGCGTTCCAACAATTTGCCTTTGGAAGTGCGTCGTATAGCGCCCAGTCGAGAGATCCTCGATCAGTCTCTCCCCCCATAATCCCCAGATGGACAGTGCGATACTATACGCGACAGCTCCGCGAATGAGCTGAACGGGAACCCCCGTCATATCTGCGAACCAATCTTCGTTCACGACAGACGCAGGCCACACAGGCGCAACGGGCACGACCAGTCCTGCTACAACCGCGTAGGTCAAGAAGCCAGCTGCCGCCGCATATCCGCAAACTTTTTGTCCTCCAGTCACTTTATTTGCGTTCCAAGCAAATGCGAGAGCAGCCAACGCTGCACCTGGAATTGCCAGAGTGTACCGCGCGAACACAATTGCCATACCCGTGCCCTCTGAGAGCCAAGCGGCAACTACGATCATTGCTACTGGAACGTAGATCCAAGGACCCGGCACCTTGGCACCGAGCCGCTGCCCTTCAAGGCGAGCAAACTCAAGCAGAAGAGCATAGGAGATAGCGAGAAGCGCCACACGTGCGCTGGTAAAGATCTCATGATCAAATATTGTGAAAGCGATCAGATCAAGCCATTCAACAACGCCATGAGTAAAGCCGAACGCAGCTAAAAACAGCCAAGGCCCACCCCGGTGTCCACGCGCAATGGTAACGCTGACGGCGCCCAACAGCAGGAAAGCCAGCCCATAAAAGAAATAAATGAAATCGAGCTGTGAGCTCATAAACGCGGCCATGAACCCTCTGTGGCAAAGGGAAAATATCTTCTGCGCAAAGTGCCGGCTGCGCTGATTTTCCGGTAACGTGCCTGAGGCTGAGTGATCGCGCTAAATGGTTACTTCGGCAACAACATATATAGTATTGCTATAAAATCCGCTTAACAAAGTACTTATCTCAAGAACCGCATTTTATTATTTTTAAGTTTTAGATATTCACCAAAACCGATTTCCATATTCGATACGGATTTATAAACGGACGGTCTCAAAGAGCTCAGTGCTCGCGGAAACGGTTGGTGATCGGGTAGCGACGGTCACGCCCAAAATTGCGCGAAGAAATCTTGACGCCTGGCGCCGCTTGCCGTCGTTTGTACTCGGAAATATAGAGGAGGTTCTCGACGCGTGTAACGGTATCGTGATCAAAGCCCTGCGCCACGATTTCGCTAATGGGCAACTCCTCCTCAACCAGACCTTGCAATATGGCATCAAGAACATCGTAAGGCGGCAGACTATCCTGATCAGTCTGGTTCTCACGTAGTTCGGCGCTCGGAGCTTTCGTCAAAATGTGCTCAGGAATCACGATGCCGCCCGGCCCTCTCCCACTTTTGGGCGTGTGAGAGTTGCGCCACCGCGCCAAGCGATAAACGTCCGTCTTGTAGAGGTCCTTTATGGGATTGAAGCCACCATTCATGTCGCCATAAAGCGTCGCGTAACCAACCGACATCTCGGATTTATTGCCGGTGGTTAAAACCATGCTGCCAAGCTTATTGGAAATCGCCATGAGAAGCGTGCCACGGACACGACTTTGAATATTTTCTTCCGTGATGTCCGGCGTACGGCCTGCAAATAATGGAGCCAGAGAGGCATTCATCGCCTCCACGGGTTCAACAACCGGCACAATGTCGTAACGTACCTCCAGGGCTGAAGCGCAGGCTTTGGCGTCTTCGAGGCTTGCCTTCGACGTATATCGATAAGGCAACATCACGCAGTGAACACGATCAGCGCCTAGCGCATCGACGGCAAGTGCCGCCACGAGTGCTGAATCAATGCCACCGGACATGCCCAGGACGACACCAGGGAACCGGTTTTTGTCCACGTAGTCGCGAAGGCCAAGCATGCAGGCCTGATAGGCTGCCGCATCTCTTTCGCTGAGGGTTGCAAATTCGCCCTTTGCGCAGACCCAACCGTCTTCGGTTTTCGACCATTCGGTCAGAGTGAGACTTTCTTCCCAACCCGGCAGTTGCGCCGCGAGGCTGTGGTCGGCGTTGATCACGAAGGAGGCGCCATCGAATACCAATTCGTCCTGGCCGCCCACCTGATTAAGATAAACCAGCGGAAGCTCGGTCTCCACCACCCTGGCCAAGACGACGTTTGTCCGCGCGTCGGGCTTATTCCAGTCGAACGGAGAACCATTGGGAACAATCAGTATTTCTGCGCCGCACTCTGAGAGACATTCCACAACGTCTTCGCGCCAAATGTCCTCACAGATCGGAACGCCGAGCCGCACTCCGCGGAAATTGATGGGGCCCGGCATGGGGCCCGGCTCAAACACGCGCTTTTCGTCAAAGACGCCGTAATTGGGAAGATCCACCTTGTAGCGAACGGCTACTACTTCACCGGCATCGATGAGTACGGCAGCATTGTAGACCTTGTCCCCGTCCGGCCATACCGTTCCCAGAAGGACGGCGGGACCATCTCCTAAGGACTTCGCCAGCGCTTCGACTGTCGAACGGCAAGCGGTCTGGAAGGATGGCCGGAGAACCAGATCTTCTGGTGGATATCCAGATATGAAGAGTTCTGGAAATACGACGAGATCCGCCTCCATAGCGGCGGCTTTCTCACGCGCCTCACGAACGCGCGCAACGTTGCCGGCAATGTCTCCGACGGTCGGGTTGAGCTGGGCGAGTGCGATCTTCATCGGAGAACCAGTTCATCACGCGATGTCGAAACAAGAAGCGGACCGCGTATCCAAACATGCGGCGCCATCTCAATGATGACGCCGCTTTTTCATGCGCACGAAGTCATGCGCGATTTTAGGCGCTGGCCGCGACGGGCACAGGCCCGCTCGCCCTCTTGCGGCGCATGCGCTCCGCGATGAGGAACGCCAGTTCCAACGATTGGTCCGCATTTAAACGCGGATCGCAATGCGTGTGATAGCGATCCGAGAGATCGGCCTCCGAGATCGCTGACGCACCGCCAGTGCACTCGGTGACATTCTGGCCGGTCATTTCGACATGGATGCCGCCCGCATGGGTGCCTTCACTGTCGTGTACTGCGAAGAATGCCTCGACCTCACGCAGGATGCGATCGAAGGGCCGCGTCTTATACCCACCGGCGGCGCCAATCGTGTTTCCGTGCATGGGATCGCATGACCAGACGACGACACGCCCTTCACGCTCGATCGCCCGGATGAGCTTGGGCAGATTAGCCTCGACCTTATCTGCTCCAAAACGGCAGATAAGCGTCATGCGACCCGGCTCATTTTTCGGATCCAGGACATCAAGAAGCTTGAGCAAGCCATCCGGCTCCATTGAGGGGCCGCACTTGAGACCAATCGGGTTCTTCACCCCGCGCGCGTATTCAACATGCGCATGATCTGGCTGACGCGTCCGGTCGCCAATCCAAATCATATGACCGGACGTCGCGTACCAATCGCCGCTTGTTGAATCGAGCCGTGTCAGACCCTGCTCGTAGCCTAGAAGCAAAGCCTCGTGGCTCGTGTAGAAGTTGGTCGTATGGAGCTGCGAAGTGTTGCTCGAATTGATGCCGCACGCACGCATGAAGGTCAGGCAATCGGAGATGCGATCGGCCATTTCCTGGTAGCGGTGGCCCTGCGGCGAATCCTTCACAAAGCCCATGTTCCACTGATGCACGCGCTCAAGGTCGGCGTAGCCGCCCTGTGCGAAGGCGCGGATCAGGTTAAGGGTCGCAGCTGCTTGCCGATAGGCCATAAGTTGACGGCGCGGATCCGGGATACGGGCTTCCGGCGTGAACTCCATGCCGTTGATGATGTCACCGCGATAGCTGGGCAGTTCCTCGCCGTCGCGCTTCTCGACGGGAGAAGATCGTGGCTTGGCAAATTGCCCTGCCAGACGGCCGACCTTCACCACCGGAATAGCTCCGGCATAGGTCAGCACGATCGCCATTTGCAGGAAGACCCTGAAAAAATCGCGAATGTTGTCGGCGCCATGCTCGGCAAAGCTCTCAGCACAATCGCCGCCCTGCAACAGGAAGCCGCGCCCAGCGGCTACTTCCGCCAGATTTTTTTTGAGCTCACGCGCTTCGCCCGCGAACACGAGCGGCGGGAACGTCGCAATCTGAGCTTCGACGTCTTTTAACGCTTCGGCGTCGGGGTAATCCGGCACCTGCTGGATTGGCTTCGCCCTCCAGCTATCGGGAGTCCATGTCGGTGCCATGGTGGTGTGCTCCTTCGTCATTAGCAACGCGGAAACCAGTCGGCGCGGCTAAAGCCCGCTCCGTCCGGCTTTGTCATCCGGCAACTGCCCTATCGTGTGATTGCCATCTGCATATGGCTTATAGGTAATTTGCCCGGCCGTGACCAGTCGGCAACATGTAGGTCGCCTTACTTCTGGAAACCAGTCTATCAGGGCCGCTTAAGCATCTCGACCTCAATCGTGATGCGTATTTCGTCCGAGACCAGAGGAATAGTACGCGAAATTCCCCATTCAGAGCGCAAAATTTGCGTTCTTGCCGAGAAGCCTGCGGCCTGGACATCCTTGTAAACGGGATTGACGTTCGCCAGCGGGTGTTCGCCCAGAAAGTTCCAAACAGCGCTCAGGGTCACCGGCTTCGTAATGCCGTTAATCGTCAAATCGCCTTCGATGTTCGCGCTCTTGGCGCTGGT
Source organism: Filomicrobium sp. (assembly GCF_025698805.1). Lineage (NCBI taxonomy): Bacteria > Pseudomonadati > Pseudomonadota > Alphaproteobacteria > Hyphomicrobiales > Hyphomicrobiaceae > Filomicrobium > Filomicrobium sp. The sequence continues at coordinate 251,999 of NZ_JAILWT010000003.1, forward strand.
CATCGCGACGCTGCGGCTGCGAAATGTGATATTTGGGTACTTGTTGACGTCGAAGAAGTCCGTGGTTTCTTTCAAATGCTTGTCGAGCGCGGGCACCCCGGTGGAGATGCTGGCCACCTTAATGGTTATATCGACACTGCTTTGCTCCGGCCGGTCGGGCGAGAACTCTACGCGACCAATCACGTCGTTGAAATTGGCGGATTGCCGAGAGATCCCCAAATGATCCCACGACGCCCGCACCTCAGTGTGATCGCGGTCGAGGACAAACGTCTCAGCCCTTGACTGCGTGACCGTGATCTGGAGCAAACTGGCTGCTGCTAGAAGCGCTAGAGCCAGATTTCGCAAACGCCCAACCATGCTTCGTCCTCGATTGCAGATCCTCTTGAAACCGGTTCCCGCTGTGGCTGTTGCCCCCGGCTGCCCACCTGTAACAGCTCGATCCTCATGGTGGAACATATCACATGCGCGCAGGCGCTATGCTGTGCCCTTTGAGGGTGTCTCCCCGAGCCGCGCTTTGGTTTCGGCCGCCCATTCGTCGAAACGACCCTCGCTGATCGCGTCGCGCATAGCTTGCATCAGCTCCTGATAGAACCAGGTGTTGGCCCATGAAATCAGCATCGCCCCGAGGTATTCGCCAGATTTGACCAAATGGTGGAGGTAAGCGCGAGAATAGTCGCGCGCTGCCGGGCAGCTGCTTTCAGGATCGAGTGGGGACGTGTCCTCAGCATGGCGGGCGTTGCGCAGATTGACACGACCGTTCCAGGTGAAGGCCAGCCCATGGCGACCATTGCGGGTCGGCATCACGCAATCGAACATATCGACACCACGGGCAACCGCCTCAATCAGGTCGAGCGGCGTGCCTACGCCCATCAAGTACCGTGGCTTTGCCTTGGGAAGGAACGGTAGCGTTGCCTCCAAAGTGCTCAACATGAGTTCATGACCTTCCCCAACAGCAAGGCCGCCAATGGCGTATCCCGGGAAATCCATGTCGACTAAAGCCTCAGCGGAAACCCGCCTCAGAGCCGCATCGGTGCCGCCCTGGACGATCGCAAACAAGGCCTGACCGTCACCGGCTAAACCGTTGTCTCGTGCCTCTTCGAATGCGGACTTCGATCGCTCCGCCCAGCGCAAGGACAGCTGCATCGCGCGCTCAACCTCGGACCGTTCGGCGGGAAGTTCGATACATTCGTCGAACTGCATCTGGATGTCTGAGCCAAGCAGGCACTGGATCTCGATTGAGCGTTCAGGGCTAAGCATGTGGCGAGCCCCATCGATATGGGACGAGAATTCCGCCCCGGCCTCCGTGATTTTTCGGATCGTCGCTAGGCTCATCACCTGGAAACCGCCTGAGTCAGTCAGGATCGGGCCTTCCCAGCGCATAAAGCTATGCAAGCCGCCGAGGCGGTGGATCCGCTCGGCGCCAGGACGCAGCATCAGGTGGTATGTGTTGCCGAGAATGATATCGGCGCCGGCAGCCTTGACCTGATCAGTGTAAAGCGCCTTCACGGTGGCGGTCGTCCCGACAGGCATGAATGCAGGTGTACGAATGACGCCGCGCGGCGTCAGGATCTCGCCACGTCTCGCAGCACCGCTTTGGGCCAAGAGGCGGAATTCAAATTTCGAAGTCGTATGTTGCATATCGCCGTTTCTTGCTCGAATACCGCCTGCCGCTTTTTACTTACTCTGCGCGGAACAACAGAGATGCATCCCCATAAGAGTAAAAGCGATAGCGCTCGGCCACCGCATGGGCATAGGCTTTTGTCATTGTGTCCGTCCCTGCGAGAGCACAGACCAGCATGAACAGGGTCGACTTTGGCAGGTGAAAGTTCGTTAAAAGAATATCGACGGCCTTGAAACGGTAGCCGGGTGTGATGAAGATGTCAGTGTCTCCGGAAAACGTCTGGATGATGCCGTGATCGTCTGCCGCGCTCTCCAAGAGGCGCAAGGCCGTCGTGCCGACCGCAACAATCCGGCCTCCGTTGCTTTTCACAGCATTAAGCGCCGCAGCGACCTCGGAGGACACCTCTCCCCATTCGGCATGCATGCGGTGGTCTTCGGTGTTCTCAACCTTTACCGGCAGGAACGTGCCCGCACCCACGTGAAGCGTGACGAATTGGGAGCACATGCCCTTATCGTAGAGGGCGGACAGAAGCTCTTGCGTGAAATGCAAACCGGCCGTGGGGGCGGCCACAGCACCCTCTCGGGTTGCATAGATCGTTTGGTAGTTCACGCGATCAGTATCATCCGCCGCGCGGCGGGCCGCGATATAAGGCGGAAGCGGCATCTGCCCAACCAGGGCAATGGCTGAATCCAAATCCGGCCCAGCCTGGTCGAAAGCAAGCGTTACTTCCCCCCCTTCGCCCTTAGCCTTCACCGTTGCCTCCAAAGGTGTGGCATCGGTTTCTCCCGCGGACTTCACGAAGCGGATGCGGTCCCCGTCCGCCAAACGCTTCGCTGGACGTGCGAATGCCCGCCAGTGCCGTTCGTCAACACGGGCATGGAGGTTGAAGTGCACTTCTGATACTTGATCCCCACGTATACGCTGACCGAGCAACGCTGCAGGAACGACACGAGTATCGTTAAAGACGAGGCAGTCTCCCGGCCGCAGAAGACTGGGCAGGTCGCAGAACATACGGTCGGCGGGCGGCTCGCCCGGCTTCACAACCAACAGCCGGGACGCGTCGCGCGGCGACAGCGGTCGGAGGGCTATGAGGTCTTCGGGTAGCTCGAAATCGAAGAGGTCAGTGCGCATGGGGCAACCCTCTGGCGATCCTGACCGGCTTCGTCAACAGGTATGATGCCGCGTAGCTTCAGCCCGCCGGGCGCGCTATGCGCCTGATTTTTTTGAAATGTACAACCACACGCCCGCCCGAACGATGCTATAGGGGCGGGCTAATTCGAATTGCTGAACAGAGCCTATGGACGACAAGACCGCCACCGATGAGCTTAAACCCGCCGCAGATGCGCCAGCCCAGGGCAAGCCTGGGAAGCTGGCGCACGAGATTTCGCGGCGGCGCACCTTCGCGATCATCGCGCACCCTGACGCCGGTAAAACAACGCTGACCGAAAAGTTGCTGTTGTTCGGCGGCGCCATTCAGCTTGCGGGGCAGGTTAAGGCGAAGAAGGACAAACGCAACACGCGGTCCGATTGGATGGCGATCGAGCGTTCGCGCGGCATCTCGGTCGTGACTTCGGTGATGACGTTCGAATATCAGGATACCGTCTTCAATCTGCTCGACACACCCGGCCACGAGGACTTCTCCGACCATACGTATCGCACTCTGACGGCCGTTGACTCAGCGATCATGGTGATCGACGCGGCACGCGGTATCGAATCTCGGACGTTGAAGCTATTCGAGATCTGCCGACTCCGTGACATCCCCATCATCACCTTCATCAACAAACTGGACCGCGAAGCGCAGGAGCCGCTCGAACTGCTCGATGAGATCGAGAAGACGCTGGCGCTCGATACCGCGCCGATGGTCTGGCCGATTGGCAAAGGCCGCCGCTTCCGTGGCACCTATGACCTCGCGACACCTCGTATTCGCTACATCGATCAGGACCCGGCGGGACAGCCCGTGTCCGGCCCGGACGATCCGATTATCGATACGCTAATGGAGCCGGAGGAAGTTGGTCCCTGGCGCGAAGAAGTGTCCCTCGTGCAAGACGCCTGCGGCAGCTTCGATCTCAAGGCGTTCCGCGAGGGGACGTTGACGCCGGTATACTTCGGCAGCGCCCTGCGCAATTTCGGCGTCCGCGATCTCCTTGACGCGTTGGTGTCCTACGCCCCGCCGCCGCGCAATCAGAAGGCCGCAACGCGAACCGTTGAAGCTGCCGAGGACCGGATGACCGGGATCATTTTCAAGATCCAGGCGAACATGGACCCGAACCACCGGGACCGCATGGCGTTCATGCGGGTTTGCTCGGGGCGGCTCACGCGCGGCATGAAGGTCAAGCTGGTTCGCACCGGCAAGACGATGGCACTCAGCGCGCCGCAGTTTTTCTTCGCTCAAGACCGATCGCTAGCGGAGGAAGCCTACGCGGGCGATGTCGTCGGCGTGCCCAACCGCGGTGTGCTGCGGATCGGGGACGCGTTGACGGAAGGCGAAGACATCACCTTCCTCGGCATCCCCAGCTTTGCCCCGGAAATCCTGCGCCGTATTCACCTCAATGACGCGATCCGTGCGAAGAAGCTCAAAGACGCGTTGCGGGAGATGGCGGAAGAAGGTGTCGTCCAGCTCTTCAACCCGGTGGATGGCTCGCAGCCCGTCGTCGGCGTGATCGGGGCTCTGCAGCTGGACGTTCTTGGTGACCGTTTGACGGAAGAGTACGGCCTCCCGATCGCGTTTGAGGCTGCGCCTTGCGACACGGTCCGCTGGTTTTCGTCGGACGATGCCGCCGCACTCAAGAAATTCCTCGAACGCTATCGGTCCACGATCGCGCAGGATCTGGACGGCGACTACGTTTATTTAGCGCCGTCCATTTATAACCTGTCGTCCACGCAGGAGCGTCATCCCGAGATCAAATTCGCGAACGTGAAATCGGTCAACGTGGGCTAACTCGCGGCACCGTAACGCTGCTGCAACGAGTGTGTTAGTCCTGTGGTTCGCAGAATGTAATCCGGTTGCTGAAGGGGTCTGTAACCGTGAGTTCCCGGCCCCATGGCTGGGTCTCGATGGCGGGCTTCATATACCGGTAGTCCTTGGCATTGAGTTCAGCATGCAGGGCCTCGATGCCGGATATATTGACGAAGGCCCGTGCGCCGGGGCTGGCGTCACCGGCATGTTCGCTCAAGTGAAGCGTCAAGCCGCTGCGAGAGACCTGCGCATAGAGCGGAAAATTGTTTCCGAAGCGATGTTCCCAATCGGCGGTGAAGCCGAGAAAGTCCCTGTAGAACTCGAAGGCTTTTTCGACGGAGAATATTCGGAAAATTGGAATGGCAGACCGGATCGCTACCGCTTCGCCTCGTCCGCCGTCATTCTTCTCGGCCTCTATCTTCGCAGCCAGAATATTCCAGTTCGCGAGGCCAAATTGGCGGGCGACGATCTCCAGGGCTGTGCTGTGTGAAATTTCCAGGTCCCGGGTGGCAACCTCTTCGCGCAGAGCCTTCGCCATTACCTTGGCGTCTTGAAACGTACGCACGTCATTATCCTTCCGTTTGCGACGAACAGGACTTGTCAGTGCCCGCATTGCTGACCCGTTCGCCATCAAACGCCTTCCGGCAGGGATATGACGGTGGTCTCGTGGACGCATTCACCTTGAGCGCGTGAAGCGCCGCGGGCGGCCGGCTGCGTCTGGCCGACCGCGAGGATAGCCGAGTGTTCTCCCAGCGATCAAGCTGCGCGCCCCCTTGGCTCTCAGCGGCAAGGGCGGGCTCTGTTGTGCGAACCCACCCTTACCCTAGGTTCAGTTCAGCTTGATGCTACCGAATACCCGCACGCTTGCGCCTGGAAGTAGAACATTTTCGCGACGCTTGAAGGAAGCGTGGTTGAGCACCTCATCGTCGGCAAGGTTCTCGCCTTTCACACCGATCGTCACTGTTTTGCCAAAGCCGCTATTCACGTCGAGTTCCGCCGTGTAGCTCAGTTCGGCGGACACTAACGTGTAGCCCGGTGTTGCTATTTCTCCGTCTGCAAACTGGTTCTGGTCGAAGGCGTGCAGAACACCGGCGCGCGCGAACCAATTTGCATCCTGATAGTAGAGGCCACCACCGAGGCGGTGCGGAGGGATGCGCGGAACGTTTTCGCCATTGGAGAAACGCGCCCGAACGAAGTCATACTGCCCATCGATACCCCACACGCCGTTCCAGATGGGCGCAACATCGTATTGGCCGGCAATTTCCGCACCAGTGAATGTCGCATCCCGCTGCTTAAAGAACATCAGGTCAAAAGCGTGGTCATGACCATGACCGCCGCCATGCCCTGCAGGATCGCAGTGGAAGTGTCCGGCGTGCGGCTCGGGATCACATTCGAGCCCCGTGTCCTGCCGGTAGATGAAGCCGTTGTAGCGGGTGTGATAGACGGAGGCGTCGAACCGAAAGGCACCCGTCGCCTTCTTCAACCCAGCTTCGATTGTTGTCGCCTTTTCGACGTCAAGGAAGGGGTTGCCGACTTCGAAGGTTCCCGTCGCTTCGTGCATGCCTTTGGAGAACAGTTCTGCAGCATCCGGGGCACGTTCGACGTATTGCCCCGTGAGGCGTGCGACCGTCGCGAAGGGAAGTTCGTAGAGTATGCCCAGTGCGCCACTTACGGGCGTGAAGCTGCGCTCTCCCGCGAAGGTGTGGGTATGGTACCCATGCCCCTCTTCCTCGAATTCTTCCCAGCCCGTGCCATCGACCTTCGTACCTTCAATGCGCGCGGCGGCCTGCAACCGAAGGCGGTTCGTGACGTCGAACTCCTCAAACCAGAACGCGGCAAGACTTTTGGTGTGAGCGGGTTCAAGGAGGGATTCCCCTTCGAAGCTTTGACCACGCGTTTTTCGGTTGCCCCAATGCACGCCGATGGCACCGCTCATCCGTCCCAGCACGGTGCCGACGGGCACATGCTGAATTTCGACGCGAGCCTCCTGCTCCTTATTGGTGAAGAGTGAGCCGACCTCGTACTCGGACTCATGATCGGGATCGTGGATGGCCAATTCTTCGTGCGCGTAATCCGACGCGCCGAACCAAAACCGAATGGCCTCGATCGCGCTGTCGCGCACGCGCCATTCTCCCTTGGCCTGAAATCTATCCTGGGTGAGATCGATACGCGGGTTGACGCCTTCTTCTGCTTCCTCTCCGGGAATGCCATAAAAGCTATTAATCCGCGCGAAGGATACGCCGACGAAACCATCTGACCAGACGTAAGATGTGCCAGCTGCGAGCCCCTCGCTATCGACGAAAGTGTTAGCCTGACGACCGTTGGGCGTGTCGTAGTCATCGGTTTTACGCTTGAAGCCATCGGCATGGATGACAATACCGTTGGCACCAGCTGTGGCCTTGAATGCGCCATCGCGTCCTTCGTCGACGGACGTCAGACCGCCCCTGATCTCGCCACTGAACCCATTGCGCGGCATGAAGGTGGGGATGCGTTCGTTTTCTACTGAGACAACGCCGCCGATAGCTTGGCTTCCATAGCGCAGAGTCGCCGGGCCACGCACGACTTCGACGCGGTCCGCCGCGAACGGATCGATGGGGACCGCGTGGTCCTCCGATATGGCGGCGACGTCATGCGCGCCGATACCATTTTCCTGCACCCGGACGCGATAGCTGTCGAGGCCGCGGATGATGGGTCGGCTGGCACCGGCAGCAAAGTTGGTGGCGCTTATGCCGGGCTTGGTCTGCAGCGTATCGGCGATGGTTGCGCCTTGCTGGGCGATAATCTCGCGCTCGGTAGCTACGGTCACTGGAACAAATGCGTCTTCGACAACGACCAATGTTCCCGGAGTCGTAACAAAAGGCTGTGGGGTGGCAGGCACTGGAGGTGCTGCTCCCGGTGAGCTTAATGACGATTGTGTAGATGTGGGCTTCTTCGGATTTTTCTTTACCGGACTTGGCGTCGTGACAACGACGGCTGGGAGTTCAACGACATCACCTGTCGGTGCTTCCTGAGCTTGGGATGAGGAAATGGACGTAGAAGATAACAACGCTGCAGCCGCCGTCAGAACACGGCATGGCTTTAGGGTCGGCGCGCGTTTCATGGAACTGCCCCCTGATACATGGCATTCGAATTTTTGGATTTGTCGGACGCGCCAAAGCGCCTTACCTGGCAGGAAGGCGGGCGCAGCCGTTGCTGGTCCGGGACGCCAGATGCGCGCCGCGCGGACTAACTCACGAGGGTAGGAGGTGCGCGCGCGTGGAAGCCATGCGGGATGGGAAAGGTCGGGAGTGCTGTCGTCTGTGACGGCCTCGCGATATGCTGTAGAGGTCGCCGCAACGCGATGACCGGAAAGGCCGGTAACGTGAGGGCACCTGCAAGCGCCTTGGTCCAGCACGTCGGGCAGTCGGGGTGATCGGCGGGGTGGTGATCGCTAGGATTATGCGCCCCCGTTGAGGGGCCCTCGTCATGTGCGTGCTCTAAGTGATTTGCGGTGTGCAGCTTATCGAAGCCGGCAACGCCAAGGGCACCATTGCTCGCATTGTGAAGGTGCACGTGGCCAGCCGCCCAGGTGAGCTGCACCGCCAGAGCGAGCACTCCCCAGATAAATAGCCAACGTTGTTTGCGCAGCACTTTCACGCCGTATCCCCCAACATAGTTTGTGATATTATCCGTTAGCTCCCGCATGACAACGGAATTCTCCGCGCACGGCGTGTGTCCAGAGATGGAATGCCTTCGCGCATCCGCTTATTTTGGGGCTTTTGGAGACTGGAAGAGGCGGCAACCGATACCCACTTATGTTCAGCGGCGTGGCCGACGGGTCACAAAATCTCGAGGTTTGCAGATCACATCAGAGTTGCACGCGTCCTGCGAGGCTGCGGCGTTTTCGCGCTGCGCGTGGAGCCGGCGGATTCCCTCAAATCACACAAGTCTGATTGCCGCCCCGCGCGGGTTCGGCTAACTGGTTGGCATGGCAAAACAACGTAAGACCGGGGGCGCTCTGACGCCTCAGCCTATGGCTGGCGTCATTCACGTGCGTGGCGCGCGTGAGCACAACCTGAAGAACGTCGACCTCACGATCCCGCGCGACTCTCTCGTCGTGTTTACGGGACTATCCGGCTCGGGCAAATCGTCTCTCGCGTTCGACACCATCTACGCGGAAGGCCAACGCCGTTACGTCGAAAGCCTGTCAGCCTATGCGCGCCAGTTTTTGCAGATGATGCAGAAACCCGACGTCGATCACATTGATGGTCTGTCTCCCGCCATCTCGATTGAGCAAAAGACGACTTCGAAGAACCCGCGCTCGACTGTCGGCACCGTAACCGAGATCTACGACTATCTGCGTTTGCTGTTTGCGCGGGTGGGTGTCCCGCATTCTCCGGCGACGGGCTTACCCATTGAGAGCCAGACGGTCAGCCAGATGGTGGACCGGGTGTTGGCGCTAGAGGCAGGGACCCGTCTTTATCTGCTGGCGCCGATCGTGCGCGGGCGAAAAGGCGAATACCGCAAAGAGCTCGCCGAACTTCAGAAGAAGGGCTTCCAGCGGGTCAAGATCGACGGGACTTTCTATGAGATCCCGGACGCGCCCGCTCTCGACAAGAAATACAAACACGACATCGACGTCGTCGTGGATCGCGTGGTCGTGCGGCCCGATATGGCGTCGCGGCTCGCGGACAGTTTTGAAACCGCGCTCGATCTTGCTGATGGCATCGCGATTGCGGAATTTGCCGATAAACCTCTCTCAGCTGAAAAATCCGGTGGTGCGGAAGGCAAGGCCGCAGGTAAGGACAAGGACACCGGCATCCTTCGTAATAAGAACGAAACGCACGAACGCGTTGTCTTCTCCGCACGCTTTGCTTGTCCCGTGTCCGGTTTCACGATTGACGAGATCGAGCCACGTTTGTTTTCGTTCAACGCGCCTGCGGGTGCTTGTCCCGTGTGTGATGGTCTCGGTACGGAACTGCAATTCGAGCCTGACCTCGTTGTGCCTGACGCAACGCTTTCTCTGGCCGATGGCGCTGTCTACCCATGGGCCAAGACAGGCGCGACGTCACCTTATTACGAGCAAACGCTGGATGCTCTCGCCAAGCACTACGGGGTGTCGATGCGCACACCGTGGGAGCGGCTGCCTAAGCACGTACAGCTAGCCATCCTCTTCGGCTCTGGCGAAGAGGAAATCGCGTTCATCTACGAAGACGGGGTCCGGCGCTACAAAACCGAGAAACCATTTGAGGGCGTCATCGGCAATATCGAGCGGCGCTGGCGGGAGACGGAGTCCGATTGGGTTCGCGAAGAGCTGTCGCGGTATCAAGGCGCGCATCCGTGCGAAGCCTGCGGCGGGTATCGTCTCAAGCCGCAAGCCCTAGCGGTCAAGATCGCTGGACTGCACATCGGTGAGACCGTCGAGATGTCCGTGAAGGCTGCGGATGAGTGGTTCTCGACGCTGCCCGAAAAGCTGACAAAGAAGCAAAACGAAATCGCCGGACGCATTCTCAAGGAGATCACCGAGCGGTTGCGTTTTCTCAATGACGTCGGTCTCGAATATCTCACGCTGTCTCGTAATTCCGGAACTCTATCGGGCGGTGAGAGCCAGCGTATCCGGCTCGCGAGCCAAATTGGTTCCGGACTTACGGGCGTGCTTTATGTCCTCGACGAACCGTCGATCGGCTTGCATCAACGCGATAACGACCGGCTTTTGGTGACGCTGAAACATCTGCGCGATCTGGGCAATACGGTGCTCGTGGTTGAGCATGACGAGGATGCCATCCTCAGCGCCGACCATGTCGTTGATATGGGTCCCGGAGCCGGCGTGCATGGCGGCGAGATCGTTGCACAAGGCACGCCGGATGAAATCAAGGCTTCAAAATCCAGCCTAACCGGCCAGTATCTGACTGGGGTGCGTAACGTCCCCGTACCTTCGGTGAGGCGTCAGCCGCAAAAGGGACGGACGCTTTCCGTCGTCGGTGCGCGTTCCAACAATCTGCAGAACGTCACGGCAGAAATTCCGCTCGGCCTGTTTGTGTGCATCACGGGCGTTTCGGGTGGCGGCAAGTCCACCCTCCTGATCGATACGATTTACAAGGCCGTTGCCCGACGCCTCAACGGCGCGCGAGACAACCCTGGTGAACATGACCGTATCGTTGGCCTCGAACATCTCGACAAGGTGATCGACATCGATCAGTCACCGATTGGGCGGACACCAAGATCGAACCCGGCGACGTATACGGGCGCATTCACACCCATCCGCGAATGGTACGCCAATTTGCCGGAGGCCAAGGCCCGCGGGTACGCGCCTGGCCGCTTTTCCTTCAACGTGAAGGGCGGACGCTGCGAAGCGTGCCAGGGCGACGGCGTTATCAAAATCGAGATGCACTTCCTTCCGGACGTCTACGTCACGTGCGACCAGTGCAACGGCAAGCGCTATAATCGAGAAACGCTTGAAGTGCGCTTCCGCGATAAATCGATTGCCGACGTTCTCGACATGACCGTCGAAGAGGGTGCCGAGTTCTTCAAGGCGGTGCCGTCAATCCGCGACAAGCTCGAGACGCTGACCCGCGTTGGATTGGGCTACATCAGGGTCGGTCAACAGGCGACGACACTATCCGGCGGCGAAGCCCAACGCGTTAAACTCGCCAAGGAACTTTCCAAGCGTGCCACGGGTCGAACGCTTTATATCCTCGACGAGCCTACAACCGGGCTGCATTTCCACGACGTCGCCAAGCTTTTGGAAGTTCTCCATGAACTCGTTGACGCCGGCAACACCGTCGCCGTCATCGAGCACAATCTGGAGGTGATCAAGACTGCGGACTGGATCATCGACCTCGGCCCGGAAGGTGGCGACGGGGGCGGGCGTATCGTCGTAACCGGGACTCCGGAAGTTGTAGCGGCGGAAGATGCGAGTTACACAGGAAGATATCTGAAGGATCTTCTGCAGCGGCGCGGCAAGACACCAGCCAAACCGCCGGATAGCGACGCAAAAAAGCCCGCTCCGAAGCGCAAGACTTCTTCCGGGAGACGGACAAGGCGGCAGGCAGCCGAGTGAGGCGTCAGTGCGTAGATGAGCGAGCATCGGAAAATCACCACGATCGATGCCGCTGGCGAACTTCTCGACTGGTCCATACGCGTTCTGCTCGACTACCATTCTCCTCTGCCGTCGATCGCGCTCGCGACAGCGGCCGATAATATTCTCGCTCACATTGTCCGCGCCAAAGAGGGACATCTTTCCTTAAAGGAAGCGTTGGCGCTCGAACGCCATTCGCATCCGCGCGAAAATCCGGAGCCGATGGACACGCTGCGGGATCTCATACGCTATGGGCAACGCGACGACTGGCTTATGGCTGGGCGTGATCTTGAAACCGAAGCCATCGAACTGATCGTCCGTGGCATCATAGACTTGCATGGCCTTGGCGGCACAGTCTCCTACGAAGCCGAACGTTTCCGTCATTGGGTGCTGCAGGCCCGGCCCGAACTTCGTGAGGATGAAGGCTGATCCGGGCTTTACCGTCCGTTTAACTTGCGTCCGGCAAAGAGACGCTTAGCAAGATCGCATTATCCATTGATTCTTATGGACAAAGCTTTTCCATCAGATCACTTCTCAATTTAATAAATCCTCAGAACCCGACATCGTAATCACTTCAGCGTTGTACCCGAGTTGGAGATTAATGATGCGGAAGTTCGCCTGCGCCTATGTCGCGCTCGTCACTTTGGGTTGCGGCGTTTCAGATGCGGCAGAACAGGTTGTCGCGAACGTTGCACCCGGTAGCGGTCTGTCCATTTCAGAGGACCCACCTGCTCCCTCGGGCAAGTCTTCCGCCGAGAGTAATGCGGTTACGGCGGTCATTACTCCGCCAGCGCCAAAGCCAGCGGATATCAAGCCGCTGCCCCCAAGCCTCAAGGTGGCCATCAACCTTTCAAGACAGCGCATGACCGTATCCTCGCATGGCGAAGTCATCCATAGCTGGCCGATCTCGTCGGGCCGCGAAGGCTACCGGACGCCGACGGGCACCTATAAGCCGCAATGGATGACGCGCATGCACTACTCCAAGAAGTATGACAACGCGCCGATGCCGCATTCGGTCTTCTTCCATCACGGCTACGCAATCCACGCGACCTATGCCACGGGCGCTCTTGGCCGCCCGGCTTCCCATGGCTGCATCCGTTTGGCGCCATCGCATGCAAAGACATTTTACAAACTCGTTGAGAAACACGGAAAAGCCCGCACGCGCATCTCGCTAAGTGGCGTTGCCCCGGCCTCTGTCGCGAAACGGCCGAGCACCACGCGGCAGGCTAAATCGACATGGAGTTCTGCCAGTCCCTCCGCCTCAGCCGGCAGGCAGGCACGGCGTTCCGCGTCGCGGCAAGTCTACCGCGCGCCGTCTCAGGGCTACGTTTGGCCCGGCGATCCGACGCCGCGTTACTACAAACCGCGCTACGGCTCCCGAACCTATTCCTACGGGTACTAGAGGGCGATCAGAACGGGTTCCACGTCGGTTCAGACGTAAAGCGGACGTAGCCGACATTGGCGCCGACGCGGAGACCTAAACCGGTTCGGATCGGCGCCATGATCGTCGGTCCGCCCTTCAGTAGGGTGACGCCAACGCCGCCGACCAAATAGGCCGAGCCATCAACGCCGATGTACCTGCGGAACAACTTTGACGGATCGTGCATGTTGTAGATGAGGAACATGGTCCGCGAGGACTCTGCGCCGAAGTCATAGCCGAGCGAGGGACCGTGCCAGTGCACCGTCTGAGTTCCGCCCGTTCGCAGATAAAGCATTCCCTTGCCGTAGCGTAGTCCGGCGAGCAGAGCGCCCCCGCCCTCGGTTCCCAGAACGTAGGCTGTCGGACGCCCCCAGTTCCGGAACGTGTGCTCGATAACTGCTGCCAAGTTCGCAGAGATAGACCCGAAAAAACCACGGCTCGCATCGCGAATTTCTTCAATCGTGTAACCATCATCCGGATTTTCGAAGGCATCCGGTGGAAGTCCCGCCGGCGGCAAATTTTCTTGCGTGTATCCGGGTACACTTGCGTCCGGTCGGCGTTCCAGAAACGCGGTGTCCGGCACACGCGACGTGTCCCCGGCGGACGAGTGGGACGGATCGGATTGCGTTGTCGTGTTCCAGGGCGCCGGTGCCGCGTGCTCCTGCATCTTCGGCGCCGGCGCTTTTTCAGCAGTCCGCTGTTGCGGAGCAGCCCTCGGAGCTGGCTCCTGAGATGGTGCGATCAAAGGCGTACCCGTTTCGCCGCCTGCGACCAGTGGGGCGGAGGGTTTGGCTTTGGCGGGGTTCAACTCCCCATCAATCTTACCCAAAATGTATTTCGACTTTGCCTTCATGACCGCGAGCAATTCCAAGCTCGTGGCCTTTAGTTCGTTGAGCTTGCTACAGTCGGGGGCGACGTTTTCGTCGGTGCTACCAAGTTCATCGACCTTGGCAAGGAGATCGTTGGCTTTCTGATCGAGGCCCGCGATGCGCGCGTCATGCAGATAGTCCATCGCCATCTGCTCGTAGGCGGCATCCGTCCACCCTTTGCGAGCTTTGAGTTGGCGCAGCTTGGCCGACAGTTCCGGCGCGGCAGAGCTATTGTAGGACCGCATCGCCGCACCCGCCTCATCAACCGCTGAGGCGAAATCGTCTCTCGTGCATGTATTGGCGGAGCTCGCGCTCGGCACGATGCACACGAGCGCGAAGATAACGGTGGCGAGCCCGCCGCATACGCCACGCAGCAACTTCTTCATTGCCGTCAACTCTCCCATCCGCGCTCATTATAACGCCGACTTGTACTTAAAAGCGGCGCGGGTCGTCTTGCGCGTTTATTCCCAAGCGACCCCAAAACGCAGTGGAGGGGCCGTCAGTTGCCTGTAATTGTCCGGACCACGCTCGACACCGGGCGGCTCGATGCGGTGGGTCCGGCAAATTCCTTAGCGATCTCCGTATCATACTGTTCCAGCGACACCACTCGATCCTTCGCCGTCAAGTGAACGACGCGATAGCCCTTTTCCTTGAGCTTTTTCAAAAGCTCCGGCATCGCCTTTGCCGTCGACTTCTGGAAATCATGCATCAAGATGATGCCCTTGCCCTGCTTCTCGAGCTTATCGAGAACCGCCTTGATCACGCCCTCGGGCTTACGGTGCTTGAAATCGAACGAATCCAGATCCATCGAAAAAATGGCGATGTTACGCTCAGCTAGGTAGCTGACCATTTCCTTCGGGTCTTGAAGAAACGGGAAACGGAAGAAGGGGGACGGGGCGTCGCCCAGTGCGAACTTCGTTGCGCTTATCCCTTTTTCGATTTCAGCTTTCCCGGCATCCCCCTTCATTTTCCCTTTGGAGAGATTTGCGTGTGACCAAGTATGGGTCCCGATGGTGTGGCCTGCCGCCGCAACTTTTTTCAGGATTTCCGGATGCCAGACGGCGTGTTTTCCGATGATGAAAAATGTTGCTTTGGTGCAATGGCTGGCCAGAGCGTCGAGAACCGCCGGCGTGGTATTTGGCCATGGTCCGTCGTCAAATGTCAGGACGACTTCACCTGGTTCAAGAAAGTCGTAGATCTTATATTGAGCAAAGCCAAACCCCGGCCCTCCCTGGGTGTCTATTTCGACCGTACGTGAAACGCCAAGCGCTTGGTCATTCCCGGGGCACTGCTCGGCCGAGACTGGAGCAGAAATCGCCAAAGTGGCGGCCATGGAAATTACGGCGGATATGAAAATCTGTCTCACGTCTGGCTCCCAAAATATCGTGGCCGGATAAAATGCTGCCACGTCCCGTGGGGGATAATGCGCCGCGCGACCTAGCGAATTCAAGATGCCCCATGATGGCATACACAGCCAGCGCACTCTTAGTGTTGCAGCAATGCCGTCTATCGCATGCAAGGCGTTGAAAATTTAGGTGGCACCTGTTTCCCACGGAACAGAATGTCGATTGCTGCATTCTTAAGTTCACAGTGGCGAGCGCGTTAGCCCATCGTAACGTTTTGACGAACGGATCGCTGAGCTGGGTACTCGCCGACGCTCCACTTGTTCCCCAGAGCCTGACTGCCCCGAGACCGCGCGTTTCGGGGCATTTTTCGTTTTTTCGCAGTTTTGTACCCAGCCGCGATCTTCGCGCCGGAACATGCGCAACTGCCAGAGCGTTAGGAGATCAAATTCGGGAAACTTGACATCGGAATTTTGAGGGAGAAGCGATCATGGCTCGCATCGTTGGACTCATTGCGAGCAGTCCTGTTGCTCTTGCTACCATTCTTACCGTCTTTTCAACGTCCTCCGCGTCGGCCTGCTTCCGTCACACGTTCGACAAGTGTGCCTCTCAAGAAGCGCAGATCTATAGGCTGAGTTTGGATCGCAAGACTGGCAAAACCGAAATCGAAGAAGTGGTCGACGCACCTCTACCGCGTATGGCTCCGGAACGTTTCCAACAGGTCGTCGACAACGTGAAGACCAAGGACGCGGAAGAAAACAGCAAGGGAAGAAAAACGGCTCCGATTACAGAGGGTTGGGACGCGAAAGTTACCCCGACGAAACCGCGAAAAAAGCCTGTCGCCACCGTGTTTGCGCAGTCTGAGGCCGTAAAGCACACGGTTCGCTAAAGCCTTCCCGATTGGCCGAGGCTACCGGCGTCAGGTCTAGTTGCCGAACAGTAGTTGAAAAAATGATTTCGGCTTCTTGGCCTTTCGGGCTCGACTCGCTGAGCGCGAACGGTGGGACGGGTCAGACGCCCACGGGCCTTCGTTCCAAGGTGCCCAATACGGATCCGAAGACTCGTCACGGTCTTGCTGTCGATAACGAGAAACGGTCGGCTCCTGTCTCACTTGACGCAGCGTGAATTCGTCGGTCACACCATCAACGCTTGCGATCGTCACGCGGCCATTCTCTCCCCACGTCCAGTTGGAGACTTCCTTGCCTTGCCGATGTGGTTCGATAGCCACCACACTATTGGACTTCAAATCGATAATAGCGGCTAATTCGACTTCTTCCGGCTTCTCGCGGCCCTCAATCACGCCGCCATGATAGGTCAGCACACCAATATCGCGGAACGGTGCGTCCTTGAGCTCCCACGACAAAATTCGCGGTTGACCTTCTCCGAGTGGCTCGAGCGGCACCCGGATGTTGGGGTGATTGTCGCTCACAGCGTAAAAACGGCCACTGTTGGTGATCACCTGCCAGCCGAACCCACCAAGTCCTTTAACTGGGGTGTCACTTGCCGAAGCGAGCACAAAACCCAAACGTTGGAGAGAATCGGCCGCGCGTTTGAAGTCAGGTTTGATCGCCAGAGCGCGTCGCAAATGCTCGATAGCTTTCTCTGACCTGCCCTGCGCTTCTTCTGATTCTGCCAATGCCCAGAGGACTTCGGGGTTGTCCTTTTCCAACGCCGCCGCGGCGTCGAGATCACGTTGGGCGATGTCGGGTTGGCCGTTCCGAACATAGGCAAATCCGCGATACGCAAATGCCGTAGCGGAACGCGGATTGAGGCGGATAGCCTCATTAAGATCCGCAAATGCGGCATCGAACGCTTCGGCCATTGTATTCGCCAGCCCACGCGCCTCATACCCGATCGTATCGGAGGGCGCCAACTCGATGACGCGTGTGAAATCCGTGACAGCAGCCGGTGCGTCGCCAATCGCCAGATAGGAATGACCGCGCAATAGATAAGCCTCGGGGTTCGCCACATCGAACGCGATGGCCCGGGAAAGGTCTTCTATGGCTTCGTTGTAGTGGGCAACCTCAATTTTGGCTTCGGCGCGGTTGCGATAGCCTGTCGCGAATCGCGCGTCCGCACCGACGGCCCGCGAAAAGTCGCGGATTGCAGCGTGGGGGCGGTCTTGAGACAGATACGCTTTGCCGCGTCCGGCCAGGGGCGCCGGGCTCGATGGCATCAACTTGATCGCTCGCGTGTAATCGCGGATCGCATCATCGGCGTGACCGAGACGCGACTGGGCTCCGGCACGATTGTTATAGGCCGCAGCATAGCCTGGCGCCAAAGCGATGGCGCGATTGAAATCTTTCAATGCTTCGCCGTGGAGCCCAAGCGCCATCAGAAGATTGCCGCGGTTATTGTAGACCGCTGCATATTCGGGAAATAGGACAACGGCTTTGTTGTAGTCTTCAATCGCCTCGCGTGTCTTACCAAGACGAACATAGGCGACCGCTCGATCGTTCAGCAGAGTTGCCCGCCGGTCGTCGGGAATGTTCTCTTCAGCAAGAATTGCTGTGTAGTGATCAACGGCAGCAACCGAATCGCCACGAGAGAGCGCGATCGCCGCGTCGCGGGCGCGTAATTCGCTTATTTCCGAACGCGCCGGCAAAGCTGAAAACAAGACCGCCACAGCTGCAGATACGACTGCAGCTGTTATCGCCCGCGTCGTCGCGGCCCTTTTTTCAACTGACCTATCGGTATCCGACATTGTCATAAATCGCGGGGTGCTCATCCAGATGGTCACACGTCTGACGAACCGAATGCGTCACGTTGGTTAAGTCGCGACGCGTCTTCAACTTATACAGCTAACACGTCCCGCCCGTCGATGTGTGACCGAGCTGCGGCAATCAGCATGTGCGTTTCGCTTCATAACACGTACCGCTCCAGCACTTTCGGTAGAACCTCCGGTAAATCTTCTGAGATCAGTCCGGGTCCGAACATATTGGCGCATTCGCCGTGGAGCCAAACGGCGGCACACGCAGCCTCGAACGCGGGCATGTGTTGCGCCAGAAGACCGGTCACGAATCCCGCCAACACATCGCCGGAGCCTGCTGTCGCCAACCACGGAGGCGCGTTTTCATTGATCGCAGCGCGTCCATCAGGCGCCGCAACGACGGTATCAGGTCCTTTGAGGATGATCAGCGCGCCGCTCAATACGGCTGCGCGGCGCGCGCGCTCTAGCTTGGAGACAACAGTCTGCGCCTTGTCAAAGAGGCGCGTAAACTCGCCTTCGTGCGGCGTCATGACGGTTGCCAAGCCGGGCCGACGTCGCCGGATCTGGTCGAAAAAGGCTACACGAAGATTAGAAAACGAAGTCAATGCGTCGGCATCGAGCACGACGCTCGCCTGCGACACGAGCGCAAGCTCCACAGTGCGCCTCGTTTGCTCCGAGACGCTCGCGCCGGGTCCAATCAGCACGGCATTGCGGCGGGTATCTGCCAGAACATCCGCGAAGCCGTCGGGAAACTCCGTTGGAATCAGCATAACGGACGTTAGATGCGCGGCATTGACGGCAATCGCGTCAGGCGGGCTCGCGACAGTGACGAGCCCTGCGCCGATGCGGAGCGCGCCCCGCGCGCCCAGGCGCGCTGCCCCGGTTGCATGCGCCTGCCCCGAAACGACGACGGCGTGTCCGCGAGAATATTTGTGTCCGCCCGGTTTCGGCCGCGGAAAAACGTGCGCCCAGAGATCGGGAGCGTTGGCAAACGCCTGGGGTTTAATCTCCTCCAGAACGTCGCTTGGAGTTCCGATGTCTGCGACGCTTGTCTCCCCGCAAAGGCTACGACCCGGCTCAAGCAAATGGCCGGGCTTACGGCGAAAAAACGTTACGGTTTCCGTTGCCTGGACCGTGCCCTCGAAAGCGCGTCCTGATCCGCCATCGAGGCCAGTGGGAACGTCTACGGCGACGACGGGTAGAGTGACGGAATTCATCGCGCCGGTCACCTCGGCGACTTCTTGTGTTAGGGGTCGGGCGAGACCGGAACCGAAGATCGCGTCTATAACGAGCCCAGCTCCTTCGAGAATCTGAGGCCCCCAGGGTTCGACATTTCCCTCCCAGCGCTGCGCCATCACTGCCGCGTCGCCGTGCAGGCGATCCCTGCTCCCCAACAACGCCACGCGCACCTCATAGCCGCGCTCGCGCAGCAAACGCGCGGCTACAAACCCATCTCCGCCGTTGTTCCCAGGTCCGCAGAAAACGCCGATCGGTGCGCCTGCGGCCAGCCGCTCTGCAGCGTCCGCCACCGCCCGACCTGCTTTTTCCATCAGGGCCGTTCCTGGCACTCCGCGTTCGATGGCAAGCCGATCCGCCTCCGCCATTTCGGAGTTGGTCAGTAATTCGAGGCCTTGGTGCATTGAGAACCAGCTCCTTTTGTGGTGGATCTTCTCGTCAGATATTTCAATCCGATCGTTTTTTGAGCAGAACGGCTAATTATTGTGCAATCAAATAACGGCATTCTGCTCTAAATTTCGCCGCTCCGTCGTTACGCGATTGTTTTCTAATGACTTTATATGTCACTCACGAACTGGCATGCCGCGTGCTAACCAAGGCGGGTCTACCGTCCGCGTTCACGCTGACAGGCAGATGAAGGGAAGTCCGAGGAAATCATGAAAAAGATCGAAGCCATTATCAAACCGTTCAAGCTCGACGAAGTGAAGGAAGCTTTGCAGGAAATCGGCCTGCAGGGCATCACGGTAATCGAGGCCAAGGGCTTCGGACGGCAGAAGGGCCACACCGAGCTCTACAGAGGTGCCGAATACGTCGTCGACTTCCTTCCTAAAGTGAAGGTGGAAGTTGTGCTTGCTGACGAGATGCTGGACAAAGCGGTGGAAGCCATCCAGAAAGCCGCGAAAACTGGCCGCATCGGCGACGGGAAGATTTTTGTTTCCGCGATCGAGGAAGCTATACGCATTCGTACCGGCGAGACCGGCGCGGAAGCCATTTAGTAGCGCCTCGAGGTGCCCCGCCAATAGCGGGGCCAGACTTCAAATCAATGACCTAAAACTAGCCGCTCACAGGGGAGCCGATATGAAGACCGCAGGTGATGTAATTCAGTTACTCAAAGACAAGGACGTCAAGTTCGTAGACTTCCGGTTCTCGGATACGAGGGGCAAGATGCAGCACGTGACCGCCGATGTATCATGCATCGATGAAAGCGTGTTTACGGATGGCTATGCTTTCGACGGCTCCTCCATTGCAGGTTGGAAGGGCATCGAAGCCTCCGACATGCTTCTTATTGCAGACCCAACCTCTGCCCATGTCGATCCCTTCTTCGCCCAGACGACGCTGGCGGTCTTCTGCGACGTACTCGAACCCTCCACGGGCGAGCCTTATGAGCGCGACCCTCGCTCTATTACAAAGAAGGCCGAAGCCTACATGATGTCGACCGGCGTTGGTGACGCCGTCTACTTCGGTCCGGAAGCCGAATTCTTCATGTTCGATGACGTGCGCTTCACCGCCGATCCTTACAACACCGGATTCCGCGTAGACTCCACCGAATTGCCGTCAAACTCTGGCACTGAATA
Source organism: Filomicrobium sp. (assembly GCF_025698805.1). NCBI lineage: Bacteria > Pseudomonadati > Pseudomonadota > Alphaproteobacteria > Hyphomicrobiales > Hyphomicrobiaceae > Filomicrobium > Filomicrobium sp. Next base: position 272,785 of record NZ_JAILWT010000003.1, read on the forward strand.
TGAAATGGGCAACCTCGGACACCGTCCACGCATGAAGGGTGGCTACTTCCCGGTACCTCCCATCGACAGCGGACAGGACATTCGTTCTGAAATGCTCTCTGTCATGGCCGAAATGGGCGTGAAGGTTGAGAAGCATCACCATGAAGTTGCTTCGGCTCAGCACGAGCTCGGCATCCAGTTTGCGCCGATCGTTACGATCGCTGACCATCTGCAGATCTATAAGTATGCAATCCACAACGTGGCGCAGGCTTATGGCAAGACTGCCACCTTTATGCCGAAGCCTGTCTTCGGCGACAACGGCTCGGGCATGCACGTGCACCAGTCGATCTGGAAGAATGGATCGCCGGTGTTCGCAGGAGACAAGTATGCAGATCTCTCCGAGACCTGCCTGTTCTATATCGGCGGTGTCCTGAAGCACGCCAAGGCGCTGAACGCGTTCACGAACCCGTCGACCAACTCTTACAAGCGATTGGTTCCAGGCTACGAGGCTCCTGTGCTGCTGGCCTACTCGGCTCGCAACCGCTCCGCTTCATGCCGCATCCCCTACACCACCAGCCCGAAGGCAAAGCGCATCGAAATCCGCTTCCCGGATCCGACCGCGAACCCCTACCTTTCATTCGCTGCGTTGCTCATGGCTGGCCTCGACGGCATTCAGAACAAGATCCATCCGGGCGATGCGATGGATAAGAACCTGTATGACCTGCCACCTGCCGAACTGGCGAACATCCCGACGGTTTGCGGCAGCCTACGCGAAGCTCTGGACAGCCTCGACAAGGACCGCGCCTTCCTCAAGATGGGCAACGTGTTCACGGACGATACCATCGACGCTTACATCGAGCTGAAGATGGAAGAGAACATGCGTTACGAGATGACGCCGCATCCCGTCGAGTACGACATGTACTACTCTGTTTAATTCGACCATCTTCGTCTTTCGAGACGCCAACGGCCCGGGAGCAATTCCGGGCCGTTTGATTTTCAGGCGAATGGAGTGACGGAACCAGCCGACATCAGATGTAGATGAGGATGAGCAGTAGCGCGCCACAAGCGCAGATATAGCCGAAGTGGCCCATGTTCTCGTTCAGCCATTTCACTACGCGGCGAGGGATCTCTATCCAGCAAATCTTGGCCAACTGACACAGGGCGACCCCACCCAAAACGCCCGCGATAAACGATATCGGATCAATGTGTAGCTGAAATCCGTTTTGGGCGAGTTGTCGGCCGATGGCATCTGCCGAGTCCGGCTGAGAGAGCCCCGTTGAAAGAAAAGTTCCAGCAATCAGAACACCGGCGAAAATCGATAAGATACCGAGAACGCGCTCCATATCCTGCCTCGCAAAAATCTCCCCAAAACTCCAAGACTTGAGCCGCAGATCACCCTGTCAATCGGTCCACGGAAAGTCGGCGTTCGAGTAGTTTAATGCTTCAGATTTCAATACCGGGTTAACCACGACGAAGATCGCCAGTGACGGTTTTCGAAAAAATGAAAAATCAAAACTCTCGGGTCTTGCGAGGCTACCTCGGCATTGACACATAGATAATACGAGCGCAAGATTAGCGTCTCGAACAGAAGGAGGTTTAAGAAAATGCTCCCACCTGGTCAGATTATCGCCGCGCAACTTCTCGCCCAAACACAGTAGTTTCGCGTGGCGTCTCAATAATCAAAATTTGAAATCTATGATCGAATAAGGTTTGTCTTTGCACGCTCTATCGTAGAGCTTTGCGACAGCATCGTGGGAGAAGGATTCGATGCGAACGTCCAACGATGGGCGAAGGCGCAGGGGCTCCGATCCAGCAAGCTGAGATGATCCGAATTCGAAAATGACCTGAAGTGTTCTGGTCGGACGCCCAAGGAGGATAGGACCAACTGGCGTGCGAGGTCGGCACCGCGTCAAACACCGAACGGAAACCGCGCTTAGTCGTGGTGCGGTTAGGCCCGGCAAACCGAACCCGCAATGCTTCATGTCCACCCCACCGCTGAAAGGTGCGCCCAAAACCGACACGGTTGAGCCCGGGGGTTTTTAACCCACCGGGCTCTGTCTTGCTTGCGATGATCCTCAGTCAGCAAAGCCCGAATGCTCACACCGCTTCGAGCGCTTGCTCCAGATCCGCGATAATATCAGCCTTGTCTTCGATGCCGATTGAGAGCCGCACGACATCGTCGCCAGCCCCAGCAGCAGCGCGCTGCTCGTCCGTAAGCTGGCGATGCGTAGTCGAAGCTGGATGGATCACAAGGCTGCGGGTATCGCCAATGTTTGCGAGGTGGCTGAACATCTTCAGCCCCGCAACAAACTTCACGCCAGCCTCGTAACCGCCTGCCAGCCCAAACGTGAAGACGGCTCCCGCCCCCTTGGGACAGATCTTGTGGTGTAGCGAGTGGTACTTGTTGCCGGGCAACCCCGCGTAGTTCACCCACTCGACTTTCGGATGGCGTTGCAGCCAGTCTGCGACTGCAAGGGTATTTTCGCAATGGCGCTGCATGCGCAGAGGCAACGTCTCTACCCCTGTTAGAATGAGAAACGCATTCATTGGAGAGATCGCCGGACCCAGATCCCGCAATCCCATTACGCGTGCCGCTATGGCAAAGGCAAAGTCGCCGAATGTCTCGGCGAGGCGCATGCCATTGTATGAGGGATTTGGCTCAACCAGCGTCGCATAACGATGACGGCTTCCCAGCCAGTCATAGGTTCCACAGTCGACGAGCGCGCCACCGATTGAGTTCCCGTGGCCGCCCATAAACTTCGTGAGTGAGTGGATGATGATATCTGCGCCGTGTTCCTTGGGGCGGCACAAGTATGGGGTCGCCAAAGTGTTGTCGACAATGAACGGCACTCCAGCTTTCTTTGCGACCGCCGCAATGGCCGGGAGATCGACGATGATCCCGCCTGGATTTGCAATTGACTCGCAGAAGATCGCTTTTGTCTTAGGCGTTACAGCCGCCGCAAAACTCGCGGGGTCCGTAGCATCAGCCCAAACCACGTTCCATCCAAACTTTTTGAAGGCGTGATTGAATTGGTTGACGGAGCCGCCGTAAAGCTGCCGGCCAGCGATGAACTCATCACCCGGCTCTAGCAACGTTTGAAACGTGAGAAGCTGGGCAGCGTGACCTGATGCAACGGCCAGCGCGGCTGTACTATCCTCCAACGCAGCAATGCGGGCCTCCAGCACAGCTTGTGTTGGATTCATAATCCGCGTGTAGATGTTGCCGAAGACCTCAAGGCCAAACAATGCCGCGGCATGCTCGGCATCATTGAATACGTAGGACGTCGTCTGATAGATCGGCGTCGCTCGCGCACCTGTTGAGGGATCTGGTGCGGCGCCGGCATGTACGGCCAGCGTCGCGAATTTGGGGGCGCCTTGATCTTGCGTCATTGCGAATCCTAGTTGGTATGGACTGATACCAATGGATATACGCGAGGCACCGAACGACGGGAATACCGCAGGAAACCCTTGAACTTAGTTGGTGAGCAGATCAGGCCTTCGCCGTTTGCTTTACCCGTCCACACGTCCAGCGTGCTACGCGCCAATTGGGGTGGCCTTCTTGCCACCTAGCAATTTCGCTCTGCCCATGAAGCATGCACTGATACGGCGTGATGCTCCCAGCCATGTAACTTAGGTTTACATCTTTGCAATTCGCGGGTTCAGCGATCAAACAGACCGATAGTACAATCTCTATCATGGTTATGCTCCATAAGTCTCGATGGACCGGCGGCTATAGCCAGGCACATTCCACTTAGGCGCACTTCCCAACCTGGATTTTTTTTGTTATCTATTCTCGCCAATATTTTCAGGTTAACTTTGCAACGACATCCTAGACAAGATAGAAACTTAGGCAGGATCTGGTTATCCGCTAGGCATTATCTGTGATTCGGCGATGTTCCTTTTCAGTCAATCACGATAATTGATGCTTTTACATCACTTATTGGTGCTTTTGCGCGACGCTTAGTTTATATGGTCGCATCTGAGCTGCTCGAAAGTTAGCCATCACTTTTCGAGAAACATGGGAAAAATTCCCGATGACACTCTTCTGAAGCAGTTTCTTCGGCCCGGATCGGTATCGAGTTATGAGTCGTGCATGACGGTATTTCTTCGTCCGCGCTTGCGCGGTATGGTACTTCTCAGACATCGTTCGAACTGGATCTTCATGTAAGTAGACGTGGCATGGCCGGTTCACCTGTCTCCAAGCCTCAGATTGACACGCTGTTCGCTGGTCTTCTTGCGGGCCGGGATTTTTTCGGACCCGATAAGATCGCGGTTGAGGATTCTGAGGGGCAAAAACTCAGCTACAGTCGCCTTGTTCTCGCCAGCCTGATTCTGGGACGGCGACTGTGTAAAGGCTCTCGTCAGGGCGAAGCCATCGGGATTTTGCTCCCCAACGTTTCCGGCTTTCTCATTACGTTATTCGGCCTGAACGCCTTTGGACGGGTTGCAGCGATTCTCAATTACACATCGGGTTCGCGCAATCTGACATCAGCTGCCCAGACGGCTCTTATACGGACTGTCGTTACATCGCGCCGGTTCGTAGAGATGGCCAAACTTGAACCCGTTATCGAGGCGATAAGCGAAACGCGGACCGGCAGCGGCCAGATGGTGCGCATCGTCTATCTTGAGGACGTGAAAAAAAGTATCGGCCTCTTCGATAAAGCTCTTGGGGCGATGCGTAGTCTGTATGCTGGGTGGTTTCATCAAGGGCAAGGCAGCGGTCCCTCAAAAGCTGCCGCGGTACTCTTTACGTCCGGCACTGAGGGGTTGCCGAAAGGCGTCGTCCTGACCAACGCCAACCTGATGGCCAACTCTCGCCAAATGTTCGCGCATGCGGATGGAGCGCTTTCGACGGCCGATGTCGTGCTCAACCCACTGCCCATGTTTCATTCTTTTGGCCTCACGGCGGCGACGCTCATGCCGCTGCTCAACGGTTTGAAAGTCGTATTGTATCCAAATCCATTGCAGTATCGGCAAGTGGCGCGCGCCATTCACGCGAGCCGCGCTACCGTTCTGATGGCCACGGATACCTTCCTGCTGGGGTATGCGCGCGCGGCAGAACCCGGAGAGCTGGATAGCATCCGTTTGGTTGTTGCTGGGGCGGAACCCGTCAAGGAGGAAACGCGTCGCCGGTGGGCTGCTTTCGGAACTGAGATTTTGGAAGGGTATGGCGCAACTGAATGCGCGCCCGTTATCGCGTTCAACTTACCTGCTACCAATCGTTTCGGCACCGTTGGGCGGGCGTTGCCGGAAATTGAAACCAACCTCGTGCCGGTACCGGGACTTGCCGACGGAGGACGGCTGCGAATTCGTGGTCCCAATGTCATGGCTGGATATTTAGCCGCCGAAAATCCGGGTGTTGTTGTTCCTCCCGAAGGCGGATGGCATGACACCGGAGATATCGTCAGGATAGATGACGATGGCTTTATATCGATCCAGGGGCGCGCGCGGCGATTTGCGAAGATCGGCGGCGAAATGGTTTCGCTCGCTGCGATCGAACTCCTAGCACAGGGGCTATGGCCGGAATCGCAGCACGTCGTGGTGAGCCTGGCGGATGTCCGGAAGGGCGAACAGCTTGTGCTGGTTACGGACGCTCGGGAAAGTTCCGCCGAAAAGTTGCGTGCTTGCGCACGGGAGCAGGGCTTTCCGGAGTTGTGGGTGCCCAAGATGATTTTGGTCGTCCCGGCGATCCCCGTTCTGGCTACAGGCAAGGTAGATCTCCCAGCCACAATCGCCATGGTACATCAATGGCGCGATGTCTCCTGAGGGCGTCGTCATAAATGCATTGTTTGGTATATTCAGGGATCGTGATCAGGCAGCAACGGCGCTCTGCGAAACGCACAGAAACGCTTTCGGCCTATTGACCAGAAACCCAACCTCTTCCATCAAAAGCCTATAGTTAACCCTCGGGGTTCAGCAGTGCCCCAGGATGCGTTTGAAGGCCGGTGTTGGCCTTTTCTTTGGGGCATTTGTCATGAGCATGGGTTCGATTCCCGAACAAGCCGCCGAGGCTGGTTTCGGGGCACCTAAATTCGGTCTCGTGTGGGCGCTTAAGCGCGCCCTTCTTGGTATTATTATTTTAGTTGTTTCTCTTGGCAGTCTAGCGTGGCTGACGCATGCCGCCATCGATCCGAATCTTGAAGAGGCTGACGGCCTTATCCCCACGATCGGGCGCGTCGTTGGTAATTTTTGAACCTGCCCCGCGATCGCAGGCCTAATACTTTCGAATAGCAGCCGGTTGCGTTTTGCTGTGCTTGCACAGTGTGCCACCTGGTTTCATCGCCTTTGAATGTGTGCGTCGGGAGATGCCTTGTTTCCTTGAAACCGGCTCAATACGAGCGCATGTCCAGTCTTTACCGCGCACACGACATTTATTCAGATCTGCGAAACCCTTCGCACTGCAGGGCGGCCGCGCAGTACCGCAAGTGGCTTGATCAGCCCAGCGGTTCACATAAGATCATCATTTGCCTCCGTTTATCGTGACGGCGGCACACGCCGGTGGTCCAGCCGGCTGTCGAGGGATACAGATGTCGGAACAAGGTAAAACGTTTCCCGAGTTCTACATTACCTCACCCCAGCCCTGCCCTTACCTGCCTGGCCGGCTGGAGCGGAAGCTTTTCACGCATCTCACTCGCGATAAATCGCCAGGCCTGATCGACAATCTCTTGAAGGGCGGTTTCCGGCGCAGTCAGAATATCGCGTACATGCCTTACTGTGACGGCTGCAACGCATGTGTTTCCGTGCGCGTCCTGGTCGATGAATTTGCTCAGGGCCGTTCGATGCGGCGCATCGTAGACCGCAACCGCGACCTCGCTTCTCGTTGCGTTGCACCGGTTTCTACGAGCGAGCAATACCGCTTGTTCCGGCAGTACATCGATACGCGGCATGGCGATGGAGGGATGGCTGACATGACCGTCCTCGACTACGCGATGATGGTCGAAGACAGCGTTGTTGACACGTTCTGCACGGAGTATCGCCTCAAGCCCGAGGATCCTCTCAGTTCAACTCAAGTGTCCGACTGGCCGTTGATGGCTATGGCACTTTGTGACCGGCTGTCTGACGGGATTTCTATGGTGTATAGCTACTTTGATCCTGACGCACAGAGCCGCAGTCTCGGCTCCTACATGATCCTCGATCACATCGATCGGGCCCGGCGTCTTGGCCTACCTTATCTTTATCTCGGGTACTGGATCGCAGGGTCTCGGAAGATGTCTTACAAAATGCGTTTCCAGCCGCAGGAGCATCTCACGCCCCAGGGATGGCTTCCCTTATCGCCCCGCCGCTAATCCATAAGTCTCTACCGTCTCACGGACATTTCCAGCCTCAACCTATTGTGAACAAGAAAAAGGCGTTCTCGCCCTTTTCTCGATACAGACGGTCTGTTCGTATTGGCGCGCATCGTTTGCCGGTGAACCATTCCGGTCTATCGCGCGTTGACGCATGACGTCGGCGCTTAGCCTCCCAATCCGTTCATAGCTACTCCAAGAAGGGACTTTTTTTCATGCCAGCGTCCCCCGAGGATTCGGCGCAACGCCATCGCTTTTCCGATACGTCCGTCTCCCTAGGAGAACGGCTTCACGCAAGCCGAGAGCTCTCCCTCACATTGGCCCGGCCACTCACGGACGAAGATCAGACTGTGCAGGCCATGGATGATGCCAGCCCGACGAAATGGCATCTCGCGCATACGACTTGGTTTTATGAAGCGTTTGTGTTGCGCAACCACATGCCAGGCTACCAGCCATTTTCCGATCGGTTTGAGTACTGCTTCAATTCCTACTACGAAACGCAAGGCCCCCGACATCCTCGTGCGCACCGCGGATTGCTGACCCGCCCCTCGGCGGAAGAAGTTCGCCGCTATCGAAGCCACGTCGATGAAGCGCTCATGGGGCTTATGAGTGACGAGGGCTCTCTTGCCCCCGAAGTTAAGGAATTGATCGAGCTCGGAATCAATCACGAGCAACAGCACCAAGAATTGCTCTTAACTGACATCCTCAGCCTTTTCGCGGCTCAGCCTCTGCGTCCCGCTTATCAACCTCTGACGCTCGTAACAGAAGCCAACAGTCTCGCCTCAGAGACACGTTGGATTTCTTTCGATGGTGGCATCAAAGAGGTGGGCCATGACGGACAGAGTTTCTCCTACGATAACGAACTGCCCCGCCACGACGAACTGATCCGTCCATTCAAGCTTGCGCATCGCTGTGTCAGTAACAGCGAATGGCTCGAATTCATCGAGGATGGCGGCTACGTTAACCCGCTCTTATGGCTTGCGGACGGCTGGGGCGCAGTCAAATCAAATGGCTGGCAGGCACCTGGCTACTGGGAGGAAACGGCTGACGGCTGGCGGCAAATGACTCTGCACGGTCTCGTCCCACTCAATCCAGCGGCACCCGTAAGTCACGTCAGCTATTATGAGGCTGATGCTTTCGCTCGCTGGGCAGGAAAGCGCCTCCCGAGCGAATTTGAATGGGAGCGCGCTGCACAGACAACCGATGCCGCAAACAATCCCGCTAATACGCTTGGTAGCGGCACGCTTCGCCCTTGCCCGGCTAGTGCCGATGCTCCGGTGGACCGCGTCCAACAAATGATGGGCGACGTGTGGGAGTGGACGGGGAGCGCTTACCTACCTTACCCGGGCTACCGTCCGCCGCCCGGTGCTGTTGGCGAATACAATGGCAAGTTCATGTGCTCGCAGCACGTGCTGCGCGGCGCATCATGCGTTACGCCTGACGGGCATTCGCGCATTACGTATCGCAATTTCTTTTACCCCCACCAGCGTTGGCAATTCATGGGCCTAAGGCTCGCGGAGGATGCGTGATAATGTTTGAAGAGATCGACGACAATCTCCAGGATGATTTCGAGGTTTCATCAACCCAGCGCGATAATGATTTCGCGCAGGCGCTGCTCGCCGGATTGTCCAAGAAGAAGAAATCGATTCCCTGCCGCTTCTTTTACGATGGGCGTGGCAGCGAGTTGTTCGAGGAAATCACGCGGCAGCCCGAATACTATCCGACGCGGACGGAGACCGCGATTTTACGCGCCTGCGCGCCCGAGATTGCGCAAGGCACACCATCGGGTGCGGTCCTTATCGAGTTTGGATCGGGTTCGAGCCTCAAGACCGAACTCCTGCTAACGGCACTCGATAAACTTCACGCGTATGTGCCGATCGATATTTCACATGATGCGTTGGCGGAAGCGAAAGCCCGGCTTTCCAAAAAATTCCCGCGTATCGCTGTTCGCCCGATTGCAGCCGACTTCAGCCGTCCTGTGAAACTTGATCCGGATCTGGCGAAGCGCTCTCTGCTCGGCTTCTTCCCAGGCTCTACGATCGGTAATCTGGAGCCTGACGCTGCGATCGACCTTCTCAAAACAATGCGCCGCGTTCTTTCACCTGAGGGTCGACTGATCATCGGGGCGGATCTCCGGAAAGACGAAAAGCGCTTGCTCGCAGCCTATAACGATGAGGCCGGCGTCACAGCGGCGTTCAACCGCAACGTCCTGATGCACGCTAATCGAGCTCTTGGCACGCACTTCGATCCTGATCGTTTTGAGCATTCTGCCACCTACGACTCTGAACATGGCCGCATCGACATGCACCTCGTCAGCGCACGTTCTCAGACGGTGCGTGTTTTAGGGCACGACATTCATTTCAAAAAGGGCGAACGCATCCATACGGAGCATTCGCACAAATATACGATTGAAGGGTTCCAGGCGTTGGCTCGGAAAGCAGGATGGTCCCCCGATAAGGTTTGGACGGACCCCGACCGACTCTTTTCGGTGCACGAACTGCGCTGTCCCTAATCGCGCTGCGCTACGAACGCAAACAGCAGAGCCCAACGTTTTCCGTCGGGCTCTGCCTATTTTTGGTGTCGATCACCGCGAGCTAGAGGCGATGATCTGCTGCAAGGCGTCGGCGTCGCGACGCAGCCTGTTCAAGGTCGCAGCTTCCGCCGAGAGCCCTATCACGCCCTTCGCCGTCACGTAGGGCCGCCAGATCCTTTCCCACCGCTCGGGCGAGATAACGAACTCGTCGCCCACCCCGAGCATGGCATGCGGGTCTGCCGGTTGGACCGCGAGCCACTCCAAGACGGCACGCCAGATCTGCTCAGAGACCCGGGTGTTTCCCGGCCCCTGAAGCTGAACGATGGCATAGCCACCCCCAGGCGTGCCCCGTGGTCGAATCTCAACCGTAGCCACGCGCTTATCCTGGACGCGAACCGAGAGGATCGTGCAGACACCCTGTGCCACTAGCGCGGCATAAGTCGCCACGCAGTGGTTCATGATACTGCCCTCTTGGTGCAGCTGGGCCGCCGTGCGAAGCGGTACCACGCGATAGCCATTTCGCACCCGCTGACGGCTGTAACGCCCAGGACCACGCCGTCTGATACGCGGAGCCTCGAAGCACGCCACGATCTTTTCGATCCATGCGATCGTGGCGGTCGCAGCGACGCTGAACGGCATGCGACGGTTCCACGGTTCATCGATCAACTCGCGTGCCGCGCCTTCCTCGACACCGGAGTACCAAGCGTAAGCGGCAAGCGGCAGGAGCGGAAATCCGAGGCCCAGTTCGCGCTGGAAGAACTTCTGGCTGGCCAGCCACATGGCGAACTCGGAGTTCGCCGCGCAATGACCAAACTGCACCCACTGCAACCAACGCCTAGCCGCTTCCGGGTTCTTCGGCACGAGTTGCGCCATGCGTCCCTCGAAATTCGAACCCACCGGCAAGGCGTTCAACGGCTGCGCCAGAACTTCCGGAGGCAGACGCCGTGCCCAATACGGTACGCCCAGCACACGAGAGACCTCACGCAGGCTCTCACCGTCCTTGGCCATACGCGTAGCCGTTCCCCTGGCGCTCGCATTGAGCTCAGGAGAGACGATCGCCACCACCGCCGCGGGGAAGCTCGTCACGAGGTCCGCGAGGCGGGGAGACAGGCCAGCGTATTGGCGCACACGACGGCGAAAGCTCGGGTGGTATCGCCGGATCTGCCGTTCAATGGCTTCGTTCTTTTGAAGCGTCTGTGCCATGGTCTTTAAGTCCTGCTGCATCAGACGCACGTGCAATGGCGCAGCCGGAAACGCTCAGGGCTTAGATGAGGCCCTTCGTGGTTCAGGTTTGGCCGTGCTTCCTCTCGGAAAACCGGTGTCCACTTTTCCGGAAGCACTCTCTTGCTCTGGCCGTGCTTCCTCTCGGAAAACCGGTGTCCACTTTTCCGGAAGCACTCTGGCCAAATCAGCCGGAAATCACGTACGTCGTACCTGCTCGCGCTCCACGCTCATGCGGGGAACGTGCCTGTCGTCATCGAAGGCAACGAAGTTCGGCTCAGAAGCCGAGGTCGAGCGTTGGCAAATAATCGCCAATGACGCGCGCAAGCTGCCACGCGCCAATTACTGGCGTGTCGAGTAAATCTCGTTGGGCTTCGCGCATGGGGTTCTCACAACAGTAGAAAAAATGATTGGCAATGGCGCGGGCTTCTAAACAGAGAAGTCGGCAAAGTAAAGGCCGTAGGGTGAGAAATTATTCAGAGGCGCGTTTAACGCAGCTCCGTGTCGGCTATTTCTTCAAAGCTGTCTCAAGTTTTGAGAACATGTATTTCCATTTTTCGGTCTGCGTTTCGACCAGCACTGTCATCCTGGCTTTGAGTTCGGAAAGCACTGCGCAATCGGGCGTGCTCGCTTCTGCGCCTTCCTGCCCCAACGTCGCGATCGCCGCGAGCAGATCCTGCGATTTTGTATCGTAGACCGCAATGGTGTCGTCGCGAACGAACGGTGCGGCTGCGACCATGAACTGATCATGATCCCACCCGTTTTTCTCTTTCAGCTCGCGTAGCTTTTCCTGAAATACAGGCCGATTTGCATTGTTCAGATCGCGCAGGGCGGAAGCGGCGTCATCAACCACAGCTTCAAAATCACCGCGCGCGCAATTCGTCTCCTGAGCCTGTGCCGGGGTCCGGACAAGCATCAAAAATAACGCAAAAAGGATGAGTGCCCACTTCCCCATCAGGGGTCTTTCCCAGCCTATCAATGCCCAATCGAACGATACCCATGACTTAGTTGTGAGCCAAGTTCAAGGCATGGGACGCGGCTGTTCCAGCAGATGGGTGTTGAAAGCCACACCGCTGCGGTATTCAAGTGACGCCTACCGGAAGAGCGCCCGGCAGGCATTTGGTACGCCAGGCATCCGGACGGACTGGCTTTGTTGCGCCGTGCTTCTTATCGGAAAACCGGTTCCCACTTTTCCGAAAGCACGCTCTGGTTTGAACGTGCTTCTTATCGGAAAACCGGTTCCCACTTTTCCGAAAGCACGCTAGCCGAACGCTGGACCGAAGGAGTTGGACCGCGGGAACCTCGGCGGCACCGTGCGGCCAGCCTGCGCCCGCGCCCCGACCCAATCAGCGAGATCATCCAGCGACATCGTGAACGTGCGGTTGGCGCTGTCGACCCAGGTCAGGCCCGTCTCGGCATCGAAAGCCTTAACATCTGAGAGACCACCATCACGGAACCGCTGCAGGATCACGCCCTTGCCGCGCGTCATCTCATTGACTTCCTGCGTTTCAAAAATGAGAAGCCTGCGGTTATCTCCAACCGTTGCAATCCGGTCGCCTTCGACAGGAACAACAAGCTTCGCCTCATCCGGCTCGCTGACATTCAGCACCTGCTTGCCCTTGCGGGTTGCGGCGACGACTTCATCCTCGGGCACAATGAATCCGTAACCCGCCGTAGACGCGACGAGCAAACGGCGTCCCGGCTGATAGACAAACGCAGTGACGATGTCGTGATTATCCTCAAAATCGACCATAAGACGGACCGGCTCACCGTGTCCGCGTCCGCCGGGCAACTGGCTTGCTTCCAGCGTGAAGAATTTACCGTTGGTCGCGAACATCAAAATCTTGTCGGTGGTGTGCGCGTGGAAGGCCCGCTTGAGCTTATCGCCCTGCTTGAAGTCCAGCTTACTCAGGTCGTCAACATGGCCCTTCAGAGTCCGCACCCAGCCCTTTTCGCTGAGGATGACGGTGACGGGCTCCTTCTCGACAAACGCCTGATCCAGATCGACCTCAATGGTGGGCGTTTCCGCGAACGAAGAGCGCCGACGTCCGAGGTCAGTTTTTTTCGAATAGCGCTCGCGCGTCTCCTTGATCTCTTCGGCAACTTTGGTCCACTGCAGATCTTCTGAGGCGAGCAACGCCTTTAGGCTATCGCGTTCCGCCGACAGCTTGTCGTGCTCGGCACGGATCTGGATTTCTTCAAGCTTGGAGAGAGCCCGCAAGCGGAGGTTCAGAATGGCTTCGGCCTGCACATCGGTAAGCTCGAAGGTCTCGATCAGTTTCGCCTTCGGTTGGTCCTCGAAGCGAACGATACGGATGACCTCGTCGATGTTCAGGAATGCGATCAGATAGCCCGCGAGTACCTCGAGGCGGTGCTCGATCTTCTGCAAGCGATGGTTCGACCGCCGGACCAACACTTCAATGCGATGTTCAAGCCATTGCCAGAGCACATCGCGCAAGGACAGAACGTTGGGAATCTGTCCGCCGGACAGAACGTTCATGTTGAGCCCGAAGCGGATTTCGAGCTCGGTGAGCTTGAACAGGCTCTCCATAAGCAGGATGTGATCCACCGTGCGGGTTTTGGGCTCCAGCACGAGCCTGATCTCTTCCGCCGACTCGTCACGCACATCGCCCAAGAGCGGCAGCTTGCGCTCACTCATCAGTTCGGCAATTCGCTCCACGAGCTTCGACTTCTGAACCTGGTAGGGCACCTCTGTAATGACGATCTGATAGCCGCCGCGGCCGAGGTCTTCTCGCTCCCACTTGGCGCGCAGCCGGAACCCACCCCGTCCCGTGCGATAGGCCTCAAGAATCTGCTCACGAGGCTCGACTATGACGCCACCCGTCGGGAAGTCGGGTCCTGGAATATACTCGACGAGCTTCTCGATCGTGGCGTTGGGATGCTTGATCAGATGCAGGAGTGCGTTGCAGAGTTCCTCGGCATTGTGCGGAGGAATGTTGGTCGCCATGCCCACAGCAATTCCGGAGGAGCCGTTCGCGAGCAAATTGGGGAACGCAGCCGGGAGAACGACGGGTTCATTATTCGTGCCGTCGTAGGTCGGACGGAAATCAACCGTATCGTCATCGATGCCGTCCAGCAGCAGCGTTGCGGTCTCGGTCAGACGGCTCTCGGTGTAACGCATCGCCGCCGCGTTATCGCCGTCTATATTGCCGAAGTTGCCCTGGCCGTCGACCATCGGGTAGCGCACGGCAAAGTCCTGCGCGAGACGGACGAGCGCATCATAGATCGCCTGGTCGCCGTGCGGGTGATAGTTACCCATCACTTCGCCGACAATCTTCGCACACTTCTTGTAGCCAGAATCCGGGTCGAGCTTCAGCTCGCGCATCGCATAGAGAATACGCCGATGCACAGGTTTGAGACCGTCGCGCACATCTGGCAGCGCTCGGCCCATAATGGTTGAGAGCGCGTAGGCGAGATAACGCTCTTCGAGCGCATCGCGCAGGTTTACGGGCTCGATCGGACTGTCGTCGGGTAGAATCGGTTTTTGGCTCATGGAGATCGGTTACTGCGCCGGACCTGCCGGCTCAAGTGCTGCAACGCCACAGGTTGCAGAAACACACTTAATTGAAGGGCTGCGCGCTGCAAACGGCGCACTTCGGTTATTTTACAAAGTCTTGCCGCAACAGGCGAGCATAACAATGCGTCACGCTCCCCCAATCGAGAGACGGTCCACATGACACCCGTTGCTCCGGATGTTCCGGCGGTTGAAGTCCAAATTATCGAGATGACCAATGCCTACCGCGCCAAAAATTCGCTAGGTGCGGTCCACCGCAACGCAGCTTTAGACAAGGCGGCCCGGGCCTATGCGGAATATTTGAGCCGCACCAACACCTTCGCGCACGATGCCGATGGCCGACAGCCATCGGCTCGGGCTGAAGCGGCGGGCTATACCTACTGCCAGATCGCAGAGAATCTCGCGATGGCGCTCGATAGCCGCGGCTTCACCACTTCCGCCCTCGCGAACCAAGCTGTGGAGGGATGGATCAAATCTCCTTCGCATCGCAAGAACCTGCTTGCTCCCTACGTCAAGGAAATCGGTGTCGCCGTCACGCGCGTCCCCGATAAGCATCCGAAATACGTCTCCGTGCAGCTTTTCGGTCGGCCTACATCCGAGATGTACGCGTTTCGCATTTCCAACCGTGCCCGACAGAGCGTTGACTACACATTCGGCGGCGAAACGCACGAAATCGGACCGGGATACTCCGTGCAGCATAAAACCTGCGAACCAGGCGTCATCGCCTTTGATATCGCAGGAAAAAGTGCAGGGAAGGTCCAGAGTCGTTATACGGCCGCCGATGGGCAATCCTATCGCCTGAGCCAGGATCGCTCCGGCCAGATTCGCATCGAGATCGAACCCGTGAGCGGACGTTGATCACCTGCTGGTCTGTTACGCCTCGGCCTGCGCGCGCCGCTCAATCAATTCAACCATGCGGTGGCGCACATCCGGCACCTTAGCGTCCCTTGGTGCGAAGACGCGCGTTTGCAGAAAATGCCCAGTCAGCGCCAAGCCGGCACGCACATCCTCGGATGTAACGGGTACTTTTCGCCCCTTGATCAGGAAGGCCGGGAGCGCCAGAAGCTTGTCGCGATAGGGTTCGCCAGCGGACGCGGATACCGCGCGGCCCGACTTAGGCGAGACGTAGATCAGATCATCATTGATGCCGGTTGCAGCACAAGCTGTGAGGTCCAAGCCGAACCCCATTTCATCGAGCAGTGCCAATTCCCACCGCACCATCAAGGCAGGCCAAACGCTATCGTCGTCGAGGAAGCCTAGAACAAAGAGAGTGATCTCATAGAGATTGGGGTGAGGGTCGCGCTCCGGCATCAGGTGCAGCAGCGTACAGAGGGATGACAGCGCGGCGAGCGAGCCGGGGTCAGACATGGCCGTTGCGGCAAAGCCCCGACGCAGTTCGATTTGCATATGGCCCAACTGATCCGCCAGACGGGCCTTCCAGGTTGCATCGACGTGATTGCCGATTTGCAGCACGGGGCGTAACCGACGAGAGCGGCCGCCATGGACGAGACCGAGATGGCGCCCATGGGAGCGGCTGAATAGCTCCGCGACCGCCGCCGTCTCACCGTGCGCACGGACCGCGATGACAATGCCTTCGTCCGTCCATTGCATAATCGAGCGTAACCGGGCTCCTACCCATGTTTCGGCGATGCGATCCACCCAACTCCGCCGACAGACGTATCGCGCTGAACCCTTATTCGGCAGCCTCGCTCATCGCAGCTTGATTGGCGTCGATACGCGCCTCTATTTCGTGGCGGAAGTGGCGAATCAAGCCCTGGATGGGCCAAGCGGCAGCATCACCCAGCGCGCAAATGGTGTGGCCTTCAACCTGCTTCGTGACATCGAGCAGGAGATCAATCTCGCGTTTTTGAGCCTCGCCCTTTACCAACCGCTCCATCACGCGCCACATCCAGCCTGTGCCTTCGCGACAAGGCGTGCACTGGCCACAACTCTCGTGTTTGTAGAAATACGAGATGCGGGAAATCGCTTTGATCACATCGGTGGACTGGTCCATCACAATGACGGCAGCGGTGCCGAGACCAGACTTCACCTTCATCAAGGCGTCGAAGTCCATGGTCAGATCTTCACACAGATCCGCAGGCACGAGAGGGACTGACGATCCGCCGGGGATCACAGCCTTCAGGTTCTTCCAGCCGCCACGCACACCGCCAGCGTGTTTCTCTAGGAGTTCGCGAAGCGGAATGCCCATTTCCTCTTCGACGACGCAAGGCCGTTCGACGTGACCGGAAATCTGGAACAGCTTGGTGCCGGTGTTATTCGGCTTACCCAGCGAAGAAAACCAGGTCGCGCCTCGGCGGAGGATTTCCGGCACAACCGCGATCGACTCGACGTTGTTGACCGTCGTCGGCGCGCCGTAGAGGCCGCAACCTGCCGGGAAGGGAGGCTTCAGACGCGGCTGGCCCTTCTTGCCTTCCAGGCTTTCGAGCATCGCGGTTTCTTCGCCGCAGATATAAGCCCCCGCGCCGTGATGCACGACGAGGTCAAAATCCCAGCCGTGAATGTTATTCTTGCCGATCAGTCGTGCCTCGTACGCTTCATCCACCGCAGCTTGAAACCGCTCACGTTCGCGAATGTATTCGCCACGAAAATAGATGAAGCACTTGTGCGCGCGCATCGCGAAGGAGGCCAGGAGCGCGCCTTCAATGAGTAGATGCGGATCATGCCGCGTAATCTCGCGGTCCTTGCAGGAGCCGGGCTCAGATTCGTCGGCATTGATGACGAGGTAAGACGGCCGTGGATCGCTCTTGGGCATGAACGACCATTTAAGCCCCGTTGGAAAGCCCGCACCGCCGCGACCACGCAGGCCTGAGTCCTTGACCTGATCGATGATCCAATCGTGCCCTTTATCGATAAAGGCCTTGGTCCCGTCCCAGCCGCCGCGCTCCCGTGCGCCGGCAAGCCCGGCATCGTGGAAGCCGTACAGGTTTGTAAAGATTCGGTCCTTGTCTGCGAGCATCGCTTGTATTCGCTCCCGGTATCGTCTCGGCTTGCGGCGAACGGTGATCGCGTCTAGGGGCGCGACCGGCCTACCTTAGTTCTTCGTTCCTTCGCCAATATTGCCGTCAGAAACATTCCTGCGCTGCGTCATGACGTGCGCAACATCCTTCAAAGTTGTTGGACCACCTGCTGGGCACGAAGCCGTGCGGCCAATCTGCGACCCCGGTTTCGGAGGATTTCCAGCAGCAAAGCTATCCAACAGATGTTCAAGCAGTTCCGGAGTGAGGTCTTCATAGGTGTCCTTGAAGATCTGCAGCATCGGCGCGTTCGCGCACGAGCCCAGGCATTCGACCTCTTCCCACGAAAAGCGACCATCCGCTGTCAGCGTATTTTGTGTCGGGGAAATACGCTGTTTGCATACTTCCATGAGAGCCTCAGCCCCCCGCAGCATGCACGGTGTCGTACCGCACACCTGGAGATGCGCCGTTGTTCCAACCGGCGAGAGGTGGAACATCGTGTAGAACGTCGCAACCTCGTAGACGCGGATGTAGGCCATACCGAGCATTTCCGCGACGTAACGGATAGCCGGCTCCGGCAGCCAGTTCTCGTGCTGTTCCTGAGCGCGCCACAAAAGCGGAATAACCGCGGACGCCTGCTTGCCTTCCGGGTACTTGGAGATGGTCTCCTTGGCCCAGGCAAGGTTCTCTTTATTAAACTCGAATGAAGCTGGCTGAACGGGGTCTAAGCGTCGGACGGCCATCGGGGCTCCTTCATCGATTGCCAGCGTACGGTATCCGGCCGCCTTGCCGTCATCATACCCGTGCGCACACGCGTCGACCAAACCTAGTGTCGCCGCGCCCTCTTCGGAACTTCTCAAACATCCGCGCCTACCACGTTTCAGCCGTTTCGGCCCAGCGGCGCAGTTAATGCCGATAAGGCTCTAAGGTGTGCCGCGCTGCAACGCAAGAGGCAGGGTGAGGTCCCCTAGGGATGTAATCGCCCGCCCGCCCTCTACCAAGAGACCACGTGCCACAGCGTCACACGCATGATTGCGGCTCGCCAGCCTGCCACATTGTTTCACGTTAAACGCTGCCAAGCCAACCCAACACAAGGAGTAGTGCTGCTGCCGGCACCAGAAAGAGCGCTATTTGGGATCCGACACGTAAGAAGCCGGTCCAGAAGGCGGCCAGCAACAGGCCACAACCAAGGATAATCCAGCCTCCCTCCGTTGCGCGCGTTGCAGCGAAGGTGACGCCCAGTAACAGCGCCACTGTGCCGATCGTTATGGGTATCAGCGGTTGCGAGACATGTACCGCGCCCATGGGCCAGCCGTAATGGGTGGCAATAAGCCGGTAGGTGGCAAGGCTCAGGCCCAGGCCCACGGCAAACAGGGCAAGGAGAAACAGGCCGTCGATCATCTGATCGGTCCTCACACAAACTCACGGCTGCGCTCGTTCTGCGCACAGGTCACGTAGTATAGCCAAACACTCTGCCAAATTCAGCAGTTAGGCGTTTTTGCCAACTTATCGTGGAAGGCGCCAGTGTGATCGCTAGCCGGCGTGCGCTTCCTTGTTGGACAGACGCCATGCGGCCACGCCTAAAACCAGGCAAAAGACGCCTGAGCCCGTATGGAAGGCGATGGCCAGCCGTGGACCTCCGGACGTCGCCACGATGGCCGCGTCGGCCCAGCAGACCAGGACACCGAACAAAAACCACAAGGCCAACGCACGCCACTGGCCAAGCAGGGCGAAAGCGATGGCAAGTGCTCCGAGCCAGATGTCCCGCAGACCAATAATGGCGTGGAGTTGAGCGCCCGCCATTGCCGGGGTTAGCCCAAAGGTTTTGGCCGCGCTATCGGGCACTAGAAGGAAGCGGATGCCAATTAACGTCAGGAGAGCCCCGGCAATGACCGCCAGGGCCACAATAGGTTTGCGTCTTGTCAGCATCGGGCCATTCCCTTCACGTGTGCCGGGTGAAGGATGGCGGAAGAGCAGGGCGTGCGCAATGCTGGCCCCCCCTACATCTGCTAACGGTCGATTTCGCCGAAGACGATGTCGAGAGAGCCCAGAATGGCCGATACGTCTGCAAGCATATGGCCTCGGTTCATGAAATCCATGGCCGCCAGATGCGGGAAGCCCGGCGCCCGGATTTTGCAGCGATAGGGCTTATTGGACCCATCTGACACGATATACACGCCGAACTCGCCCTTCGGAGCTTCGACGCAGGCGTAGACCTCGCCTTCGGGTACACGATGACCTTCGGTGTAGAGCTTGAAGTGATGGATGAGGGCTTCCATCGAGCGCTTCATTTCCGGGCGCTTAGGCGGCACCACCTTTTTGTCATCGGCGACATGCGGCCCAGCCCCTTCGGGCGAACGCAGTTTCTCGCAGGCTTGCTTCATGATGCGCACCGACTCGTGCATCTCGCGCATGCGGATCAGATAGCGGTCGTAACAATCGCCGTTTTTGCCTACGGGAATGTCGAAGTCGAATTCCTCATAGCGCTCGTACGGCTGGGATTTGCGTAGGTCCCACGCTGCGCCGGACCCGCGTACCATTACGCCTGAGAAGCCGCGATCGAAGCAATCGTCCAGGTCCACGACGCCAATATCTACGTTCCGCTGCTTGAAGATCCGGTTGTCTGTCAGCAGGCCTTCGATATCGTCGCAGACCTTCAGGAACGGATCACACCAATCGTAGATATCGTCGATCAACTCTGGCGGCAGATCCTGGTGAACCCCGCCGATCCGGAAGTATTTTGCGTGCATACGGCTGCCCGAAGCTCGCTCATAAAACACCATCAACTTTTCGCGCTCTTCAAAGCCCCAAAGTGGAGGCGTCAGCGCACCGACGTCCATGGCCTGTGTTGTGACGTTCAGGAGATGGGACAGGATGCGGCCGATCTCCGAATACAGGACACGAATGTAGCTCGCGCGCGGAGGAATGGTGAGTTCAAGGAGGCGTTCGGCCGCGAGGCAGAAAGCGTGCTCCTGATTCATCGGGGCAACGTAGTCAAGGCGATCGAAATACCCGATCGCCTGAAGGTACGTCTTATGCTCGATCAGCTTTTCGGTACCGCGATGCAAGAGTCCGATATGCGGGTCAACGCGCTCGACCACTTCGCCGTCCAGCTCCAGAACGAGCCGGAGCACGCCGTGCGCGGCAGGGTGCTGCGGACCAAAATTGATGTTGAATTGGCGCAGTTCGGTTTCAGCCATTTATGCGTCTCAATCGTTTGTTGCGTCACCGGTGAATAGCGCGAAAAGCTCTGCGCCGGTCATCTTTTCGGTGTCGTTGGCGAACTCATAATAGGGAGGCTTTTGGTCGATAAAGACTTCGGTCTTGAAAACCAAGCCTTCATCCGAGTCGAGCGCGCCGACAGAAATGACAGCGTGGCTACCGTCCTGAGTGCGCCAAAACAGCGAAGCCCCGCAATCGCGGCAAAAACCGCGTTCTCCCCAGTCGGACGAGCGGTAGACGCCGAGGCTTGCTTCGCCCGACGTAATCTCGATCGGCATGCTCGTATCGACACCGAGGAACGGGCCGGCCGCCCAGCGCCGGCACATAACGCAGTGGCACGTGCCAATTTCCGGCTTGCCTATATGCGCTTTGAATTGCACTGCGCCACAAAGGCACCGCCCCGTTTTTTCAACATCTGGCGCTGTGCTTGCTTCCGTTCCGCTCATGGATCTTATCCACTCCGCTTCGCCGTTCATTCCTTCACGGGCGCCAGTGGCGCGACGCCTGCGGCTTTCGCCTTCTTACCCAGAATCGCCTCGAAGCGATTCCAGGCCATAACGATGCGTTCGTGCCGCCCCTCGCCGATCGTCTCGATTCCGTCGTGGGCACGAACATAAAAGCCAATACGGCGGCCTTGTATCGACGTGCACTCCGCATCCACCGTGACCGTCTGGCCGGGCAGCGTCGCAGCAGAATGCGACACGTCGATGTGAACCCCCAAGCTTCCCTCGCCTTCGTCCAGATGATCGGCAAGAACTTTCATGCAAGTCCATTCCATCAGGCCGACCATGAAACCCGTGGCGAAGACCGCTGGCATTGCGGAGAACTCTTTCGCTTCCGGATAAAGGCCCGGAACGGTTTTCGATGCCGGCACCTCGTAGGCAAACTGAACCCGATCGCCGACCTTCAATGTGTCCCGCATCGATACTAGCTCTTATTGCCAGGCGCTTGGCTGGCTTTTTCGTCTCCGGGAAGGATGTACTCCGTGCCTTCCCAAGGGCTCTCGAAATCGAATGCGCGAAATTCCTGAGTGAGCTTCACAGGCTCATAAACGACGCGCTTCTTGGAGTCGTCGTAACGGACCTCGACATACCCTGTCAGCGGGAAATCCTTGCGCATCGGATATCCCTGGAAGCCGTAATCCGTCAGTAGACGGCGCAGGTCTGGATGGCCTGAAAACAGGATGCCATACATGTCGTAAGCTTCGCGCTCGTACCAGTCCGCGTTGGAGAATACTTCTACTGCGCTTAGAACAGGTGTTGTCTCATTGACCTCAAGCTTGACGCGGATGCGCTGATTATTGCGCGGCGACAGCAGATGGTAGACGACGTCAAAGCGGTTAGCGCGCGCTGGCCAGTCCACGCCGCAGATATCGATCAACACTTCGAAACGGCAGCGGGCATCGTCGCGCAGAAACTTGAGGACACGCAGGATGTGCTCACGCGCGATATTGATCGTGAGTTCGCCGTAAGCGACGTTCGTACTCAAAAGCGCGGTTACCATCTTGGAGTTCAGGTAATCGCCCAGATCGTCGTTGGTTTCGTCCATTTTCATCCGCACTTCTCAGATGTCGTCGGTCGCATGGTCGTCGTCGACGACTAGTTTTAGCAACTAGCGCGCGATCGTACCCGTGCGCCTAATCTTTCGTTGCAGCAGCAGGATACCGTAGACCAGCGCCTCGGCTGTCGGTGGACACCCGGGAACATAAATATCGACAGGTACAATCCGATCGCAGCCACGCACGACGGCATAAGAGTAGTGATAGTAGCCACCGCCGTTTGCGCATGACCCCATGGAAATGACGTAACGCGGCTCAGGCATCTGATCGTACACTTTGCGAAGTGCCGGCGCCATTTTGTTGGTCAGCGTGCCCGCAACGATCATCACGTCGGACTGTCGCGGCGAAGCGCGAGGGGCGAAGCCAAAGCGCTCTACGTCATAACGCGGCATCGATGCCTGCATCATTTCGACCGCACAGCAGGCCAGCCCGAACGTCATCCACATCAGCGAGCCTGTACGTGCCCAGTTGATCAGATCGTCCGTGCTCGTGACGAGGAAACCTTTGTCCGCCAGCTCATTGTTGATGTCGGTGAAAAAAGGATCTGCTGCACGCTCGACGGTGGTTGCTCCGCCTGCGCCTTCGCGCGGCGTATCACGGACGAACTCAGGAGGCAGGATCAATCCCATTCCAGGGCTCCCTTCTTCCATTCGTAAATGAAGCCGATCGTGAGAACGGCGAGGAAGATGATCATCGACCAGAAGCCGAACAACCCGATGTCGCGGAAGGCCGCCGCCCACGGGAACAGAAAGGCGATCTCAAGGTCGAAAATGATGAACAGCAGACAGACGAGGTAAAACCGGACGTCGAACTTCATGCGGGCGTCATCGAACGCATCAAATCCGCATTCGTAAGCCGAAACCTTTTCCGGGTCCGGATTGCGCACCGCGATGATGAAGGGCGCGATCATCATAGCTAACGCGATCGCGAGTGCGACAGCCAGGAACACCGCAATTGGAAGATATTCGAGCAAGAGCTGCGTCATGAAGTCAGATCCCTTTGCCGCATTTGGCCTCGTCCAGCCGGGATACGGCGGCGTCCCAGCTTTTAGACCGGGCTAGGATGGTCGAAGCGGCTACGGCCGTTCGCCTGTTCGATCAGGTGTTAGCTTAGCCTTCAGGCCCGCGCAACTGCGCCAGCGAGGGTGCGCCTATTCTTTTAACGTGGAGGCCTCTTGTGCTGGGGACAAGACCGGCGAGGTTATCCGCGGCACAGTAGACGTCACCCCCCTCAAATTAGGGGGCGCGCATCACATCAAAAATGGGCTGAGTGAAAGAAAGGATGGCGCGAGAGACGGGACTTGAACCCGCGGCCTCCGGCGTGACAGGCCGGCGCTCTAACCAACTGAGCTACTCCCGCAATCCTTGCGCTCGGCATCTCGTTGATGCCTGCGTTGCAGAGCGCTGGATGTACGTGTTCGTGACGCTTAAGTCAAGCGGGAGAAACCGCCTTTTCACACACGTTCAAGCAGCGTCGCGTTCTGCTTTTAAACTGGCGAGATCGCTGGCGCGCAAAAGGGAATCGACGTTAGCGCGGACTTTGCGCAATTCTGCGACCAATGCGTCAGCCTTGGTGTCGAGTTCGCGCTTATCGTTCGCCTTTGAAACGAGATCGAGGGTGCGTCGCTGTGCCATCGACGTATCTGCGATTGCGTTGCTCATGAGAACGTCTCCTGATCTTTACCCTGGTCGCTGTAGAGGTCGCCACCATGCCAACGCCGCCACACCACACACAGTGGCAATCCTGTCTTGTCCACCTCTCAAGTGATTCGGTGGAGAGATCGTGGCGGGCTCTTTGACGTGGCGTAAACTCCCCACGGCAGGTTCCACGGGATAGCATAGGCAACGCGCAAAACCTGTTACCTCAGGAACAACATTGGGAAACTATTGGTTCCGTGCGTGCGCTCAGAGAGGGGGGATAAAGCTCTCCGATTGATTCGCTCGTAGAGGGCCCCGGGCCGCTGTCAGATCGACAGAGCGTGAGGAGCCGCAAATCGGGCCCCTGCGGGGAAGAAGAGCGTAGCTTAATCGGAAGAATGGTGGGCGGTGAGAGGGTCGAACTCCCGACATCCTCGGTGTAAACGAGGCGCTCTACCACTGAGCTAACCGCCCACAACATGAGCCGCAGACATTAGCGGGCTGAAGCCAGCCGCGCAATGAGGGCGAATTGCCGCTTATACGAACGATGCGACAAGAAATCGATTTTGTGTCCCGCTCCTATGAGGTGGAGGGACACGAAAGAGGGGCGTAGTGCGCCCCTCTTCATTATGTACTCTCAGCAAATGCCGAGCACCTGCTCTTAGTTGAGCAGATCCTTCAGGCCCTTCGAAGGGGTGAACTTGGCCACCTTCGAAGCCTTGATCTTGATGGTCTCGCCGGTAAGCGGATTGCGGCCGTCGCGAGCCGCGCGCTTTGTTACCTTGAAGGTTCCAAAATCAGGGATGCGTACCTCTTCGCCCTTCTTCATTGACGACTTGATGTGCGAAAGCATCGCGTCGACAGCCGAGCCCGCCTTCTCCTTGGTCAAATCACATTCTTTGGCGATGGCGTCGATGAGGTCTTTCTTGCTCATTGCTTTCCAATCCCTTGATTCACGCTGCACCCGAATTGCGATCAGGACATTACCGATGACTTCGCCTGGTGCTTCTTGATCTGTACGTGACAGAGGTCGCAAAAAGCGCTGAAAATAGGCGGTCGTCAAGAGGTAATACACGCTGAAAAGCCCGAAAATACAGGGAAAATGGCCTGATAAGGTGTATAGGACAACATAAAGACGCCGCCCGAGGCAATCCAGGGGCGGCGTCCTTGACTTTATGGCACGGTTGGCGCTGGCGTCAGGTCAGTGCGCAACCGGACGTTCGTCCGTGCTATCAGTGCCTTTTTCGGCCACCGTAGCGGCCTGCTGGGCATCCTCATCCCACGTGATCGGCTCAGGCATGCGATCGAGCGCCTGCTTCAGCACTTCTTCGACTCTTGAGACCGGGACGATTTCAAGTTTCGTCTTAATCTCATCGGATATGTCAGCGAGATCTTTGACGTTTTCCTCTGGGATCAGGACTTTCTTGATGCCGCCGCGCAGCGCTGCCAGGAGCTTTTCCTTCAGACCACCGATCGGCAGCACGCGACCACGGAGCGTGATTTCGCCGGTCATAGCCACATCCTTGCGGACAGGAATCTGTGACAACACGGAGACAATCGCCGTCACCATCGCAACACCAGCAGATGGACCATCTTTCGGCGTCGCACCTTCCGGCACGTGTACGTGGATATCGAACTTTTCAAAGATCTTCGGAGAGATTCCGAAATCGACCGAACGCGACCGCACGTAGGCGTTCGCGGCCTGAATCGATTCTTTCATCACATCGCGCAGGTTGCCCGTGACGCTCATCTTGCCTTTACCGGGCATACGGATGCCTTCGATGGTCAAGAGCTCGCCGCCGACTTCTGTCCAGGCCAATCCCGTGACGATACCGATCTGATCTTCGAGTTCGGCCTGGCCATAACGGTACTTGGTCACACCCAGGTAATCGCCGACGTTCTCTTCCGTCACCGTTACCGAGGTATTTGACGATGTCAGGATCTCCTTCACCGCCTTGCGGGCCAGCTTAGCTAGTTCCCGCTCCAAGGAACGAACCCCAGCTTCGCGGGTGTAACGACGGATGATCTCGAGCAACGCGCTATCTTCGACAATCCACTCGCCTTCTTCCAGCCCGTGAGACTGACGCTGCTGCGGCAGCAAGTGCCGCTTGGCGATTTGCAGCTTCTCGTCCTCTGTGTAGCCGGCGAGACGAATGATCTCCATACGGTCCATAAGAGCCGGTGGAATATTCAGCGTGTTGGCCGTCGTGACGAACATCACATTCGAGAGATCGTAGTCGACCTCAAGATAGTGATCGTTGAACGAAGCGTTCTGCTCGGGATCAAGAACCTCAAGCAATGCCGCTGCCGGATCGCCGCGGAAATCAGAACCCATCTTGTCGATCTCGTCGAGCAGGAAGAGCGGGTTGGTCCGCTTCGCCTTGCGCATCGACTGGATGACCTTCCCCGGCATCGAGCCGATGTAGGTCCGACGGTGGCCGCGAATCTCAGCTTCGTCGCGAACACCACCGAGGCTCATGCGAACGAATTCGCGTCCGGTCGCATTCGCAATCGATTTGCCAAGCGAGGTCTTACCGACACCCGGGGGACCAACGAGGCACAGAATCGGGCCCTTGAGTTTGTTTGTGCGGTTTTGGACGGCGAGATATTCAAGGATGCGTTCCTTGACCTTCTCCAGTCCGTAGTGTTCCGCATCAAGGATCGACTCGGCTTCGTTGAGGTCTTTCTTTACCTTGCCCTTGACGCCCCAGGGGATCGACAACAACCAGTCCAGGTAGTTGCGGACGACGGTTGCCTCAGCGGACATCGGGCTCATTTGCTTGAGCTTCTTCAACTCAGCGAGCGCCTTGTCGCGGGCTTCCTTCGACAGCTTGGTGTTTTCGATCTTCTCCTCGAACTCAGCGATATCATCGCGTTCGTCCGTGTCGCCGAGCTCCTTCTGAATGGCTTTCATCTGCTCATTCAGATAGTACTCGCGCTGCGTCTTCTCCATCTGACGCTTGACGCGCGAGCGGATCTTCTTCTCGACCTGGAGAACGGAGATTTCGCTTTCCATCAAGGTGTAGACGCGCTCAAGGCGCTCGGAGATCGTCGTGACCTCGAGAACCTCCTGCTTGTCGGAGATCTTGATCGCTAGGTGTGACGCAATCGTATCGGCCAGCTTCGAGTAGTCCTCGATCTGGCTAATCGTGCCGAGCACCTCTGGCGAAATCTTCTTGTTGAGTTTCACGTACTGCTCGAACTGGGACACTGTCGAGCGTGCGAGAGCTTCAATCTCCTCTTCGGCGCCGACTTCCTCTTCGACGCGCTCGATTTCAGCTTCGTAATATTCGGCGTTCTCCGTGAATCGCTTGATGCGCGCACGCGTCGTGCCTTCGACCAGCACCTTAACGGTGCCGTCGGGCAACTTCAGCAGCTGCAGCACAGAGGCGAGGGTGCCCATTTCATAGATTGCGTCGGATGCCGGATCATCATCGCCAGCGTTCTTTTGGGACGCCAAGAGGATATGCTTGTCGCTGCGCATCACCTCTTCGAGGGCGCTAATCGACTTCTCGCGGCCAACGAACAGCGGCACGATCATGTAGGGGAAGACCACGATGTCGCGCAACGGCAGGACCGGATACAGCTCCGTGCCGTGCTCGGGGGACCGTGTCTCGTTAGTTTCGCTCATTCTATCACCTGTCCATCAAAGTCGAGCACCGAAGGGCATTCGACTGGAGTTTGCAGTCCCTTGCGACCAAGGCCGGCGCCCCTTGATAAAAGGCAGCGATGCCTCGTCAGTCTTGGACTGCTTTCGGAGGTCACTTTAACATCTTCGCGTACTCATACGATACCGCTTGCGGTACCCCGCCCGACTTGAGCGAGCCATCGTATCACTTTTGGTAACCTTAGCACGCACAGCCGACGTAATGTGGTGGCTCACCAGATCAGATCAAGTCTGCACCGACGCTGTCTGTCGTTGCTCTGCGACGTGCCGATATTGTGCATCAGCAACGCCGCAGAACAATTTTCTGATCGCGATCAGGACGCAGTGGAGCCCTTTTCTTCGGCGCGGTCAGCGTAGATACGCAACGGACGCGCGCCGCCCTCGACAACCTCCGGACCTATTACAATCTCTTCGACACCCTTCAGCGCTGGCAAATCATACATTGTGTCGAGAAGAATGCCTTCCATGATGGATCTCAATCCACGGGCACCAGTCTTGCGCTCGATCGCTTTCCGGGCAATTGAACGTAGAGCCTCGTTGGTGATGTTGAGATTGACATCTTCCATCTCAAACAGCCGTTGATACTGCTTGACGAGCGCGTTCTTGGGCTCGGCAAGGATCTGCACCAAGGCGTCCTCGTCCAAGTCCTCGAGTGTTGCGATCACTGGCAGACGACCGATGAATTCGGGGATGAGGCCGAACTTCAGGAGATCTTCCGGCTCGACCTCACGGAGGACTTCACCGGTACGACGCTCCTCGGAACTGCGCATCTTCGCGCCAAAGCCGATAGACGATCCTTTCCCGCGGCCAGAAATGATTTTCTCTAGGCCCGCGAACGCACCGCCGCAGATGAAAAGTATGTTGGTCGTGTCAACCTGCAGGAATTCCTGCTGGGGATGCTTGCGTCCCCCCTGTGGTGGCACGGATGCAACCGTCCCTTCCATGATCTTCAGCAGCGCCTGCTGAACGCCTTCGCCTGACACGTCGCGTGTAATCGAAGGATTGTCAGACTTGCGCGAGATCTTGTCGACCTCGTCGATATAGACGATGCCGCGCTGTGCGCGTTCGACGTTGTAGTCAGCGTTCTGCAGGAGCTTGAGAATGATGTTTTCGACGTCTTCGCCGACATAGCCGGCTTCGGTAAGCGTCGTGGCATCAGCCATCGTGAAGGGCACGTCGAGAATACGCGCCAGCGTTTGCGCCAGCAGCGTCTTACCGCAGCCTGTCGGACCGACCAGCAGGATGTTCGACTTGGCGAGCTCGACGTCATTGTTCTTGGACGCGTGATTGAGACGCTTGTAGTGGTTGTGGACCGCAACAGAGAGCACACGCTTAGCGTGATACTGGCCAATGACGTAAGAGTCCAGAACCTCACAGATTTCCTGTGGTGTTGGAACGCCGTCACGCGACTTTACGAGGGTGTTCTTGTTTTCCTCGCGGATGATATCCATGCAGAGTTCAACGCATTCATCGCAGATGAACACGGTTGGCCCGGCAATCAGTTTTCGAACCTCGTGCTGGCTCTTTCCGCAGAAGGAGCAATAAAGGGTGTTCTTCTCGTTCGCCATTCTCTTATCTCACCCGTAGTCGAGGAACGCGATCTGCGCGCCTTAGCCAGTTTCGGTCTGTTATCGGCCGCCCAGCGATCTGGGGGACGAGGCCTTTGAGAAGGCACGGGATCCGAATAAGCCGATCTGAGCACGCTACCCCAGCGCAGATCAAGATTGGATTAACGGCCCGTACACCACCTTGGCCCGCATGAAGACCAGATTGCCACAAAACTGTGACGTCGAACGCCTAACATAGGCAGGTTGTAAGCCGCTTGTAATGCTTCGTCCCCAGCCTAATCGAAAAATTGCTGAAAACGGGCGTCTAGCTGCCAATAACCCTACCGCCACGTAGGCATGGTTGTCCGACAAGGCGACGGCAATAGGGCTTCTAAGCGTCAAAGCAGCGAAATATCCGCAAATGAGATCCTAAGTATCTCTTGCGCCGTCATTTATCTTTGAAAAACCGGCGCGGCTGAATCGCCGCGCCTAGAGCACAAACTATAGCGCGCTCAGCTTTCCTTTGGAGTTGAATCTTCTGTCTCCACGTCAGCGCGTTTCGTTAATACTTGATCAACGAGACCAAATTCCATCGCTTGCTCCGCAGTCATAAAGTAGTCGCGATCAAGCGTTTTCTCAATTACCTCGTAGGGTTGAGATGTATGCTTGACGTACACTTCATTCAATCGACGCTTCATCTTGATGATATCTTCAGCGTGGCGTTCAATATCTGAAGCCTGACCCTGGAAGCCGCCGGAGGGTTGATGCACCATGATGCGCGCATTGGAGAGCGCGTAGCGCATGCCCTTATCCCCAGCGCACAGCAGGAGCGAGCCCATAGAGGCCGCTTGACCGATACAAAGAGTCGCGATCGGCGGACGGATGAACTGCATGGTATCGTAGATCGCCATGCCGGCCGTGACCACGCCACCGGGCGAATTGATGTACATAGAAATCTCTTTGGTCGGGTTCTCCGATTCGCAATACAGCAGCTGCATGCAGATGGATGCAGCCATGTGGTCTTCGATCGGTCCGGTCACAAAGATGATGCGTTCTTTAAGCAGGCGGGAGGGCAGATCGTAGCCGCGCTCGCCGCGATTGGTCTGCTCGACGACCATCGGCCAAAAGGTATTCGTCAACGTTGCGATGGGGTCGCGCATGGGGTCGTTTCTCCTGCTTATCGAACGGGCGGGCGCCCGAAATGGGCTATCGGTGGGCGGACGGTAAGACGTCCAGTCATGTTGTCATGGAGCCAGAATCGTCCGCCGCACGCAATCTGCCTGTTTCATCACCCGACGCCAATGCCGGGCGAGCCGGATATCACCCGCCGGTCGTGGAATATGGGGAATTAAGCCTGCCCAACAAGGACACCTTAAGACTGAACCGCCTCGTCCTCATCGGGCTTTAACAGCTCTTCCTTGGTGACAACCTTCTCGGTTGGCTTCGCCAACTCCAAGATATAGTCGACGACCTTGTCCTCAAACAGAGGGGCACGAAGTTCGTTCAAAGCGCCGGGCGTCTTTTCGTAATATTCGTAGACGAACTTTTCCTGACCGGGATAGCGGCGGGCCTGCTCCATGAGAGCCTTGCGCAATTCGTCCGACGTGACGTCAATTTTGTTCTTGTCGCCAATCTCGCCGATTACCAGACCAAGCCGCACGCGACGTTCGGCGATGGCGCGGTATTCCTTGCGCACTTCCTCCTCGGGCTTTCCCTCATCCTCGAACGTCTTGCCTTCCTGTTCGAGGTTGCGGGTCAGCTGCCCCCAGATCATGTCGAATTCGCGATCCACCATTGAGGGTGGAAGCTCAAACTCGTGGGCTTTTTCAAGTTGATCGAGAAGTTTCCGCTTAAGCTTCAAGCGCGAGGCCTCGCCGAATTCGCTCGTGATGCGCTCACGCAGCAGCTCTTTCAGCTTTGCCAAGTCTTCGATGCCCAACGTCTGGGCAAATTCGTCACTGGCTTCGGGTTGCTTAGGCTTGGAAACCTTGTTGACCTTGACCTCGAACTCAGCAGCCTTACCGGCCAGATGGGTCGCCGGATAATCCTCTGGGAACGAGATATTCAAGGTCGGCGTGTCACCTGCCTTCGCCCCTGTCAGCCCTTCCTCGAAGCCGGGGATGAACTGGGCCTGTCCAAGGACGAGATCAACACCTTCTGCCGATCCACCTTCAAATGCTTCGCCGTCGATCTTACCGACGAAATCGATGTTGATCTGATCGCCTGCGGATGCAGCACGACCCTCTTCCTCTTCATAAGCGACATTACGCTCAAGAAGCTGGCCAAGCGCATCCTCGATGTCCGCATCAACCACCTCAGCGACCGGCCGCTCAAGCTGCAACTTTGCAAGATCGGTCACCTGAATATCCGGAATGACCTCGAAGGTCATCGAATAGGCGAGATCAGCCTCACCGTTGATGATCTTCTCGATTTCCTGCTGGTCTTCAGTCAACGCGATAGCTGGCTGGAATGCAGGGCGCTCCTCGCGATCCTTCAGTGCCTTGACGCTGGTTTCCTTGACCGCCTCTTCCAGGACTTCGGCCATCACCGCCTTGCCATACACCTTCTTCAGATGTGCGACGGGGACCTTGCCCTTGCGAAACCCCTTGAGGTTCACGCGATCCTTCATGGAGCTCAAGCGGGCGCTGAAGCGCTCGTTAAGCTCATCGACGCCAACGACCACCTGAAGCTCGCGCTTCAATCCTTCCGAACTGGTTTCCGTGACCTGCATTGATAATTCTTACCTACGATCAATTTCGATTGTCATGCGACAGCGTAAAGCCACCTTCAGCGCAAATGCAGCGGCTCGCAACGAGCAGGTTGCAGCCTCGGTGACGCGAAATCGGATTGCGGTCGCGGGTCATGTTGGTGCGGGCGGAGGGACTTGAACCCCCACAGCCGAAGCCACCAGAACCTAAATCTGGCGTGTCTACCAATTCCACCACGCCCGCATTCGACATCGGCCCGAGAAGGCAAGGGCGCGTTCCAATTACGCCAGTAACAGGCTCTCGCGCCGCGGTCCAGTCCTAAGGTCCGGCGGCGGAGCGCTCGCGCGCATCCCGGGAGTTCACAGGACAAGCATATATCGGGTGTTTCGCAATAAGATCAATCGCAAATCAATCAGTTGCCTCAGCACTTTCTGCAAGCGCGACAAAACAGACTGTTGGCCACAGAAAAAGAGGCCGAACCCTATTAGGAGTTCGACCTCATCTATCCCACGGTCGGCTGCATGAAGTAGTGCCCTGCAGGGCACTACTTCATTGCATATTGGCAGCAGTTATCGCGACCACCAAAATGGTAACGCAGACCAACCTTGATTTCATGAGCATACAGATCGTCGATGTAGACTCGCGGATTCACGTAACCAGCATTGTCGAGATATCCCGACTTGGCTTGCCCCAGGTCGATGAAACGGTAGCCAAAGTCCAGAATCATGCGGTCGGAGATCTGGTAACCGACACCTGCCATCACGGCCCATGCAAACGAAGTTTTACTGGCACCGTCGATGGTATTCACCAAGTTTGGATTCTCGGTGAAGTATGCGTACCCCGTCTTATTGAAACTAACGCCGATGCCTGCGCCGACATAAGGCACAAAGCCATAATAACGACCGAGGTCGTAGAAGGCATTGAACATTAATGTGTGGGATTCGACGTTGGTGTGCAGAGGATCCTCGTCGAGGGGTATCGGATCCCAGAGACCTGGCTCGCCATCAATGTCGCGCTTGCCTCGATAACTGTACGTGAACTCGCCACGAAGCCCTCGTGAACCAGAGCCGCAGCCGACACCGACCTCGCCCAGCCACGTGTTCTCCATAGAGACGTTGGTGACATCGTCGGTTATGAATTCGCCTGTGACATCGTCAGTGACCAGCCAGTTGACCTGCGGCGTTTGCGAGATGGAGTAGCCCGCATCAGCGCGCAAATAACAAGGACCTGCAGGCCGATGCACGACCGGCATCGGAGCGATATAGCCGTCCTTTAAGGAACCACCTAGATCGGCGGCGTTTGCCGGGACGCACAGCACAGCAAAAACCGCCACGGCCGCCGAACCTAGCGCCGCTTTCACGACTGAATACATCGAATACCCCTCCTGCGCAGGCACACTGACTTGGCCGCCCGCCACCCTCTCGTTTGCATATTGACATTAGGGAGGAGGGGTTAAACGGCAGTTAAGTGTTGTTTCGCTCCGCGACAGCGCGCCTTGGAAACCAGCTTCATGCCGGTTGCAGGCAGCAAGGGTCGGCTTTACTTTGTGCGCCCAACCTAGAACGACATAAGGGCGCCGCTGAGCGCTTCACACGCCTTTGGAGGGCGCTTCTCTTGAATTTCAAAGCCAGCATTGTCGATGCGGTCGGCAAAACGCCTCTCATCAAGTTGCGCCGGGCCTCGGAGATGACGGGCTCTACGATCCTGGGCAAAGCCGAGTTTATGAACCCGGGCCAGTCAGTTAAAGATCGTGCCGCGCTTTATATCATCCGAAACGCTGTTAGCTCAGGCGCCCTTAAGCCAGGAGGCGTGATCGTTGAGGGTACAGCGGGTAACACTGGCATCGGACTAACGGTCCTCGCCAATGCCATGGGCTTTCGTTCGGTCATCGTCATTCCCGAAACGCAATCCCAGGAGAAGAAGGACACGCTACGCCTGCTGGGAGCGCAACTCGTAGAAGTGCCGGCGGTCCCTTACAAGAATCCCAACAACTATGTGAAGTATTCACAACGGCTCGCCGCCGCCCTCAATGAGCGCGAAGCGGCAGGTGCGATCTGGGCCAACCAGTTCGACAACGTCGCCAATCGCCAAGCGCATATTGAAACCACGGCAGAAGAGATTTGGGCCGACACGGATGGCGAGGTCGATGGCTTCATCTGCGCAGTGGGGTCCGGCGGTACACTTGGTGGTGTGTCTCTTGGGCTCAAGGCGAAGAACAACGCCATCACCATCGGACTTGCTGATCCACCGGGCGCGGCGCTCTTCAGCTACTACTCGAGCGGTGAATTGAAGGCAGAAGGCTCATCGATCACCGAGGGTATCGGACAAGGTCGGATTACAGCCAACCTGGAAAATGTCGTCGTCGACAAGGCCTACCAGATCCCCGATGCGGACGCCGTTTCGACGGTCTTCCAGCTCCTTCAGGAAGAGGGGCTTTGCCTCGGAGCGTCCTCGGGCGTCAATGTCGCCGGGGCCGTTCGGCTGGCGCAGGACATGGGCCCCGGTCATACCATTGTGACCGTTCTGTGCGACTACGGCACACGGTATCAGTCGAAACTGTTCAATCCAGAATTCCTACGCGGAAAGGGCCTACCGGTGCCACCTTGGCTCGATGGCAAACAGGCTGACGTTCCGGATGTGACAGAAACCGTGGCCAACTCGTAAGCCTTTTCGTTCCTATCGTTTCTGACCTAGCCGGCTACCCCACAACCGTTGCCGGAAGATAAAAATTGGGAGGGTCGCGGTGTCGATCGAAGCCAGTAAGTGGATTGTCGAGACAGATTGGCTGGCGGAGCATCTGGACGCTCCAGATCTCGTAATTTTTGACGGCTCGTGGCATCTGCCAACGCAGAACCGCGATGCAAAGGCTGAATTCGAGGCCGAACACATCCCAGGCGCGCTGTTTTTCGATATCGACGAGATCGCGGATGACGCGACCGACCTACCCCATATGTTGCCCGATCCAGCCAAGTTCGCGAGCCGCATGAAGCAAGCCGGAGCGGGCGATGGTGTCAGGGTCGTCGTCTACGATTCCGTCGGGCTTGTTTCTGCACCGCGTGTGTGGTGGATGCTCCGCGCGATGGGGCATGAGGAAGTTGCCGTCCTCAACGGTGGCCTGCCGAAGTGGAAAGCAGAGTCTCGCCCCCTTGAGGATGGCCCCGCGCAGGTCCGAACGGCGCGTCACTTCACCCCGCGCGTCAATGCAAATCTCATCCGCGATATCGACGACATGCGCGCGATGCTTACCACGCCTAACGCACAAGTTGTGGATGCTCGTCCCGCGGCGCGTTTTGAGGGGCGACAAGCGGAACCCCGCGCAGGCCTTAGGTCCGGGCATATGCCAGGCGCTCGGAACGTACCATTCAATCAGGTCCTCAACTCTGACGGGACGTTGAAATCACCGGAAGAGATCCGGGCGATTTTTTCCGGGGCTGGGATCGATGCCGTGCGCCCCGTTGTTACGACCTGTGGGTCGGGTGTCACGGCCGCTGTGCTGGCGTTAGCGCTCGCCATATCCGGCAACCCCGACGCGTCCGTCTATGATGGGAGTTGGGCGGAGTGGGGACAGGACAACGGCTTACCGGTTGCCACTGGGCCTGCTTGACTACACCGGCCCGTGGGACTTTCCCTCGTCAGTCCCATGCATATCTGATCCGGCTCCCGAGCGGCGGAGGCTTTAGATCTTCGTCGCTCAAGTTTTCGGCTCCCGGTCGCAGACGCTGCACCATCAGATAGAGTTCATCGTTGAGCGCTTTGCGGTCCTCGCGATGTTTTAGTTCGTTGAAAGGCGTCACCGCACCAACGCGTGCGGTATAGGGCTTACCTGGGAAATTTCGGAATTCTGAAACCAACAACGACAGACGCAGCGTCAAACTGAAACGGCTGACGGCATGAAACAGCGCTGAATTCTGCCCCTCGAAGTAAACCGGCAGGACCGCCGCTTCGGCTAACTGAACAAGGCGCGCAGCGAACGTCTTCCAAGGCAATTCTTGGGCCCGTCCGAATGGGTTTGGAGCAGTCGCAACACCGCCGGCCGGAAAGATGATAATGGTGGTGCCTTCCTTGAGCAGGCGACGCGCCTCCGCCCTTGAGCGCAGGTTCATCTCGGTCGCTTCGCGCGTCTCCGAAAAATCGATCGGGAGAGAATATGGCCGTATCTCCGGGACCTTCAGCAGGTCGTTGTTTATCAGCACACGATATGGCCGCCCGAGTTGCTCCGCCAGGGCCAATGCCACCATGCCGTCGCCGATCCCGAAGGGGTGGTTCGCAATCATCACCAACGGCATCCCGTCGGAGATTTTCGGCGGCCACGGCCACTTCGATTCTATACGCAGATCGACATCAATCAGCTTAAGGCAGTCCCCCATAATCTGATGTGACGTGCCGACAACTTCCTGGCGCCACTTTTGATACAGAGGCAGATAGCGTTGACGACCTGAGAGATCTTCAATCGCCCCAATTGTCCAGCGCTTCCAGGCAGGATCGCCGGGTGAAACGTAGCTCAGTTCGCGCATCGGCTCATGACAGCTCTCGTTGCCGGCCTTTTGCAGACCTTCGGTACATGTTTTCGTGCGTACGTAAGTAAGTACGCCATGCACGTTCACAAACTATCATGGCGCGACCCAATCAAGCCAGACGTCCATCCCCTGGAAAAACCACAGTCTCAAAACCGGGTTACTCGGGCAACGGGATGAACTCTTTCTCGTCGCCTGGAACGGGAGCGAAATTTCCCGATTTCCAATCCGACTTCGCCGCTTCTATCCGGTCCTTGGAAGAAGAGACGAAATTCCACCATATATGACGCGGACCATCCATCGGCTCGCCGCCAAGCATGATCACGCGCGCTTGGCTTAACGCGAGGACAGAAACCCTATCGCCGGGATGAAGGACTAAGAGCCTCCCAGCGCCAAAAACATCGCCGGCAATGTCTATTTCGCCCGAAGCGACATAGATTGCTCGTTCATCGTACTCAGGATCAATGGGCAGGACTGCGCCGGGTGCCAACACCGCTTCGGCATACAATGATGGATGCGGAAACTCTGCAGGGGATGTTTCTCCAAATAATGTCCCCATGACGAGACGTACGCGTTTGCCATCTCCCTCTATCCGCGGAAGCTCGTTGAGTCCGTGGTGCGCAAATTGCGGCGCTCGCTCCTCGTGTGCTTTCGGCAGCGCCGCCCAGGCCTGTATACCGAAGATGCGCCCTCCCACACGGCGATCTATCTCGCTAGTCCGTTCGGAGTGAGCAATTCCACTCCCTGCGATCATCAGATTCAACTCGCCAGGACGAATTGCCTGCTCTGTTCCCAGGCTGTCACGGTGGAGTATCTGTCCATCGAACAAGAAGGTCACGGTCGCCAGACCGATGTGGGGATGCGGCCGAACGTCGAGTCCCTCGCCCAGCAGGAACTCTGAAGGTCCCATCTGGTCGAAAAATATGAAAGGGCCGACCATCTGGCGACCTGCAGCAGGCAACGCTCGCCGGACTTCAAACCCGCCAATGTCGCGGGCTCGGGGCACGATCACCTGTTCAATGAGATCACATGCACGCGCATCGCCTAACTTAGGATCGTCGCAGGGTTGCCAGCTCATGGGGCGTTTCCTCGCTTGCAGGGGGCGCTTTTGAAACGTGCATGCGCCACCGAGGGGGCCTGTAGATCTTAAAGTAGATGATCCGCGCGAGACAGCCCGCCAGCGGCCGCAACCAATCACAAAATGGGTAGGCCATTCACTGCACTGCGCAATCGGACGGATGCGGAAAAACTGACTTGTGACGGCAAGATAGCGGTATTTTTCCGTGCAGATTTCAAGCGTCGCCAGATCCGCATTTCCAAATTATTTCGATGATACTGTTGAGTCATTCGGCTCATGCGTTTACAAGAAACCAGTCTCCGATTGGCGTTCGCCTTATATCGGGACAGCACGCCACGCCATCTCGGCATTGCGCCTGCGCACATGTATTTGCATCATTCAACAGCTAATCTTTGACTTTTTGTAAGTCTTAATGCGCGCGCGATCCGAAATACATATGAACAACACGATTGTACGGGTAGATATACTTTTGCGCGTCAATCTCTTTCAAAATGGGAGTCGAGAATGACCGTAGCGAATACCGATCAGGAGGGGAAACTCCGTACAAGCTCACAGGCAGCTCAGGATTTTGGAGATGACCCTCTGGCGGTGCGCGAAACCAGCCACTACCAGATGGAGTACGTGGAATCTTTCGTCGACAAATGGGACGCGCTGATCGATTGGGACCGGCGCGCGAAAGCAGAAGGCGAGTTCTTCATAGAAAAATTGCGGGACCTCGGCGCCAAGAAGGTGCTCGACGTCGCGACTGGGACTGGGTTTCACTCGGTCATGCTTCTCAAGGCTGGCTTTGAAGTCACCAGCGTCGATGGCAATGAGGAGATGCTTGCCAAGGCGTTTTCCAACGCACGCGACCACGGTCATATGCTGCGCACGATCCACGCGGACTGGCGATGGCTAAACCGGCATGTGCACGACCTTTACGACGCCGTCATCTGCCTAGGTAACTCCTTCACGCACCTGCATAAAGATAACGACCGGCGCAAGGCACTTGCTGAGTTCTATGCGACTCTACGTGCCGAAGGGACCCTCGTCCTAGACCAGCGCAACTATGATGCGCTTCTCGATCACGACGTCGAGCCGACACACAACTACTACTACTGTGGCCAGGACGTTCGCGCTTTCCCCGAGCACATCGACGAGAGCCTCGCCCGCTTCTGTTACGAATTCAACGATGGCGCGCAATTCCACCTCAACATGTTCCCGCTACGCAAAGCGTACGTTCAGAGGCTCATGAAAGAGGTCGGCTTCCAACGCGTGTCGACGTATGGGGACTTCCAGGAGACTTTCCGCGAAAAGGAACCAGACTTTTTCATTCATGTGGCTGAGAAGGCCTACCGCGACCTCGAGGATGACAACGCGTGACACAGGCTTATTCAGAAACCGTGCAGACGGCGCGGGAATACTACAACAGCGAAGATGCCGATAACTTTTACTTCCACGTGTGGGGCGGGGAAGACATCCATATCGGCCTTTACGAACGTGAGGACGAGCCGATTGGCGTCGCCAGCCGACGGACGGTTGAACGGATGGCGGATCACTTGCCTCCGCTCAATGCTAATTCGCGGATTCTCGACATCGGATCGGGCTATGGTGGCGCCGCGCGCTATCTTGCTGAACGGTTTGGCTGCAACGTCACTGCGCTCAATCTTTCAGAGAAAGAGAATGAGCGGAACCGGGAAATGTCGCAGGCAGCCGGACTGGCCTCGCGCATTACCGTGGTCGACGGATCCTTCGAGGATATCCCGCTGGAGGACGCCAGCGTCGATGCCGTCTGGTCACAAGACGCCATTCTGCACTCGGGTCAACGGGAACGCGTTATTGCCGAAGTCGCACGCGTCCTGAAACCCGGGGGGCACTTTATCTTCACGGATCCCATGGAGAGCGGACGGTGCTCGCAAGGCGACCTGGAGCCTGTTCTTGCACGCATCCATCTCGACACGTTGGGATCGCCGGATTTCTATAAGAAGACCGCCATCGCAAACGGTCTTGAGTTCGTCGAGTGGCTTGATAAGACGGATCAATTGATCCGTCACTATTCGCGCGTTCGCGAGGAACTCCTGTCGCAACGGGCGATTCTCACGAAGGGCATTTCAGAGACCTACATCGACCGTATGGCGACTGGTTTGTCGAACTGGGTCACTGCTGGACAACGTGGCTGTCTGGCGTGGGGCATCCTGCACTTCAAAAAGCCCTAGGGCTTATGTCTGCACTTTAAGACATTGAGTTTGAAGTGAACTTTCAGAGCCCGGTGACACCTGTCGCCGGGCTCTTTGCGTTTCTATCCGACTTTTCTCGGTGCCTCCCTTTAGCAGTGGACAGCTTTGCGCAAGTCCTTTCTGGCACCCAATCTAGCCTAGTCGGTACGGCGTTGTGCTCACCTAGCAGAGGTTATCGAAACGTGACTGCGCAATCTGTGTCCGTGCTCATCGTCGAAGATCGTATCGTTATGCAGAAAATACTCTGCAGACTTTTGGCTCAGCTCGGCTTTAAACGTATCGATACAGCGCTGAATGGCCAACTCGCGCTGAACCTCGTCTCCAGCAAGCATTACGATCTCATATTGTCAGATTGGAATATGGACGAGATGAATGGCCTCGAACTCTTAAAGGCCGTTCGACAAAACAAAAAGAGCGCAGACACACCCTTCGTTCTCATTACGGCCGAAGCAAAGTCAGCCAACATCCAAGCAGCCGAACTCGCCGGTGCCAACGGTTACCTGATCAAGCCATTCAAGCTGATCCAGCTGCAGAAGACGATTGAACAGATCCTGGGTCCGATTGATCTTCCGGATGTGTCCTACGCCCCCACCGCCTAGATCAGGCGCCCACCTAACGCCCATATCGCCCCGAACACCATCATCGATGCCGCAATGAGCAGCAGAACGGCCTTTAGCGCCAGATGTGACGTGATGCCCACTGAGGCATCAGAATAGTCGCGGCGCGGCTTGCGGCCGGTAATCATCGCTGTAATCAGCGGCTCTCGCTTGAAGAGCTGGTAGATCAGATTTGCCCCGATGTGCAGAAGGATCAGCGGCAGAATCAGTCCCGTAAAGGACCAACGGTGCCATCGTGAGATATCCTTGACCGTGCCACTCCCAACCAAGCGGTACAGCGGGCCTGCGGTGAGATCGTTGTGTTCGACAGTGAAAAGACCAAGCACTGCCTGTATCGCTACGATGCAAAGCAATCCGATGACCATCAACGCTCCGAGTGGGTTGTGGCCGAGGTAAGGCTGTGCCTTCCCGAACAGCGTGTCCCGTGCATGTGCCATGGCGCCAGCAATGCTGGGGATAAAGTTCCCGAAGCGGGATGTCGATGAACCAAACACGCCCCAAAGCAAGCGCCAGACGATGAGAACCAGGATCGCGTAGCCGTTCCAGCGGTGCCATTTCAGAAGTGGATCACCAAGCGCTTCGGCGTACTCGAAACTCACCCAAGCGCTGATTATCAGAATGACGAGTGTCCAATGGAAGACTCTGGTCGGCCAGTCCCAGACCGCTACGTATTCCTGCTTCACGTTCCGTTTCCCTCCAGACATCATGCACGAGTAAACGCACTCGGGGGTTCGCACCCGTCGCGATGCTGTCGTTGACAGCCGCATACAGGGGTCAGATTGCCCCTTCGACGACATCACGTTGGATTGCGGAGACCCTCCCCGATCGTCACACAGCGCTCGGACCTCAATAACCCCCGACGCGCAATATGAGCACGCTTCCTGCCCCTCTCAACTGCGCAATCCATGTCCTGCCAAAAGGCTGACAGTAAGCGACCGGCCGTAAAGCTTACGAGGTCCTCGCATCTCACCCCATCTTCGAATCCACCCCTCCCCGTGACGTCACGCCTCATGGGGAGGCGCGGAACATAAGCATAAAGATGTATTTCTCGCGCACCTTTCAATCGGTGAGCAGAGGGAAAGCTGTCTTGATCTCGGCAATTGGAGCGGTTTCATGAGCGAACGCTTTACCAAGGCTGCGGCTCGCAACATTTTTTATGGCGGCTCGGTTTTCTTCTTCGTGCTTTTCGTGGCTCTGACAGTCCACAGCCACGTTTTTATCGTCAACACCAGCAGCAACTCCGACACGCTCAACGCCAATGTCGCGCGGGGTAAGCATGTCTGGGAGAAAAACGCGTGCATCAACTGCCACACGCTTCTTGGCGAGGGTGCGTATTTCGCGCCCGAACTCGGCAATGTCTGGGTGCGCTATGGCGGTCGCGACGACGCTAAGGGGGCTCGCGATACCCTCATCGCTTGGATGCAATCGCAGCCGAGCGGCGTCGAAGGTCGTCGGCAGATGCCCGACTTCAAACTGAACGATCAAGAGCTCAACGATCTCGTCGATTTTCTGGAATGGGTTAGCCGGATTGATACGCAAGGCTGGCCGCCGAACGATGCTGGCTGAGGAGTACGATCCCAATGAAATACGCAACGCAGCGGGTCGCCTACCCGTACTTCATCTGCGCGATGGTGCTATTCCTGGTCCAGGTGCTGTTTGGCGCTCTCGCCGGGACCGTCTACGTTTTTCCAAACTTCCTATCCGAAACACTGCCTTTCAACATTCTTCGCATGATC
The DNA here is from genome assembly GCF_025698805.1 of Filomicrobium sp. Lineage (NCBI taxonomy): Bacteria > Pseudomonadati > Pseudomonadota > Alphaproteobacteria > Hyphomicrobiales > Hyphomicrobiaceae > Filomicrobium > Filomicrobium sp. The sequence continues at coordinate 314,814 of NZ_JAILWT010000003.1, forward strand.
CACACCAACGCGCTGATCGTGTGGCTGTTAATGGGGTTCTTCGGGGCGGCCTACTATTTGATTCCTGAAGAGGCAGAGCGTGATCTTGAGAGCCCGCTCCTCGCTTATGTTCAGCTCGGGCTCTTGATGTTCGGTGCTCTGGCCGCCGTGATCGGCTACATGTTTGGGATCCACGAGGGCCGCGAATTTCTTGAACAACCGCTTTGGATCAAGATCGCCATCGTCGTCGTCGCCCTGATCTTTCTCTACAACGTCTCGATGACCGTATTGAAGGGGCGCCGAACAGCAGTCACTAACGTGCTGCTGCTTGGAATGTGGGGCATCGCGGTATTTTGGCTGTTCGCATTTTACAATCCAGCCAACTTAGCACTCGACAAAATGTACTGGTGGTACATCGTCCACATCTGGGTCGAGGGCGTGTGGGAATTGGTCATGGCGTCGGTTCTCGCTTTCCTTCTGATCAAGATGACGGGCGTCGATCGCGAAGTTATCGAAAAATGGCTCTACGCCATTGTCGGCCTCGCCTTGTTTTCCGGATTGCTCGGCACCGGTCACCACTACTACTGGATCGGAACCCCGGCCTATTGGCAGTGGATCGGCAGCGTCTTTGGGGCTCTCGAGGTGTTGCCCTTCTTTGTCATGGTGATCTTCGCTTTCACCATGGTCTGGCGGGGACGTCGCGACCACCCAAATCAGGCCGCGATGCTATGGTCTCTCGGATGCACGGTCGGCGCGTTCTTCGGCGCTGGCGTCTGGGGCTTCATGCATACGATATCGTTCGTGAACTATTACAGTCACGGAACCCAAGTGACGGCTGCACATGGGCATCTCGCTTTTTACGGTGCCTACGTGATGTTGAACCTCGCCATCATCACCTATGCGATGCCCTATTTGCGCAACCGAAAGCCGTATAACCAGGTACTCAACATGTGGAGCTTCTGGATCATGAGTTCCGGCATGGCCTTCATGACGTTCACACTAACTTTCGCAGGCGTTGTCCAAACCCATCTGCAGCGCATCCTCGGCATGTACTACATGGAAGTGCAGGATCAGCTCGCCCTGTTCTATTGGATGCGCCTTGGAGCGGGTGTGTTCGTCGTCCTGGGTGTCTTGCTTTACCTCGTAGCGATATTTGGTCCGACACGGGAAGAAATTCCGGGACGGATGAAAGCAGTGGCTCAGCCGGCAGAGTAACGTTTGCATCGGTGACGAGCGGGCGCTTCGCGCCCGCCGTTACGGGAAAGATTCATGATGCCCAACGCTTCTTCAAAAGTTGCGGCGATCACTATGGGTGATCTGCCGTTCTATTCCCCTGCAGGTTCCGAATGCGAGTTGTTCGAGCGTGCCTATCGCAATCAGCTCCCCGTCCTTTTGAAAGGACCAACGGGCTGTGGCAAAACACGCTTCGTTGCGCATATGGCTGCCAAACTCGGGCGGCCGGTTTACACCGTGTCGTGCCACGATGACCTGACAGCCGCGGACCTGACGGGTCGCTACCTTCTCAAAGGCGGCGACACGGTCTGGGTCGATGGCCCTTTGACCCGTGCGGTGCGCGAAGGCGCGATCTGTTATCTCGACGAAGTCGTGGAAGCCCGCAAGGACGTGACAGTTGTGGTGCATCCACTTACGGACGATCGTCGCATATTGCCGCTCGAACGTACTGGCGAGCTGTTGCAGGCCCCTGCCGAATTTATGCTCGTCGTGTCCTACAATCCTGGCTATCAGAACGTCCTGAAAAGCCTCAAGCCAAGCACACGGCAGCGTTTTCTAGCCCTTGAGTTCAGCTTTCCTTCTCCCGACATCGAGGCATCAATCGTCGCCCGAGAAAGCGGTCTGCCGAGGGATCGCTGTGTGCCGCTCGTGCGCATCGCCAATGCCCTGCGTGATCTCAAACAACAGGATTTGGAGGAAGGCGCGTCGACCCGGCTTCTCGTATATTGCGCCGTTCTAATCCGTGATGGTGTCAATCCACAAACTGCAATCGAAGCGTCGCTCATAGAGCCCTTGAGCGACGACGCGGACGTGAAGCAGGCGCTGTTACGCGTCGCAGACATCGCTCTGGGCTAACACGCCATGTCGATCTTCGAGCCCGAAGAGACTATCGGCATCTACTGGCATCGCATGATCGGCGGCGCTAGCACTTACCGCCATTATCCGCAGGCTGCAGTTTCTCTTGATGCTCTACGCCGCCGCCTCGCTATCCTGTTTCACGCACTGGGCGGGAGTGGCGCGGTGCGAATTTCTGCTGGAGCCCCGTTCGACACCGGGCATCGGCTGAGCCTGAAGCAGCGTATCGGTCTGGGGCGCGAGCGTATTGAACATGCCGTACTCGATACGAGTACGTTGCGCTTGCCGACGTCGATCGACATTTTTCCGACGCGCTCCGACAATGAAGCGCTCTACGAGTGGCTTGCGGCCTGGTTCGCCCACGCCGTCCCACCTACCGCAATCTCTAGCGATCCATTGCAAAGCGATATTGTAAGACTGCGTGCCTGCCTCGCAACCACGGAAGCGACCATCACGGCCTGGCCCGGTCTGAGACCGATTTACAGACGACTAACGGGCGAACTCATCAGCGCTTGGCCTCAACGTTCGCTGCCACGGACCGAAGCCGCTATCGACGCTTCCATTCAAACGCTGCTTGATGGCGCCCCACGGCCGGCCACCGACGCCGAGCTTCTCCGTGCTATTCGCGATCCGACCGTTCCACTCGAAAACATCCGTGCCCCGCGCGGTTACAGGAGATTTCTTCCAGTTCCGCTCTGGGGCGATTTGCAAGTCGATGCTGAGGGCACACAGCACGACGACATCGATGAGGGCACAGGTATTTCGGCCCCGGTCGACAATCGCCGCCGCCACGCGTCGCGCCGAGAGACCGACCGCAGCCAACGTGACGACCCGCTGCTACTCCACCGGTTCGAGACAATTTTTAGCTTGTCAGACATGGTCAACGTCAATCGCCCGGTGGAGGACGACGATGAGGATTTAGCCCGCCAAGCCGCTGACGATTTGAACGACCTTACAATTGGCTCAAATCAAAAGCGCGCCTCGACCCGGCTCAAACTAGATCTCGACCTGGCCCCGCCGGCCACGGAGGATGGCGCGATTGTCGCTGACATCACTTATCCCGAATGGGACTGGCGCCGAGGGAGCTATCGGCCTGACTACTGTCGCGTTGTCGCTGGAATGGCTTCCGAGGAAGGTGAGGACTGGGCACCGGACGCCACCATGCAACGCTGCATAAAACAGGTGCGCCGCCAGTTCGAAGCGCTTCGCCCCAAACGCCAAACCTTCTACAGTCAGCCGGATGGCGACGAACTCGATTTGACGGCGTTGGTTCAGGATGTCGCTAACCGGCAAGCCGGGGCTCCTGCTACCGAACGAATCTTCCTTCAAGCGCGAAGTGCTGCACGGGATGTGTCTCTCGCCGTCCTTTTGGACGTCTCGCTCTCAACGGACGCTTGGCTACAGGATTGCCGTGTGCTTGACGTTGAAAAGGGCGCGTTACTGGCTCTTACGCACGGTTTGGCCGCCTGCGGAGACGAGCATGCGATCTTTACCTTCACGTCGCGTCGTCGCCACTGGGTGAACGTCCAGACCGTAAAGGATTTCGGCGAGGACGTTGGACCTAGGGTAAGCCGTCGCATCCAAGCTTTGAAACCCGGTCAGTACACACGTATCGGGGCCGCTATCCGCCACGTTTCGATTGCGCTTCAAGAACGTCCACAACGTCATCGGCTGCTGCTTGTTATCACCGATGGAAAACCGAACGACATTGATCATTATGAGGGCCGTTACGGCATTGAGGACACGCGGATGGCTATCCGCGAGGCCCACCGTGCTGGATTGCGTGTCTTTGGCGTCACGGTGGACGAACAAGCCCGCGATTATTTTCCCTACATTTTCGGACGCGGCGCCTACGCGATCTTTCCAAACATCTCTCGACTACCTACGGCCCTACCCGCCATCTATCGCCAGATAACGAAATAAAACATAGCCCGACGCCGTGGCGCCAATCGGCCGGCAGACGTAGCAGCCAAGTATCGAATCGGCATCCGAGACGCTTATGGGGCTTTGGAGAACAATCACCTCAAACACATGTTAAGCAGGATATTAAACAGCTCTGCATAGCATGGGCGCACATAGGGCGCGATTTTGAGAATTTTTTGAGGGGGTTACCGTATCTTGTCAAAATTGCATATGGTAGACGGGGAGGCTATCAAATCACCCGAGGTGCGCGACGCAAGCCATTGATATATTTCGATCATTTTTTTATGCGTCGCGCGTGTACCCCTAAATGTACCCCAGAATGTACCCCTAACGTTGCATGCGCCCAAGGTTGGCGCGCACATTCAAGACGGTCCCAGTCTTAACATTCAGATCGCACTCGTAGCGATAGCGGTGCCAAGCCCCGAAGCCGTTCTGGAATTTAATCTCATCCCCGAGGTACGTGATCACGTCGTTCCCCTTGCTGCCCCAGCGCATGCGAGAGAAGCGGGTAAGCCATGCCGTCCACTCATGATCATACTTAGCAAGGCCCTCGATCTCTGGACTGCACGCCTTGATCGCTGCGGCGTTGTGCTTTTCACCGATGCATGAGAGGTCTTTCGCGCACGCCTCCTCTTCTGCTTTTGCCTTGGCTTGAGCAGCTTGCTTTTCTGCCTCCACCTCAATCCGCATAGCCTCTCTTTGTTCTGGCGTTAGGCTTGCGTTGTAAGTCCAGCCCCAGATGATAAACGGCCAGATAATGATGTTGATCGCATAGCAAAACTTCCAGAACGCGCTTGTTGGTTTCTTTTGTTCGCCGCCCCCATTTTGCCCAGCAGACGGCGTTGAGATCCCGTGTGCAGAACGCAAGAACTCATCAAAGTCGCTTGGCTTCCTATCTTCGCTCACCGCGCTTATCTCCCAACTGATCTTCAGACCTCAAACTAATACCCGCCTCAGAAAACAAGAAAAGCCACTGTTATTCAGGTGAGCCGGAGCAATAGGCGGGTTCAACCGCGCGTACACGACGAGAAACCGACCGGCGGCCGTAATCCAGTCAACAGCGCGCGCGGGTTAGCCCCTCGGCGCGCGGGGACCAGGTGGCGAGGTTGGGCAAGCTGCGCCCGTCGATCGGTTTCAGCCCCGCGTGTGCGGGGTAACAGGAACGCAGCCGCGGCCATGCGCGGGCTTATGCCGCTTCAGCCCCGCGTGCGCGGGGAACGGAACGGCGCCTCCGTAAGCGTCGCCGTCGCGAACGGTTCAACCCCGCGGGCGCGGGGAACAGTGCTCTGTATAACGCGTACCACCACGCGCATCCGGTTCAGCCCCGAATGATCGGGGAACAAAGGCCAATAAGTATCCATGTGATCGGCATGGCTGGTTCAACCCCGCATGCGCGGGGAACAGGAGGATAATGACGGCACAGTAAGCCTCTACGACGGTTTAGCCCCGCGTGCGCAGGGAACAATCGCGCCCCTCGTTGTCATGACCAGATTGAGCCGGTTCAGCCCGCGTGCGCCGGGAACAGTTATAATGCTCATCGGCCATCGGACCCGTAATCGGTTCAGCCCCGCGTGCGCGGGAACGGCCGGCCATTGGCGATGAAGCATGAGCACCGGCGATAAGGGAAACGGGAGCCCTTTACCCGTGGGTCGGAAGCGGGCTCAACGCAGTGCACACTTGGAACTCCGAGCGCACGCGCACTAGTACAGCATAAGGTTTCCCCTCAGGTGCATAGCCCGCCCCTAACGCATGCCTAGTCCGCAACGTATGTGAGGGAACGTTCAGGGCCTGTGGATCTTAACGGATGCCAGATATTGCGTGTTATGGCGGCAGACTTCGTTCCCGTTCACCGCCTCGATAATCCAAACCTGCTTGCTGCTGCGCATGTCGTCGACGGAAATCGTTAGCGTCCGGTCGTTGCCAGCCTTGATGCTGTTATCAACACCGTCAAAATGAATTGAGTAGACGCTCTCTCCGTGCAACGTGCTCAGACCATCGAGATTTTCTTTAATATTTTGCTTCATTTAAATATTCCTTTTTAGTGCTAAACTAATTCTTCAAACTATTGCTGTTATATAGCATGCGTAATATACCACGAATATACATGGTTACATACGACAACATTGGAAAATTCAGTTTTATTTAGGATGTGACCGAAGTGTTTTTCACCTATTCTTCAGAAACGGGAGCTGCAATGGCGTTGGACGCGGTTCAGCCCGGCGTAGGTGAGACCGTCACGACGCAACGATGCACGATGCTCGTTCAGCCCCGCGTGTGCAGGTAACGAGCCTGAGCTCAACGTCCGGTGCAGCCCCGCATAAGCGGAAAACCGTTTGCTGGATCGGCCGGACTGCGGGTGATGTCCGGCTCAGCCCCGCATGCGCGGGGAACAGACATAATCATCGGGATCGTCAGGGCCGTCGCCCGGTTCAGCTCCGCATGCGCGGGGAACAGCCAATCTTCAAAGTGATACAGATGCACATTCACGGTTCAGCCCCGCATGCGCGGGGAACAGGAACGCACCACCCACTCAGGTGCACCGCTCGGCGGTTCAGCCCCGCATGCGCGGGGAACAGGATTGGCTGCGGACCGCTCATACCGTCTCCCCCGGTTCAGCCCCGCATGCGCGGGGAACAGGCGGAGATATCAGGCGCACCGTCTGCGCCGAACGGTTCAGCCCCGCATGCGCGGGGAACAGGTGCCCAAGAGGATGCGCCGCAGATCGGCAGCCGGTTCAGCCCCGCATGCGCGGGGAACAGCGTTCTCGAGGTGGGTGCGTTGACGATGGGATCGGTTCAGCCCCGCATGCGCGGGGAACAGGCAGCTATGACCTCGCTATAAGAGCTATACGCCGGTTCAGCCCCGCATGCGCGGGGAACAGTGACGAGACGCGCCGCCCCGCCCTGTTGATGTCGGTTCAGCCCCGCATGCGCGGGGAACAGGTCTGCCACCGTGCAAATTCAGCCGATGCGCCCGGTTCAGCCCCGCATGCGCGGGGAACAGGTTTCAATGTTACGACCGCCGCATTTCGTGCACGGTTCAGCCCCGCATGCGCGGGGAACAGCACGGCAGACAACTCGTAAAATAATCATGGCGCGGTTCAGCCCCGCATGCGCGGGGAACAGTATGCCGGCGGACGACACGGCGTTTTCCAGCTCGGTTCAGCCCCGCATGCGCGGGGAACAGAGACGTGAAATAAGGCGGCCTATCCAGACCGCCGGTTCAGCCCCGCATGCGCGGGGAACAGGTCTTCAACAACCGCGTGATTGCATCGGCGTTCGGTTCAGCCCCGCATGCGCGGGGAACAGGCCAACTTCCCCACTCGGTGCAACGGTGGCAGCGGTTCAGCCCCGCATGCGCGGGGAACAGGCGCGCACGGCTGCCTCAACGATCAGCAGAGCCGGTTCAGCCCCGCATGCGCGGGGAACAGGCCTCAAACGGACGCAAATACGCCTCAACAGCCGGTTCAGCCCCGCATGCGCGGGGAACAGCATAGTCCTCATCAGAGACCGGAAGCCGTCGTCGGTTCAGCCCCGCATGCGCGGGGAACAGGCTTCTCCTACGCCGATCCTCTTTTAGACCGCCGGTTCAGCCCCGCATGCGCGGGGAACAGGCCAGCGGTGGCAACATGCGAGTTGATACCGGCGGTTCAGCCCCGCATGCGCGGGGAACAGTCGTCCTTCGACAATTTATTCCGCCAGGAATGCGGTTCAGCCCCGCATGCGCGGGGAACAGAATTGGATCAAGCGTGTTCTCAACGAAACGGACGGTTCAGCCCCGCATGCGCGGGGAACAGACTTGTTTACAACGCCTTGATTTCATGTGGCTTTTAATTTGTCAAAAAGCGCACCGAAATTCGTTGCACGTTTCACACACGAAAGTCGGCCTCTAAAGCACTCAAACGGCTACGTCTGTGGCGCTGGAAAAAAGCTCAACGCGGCGTTCCCGCTGGTCCCTCGGGAGGGCCCAAAGGTGGCTTGAACCGCACCAAGGTCAGGCCGTCGTAATCTGTAGGCTCGCGGCGGTTCTCGCCGATCGCTTCAAATGCGAAACCGCTGTCGGTCGGCGCCGTCCAAGCGATCACGGCGTTCCCGTCGCCAATCATAATCTTGACTTCGTCCCATATGCGCTCGCGCACACGACGATTGTAAACGCCAATGTAAACGCCCGCACGCACCTCCGAAAGCCATAGGGCCAGTCGCCCGCGCAAGCGCGGCGGCGCGTTCTCAACCACGATGACCATCATCGCCCGAGGCCTCCTTTCGTGGAATGGCAGGGGCCGACGCCTCCGGCGCATCCTCCGGCGGCTCGATGCCGCCGGCCTTGAGAATTTCCTCCATGGACGGAATGATCTTGTCGAGCAACCCCGTGCGTCGGAAGAGGTCACGGCAGGCGATGCGAACCTGACGTTCGGGGGGACTGCCATCGCCGCGGCCCTTGGCTATGGCGGCGGCAGTTTCAAATGCCGCCGGCACGACGGTTTCAAATTTGTAGATATCGGCAATGTCGTAAACGAAGCTTTGCGGCTTGCCCCGATGGAGAAATCCGATGGCTGGTGCATAGCCAGCAGCCAGAATAGCGGCTTCACTTAAACCGTAGAGGCAGGATGTCGCGGACGAAAGACAACGATTAGGAATGTCAGCCGCGTCCCACGACTGTCTGTCATAGTTTCTTTTGGCCCAGTCAACGCCGTACTTTTGAGCCATGAGCTTGTAGAGTTCTCGCACGCGGGCACCCTCTATGCCGCGCAGTTGATCGACAGATCGACGGGAAGGCGCTTCCTCATCAAAACGCCGTCGGTACATCTCGCGGACAACGTTGAGCCTTGCCCCCTCGTCGAGGGCAAGACTGGCCTGATAAAGCAGACGATCTGCGCGGGCACCACCCGGTTGACCGGAAGCGTAAAGGCGCACTCCGGCCTCGCCCACCCAGACGAGCAAACAGCCGACCTGGGCGGCGAGCACGACAGCCGCGTGAGACACACGCGTGCCGGGCTCCAACATCAAACAGGCCAAGCCGCCAACTGGGATCTGTGTGCGAATACCAATTTTGTCGACAAGCACAAAAGCACTGTCGAGGACATCGAGTTCGCCGTACTGAAGAAAGATGATCCCCGCCCGTTCCTTCATCGGGATAGGCCGGAGTGGCACATAAGCTTGCTCCGACATCCTGCCCCCTCAAGCGGCTCGGCGGATCAGCATCAGGCCGTAGCCGAACGCCTTCGCGGAACCGAAGCCGTGAGCCAAACGGGCAAGGAACGTATCAGGATCAAAAATCTCGATCACTCCGGCCACATCTACGACCGAAATACCTGCCGCTCGGCCGACCTTTCGTTCGATCGAAGTCTGCGTATACCCCTCGACGGATGGCTCCTGGGGTAGGCGGAACCCAGCGCGTGTGCCTTGCGCAACAAGCCACTGCGACACAGTCTGTTGTGCCAATCGTTCACGCTGCCCAGCGCGTTCCCCCTTGGGGATCTTATGTAGGGCATGCATGACAACATCTACGCGCTTTCCGCGACGTCGCTCGCCACGCTCTTCAAGCGTAAGCGCTTCCTTAGTGGAGACAACTGGATTGGCGCGCAGCGCGAAGCGAAGCCTATCGCCTTCCTCCAAGCTGGGTTTGAACGGTTTGCTCTCTAGTTCGAACAGACCTTTGGGATCGCTGGGCCGTCTGTGAGATAGGATCAGGTAACGTCCGTTCCCCTCATCGCGCCAAAGAAAGTCACGCTTGCTGTCAGGGTCATTCTGGAACAGCAGCCATAAGATGCGATGCGCATGACCGGCACGGCTACCTGGATCGCGCGGGAGCAGAAGCGGCGCGATTGCCGACAAGGCCTCGCCGCGAGAAGCTCTGAGACGTGCCCTAGAAAGGTGTAGTTCAGCCATCGCTATTCTCCGTCGGTCGTGGCTGGACGCAGTAGCGCTTCTGCACGTAGGCCAAAGCGCCACTTGCTCCGGCTCTCGGGAACATCGCGGCGCTCTTCCAGCCGTTGCCGGCTATCGGGAGGAATGGCTTCAACATCCGCGAAGATTGGACGCTCCGAGCGAGGTTTAATGCCAAGAACCGCTTTGAGTTTGGTGATTGCCGGACGCTGATCGTGCTCGTTTAAATCACGGGCGACAAAGGCCGCTTCAATGTCCTCGGCCTCAATGATCTCGGGTTGCGCCGGTAGCATCAGCGGAAACGCCTTACGTCCGGCGAAAGGTTGGAAGACAGGGGTTTTGATAGCCTCCTTGATCTGCTCCAATGATGTTAGCGCACTCGGCTTTAGCCAGATGCAGATCGTATAGAAGCTCCCGATACGAAATTCCCGCCGGGACAGGATGGTCTTGAGTTCGTGCTTAGGAACCGCGAGTTCTTCGGCGCGAGTAGCGAAACGACGGTTCCTGCGTGTTGGCGGAACTTGGGTCGTATGATAGTCACTCGCAAGCTGGCCTGGATCGTCGACACGAACAGCGAAGCCCATGTTCGCCGCCAGAACTTTCTGCTGTTCTTCATCAGACCGTTCGATACCCAGCGCCCCGGCAATAAGCCCAAGGGTCTGCGACTTACTGGGCCGGTCCCAAGTTGCACGACGCTCGCCTACAGCAATGCTACCAAAGGCGGCCAGCGGCGCCGCGAGCGTGAAAAGCAGATATTGCAAGGCCGCTCACTCCCCTGCAGCGAAGGTGACGAGATCTGGTAATGAGCCCGTATTGTCACCCTCTCCTGCGATGAACTGCATAACTCGGGCGTCGTCAAAGCAAGCGCCATAAGCTTCATTCATTTGCGTGACGAGCCCGGTCTTCTCACCTTCAAGACGGTCGATTGATGCTTTCAGCATATCTTCCTCCCGCACTGGTTTCAGGAATGCTGCGGCAAGGCTGCGAGGTTGCTGGTCACCTTTTTCAACGCGCAGATAGCTAGCGCGTGCACGGCTGGCGAAACTGGCCTGCTTACCGGACGGTGATGCCGTCGCGATGCCTTCAATGAGTGCAGCAATTGCCGTGGCCGCGAGGCTCTTGTCGCCGCAAAGGTTCTTCTCCAGAAGGTCACGGTCCACGCAAGCGTAGATGTAAAAGACGCCTGAGCCGAACCCAAGTTCGCCGATGAAGCCTGCGCCGGCATCCTCCGACGGCTTTTTGAGATCATCGACGGCGGTATAAAAATCATCTTCCACCTCGACCCTATGGGTCGTGATTGCGTGCGCGATCTGAACGGCAGCCTCGCGATTGTACTCGGGGTTATCGGCCAGCATACGGCCGAACATAGCGATGTCGGTGGCGGTGTCGGCCTTGCGGAGAACTTCCGGAATGAGATCATTCGTCTTTTCAGGTAATGCGTCGCCAGCGGCCAACCTGTCGGCAAGCGCTAAGGCTGCCTCCCTCTCTTCTGGGGAAATGAACGCGAGCTGCTCGATATAAGTGGGGTTCCTGTCTTTCTCCGGCTTGATCTTACCGAATACCGCAGCGATGGCCCGAGCGCCCTCTGTAGCTTTCTCCGTTGGGACGTCCTTGCTAAGCAGATAGTTGCGGATCTCTTCACCCAAACGCTGAGTGCGGTCACCCCGGTTCTCTTTCACGTGCGCTTTGAAAGCGTCGCTCGTGCGTATGGCGCGCTTCAGAGCTTGGGAGGAAATGCGCAAGCGCTCAACGCCACCAAACTTCGCCGTCTTTGGACGGCCAGTGTCGTCCCGGTTGAGGTTTGACGGAGCATATACGGTCAATGCATGGATCTGAATAAAGCGAGACATGGTGGCGTGTTCCTCAGTCTAAATTGTGATTTGTTCGGCTTCGAGTTTCGGCGCGGCGAGGGATGCCCCATGGTAGGCGAAGGCGAATTGCGTACGAGTGATGTCGCCCCATCTAGCGTCAGTAAAACCGAGCAGAACAGCAGCGATGTTTTTGATGTCCGCTCTACCGCCCAGAATGGCGACAACTCGGCGGAAGACGATAAGAAGTTCGTCCGGTTCACGAGCGGAAACGATCCGCTTGAACCGAAGCGGTGAAATAAGAGCGGCGGTCTCATCGCCTGATCTTGGTGCCCCGATCGCTTCGGCTACGGGGTGCAGTGGATCGTCTTTCTTAACGTGAGCAAGAACCGCCGCAAGCAATGCGGCACGTGGAAGATCTATGCTTGGGCGCGTGAAGCCGACCCTTCTGTACAGGTTAGCCGCTGCGGGTTCGGCCGCCGCCTCTAAAATGTTGGGGACCCGCTTTAGGCGAGCGATGGCCGCCCTGTCACCGCGTGTGGAGCGCCCTTCAGCATCTTGTGGCTGGAGTTGTCGCCACCATGCTAAGACTGCAGCCTTTTCTTCCTTGAATGGTTCATTGCTCATGCGGCCATCCTCCCTTTTGCTGGCTTCTTCGCGGGGAGCGGCAGACTGAGTTCGCCGAAGATCTTCTTCCCCACCGGGCCATAACCCTCCAGTGCGAACACGAGCATCTTCCGACCTTCGATGACATCCTTGATCTTGTCGCTCTGCGCGTCTTCAATCGGAACCGCGTCATCGAAGATGGCGAGGCATGCCTGTCTCAGGACGATGCGCCAACTGCTGCCAAACTCCTGCTGGATCGCCGCAAGTTGATCCGCCAAGTTCTCTCTGCTTGCGAACAGGTTCTTGGCCGCTATGCCGAGGGTCCGGTAGAATGGCTCTTCCGTGTCGGACCAAATACGGTTGCGAACGGCATCGAAAACGGAGCTATTCCACTTGGCATCGCCTCTCTCTCCGTAAAGGGCTCGCTTCGTTGCGCTGATGAGCTGACTGGCTGCAAAATCAGCGGAAGTTATAAAACGTTTGGCTAGTTCGCGGACTTGCTCATCGCACGTTGTATCGCCAGTCATGACGAGGGGCATTAGGGCTTCGCCGAAATCGAGCGCCTTCATATTATCCATGGCATAGCCCACAGCTAGTAGCCGGCAATTCAGTAGCGCTCGTCTCTCCTCTCCCTTGAAATACTGCGCCCGCGTCTGAAAATCGCTGACGCAGCGGGCAGGCACCCGCAAACCGTCTGGATCGGGCACCACCAGACCGAGATACTGCCGATATCCGACGCGGGACGATTTGAGGTGAAGCGGCAAATACTCCGCGTCAGTCTCACGCGGCTTGTAATAGGGGCTGAGCGGATGCCCCCGGCTCCAACTCACGTAGTTCGCGCCCCACGGTCGCGTTGCGTAATTGGTGACTATCACGTCATCAACGATGCCGAGAAGATCGCACGGCCGCCGTTCCGGGTTCGGCTCAAAATTCAATCGGATGCGTCGCGGCATGCCGAAGAAAGCTTGCGCCTCATGAACATCTTCCGGTGTCGTGGTTACTCCAGAGCTGTCGGAGACGCGCGTTTCGATGACCCACGGAAACACGCGCGCGTACCCGTCAGTACTCTCGCGCATGCCTCCGGGCACGTTGGCCCACAACCGTTGCCATAGTGTCGGTTCTGCATTGCCGACCATTCCGGGAAGTACGAGCGTCGTTAGTGGTCCTCCTCCGCGCAGCGAGGTGCGATGCCCGGCACCGCCCGACGGAGCACTCGTCTGCAGCGTCAATAGAGCTATCGCCGCTCCGGCCCGGGATAGGGCTCCGGTACGTCCCCGCTTCACGAAATGGTCGGCATTGTCCCGCGTGGTGCTGCTGCCGGGCGCATCAATGAAAAGGGCTTCAACGGAAACGTCGTCGCCAGTGAGCTGTTCCTGATCCTGGAAGAACAGCGGCCCCTCGCCATCAAGCGTAAGCGTGGCTTCGATTGGACGTAGTGCGGCTTCCAATTCATCTTGCGAGGGTGGATCGCTGTAGAGCGCTTTCCAGGCGTGCCCATCATGAGGGCCGAAGGTAACGGCCAGAAGGCCGATTAGGAATTCGGTAGTGCTGATATCGCAGTCCGGCCGTCCGCTGGCGATGCGCATAATTTTCTGGCCATCAATGGGCTGGGAAATGTCACCCGGCCTGACGGAGGCGCGCTTCCCGTCTTCAAGCTCTACAGGGAGCCAAGGTTCGCGCAACAAATTAAAAGAGGTTTCCATTGGAAGGTAGGACCTCCAAAAAAGGGATTTATGCGTGCGCGGATAATCCAGCACGAAAGTGTCGGCGCGTCTCCTATGTTGGGCACGCGTTCCACAGGATGTCCAATGCTCTGATGTAATCGACTGTGCAGCCCCGCGTGCGCGGGGAACAGGGTGTGACGTGGCGTCTCGGTAGCAATGGCATCGGTTCAGCCCCGCGTGCGCGGGGAACAGCCACGTTCCTGAATTGGAGCCAGTGGTCTGAACGGTTCAGCCCCGCGTGCGCGGGGAACAGGCGTCTAGCGATGCGTCACGAAGGACTACAGGCGGTTCAGCCCCGCGTGCGCGGGGAACAGCCACCGTTGGAACGGACGCCCGAAGAACTGGACGGTTCAGCCCCGCGTGCGCGGGGAACAGCAGGTCATGACGGATGAGCGTAGCCAGGGGCTCGGTTCAGCCCCGCGTGCGCGGGGAACAGGAGATGGCTGCTGACGAACGTGCCCCTACAGACGGTTCAGCCCCGCGTGCGCGGGGAACAGGAAGAAGCAGCGCTGCGCAGTCAGGCGGAGGCCGGTTCAGCCCCGCGTGCGCGGGGAACAGTCGAAGCCCAGTCGACACCCTTCACCTGCATGCGGTTCAGCCCCGCGTGCGCGGGGAACAGCGTAGATGGTCCATCCATGGCTTCCACTGCACCGGTTCAGCCCCGCGTGCGCGGGGAACAGGACAAATCACCCGACGGAACGAGTGTTGCGATCGGTTCAGCCCCGCGTGCGCGGGGAACAGGATAATCTGCGCGAGTGGGCGAAGGGGTTAGGCGGTTCAGCCCCGCGTGCGCGGGGAACAGCGCAAATTGCGCTCGTGAGTACGAGACGCACTCGGTTCAGCCCCGCGTGCGCGGGGAACAGACTTGTTTGCAACGCCTTGATTTCACGCCGCTTTTAAATTGTCAAAGAGCGCACCGATGTTCGCTGTGCGTTTCTCACGCCGTCGGTGGCGACGCTTGGCGTCTTGCCGGCCGTTATTCTGACCGCCTATTCCCCATGCGCCAAGAGACCGGCAATCAGCCGGCGGCGAGACGTAATCCGATACGCCTGTCATAGAAGGCGAGCACTTCATCCGTGTCTTTCACCACACGCCCCGCCCATCCCTCCCCCTGAGGCTCCAGCACCAACAGCGGTATCTGGCGCTCCCACTCCGGCCAGTGCGCCTTGGCCGCTGCGATCGATTGTGCCTGCCTCAGATCCATCGCTTCGGGGACGCCAGTAGCCTTCTTGCAGCTAAGGCTCACCTCGGAAAGCGCCCACGCAAGCATGAGTTTTTCATTTGAATACCACGGTATGATTGCGCCACCCTCGATCCTACCGAGACGGAAGACGGTAATGGGATCGCCAAGACGGGTCTGCGTGATCGTATCGCGCGTCCAAATTTGAACATTACCACCGTAGCCATCGTCTAACTTGAGCAGGTTGGCACCTGCAAACGAGCGCGCCGCGCTGAAGTCCCCCAGAGACCTCGTCGAAGCAGCACGAAGCTTCTCGGGGATATCATCCATATCCTCGCGGCCATAGACCTGCTCGATAAGTGAGCGAACACCGTCAGGCGTGACGATCGCACCAGTCTCGCACAGCACCTTCGCGCT
The DNA here is from genome assembly GCF_025698805.1 of Filomicrobium sp. Lineage (NCBI taxonomy): Bacteria > Pseudomonadati > Pseudomonadota > Alphaproteobacteria > Hyphomicrobiales > Hyphomicrobiaceae > Filomicrobium > Filomicrobium sp. The sequence goes on from NZ_JAILWT010000003.1 coordinate 330,424, forward strand.
GCGCCAGATGACGCCATGGTGGCCGTAAACAGCGGCGGCGCGTACGGACATGGCGTGGTACCAATGTGGATCGCGCACTTCGTTCGGGTCTGGGGCGAACATGACAAGTTCGGGTGCAGCGACAGGTCGGCCATGCCGTGTAAGGTGGCGCCACAGGCGCCCCGCGCGTTGGATGATGAGATCGATCGGCGCGAGATCCGTCACCATCGCATCGACATCGTAGTCCAGTGACTGCTCTAGGATCTGCGTGCCAACAATGACGCATCCGGTTCGATTGCCGGTTTCGTCCTTGCGGCCAAGCGTCCGCCGCACCCGGTCCTCGATATCAAGCCGGTCGCCCATGGCAAAACGGGCATGTAGTAGAGTGGGAGACAAGCCGCGTCGTTTGAGTTCAGCCACCGCCTCGATGGCATCATCGACGGCGTTTCTGATCCACGCTACCGCAGCACCCTGCCGCGCCATCTCGACGACATGGTCCGCTGCCGTCACGAACGACGCAACGCGGCGGACGGGGAGCGTGCGTGTGCGGTCCGCACGGGACGCCGAGGCCTCAAAGGCGCAACCTGCTGAAGAGACGACCGTGGTGGCCGGGTATGCGTCATGCCCAGCGGTAACGGCTGTGGTGCCTAGGCCATTGGCGAATGCATTTGCAAATGACTGCCGCTGGGCCACTGGCAGCGTCGCCGACAGAATAATCGCGGAGCCGCCCAATGCCGCCTGAAAGCTTAGGAGCGTCTCCATTTCGCGGCTCATGTAGGCATCGTACGCGTGGGCCTCGTCTATGATCAGCACGCGGTTGCTCAGGCCCCACAGGCGCATGACCTGATGCCGCGCGGGTAAAACACCCAGCAACGCCTGATCAATCGTACCGACGCCGATTTCCGCGAGGAACGCCTTGCGGCGGTCGTCTGCAATCCAGGCTGCGCAAATTGCGGCACCGTCACCTTCGTCCCCCTCGTATCCCTCGGAGACGGCGTGGGTTTCGAGCACCGATTGCGTAAATGCCTCGTTGAGTTTGCCCTTGCCGTGGGCAAGCACGAGGGAGGGATGGGCGTCGTCTGAGAAGAGGCGTCGATAGGACCCTTCGAGACGATCATACATAGCGTTGGCGGTTGCCATTGTCGGCAACGCGAAATAAAGGCCGCTGGCACGCCCCGCGCTCATGAGGCGCGCGGCAAGCAGCAACGCAGCTTCTGTTTTGCCGCTGCCTGTCACATCTTCAATGATCGTCAGCGTCGGTCCATCCGGCAGCTCCATCGTGTTCATGCGCTGCTGCAAGGGGCTCAGCGATCGCGCAATGTCCGGAAGCAAACGATCGACCGAAAACGCCGACGGCAAAGCAGAGTGTATAAGGCCTGCATTAGAGATCGCAGCCGCCGCATCCTTCCTTGCCCGTTCCCAATATTCTGCGAGCGTCCATTGCGGTGCGCGATAGGGGAACCAGCCTCGATTGGACCCGATCCAATCGGAGACGACCGTCAGCCCGCAAACAAGCCAGGAGAGGACGGCGAGATCTCGTTCTGTCGGTTCCGGTATTGCTTCCAACGGATCGTACAAAGCGCGGACTTCGCGGCAGAAGGCGATGGCGGCTTTCTTGCAAGCCGTATTGACCCCGGCCACTACACTTGTAGGCTTGCCGTCGTCGTTTGCAGGCTTTCCGTGGTGTCCGGTTACGGCCGCCCACAGCTGATTGAAGCGAGGCTCGCACCATTCTTTTGTGGCCGACCGCAGAAGCTCGCAAACGTCGAGAAGCCCCCGCATCGTGTAACCATCTTCGTCGTGCCGCCTGCCTCGAAGCGCTTGCCACTCACCAAGGAAAGGTTGAACGCTGTCGGCCCAGGCTTCCGGGCTCTTGGCCTGAAAATGCGTTGTGAACTTACCAACATCATGAACTGCTACTAGGCACACGATGAAGCGGTGCGCGTTAGCGACGTCGGTCCCCAAGAGGCGGGCCATTGCAGATAGCTTACGCGGATTATCAGTTAGAAGTGCATCAGCGACGGCTGCCACATCGAGCGAGTGATAGGGCAACGGATGCCATGCCGGCTCGCCGTCTAGGGCGCCGCCGGCCTTCCCCCAAAATTGAAGCGGATCAGGTCTCTCTGTCATGCAATCTGCCTAACCTATCTCCGGCGGCGTCTCCGAATGGAGCAGGCTAGCATACGGTACACAGATGCTGCTGGTGAGATCGCGACGGAAGCAAACAAACTCGCAAAGGCTTACCCCAGAATATGTCCCTTCTTCGCGGGGAGGCGCATCGCAAGTGGTGAAAGTCCAGCAAGGATCCATGATCGCCCCCCCTTAGGACCACAGCTCAGGAGCAACGCATTTAAGTAGCTGAAGAACTCTGGCAATTACGGTGCGCTCGGGGTCAACTTGTCCCCCTCAGAACCGAAAGACCGGGCTTGCGAGCTGGCTTGTCTTAATTCGACGGTCGAGTGGCGTTCTACTTGCGATAACCCTCTGGCCAGCGATCGCCAAACCAGCGCTTACCATCCTTGCTGCCGTTCCAAGGATCGCCAAAGCTTCTGGTGGGTGGGACTTCGGCTCCTGCCTCCAACGCCACTTTAACAGCCCGACGCGCCCGCCGGTGCTCTATGACCTTAAAGGTTTTATCGCTATCTGCGGCGACACCAGCTATCGGTGTCTTTCTGCGTGAACGTGCCATTATCCACCTCCGATAACAGACTATCATAGCACAGACCGATCGTGACAACACCGCTTCCGAGACCTTCTTGATCCGCGCGTGCCCTTCGCGGTTTCTGCGCCGTCGGTGTAACGACAAATGCAGGCGTGATAGCAATCCAAGAACCTACATCCGCAGCGGTGCGGGCCTCTATGGTCTTCTCGATCCGAAGGCGTGTCCCGCGACAGTCTTCGTCAATCTAAATCATCTTGCTCTGAACTGGGTTTCAGTCGGAAGCAAGTAGCGCGCTTCTCTAGGCCCCATTCTTCAATCGAACGCTTTTCGAGTGCCGATACGAAGTTGGGGCGCCTCCGGATTTCCCGTAAGAAGGTCTTTGGTGGAGCTCCAGCCTATCCGGGCCATCGCTTCCCGGAACGGCACACGTCGGATCCCCGCGCAGGCGCTCTTCGACATAGCGGAGGGTTTCACCCGCCCGACCTCGTAGTGTCCTCTCAAACGGCTCCCACGGTGTGATATGCGCGCCCGGAAAGATCGTAGGCAGTTCGATCGGGATGCCCGTCGCCGAGCTGGCGATGATGTAGGCTATCAAATCTCCCAAAGAGCGCGACGCAAGCAATTGATATATTGCAATAGCAATTTTCATGCGTCGCGCGTGCACCCCTAAATGTACCCCAGAGCGTACCCCTGACGTTGCATGCGCTCCTGTTTGTCTTCGTTGACGACGACGGCTAGCCATTTCAACGTCGTTGCTGAGGGACGGTGGGGGAAATGGCCAGAATTGACGAACTGCAACCGCTGCTCGCGGAACCACGCGAAGATTTGAGTGTCGAGTATAAGGGCTGGTTAGATCTTCGCACCAACGATCATCGTGCACTTCTAGCGAAGGCATCCATTGCGTTAGCCAATCACGGAGGGGGGTTCATAATCATTGGCTTCGATGAAGTCGAAGACGTTCTTAGGCCAATTGCGCGGCCATCTGACGTTCCGCTGATCACGCAGGACGCTGCTATATCCGAAAGTCCGGACCACGCAGCGAAGAGCCAAAGACCGGAGAAGAGTGGCGGGGCCTAATTAGCCGATGCGTCCGCGCTACGCGCGACGATATGCTGGATGCGATCCATCAAATCATGTCGGGTACGAGCGCTTCGATTTCTTTCAACTTACGAGCGAACTCGTAAAGGGAGAGATTGACAACCTCAAGAGCCGCCGTTCCTAGACTAACAGATGGCTTCGTCACGCCATTGGCATGTTCCTCACGAAGATCTTCATTTCTAAATTCAATTGTATTTTTTCAATGATCCCATTCTTTCTTATGCAAAATGGCGCAATTGCCATTTAAGGTATTGACCAGGGCTATCTACCCACCAATTCTAGGTTCGATGCACCAGCATGCGACGCCCTGAAACACCATGATACAACATAGAGCCAAGAAGAATTATGGGTAAAAATCTGTTTTCGGTGACTGAATTCTGCAACCGAAATGGTCTCAATAAAAGTCAGTTTTACCGGGAAATTGCACGAGGCCGCTTGATTGCACGTAAGGTTGGCGTGCAACCGTATGTATCCGCAGAAGATGAACGCTCCTGGCTTGATGCCCTTCCTCGCGCGCAAATCCGTGAAGCCGCAGCAGCATAAACAAAACGGCGCGCCGACCGTGGAGATTGGCGCGCCGTGATAGTGAGTATTCCTAGAAGATGCAAGAAACAAATAATTTGCCGTCCGTTTCGGCGCAATACCGAAACGGCAAAAACGACAAAATTACTCCTGGTATTTTGTCGCGTGACCGCGCCGAATACATTGCCGAAACCGTTGAGGTTTATCGTGACGATACTGGCGCGAGCGTCATTTCCGTTCGCGAGAAGGTCGAACCGGCGAAACCGAAGGTCCGGCGAAACCGAGCAGCGGCTGACCGCGATAGCGCTTCCGGCCCGGAGAACAAGGAGAAGAACGCCGAAAGGGCTCAGGCATTCAGGCGTCTCTCGTCGCTGAGGAAGATCTACGCGACGCGCAGCCCGGCCCTATTTCGCTCACGCCATCGGGTCGCCCTGCTGACCCTTTCCGGTGGCCTGCTCGCGTTTGTGGCAGGGCATGATGGGCGCAAGTTCTCGCCCGCTGACCTTCAGCGGTGGGCCGGCAAGCACGTTCGCGAAGCGACGCCTGCCGAGATCGCGCAGGCATTCGAGGCCGCCATGAAGGCGCCTCGGGCCATTCCGGCTTCGGCGCACGTCGGCTTCGCTCTAGAGCTTAGCAAGGAGCACTGGTTTCGAGCCGGACGCCCGTGGGGCATCCATCCCGCCGACATGACAGAGGATGACGTAAAGGGAGTGCAGCGCGCGGCCAAGCGTGCCCATGATAGGCTGAGCGCCGCCGCGAAGCGCGCCGCGAACGGGGCAACGCCCAGGGAGCAGTCCAAGGCCGCGATAGCGCGAAAGCTCGGGATCAGCCCGCCTACGCTTCGGAAGCGGATGCGAGAAGCGGGCTTCGATAAGGCCAGCGAATTTTTCGATTTCGTCGCGTCTACTTTAAGAGAGAAGAATTATAGGCGCGACGCAAATGGAAAATGTCCGCCGACTGACGCGGGCGGCTCGAAGGCCGCCGCCGGAAGATCTGTGCGGACCAAAACCAATCACGCAAGCAATGGAATGGGTAGGGCCAGCATGGGGAGCAAGGGGGGCGGTCGTGCCCCCGCTAGCCGAGGTGTGCCGCGCGGCACGCGCTGGCGTGGGGCATATCGCGCTCGGCATTCGCCAACTGACGGCCAGAAATTTCATCGGCTCGACAAGGGCCTGCGAACTGGAGCACCCATCACTAGCCATTCAGACATCCATCGATCACGGCTCCGGTCGGGAGGCGACGCGTCCATAGGTGGGGTGGGCTCTAGGTTCTTCCTGGGGTGGCATGAACGTGCGGGGACACCGCCCCCGGAATTCGAACGTATTCGCAACTTCAGAAGTTACGTTTTGTTTTGCCGACGCCGCGTTCTGAGTGCGTCGATTGAATTGTTCCAACTCCATTAAGTCATGAAGATTTCAATGATGAACAGTGACGAAGGCGCGTTCCGCGCCGGAGCGCAATCCGTGATCGACGATGTAACGCATCGCCACGTCACCAACCCATGGCTGCGCGAACGGGTGTTCGGACATCGGATTGATCGTTCGTCCGTGCGCCCGCTGGATAACCTTGCGGCCTTGCTTCGGCTCGACGGGATACGGTGAGGCCGTGACCTACATAGCGACGCACCACATTGACGGAACTCCGTCCGGCTCGAGGTTTCTAAAGCCGTAGTGCGTCCTGATGTTGCGCTCGGGTTGTATTTTTACAATCCCCCAGCGCGTCTCTCCGCAAATCGTCGGAAATTTACGACGCGACAAATGCGAACTGTCGAATTATTTCTCGTGACACTCGAATACCTTGATCGCTCTTTTTTGGAAGGGGGAGCTATGCGTGAGATGATCGTCAATTCACCTATACCTTTTGGTGTTTTCGAAATCGAACATGATGGTGGTTCAATTCCAGTATTCGGTTCGATTGACGGAAGCTTTGGTATTTTTTCCAAAGTTTCGGCTGAAGGAGCTTTTCTCCATTTAGTTCACATTCCGACCAAATATGTCCTGGGTGAGTTTGTCGATATCGACGCCGCTCAGCGTGCGCGAGAGATCGCGCAACGGCTCATTCCCAAAGCAATCTTTGGCGATGAGATCGTTCCTGCCAGCGGCGTGCTCTATCGGATATGGCTTGCATATGGCTTTACCCCATCGGGGTTTGTTGACGACGACAGCAACAACGTCCTGGCATTGACTGACAAAGGTAAGGCTCAATGGCTGCACTAACACCGGAAGGAAAGGAAACGGGACCCGTTGTTATTGTCCGCCGCCATTGGAACGATTTTGCCAAGGCGGAATATCGCTTGAGCGACGTAACGGGGGTTTATTGGGACGGTACCAGCGGAGGCATTGGCGCGCGAGCGCCGCGAAAGTTCATGCATGCCTACGTCATGTGCGGCGCGATGGTAAGTGGAGCCGTCTCCCACTCCTGTCACCGCGGACCGCCGCCATCGCATCAAGGTCTGTATCGTCAAGCGCGACAACACGCCTGCCGTGTTGCGTGCCCTCGAAGAGCAAATGGAGAAGCAAATGACGATGAAGCCCACGACATGGGAAGAAGGTGCACGGATCGGCCGTGAGAGAGTGAAAGCTGGCATGGAGGCGAGCGCGACACGCCATAGCGAGATGCAAGCTGCGCGCCTCGCGAGCGGCATAGCGAGCGACCTTGGCTTGGCTCAGAAAGCCGCCGAAGCCCTTGTGGCAAGGGGCGTCGGTTGCCGTGAACGCCAGCTGTTCATGAGTTTGGATGACATCAACCGCATTCCCGGCATCGGGAAAGCGGCGATTGAGAAAATTCGTGCATATCGCATCCGGTTTCTTCCTTCTGACGTTGCCGAGTGACGCTAATGGCAAACCTGATCTCGCAACTTGTTGTTCGACTTATCGATGGCGTTAGCGGTCCCGCAAAGTCGGCTGCTGCTGCTATTCGGTCGCTTAACGGCGTCGCGAATGGCCATAGCGGTGGCAGGACGGTGGTGCCGTTTCGGCGCAGTTAGGGATGGCCTTGTGGTCTGTTCATTTGGAAGTTTGGGTAGGGGATATCGCAACTCATGACTATGACACTGAGCACTGAAGACACGCTTGGCGCTATCCTTGATGACTGGACCAAGCTTACCCTTGAGGCACGTGCCGCCGAGCATGACTGGTTGCGAAAACTTGGCGTCAGCCTGCCCAGGGAAGTTGATGATAACGACCGCAAGTTGACCATGGATATGGCGCGGGATGCCGAGCCTCACCTTGCGGCGTTCCTTCGAGACAATTCGGACAAAACGCCTCTGGAGTTGGAGGAACTTGCGGTGAAGCTGTCACCCGGTGGGGCTCATGATGGCGGCCTGTTGGTGCGCTTAATCCGGGCCAATATGTGGGATGCCGATCCGCTCTTGTTGGCGGCTATCATTCGTTGGAACTGGCATGGGGGAAAGAGGGGCTTTCAATTTCTTTCGGATCCGGCTGAAACGGATCTATACGACTACGAAGAAGAGGCAACCAGCCTGATGGAGCTGTTTGACGAGGCGCTGGACGGTGATCCTCACCGCATCCTTACGGGTGAGGACAGAGCCTTCTTCGACAGCCTGCCCGATCGGTTTACCGCTTATCGTGGTTGCGCTGGCGTTCCGGTTGAGCATGCCGCAACTGGTGTCTGTTGGACGACCCGGCGCGCCGTCGCTGAGTGGTTTGCCTTGAGAACAGCGGACTTTATGAAAGCCGAGCCGATTTTGCTAAGCGCGAGAATTGCCAAGACGGAAGTTCGCATCGCAAAGGCATCAGAATTCGAGGTTGTCGCGATCCCAAGCCGATCCCGCGTACTCAAATGTCGTCGGCGTTTGTATCCGAGTTGGCAGCCTGAAATGGAATGGCAACCGGTGAACGGGCAGAAGGATCAATTCTCTGGTGCGGCTTGAACTGCACCTGGGGCGTCCGTCATAGAGGTCAGCACCGCGTCCAGCTTCTGGTCGATTGCGGCAGCGCGCTGTTCGATGGCGGTAAACCGCGTCGTGTGGAGTGCCATTGTGTCCGCGACCGCATCAAGACCGGCATGCAGCTCTGCAAACCGCACATCCAGGCAGCGTTGGATACGAAGATAGGCGGCGGGCACGTCTGGCATATTGGTCCTCCTAGAGTGATGCGCACTGATCAAATTACACCGCTGAAACCGGCAGGCAAGACGACCACGTGTTAATAGTCCTTCGGCAAGTGAGGCGGCCGTCATCGGCTCGGGAGGGTGGTAGTGGTTTCTGGCTACGAGAAATCCCCCGACTAAGGAGGGCCGCCGCCTACGTGGCGCGGTGAGGTCGTATTTGTGATCGCGCTTGTTGCCCTGTTCAGCTTTGTTACGTGGCTGATGCTATAGGCCGTGCCGGGATCGCCGATCTCAACACCGCTGTGCTTCGGAGATCATCGACAGATGAACGCTGTCGATCGCTAGGTCGTCGTCATCGCTCCACGCGACCGACCTCCCATAGTCAGATACTCGCGCAGTCTCGATGGAGGTCGGGCCGATAACCTTGACGCTGCGGATGCGGTTTGGCTTTCTAAGCAACGATTTCCACTCAAGTTTTTGGGCATGGCGCGCCGCTATAGGGCGTTGGGCGGCTTGAAAGCGATCTTGCTCAGCACTGACTGAAGCAACTTCAGCGATGGACCTTCGCCGTATTTCTCTCTCGTTTGCTTGTGACCCATTAAAGTCGCCACGATCTTTTCCGGGATCTTTAGATCGGTCAGCCGGTCCTCAAACGAGTGACGTAGGCTGTATAGCGAATGACGATCGGTCGGCAGCAAGTCGTTTTCTTCGAGGAACTTGTTGACCGTCGCGGATAGACTGTTGCCCTTGTCAAAATATCTGGGAAAGCCGTTCGGTTGTAGTTTCATGGCCTCCAGGGCGCATCCCACCAGCGGCATATCTCGCTCCGAGGGCTGTGTCTTCATTCGCCGCCCGTCCGGCCGGACAGAGACGTAAGGGATCTTCGCATCTAGGTGGATGTTCTGCGGTAGCAGGTTGACCACCTCGACGGGTCTCATGCCGGTATCGGCGCAGACGTAGACCACGCGTCGAGCCTCATCGTTGAGCCTGTCTAGCGCGCCCGTCGCGAGGATATTGTTTTGGATAAAGTCCTGCTCAAAGGCAGGCCGTCGCCGGTCACGTCCACCCTCGATCCGAAGATCCGCGAAGGCATGAAGTGGGATGCCGATCTGCTTCTCGCGTTCAACGACGCGCAGCATCCTTGATATGCTGCCAATCTCTTTGTTCGCTGACGTGATCAGTATTTCATCGGCCTTGATGCGCTTCTGCCAATACTTGCGGAACGCGATGCCGTCTTCACGCGTGAGGGCAAGGACCGATTTGTCTCCAACCACACTAACGAGCGTGTCGAGGGGGCGCGTTTTGTTCGTCTCCCAGCGCTTGAGTTGGCCCGGCGACATGTCGGTGACAGATGCGGCTTGCTCTTCCTTGAAGGCATCGAATAGCTCAGAGAGCATGAGATCCGGCTTATCGATAGCGCCCAGCACCGCATCGACGACGTTAGGACTATCCACAGTCCTGGTCCGCTCCAATGTCTCGATGCGACGGACGATCTCCTCAAGCGGCCCGGTCGCCAGCTCTTCGGAGGTCTGGTAGGCTAGGCCATAGTGCCCCGCCATCCGAACCGCTCGCTGGAATACCTTGCGATGGCCGGGCTCGCGTCCCGCCGCAAGATCCCGCCACATCTCCTCAAGCTGCTCGTTGAGTTCTGGTAAGACGCGCGCTGCCCTAGCGCCGCGTGGATCGTCAGCAACGCGGATGCCGGTACTCATCTTCGCAAAGCGACGTTTATCGACGCTCTGATAAGCCTTTGGCACGCGTCTGACTAAATACCAAATTCCTGATCGCTTTTGCGGAAGCAATCGGTCCATAATGCCCCTCGTGTACCCCAAAATGTACCCTTGTTATGGGTACAATGGTACGAAGAGAGGGACAAGGCTCTTGAAATTCTCCAACAAAACCAATTGCTTAGCTGAGTTGTTGGTGGTAGACGGGGAGGGGATCGAACCCTCGACCATTCGATTAAAAGTCGAATGCTCTACCACTGAGCTACCCGTCCAAACCAATGAAAACGGGCCCCTCGGGGCCCACGTTGTTGATTAGCCGATCAAAGCCACAGGATCAACGCCTAACGTGACGCGGCCTTGAGACACGAGCGGAAGACCGGCAGCAGATATTTCTTGCCTGCTGCATGGCCATCAATCCGTACGCGATCCAGGTTTGAGCCGAACCTTGAAGATCCTCGCGAACACAAAGTCTGATGACGCATCTGCCGCCGCCTGTCCAGTACCCTGCGACACATATCCGAGATTTTGGCAGAGCAATCGCCATGATGGCGGTCGCGCTGATCCTATTTTCATGCCTTGATGCGACAGCGAAATACCTAGCTGGGCGGGTTGGGGTTCCGGTAACTCAGATCATTTGGGTCAGGTTTCTAGGTCAGTTTTTCCTGATGCTCACGTTTGTACCGTTGCTTGGCCTCATGGACGTGCGCTCGATGTTCAGGACCAGGCGGCTTCCCTGGCAGCTCGCGCGATCGACGCTTATGGTGACGGTCACTGCGCTAAATTTCCTCGCGCTCAAGTACCTCAGGCTCGACCAAACCGTCACGATTACCTTCCTGGCCCCCCTGGTGGTGGCCTTATTGGGGGGGCCTCTCCTCGGCGAATGGGTCGGCTGGCGGCGGCTCATTGCCATTCTGGTAGGGTTTGGCGGCATACTTATCGTCGTGCGGCCTGGCTTTGCCGAGATTCACCCCGCGGTGGGCTTTTCGTTCGCAAGCATGCTGGCCTATGCGCTGTTCATGCTAATCACGCGACACATCGCCGGCGAGGATCCGCCGATCGTGACGCTCTTTTATTCAATGTTTGTAGGAGTTTTTTTGGGAGCGCCTTTCGCCATTTCAGAATGGCAGTGGCCGCAGCAGCCCGAGGTTTGGCTGATGCTACTCTCGCTTGGCGCGTTTGGGGGCGCCGGGCATTACCTGTTCATCCTGGCCTATAAGCTGGCTCCGGCGAGCAGAATCACGCCCTTTCTTTACTTGCAGATACTTTCAATGGCAGGGCTTGGATATCTGGTCTTCGGTGATCTGCCGGATATCTGGACGGCCGTGGGCTCCTGCGTCGTCGTATGTTCAGGTATCTACCTGATAGACCGGGAGCGGCGCGTGCGTGCAGGTGAACGCTAGAAAGGCGCTGCCCGACGCGATGCGTCGGGCGCCACGTAAGTGAAACACGGACTGCAGTCCCATTACTGATTGGCGGGGGCCGGTTCGGCAGCAGGTTCGCTGGCTGGCTCAGAGGCAGGCTCAGTAGCGGGTACTGTTGTGACGGGAGACGGGTCAGCTGCCGGCGCTTGTGCCGCAGGCTCCGCGGCAGGGGCCGCAACGGCGGGGTTCACTGTCTGACCTGAGACATGAGTTTGGCCAACGTCGATGCCGTGCGGATAGTAATTCCAGCCAACATACCCCACCGAAAACAGGATTGCGGTCAAGATCGCGGCAAAAAGCAGCGTATCACCCAGGGCTCTGTTGATCCCCATGCCGATGAGGGACGCAATAAATGCCAGTCCGGCATACACGCCGACATCGATCCAATTCACTTGCGACCAATCTATAATGTCCATACTTCTTCTCCATTGGCGGCTAGAGCGAATGACTCTAGACTAGAATTCGATCCAACCTGGTAAGTTGCGCAGAGCCGGGACGGCTTTGTTTGGCAACCGTCTTGGCACGAATTAACCAAATACGCCATGATTTGCGACGGGAGTATGATGGCAAGGCAAGATCAATGTCGCGCTGCAGTTGCTTTATATGCCATCCATCTACCTAGAAACGTCCAAGCGCTCACAGCGCAGCTGCTCCGGCACCAATGCCCTCAGATGCGCGTGCCCGCACTACCCGCCTCCCGCTATTGGATTGGGTTCGCAGCAGGTATAGAAGCGTCTTTCCAGCCGTATGGGGTAGGCCAGTGTGTCGCTTCAACAGCTACCTGAATTCGGGTTTGAAGTCCTCAAACCCGCAAGAAATCAATTGTTTGGCCGAACCTGCGGTCTCTGCGGACGTGCTCGGCTTTATCGTTGCGCTCGTTGGCATTCCAGCAGCTCTCGTAATTCAGTCGCTTTGGAGCTCGTTCGGTAGCCACTGGTTGATCGTTCTGCTGCCGCCCATTGCTCTCGCGGCTGCTTATCTCGGTGGGCTGCGCGGGGGGGCTTTGGCGCTTTTGCTTTCGATCGGAGCTCTCCTCGTTGCAAACGCCTTCAAGCTCCAACCCAATGTGACACTAGGTGAGATACTGCTGTCACTGGGTCTCACTGCAACATTGGCTTATGTCGGTTGTACGCACTGCAGCATACTGCTTGAGACACGCCGTTTGAGCGAGAACCTCAGCGCGCGCGAAGCACACCTTCGCTCCATTCTCGATACGGTCCCCGATGCTATGGTCGTTATTGAACGTGACGGAACCATCGTGGCCTTCAACCGCGCTGGCATACGGCAATTCGGCTACGAAGAAGAAGAAGCGGTGGGCCAAAACGTGCGCATTTTGATGCCCGAACCCTACCGCAGCGAACATGACAGCTACCTTCAACGGTATTTATCGACGGGCGAAAAGCGGATCATCGGAACCGATCGCGTTGTCGTTGGCCGACGCAAGGACGGTTCGACATTTCCGATGATGCTCGCCGTTGGTGAGATGAAGAGCGGTGACAATCTTTTTTTCACAGGCTTTGTACGCGACCTCACCGAGATCGCAGAATCGAAGTCGCGGCTGCGAGAAATACAAAACGAACTCGCGCGGTTAGCCCGGCTCAACGAACTGGGCGAAATGGCCTCAACCCTCGCTCACGAACTTAATCAGCCGTTGTCAGCGATAGCGAACTACGTCCAGGGCTGCATCCGGCTACTGAGGAATATGAAAGGTCCGGAAGCATCGCGCGTGCAGGATGCTCTAGAAGAAACCGTGCGGCAATCGCTTCGTGCCGGCCAGATTATTCGGCATTTGCGCGAGTTCGTGACAAGAGGCGAGACAGAAAAGCAACCTGAGCAAATTCACAAACTGGTTGAAGAAGCCGGTGCGCTAGCCTTGGTCGGATCACGTGAAATGGGGGTCCGTACCGTATTCGAGTTTGACTCAGGATCGAAGCTGGTCATGGCCGACCGGGTCCAGATCCAACAAGTCCTCATCAATCTGATGCGAAACGCAATGGAGGCAATGCGGGAAAGCGAGCGTAGAGAATTGCTGGTTAGGATTTCCTCGGAAGACATCGGGAAAATCATGATCGAGGTTGCCGACACGGGGCCAGGTGTCTCCCCCGAAATTGGTGCCCGCCTCTTCAAACCATTCACGACAAGTAAGCCAGGAGGTATGGGGGTCGGCCTCTCCATTTCCAAGCGCATCGTTGAAGCCCACGGAGGAGAGCTTTCGATGTACCGCAATAGCGAGGGGGGGGCCACGTTCCGTCTCGTGCTACCGGCTATTAAGGACCAGGAGCTGCATGATGGGATCTGACATCGTAGTCCATATCGTGGATGACGAAGAGGACGTGCGCACGTCCGTGGCTTTTCTGCTCACAACGTCTGGGCATACGGTTCGCGTTCACGAATCGGCCATGGAATTTCTGAATGCCGCACTAACAGGCAACCTTCAAAACGATTGCCTCATCACCGACCTGCGCATGCCCGACATAAGTGGCGTCGAATTGTTGAGGCGGTTGCGTGAGGCTGATGCCATGCTACCCGCCATCGTGATCACCGGACACGGCGATGTATCGATGGCTGTAGAGGCTATGAAGACCGGGGCGCTCGACTTCATCGAGAAGCCGTTTGAAGAACAGGTTTTGCTCAACGCAATTAAACACGCAGCTTCAGAACTGAAGAACCGGCCTCGGGATATCGATGACATCGCGTCGATCCGCGCTCGATTGGACTCACTCACGGATCGTGAACGACAAGTGATGGAAGGCGTCGTCGCCGGGCAGCCAAACAAAACGATCGCTTTCGAGCTGAATATCAGCCCTCGGACGGTAGAAGTGCATCGCGCGAACGTTATGGCCAAGATGCAGGTGAAAAGCCTGCCCGAACTTGTCAGACTTGTATTGGCGGCCAACGCGTCTGATTGAACTCGCTTAAATCAGGTCAGCGGCTTGATTTAGCGCAAAGCTAAATTGCCTGGGCTTCCGCTAACCTTCTTCATGCGGCGAAGCGCCGCTTGCGCAATTCATTCCAGGCCCCGCTGTGTCTCTCTCCGCCGCCATACTCGCCATTGCGCCTGATCCAGCATTTGGTGCGTCTCTAGGCTTCGTACTTGAAGCCGAAGGTTGTGAGGTTTTGTTACTCAAGGCTTTGCCCTCGACTCATGACTCTATGAATACTTTTGACTGCGTCATAGTCGATGACAATGCACTGATAAATAAAGAAAAAAACTTAAACCATCTGCGCGCGTTGGCGTCACCGATTATCCTACTTGTTGATCGCAGCGACGAGTTCTCAGTCGGCGAAAGCTTTTGGATAATCGAGAAACCGATACTCGGATTGAAGCTGATTGAAGCCGTCCGCTCTGCTCTTCGAGCAGCATATGAGCTGCGACCACAGATCTACGTTACGTAGTTTCCCTTAGGGATATCCCTAATTCAAACAGAGTAACAGTTGGTCCATTCATGACTCCGACGCGTTTGCCGGAGGCTTGATATGTATTCTCAAATCGCATTTCCGCCGTCTCACTATGCAGATCGCACCGCTCGCACGGACATTTCCAAGTCGTTTCCGCCGTCGATCATCGAAGACACTCAGCTTCATCAGCTCGTCGTGTTCGCACCCAACGCTGAAATTTACGCGCAAGGTGAACCCACGTCATCCCTGTACCAAGTCGAGTTTGGCACAGTGCGCATCTATCGGCTCCTCGCCGATGGCCGCCGCCAGATCACCGCCTTCCATGTTGCTGGGGAATTCTTTGGCTTCGAGGCGGACGATGCTCATCATTTCTTTGCTGAGGCTGTGGACCGTTGCGGCATCCGGATCTGTCAACGCCCGCTTGATAAGGGGCTAGCCTCAGAACTTCTGCCGATAGCTCTGGATGCTCTTGTGCGCGCACAAAAGCATTTGCTCGTCATCGGGCGCCAATGCGCTGGAGAACGGGTTGCGGCGTTTCTGATCGATATGATGGAACGGCAGGGCGACATGCGTCACGTTGAGCTCGCCATGTCTCGAACCGACATTGCAGATTACCTCGGTCTGACGATCGAAACAGTTTCGCGGGCGTTCACGAAGTTTAGAGAACGAGGCTACATCCGGCTGAAGAGCGCTCGCACCATCGACATAGTGGATGTTGATGCCTTACGCATCTTGTGTGCTTGATTATTCCTTTTCTCAAAAGTTGCGCGCGAAAGTAATTTGCGAAGGTTTCATTTTCGCGCGTGGTCCCTGCTCTCTTTATGAGGAGATTGATCATCCGCAGGTTGATCGAAGAGGATGCGCTCCGCCGCGCCATCTAGATCCTCGTACTGTCCGCTTTTCAGCGCCCAAAGAAAGGCCGCTAAACCAAGCCCTCCCAGGAATAAGGCGGCGGGAATGAGCAGGATGAGGTTCGTCATTTAACCCTCCACAAGTGCATTTGCCCGCAGTGGCGCCCGTGACTTGGCCTTTCCGGTATGCTTGGCTTCACGCATTGGGCGGCCTCGCAGTCGCATCGCGTTCCCAATGACGATGAGAGAAGATAACGACATCGCTACGGCAGCGACCAGCGGCGTAACGTAACCGGCGACCGCGATCGGAACCGCGACCGCATTGTAAGCGATCGCAATAGCGAAGTTCTGCCGGATCAACGCTCCGGACTTTTTAGAAACATCTAGTGCGAATGGAACGGCTGTCAGGCTTTCGCGCAAGAACACGAAATCTGCTGCGTTGCGGCCGATGTCTGCAGCCGTTGCGGGGGCCATAGCGACGTGGGCCATAGCCAGAGCCGGAGCATCGTTCAACCCGTCTCCGACCATCAGTGCTTTATGTCCGGCAGCAGTCAGTTCAGCAAGCCGTGTCGCTTTTTCGGATGGCAACGCCTCAGCATCCGCTCGCGCAATAGCCAGCTTATCGCCAACGGATTGGACTGCGTCACGACGATCTCCCGATAGCATTTCAACCGCAAGGCCGGCGTCCTTCAGTTCGGCGACCGCAACTTCAGCATCGCGCCGCAGGACATCCTCGAATTTGAACGTCGCGATTTCCTCACCGTTGCGGGACAGGACCGTACCGACAGAAGATGATATCCCGGCCGTTGCCCAATTTGCTCTGCCCAAGCGATAGACTACGTCCCCCGCTTTCGCTTCTAAGCCGCAGCCCGGAGATTCCTCAACGGATGTGAGAGGAATAGGGCTGAGATGATGCTTTGCCGCGATTTCACGGAGCGCTTGCGAAATGGGATGACGCGAGTGGTCGGCCATTGCAGCCGCAATTGCGAATGCTTTGCGGTTGATCTCTTCTGCGTTGATGAGGCGTGGACGGCCGAGTGTCAGCGTGCCGGTTTTGTCAAAGACAACGGTGTCGATTTCGGCCAAGCGTTCCATCGCCGAACCGTCCTTGACCATGATGCCATTCTCAAACAGACGTCGCGCTGCAACGACCTGAACGATGGGAACCGCAAGCCCCAGCGCACACGGGCATGTAATGATGAGCACGGCGATGGCGATTGTTACAGACTGATGCCAGTCGCCTGACACCGCCATCCAGCCTAAAAAGGTTAGAAACGCGGTGAGATGTACGAGGGGAGCGTAGAGTGCAGACGCCCTGTCGGCGATACGTCGGTATCGCGCGCGGCCACCTTCCGCGGCTTCCATTAGCCGGATCATTTCAGCCAGGAAGGATTGGTTGGCGGCAGCCGACACCTCGATGGTGATGGGCTGGGTGAGGTTAAGCGTGCCGGCGCGGACCATATTTCCGGCGGCTACAGTTTGTGGGTCACTTTCACCCGTCACAAGCGCGCAATCTAGTTCTGTGGTGCCTCGTCTCACGCATCCATCAACCGGGATGCGTTCGCCCGCCGCAACCAGAACTTTCATTCCCGGCCCGATTTCAGCCAGGGGCAGGTATTCGTGTCCGCCATCCTCTCGTACAACCATGGCGCCGAGAGGGGCCATACGTGCGAGCCCCATCACAGCCGTCCGAGCCCGTTCGCGCATCACATGATCAAGCGTTCGGCCGATCAGCAAGAAGAAGAGGAGCGAGACCGATGCATCGAAGTAAGCATGGGCCCCATGATTGATCGTCTCGTAGAGGCTCAGGGCATAGGCTAACGAAACGCCGATGACGATCGGGACATCCATATTTGTCCGGCCGTGCCGCAATGCGCTCCAGGCCGACCGGAAGAAAATGCGCCCGGAAAAAGCTAGCGCCGGCAGCGCGATCAAGGCGGAAACCCAATGGAAAAGGTCTCTGGTTGCCGCGTCCGCCCCGGACCATACCGATACGGACAACAGCATGATGTTCATGGCGGCGAAGCCAGCAATCGCCATACCGCGGATGAGTTCTGACAGCGTATCATCGTGCGCCTTCGCCGCAGCTTCAAAGAGGTGGGCCTCGTAGCCTAACCTCTCAAGGGTGGCGATGATCGGTGGCGGCGTTCTGCCATGCCAACGCACGCTCACGCGCTTCGTCGACAGGTTTACGCGTGCGCGTTCTACGTTATCGAGCCGCATCAAGGCCGTCTCGATGGCCTGGATGCACCCTCCACAGTGAATTCCGGGAACGGAAAGATCCGTCTGGTAAGTGCCGTCAGCAATTCTATGGCTTGCGAGCTGTAATTCTTCCATAGATGGCCCGGTTGCATTCGGACCAAGCTCGCTGGCTGTTGCGATGCCAACGGCACAGCATGTCATTGCAGCACCCCGTTGCGGATCATTATGCGTCGGACATACCGATAGGCGGCCGGCTTACCGACGTCGGCATGAGCTTCGACAATCCAAACACCATCTGCAATCGCGGCTTCCGCGGCGAATTGATGGCTCGCGCCATCGCGTGTCAGAACAACCGTCTTGTCTTCGGTGACCGTTGCCGGCCGCCGGAAAGTGACCGTCACGCTCTGCATATCGATAGGAAAGCCTTCGCGGTTTCTCAGCAGATAGTAGATGCGCCCCGCGTTGTAGCTAAACCGGCTGGTCCAGCCCAGCGCCGCTTGCGCTCGGCCTTCCGCTGCTTTGTCGTTGAATTGCTGGCTTGCTACGTAGGAATTCGCAACGACGAAACCCGTCCAGGTTCGGTTTGCCGCGATTGCCATTGTCAGATTCGCTACAATGATTGCCGCAAAGAAACAGACCATAACAATCAGCATGTGACGGCCAGTGAACTCCTTCGGCCCAGAACCGTAGCTCATTTATGTTCTCCGGGTGCGTTAAAGGTCGCTGTGTACGCGCTAGTCTCTTGGTTCACCTTATCCTCGACGACAAACCTAAACGTCTGTCGTTCGGGGTGAGCCTGATCCGCTGGTTGCCTGACAAAGACCTTGAGAGCCCGTAGCCGATCCGGCTCAACGGGCACGTTGACAGATCGTTCCTCTGGGCCCGTGTGAAGCCCGCTCACGCTCATCGACGCACCGGGTAACCCTTCGAGGCGCAAAGTGATGGTACGTGGTTGAGGGATCATGTTGAGAAGTTTGACGGTGTAGCCATTGCGTACGGACCCATCCGACAGAATGACATACTGCGGATTACGATCCCTCAAAACGTTCACCTCCAAACGGTCCCGCGTCAGCAACGCATAGAGCATGATCAAACCAATCAGCGTCCAGATCGTTACATAGATTAAGGTGCGAAGTCTCAATACGCTGCGCCAATTGAAGTCAGCTATTCCTGGCACAAACCGACCGTCGCTTCCGCGTACCCGAGCCGGATCAATCGGCGTGGTGCCCCCGACTGTGGCCAGCGCCATGTTGGCATCGTAATCGCGAAACGTAGCGTAGGAGATAAGCCCGCGCTCTTTGTGCAGCTTGTCCATCACGCCGTCGCAGGCGTCGATGCAGAGGGCACAGGTTATGCAAGCCAGCTGCTGACCGTCGCGGATATCAATGCCCATCGGGCACACAGCGACACAGGCGTTGCAGTCAACACAGTCGCCATTGCGTTCCCCCGCGGCGACGGCCTTCTTAGTGTGCCGCGAACGGGGCTCACCGCGCCAATCATTGTACGTGACGGTCAGCGAATTTTCGTCGAGCATCGCCGCCTGGATGCGTGGCCAGGGGCACATATAGATGCAGACCTGTTCACGCATGAGACCGCCAAAGGTGTAAGTTGTAGCGGTCAGAATGGCGACGGTGATGTAGGCCACAGGTGCTGCCTGGCCGGTGAAGAAGTCACGGAAAAGCGTGGGGGCATCGGCGAAATAGAAGATCCATGCACCGCCGGTTGCTACAGCGATCAATAGCCAAGACATATGCTTGGTCAGCCGTAATCCCAACTTGCGAAAACTCATGGGGGCTTGGTCAAGCTTAATGCGGGCGTTGCGGTCGCCTTCAATCGCGCGTTCTACGACAAGAAAGAGATCGACCCATACCGTTTGCGGACAGGTATAGCCACACCATGCGCGGCCGATGGTGGACGTTAGCAAAAAGAGTCCAATCCCGGCCATGACCAACAGGCCGGCGACATAGAATAATTCCTGCGGCCATATCTCGATAAAAAAGAAATAGAAGCGGCCGTGCGCAAGATCGACGAGTACAGCCTGATCCGGGGCATGCGGACCACGATCCCAGCGCAGCCACGGCGTCAAGTAGTAGATGCCCAGCGTGATCGCCATGACAATCCATTTGAGCTGCCGGAAATTTCCCGACGCGCGCTTGGGATGGATCTTACGGCGCGCAACATAAAGTGGCTGTCGGTTCGAAGCGGAATTCACCGCTTCGACATCCAGCTTTTCGATCTCTGCGGGATTAAGCATCGTAAAGCCCTTGCCAGCCCATATTCATATCTGATGTTGGACCGGACGTTTTAGGACGTTGATCCAGGTCAAGATGTGGGAACGTGCCGCAGTAAGGTTCCGGCACGTGGCGGCCGCCCCCCGGCCATTCCCACACGCTTCGCTACTCTTCGCCTCCTCCTAGCGAATGGACGTAGACTGCGAGTTCCTTGACAGTCGTTTCGCCAAGGCGCTCCAACCAAGCGGGCATCGCTCCATGCTTGGGTGCGCGTACCTGAGCGGCTATTTCAGCTTCGCTGGCGCCATAAAACCAGATTGCGTCCACGAGATTAGGTGCGCCCATATCACGGCCACCTTGACCACCATCGCCGTGACAGGCCGCACAGTTTTCCTCGTAAACGACCTTTCCGGGCTCGACCAATGCCGGATCAGAAGACGTGTTCGAGAGCGACGCAACATAAGCCGCGACCTCTTTAATTTGCTTGTCTTCGAGGACGCCTGCGAATGCCGGCATTTCGGATATGCGCGTATCAGGGTCGCCGTTGAATCGAATGCCGTGCGCGATACTCTGGTAGATGCTTTTGATGTCACCGCCCCAGAGCCAATCGTCATCATTGAGGTTGGGATAGCCCGGTGACCCCTGAGCACCGGAGCCATGACACTGCGAGCAGTTGACTTTAAATGCCGCGGAGCCGGCCGATATTGCAAAGCGCCGCAGCTCGTCATCCGCAAGAATTTCGTTCAGCGACTTCTCTTTTATTGCCGTGCGTCGGCTGGCCTGGGTGGCCGTGGCCTCGTCGAGCTCTGCTCTCAGCTCGGCGCGACTCGAATAACCAAGAACGCCCTTTGTTGCCGACTCGATCATCGGCCACGCAGGCATGGCGATTGTGTATGCGATACCCCAGATGATCGTGGCGTAAAACGTACGGACCCACCAGCGCGGCATCGGGTTGTTGAGTTCCTTGATGCCGTCCCACTCGTGTCCCGTCGTGGAAACGCCCGTTACCTCGTCAATCTCTTCCTTGCTCATCTCAATCGTCCTTAAGAGGAATGCGGGCGGCTTCATCGGCGGCCTTCTTGCTGCCGGGACGGAAGGCGAAAACAACGACGCCAAGGAAGAAAACGGTCAGGAACAACAGGCCCCAGCTGTCCGCGAATTCGCGTAATGAATGGTAATCCATGCGGTCCCTCCTCAGCGGTAACCAGCGGCTTCGTCGTAGGTCGAGAAGTCGACAAGCGTGCCCAGCATCTGCAGGTAAGCGACAAGCGCATCCATTTCGGTCAGCGCTTCCGGATTGCCGTCGAAATCGCCGATCGGAGCTTTAGGATAACGCGCAAGGAGGCCAGAGCTGTCCGCATTGAGGTCTGCTTGTGCCCTCAGATCAGCTTCCGCGTTTTCAATCATTTCGTCCGAGTACGGCACGCCAACACGTTGATTGGCGACCAGTTCAGCCGAGAAGTTTCCCACCTCGAGGGGCGTGTTCATAAGGAAGGAATAACTCGGCATTACAGATTCCGGCACAACCGAACGCGGATCGATCATGTGCTGGACGTGCCACTCGTTGGAGTAGCGCCCGCCCACGCGAGCTAAGTCCGGCCCCGTCCGCTTCGAGCCCCACTGGAAGGGGTGGTCGTACATCGACTCAGCCGCCAAGCTATAGTGGCCGAAGCGCTCGACCTCATCACGAAACGGGCGGATCATCTGCGAGTGACACGTGTAGCAGCCCTCCCGCACATAAATGTTGCGGCCAGCCAGTTCGAGCGGCGAATAGGGCCTCATGCCTTCTACCTTCTCGATGGTGTTCTGGAGGTAGAAGAGCGGCACGATCTCGACGATACCGCCCACCGTGACCACCAAGAACGAGAAGATGAACAACAGGGTCGCGTTGCGTTCGATAATTTTGTGCTTGTCCAACAAGGCCATGGTTCAGGCTCCCTGCTCGGCTGGGCGAAGGGCGGTCGTGCGGCCACCGATCGGCTCCTCTTGTCGTTGATGCCCGCGGATCGTCATGACAATATTGAAGGCCATGATCAGTGCGCCGACGAGGTAGAGCCCACCGCCAATCGTGCGTAGGACGTAGTAGGGATGCATGGCCGCGACCGTCTCGGCGAACGAGTAGACGAGGAAGCCCTGCTCATCATAGGCACGCCACATCAAACCCTGCTGAATGCCTGAAACCCACATCACGGCCGCGTAGATGACGATTCCGATGGTCGCGAGCCAGAAGTGCCACGTGACAAGCTGGAGCGAGTAGAGTCGCTCACGACCCCACAACCTCGGAACCAGGAAGTAGATCGCACCGAAGGAAATCATCCCGACCCAGCCCAGGGCGCCGGAATGCACGTGTCCAATGGTCCAGTCGGTGTAGTGAGACAACGAGTTGACCGACTTGATGGACATTACCGGGCCTTCGAACGTCGACATGCCGTAGAAGGCTAGGGCAAGCACCATGATGCGAATAATCGGGTCGGTGCGGAGTTTGTCCCAGGCGCCGGACAGCGTCATGAGGCCGTTGATCATTCCACCCCATGACGGCATCCACAGAATGACCGAGAAGACCATGCCAAGCGTCTGCGCCCAGTCGGGCAGCGCTGTGTAGTGAAGGTGGTGCGGCCCCGCCCAGATGTAGAGGAAGATCAATGCCCAGAAGTGGATGATCGACAGGCGATACGAATAAATCGGCCGTTCTGCCTGCTTCGGCACGAAATAGTACATCATGCCTAGGAAGCCGGCGGTGAGCAGGAACCCAACCGCGTTGTGACCGTACCACCATTGCGTCAGAGCATCTTGGACGCCTGAGAATAGCGAATAGCTCTTGGAACCGAGGAAGGAGACCGGCACCGCAAGGTTGTTCACCACATGCAACATCGCGATGGTCACGATGAACGAGAGGTAGAACCAGTTCGCGACGTAGATGTGTGGCTCTTTGCGCCGGGTGATCGTGCCAAGGAACACGGCAAGATAAGCGACCCAAACAACGGTCAGCCACAGATCAACGTACCATTCCGGCTCAGCGTACTCGCGGCTCTGGGTGATACCCAGCAGGTATCCGGTCGCTGCCATGACTATGAAGAGTTGGTAGCCCCAGAATACAAACCACGCGAGGTTTCCCCCGAAAAGGCGCGCACGGCATGTTCTTTGGACGACATAAAAGGACGTCGCCATCAGTGCATTGCCACCGAATGCAAAGACCACTGCCGAGGTATGCAGCGGACGTAAGCGGCCGAAGGTAAGCCAGGGCTCGACGTTGAGGTCGGGATAGGCGAGTTGCAGCGCTGCCACGACACCAACAATGAGGCCGACTACGGCCCAGAACATCGTGGCGATAACACCGTACCTCACGGGGCCATCGAGATAGTCCGCATCCGTCGCGACGTGCGCATTGCCAGATGAATCGGAATTGCGAATGAGCAGTATTACGAAGACGAGCAATACGTAGAAAAGGACCCACATGTGGGTCGCAAAGGCGGCATCGTGCGCGAAGACGGCGGCTAAAAGCGCTAGGAACGTCGCGAGACTTACGAACGCAATCTCGGTGCCATATTTCATGGAAGGAGAGCCCCGCTGGTCAGACATCATGGCGGCCGGGCCTCGTGCTTCGGCCGCGACTTCGTTCTCACAAGATTGCGATGAAACAGACTTTGATTTGAATCAAAGGGGAAGATCGGCCGCACCGGCGGAATGACGCATGCCGATGGTTTTGCCGCCAAAGTGCTCTGCGTGGCGATTTAATTCATGGACGCACGCGCACGGGGTAGTCCAGTTCGATGACGAAGACCTGCTGTTCATCGACACGTATTTGTAGCCGTCGCGTATGCACGACAAAGGCAATGATCCCTTCCGCCGATGCAATCTCTACGATGTCTCCTGGCAACAGGTCGGCTTGGGGTACGGTATTGTGCAGTATCGTCAAAATCCCGCAGGTCTCGGCATGTTGGCGCGCGGTGGCTGTCAGTTCAATGCGTGTTTGCATGGATACGTCCGCCTGTCACTGCCACCCGATGTCTGCCTGTATTTCCGCGCCCTATGCGATCGAGGTTCTACTATGACGCTGCGCTACGCGAAAATTTCAATGGTGCTGGCTCTGGCCACGTTCGCCTTCCTGGTGACCTTCAATAATATCACCGACTATGGGTCGAATTTCGTCTTTGTGCAGCATGTCCTCAGCATGGACACGACATTTCCGAACAATTCGTCGATGTACAGATCCATAAGCACTCCGGCCCTCTGGCACGCCGCCTATTGGCTCATCATCGCCGGCGAAGGGATAACGTTCATTCTCCTTCTGCTGGGTGGTATCGCGATGTTTCAAGCACGTGAAGGTAGCGCCGCAGAATTCAACTCTTCGAAGAAATGGGCCATCGCCGGGTGCGCCGCTGGATTCTTCGTTTGGTTTTTCTTCTTCATGGTGATCGGCGGCGAATGGTTCTTGATGTGGCAATCGTCAACCTGGAACGGGCAGGACGCTGCGTTCAGGTTCTACATGACCATTCTGGGCGTTCTGATCTTCGTCAATCAGCCCGAACGTGAGCTCGGCTGAGACAGAGCGATCATCGCGTACCTCTCCGTCAGCATCGTAGACATATTGCCTGCGCACGTGCTAACGATCCTGTATATATGAGTATATAGGATGGGGGCATGCAGGGCTTGAAGAAGCTTGTTCTCGGCCTGATTGTTGGCGCCGTGTGCGTTGCGCCGATACCGGTCATGAGCGAAGCACCGAAAGTGGTGACGGTATTTGCCGCTGCCAGTCTCACCAATGCGCTCCAGGCGGCCGCTGACGCCTTTACGGAAAAGACCGGGATACGGACGAAGCTTTCCTTTGCGTCCTCGTCGACCCTGGCAAAGCAGATCGAGGCGGGTGCCGGGGCTCAGCTTTTCCTTTCCGCCGATGAAGGCTGGATGGATTACGTCCAAAAGCGCGACTTGCTTGCTCCGGACACGCGCCGGTCGCTGTTGGGAAATGGGCTTGTCTTGGTCGTTCCTTCGGACAAGCCGTTGGAAATCAGGATCACCGCTGATCAATCGTGGCTGAAGCAGCTGACGAAGGGGCGCATCGCAGTCGGCGATCCCGCCCATGTCCCTGCGGGCAAATACGCAAAGCAAGCGTTAACGCACCTGGGCGTGTGGGAGGCGGCCGCGCGCCGGCTTGCACGCGCGGATAACGTTCGGAATGCGCTCGTTCTCGTCGAGCGAGGAGAGGCTGTTGCCGGCATCGTTTACAGCACGGATGCTGCGATCTCCAAGGGCGTGACGATCGCCGCTCGTTTTCCCGAGACTACGCACAAGCCAATTACCTATCCGATCGCCCTGATGCGCGGCCACGAAACAGGGGCATCCCGGGCGTTCTACGACTTCCTCCAAACTGATGCCGCGCGCTCAATTTTCCTCGGCTATGGTTTTCACTTTGCCGAGCGATCCTATGAGCGGTCTTGAGTGCTAAGCGCGGTTGAAATCGAGGCGTTTTCACTCAGCCTCAGGGTCGCATTGCTTGCGTCGGCTTCGTGTTTGTTGCCTGCTCTCGTCGTAGCATGGGTGCTGTCACGCACGCGCCTCCCCGGCAAATCCGTGCTGAACGTCATTGCTCATGCGCCGCTTGTCCTGCCGCCGGTCGTTATCGGCTATCTCCTGCTCCTCACCTTCGGTGTCAGAGGTCCCGTTGGCGCGTGGCTCAACGACACGTTCGGCATCCGGTTGGTTTTCAGTTCCACGGGCGCTGTGCTGGCGGCCGCTGTCATGGCGTTTCCGTTGATGGTGCGCGCAATCCGTCTGTCGCTTGATGCCGTTGATCAGGGCCTAGAATTCGCGGCGCGATCACTTGGCGCTTCGCCGCTTGACGCGTTCTTGACGATAACTCTGCCGCTGATACTGCCCGGTATTCTTTCCGGCTTGATCATGGCGTTCGCTGCCAGCCTCGGCGAGTTTGGTGCGACGATCACCTTCGCTTCGAATGTCGAAGGGGAGACCCGTACGCTCCCACTCGCTATCTACACGGCCACACAAGTTCCGGATGGAGAGGCAGCCGCTCTCCGGCTCGTCGTGATTGCCATTATCCTTTCGCTGCTGGCCCTTGGTCTTTCCGAAGCAGCCGAGCGTTGGGCGCGGCGGACGGTTTACGGTTCATGATCGACATTCGCCTGCGCAAACGGCTTTCGGACCTGCAGCTCGATGTGACGTTCGCGGCGAAGTCGCGTGGTGTGACGGCAATTTTCGGACGCAGCGGCTCGGGCAAAACCTCCATCGTACAGGCTATCGCCGGCGGCCTCGTCCCCGATGAAGGACGCATCGCTGTCGATGACCGCGTCTTTTTCGATAGCGCAACGCGTATCAACATGCCGATCCATGAACGCCGGGTTGGGTATGTGTTTCAAGACAGCCGGCTGTTCCCGCACCTGTCCGTCCGAAAAAACCTGGACTACGGATTGCGCCGCGCGCGTGGCGCGTCTCGCATTGACTTCGACACGGCGGTCGAACTGCTCGGCATCACGCACCTTCTCTCTCGGCGGCCGCACAACCTATCCGGCGGGGAACGGCAGCGCGTCGCAATCGGACGGGCGCTTCTTGCACAGCCTTCGCTCCTGCTGATGGATGAACCGCTGTCCTCGCTCGATCCTCCGCGGAAATCAGAGCTGCTGCCCTATATCGAAGGGCTCCGCGACGAACTTGGACTGCCCATCCTTTATATTAGCCACGCATTCAACGAAGTCGTCCGGCTGGCCGACAACATCGTGCTGATCGACGGTGGCCGGGTACTTCGCTCCGGTCCGTTGCTCGATGTCGCCTCCGATCCCGAGCTTTCACCGCTGATCGGCCGGTTTGAAGCTGGTTCGGTTATCGAATGTGTCGTCGCACAGCACGATGAGGACCTTGCGCTTTCGACGCTTAGCTTTTCCGGCGGCATGCTGCGCGTGCCCCGCGTCGACCTCGATATCGGCGCACCCGTGCGTGTCCGCATCAGAGCACGCGATGTCGCACTCGCGCTCACGCCTCCGGTTGATATTTCCATCTCGAACAGGTTGCCTGGAAAGTTGATGAGCCTCACCGAAGGTGGCGGCCCTTACGTTGAGGCCTCCGTTGACCTCGGTGGCGCGACGCTGCGCGCATTGATCACGCGCGAGTCGGCAACGCGCCTTAAGCTCACGCCCGGACAAGAGCTGTGGGCTCTCGTCAAAACTGTCGCTTTGGATAGCCGTTCGGTCGGCTTCATGCGTCGCGCGCGCTCGTTTTCTTTCCCGTCCGCGTAGCGCCATCGCGCTCGTAAGCGACGTCAGTCGCTGCGACGATCTCTTCAATGGATCCTGCGGCCGCCTTCTTACACCGGCGCTCAGCCGTCCGATATATCGCGATCAGCCGTTCTCCGAATGGGGTCAGTTCAGCGCCCGAGCCCTGGGAGCGCCCGGGGAATGTCGCCACCGCCGGTTCACTAAAGGCCCGATTTACGTCATCGATCAAAAGCCACGCGCGCCGATACGACATATCAAGATCGCGCGCGGCAGCCGAAATCGAACGCCGGCGTTGTACCGCTTCGAGAAGCGCAATCTTACCCGGTCCCAAACGTGAGCCGTTTGGGAGATCAATACGCAGAGAAAGACGCGGGGTAGTCATCGCGGATGAGAGGCTCACTACAACGGTGGATTCGCTGCATCGTAGCATCTCAGGCTGTCGGCGGCACTAAGTGCGCCAGAAAGGGCGAGACGGATCACGCGCTCCGGCTCGCATTCTGCGTCAGGGATATGAGACGGGAGGAAGTTGTTCGATTGCCCTGCGTGCCGTCGGGTTAAGCCCTTCGCCCCCAGCAGCCAAGTGCGCATGAATGCCAGCCCGCATCCGCGGGTCCCAAAACATCCGGATATGGGTGGCCGTTCCGGCTACCGCCTTTTCCTCCCCTTGCACGGCCAGATTTCGCGCGATCTGGTTGGCCATCATGACAAGCTTTTCAGCAGGCTTCATGAAATGCGTTCTCCTTAAGCGTTGAATTCTTTTGTTCCGGACTGTGCCGGAGCCGTTCGCGATGGGTGAAAACCTCGAAACTGTCGTCACGCGCGATCGCGATGAGGGTAATTCCGGCGGCCTCAGCCGTGCGCAGGGCCAGCGCGGTGGGTGCTGATACCGCGACCACAACGGGAGCGCCGAGCTTTGCCGCCTTCTGAATCATTTCCACTGAAACTCGGCTGGTCAGAACGATGACGCCGTTTGAGGCCTCGACGCCGTTGCGAACGCACGCGCCTGCCAGCTTATCGAGAGCGTTATGCCGCCCGACGTCTTCGCGTAGTGCAACCAAGCCTTCGCCCTTCCGCCATAGCCCAGCGGCATGCATCGCTTTGACCTGAGCGTTCAGCACCTGGGCAGGCATCACGGAGTCGATGGCCGCCAGCACGTCTTCCACATTTAGGGCCAAGTCGGACTCGACCTGCTGCACGACGGGCAAAGCGGCGTCGAGACTTTCGACACCACACAAGCCACATCCTGTAGGCCCGAGTAGCGATCTGCGGCGTTCCGCATTGGCGACGCCCGCACGGGGTGCCAGCCAAACGCGCGCTTCTATGCCGTTTTCACGTGGCACGATATCGACTTCAACGACATCGTCGAGGCACGAGATCTTGCCTTCCGTGAAACTAAAGCCAATCGCGAAGTCGTCGATGTCAACGGGGCTCGCCAGCATAACGGCATGGGTGACGCCATCGTAAACCAATGCGATGGGCGTCTCCTCAGGGATCATGCGGCCGATCCGTTCGCACTTCGCCGATGAGACTTTCAACGGCGAAGTGCGTTCGAGAGCCTCGGACATGTCCGCTACTCCGCGGCTTCCACGGCCATGACGCGGCGGCTGCGTTCGGAGAACTCGCGATACTCCTCCTGCGATTGCGTCGGTCCATTGGAGAGCGAGACTTGCACCGCGGTCACCTTGTATTCAGGACAGTTGGTTGCCCAATCCGAATAGTCGGTGGTCACGATGTTGGCCTGTGTGAGGGGATGGTGGAACGTCGTATAGACGACCCCCGGTGCCACGCGATCGGTAATGAGCGCACGCAGCGCCGTTTCACCAGAGCGGCTTCTCACGGTGATCCAATCACCCTCCTTCACGCCGCGCTGTTCAGCATCGTGCGGATGGATTTCCAGGCGATCTTCCTCATGCCACATCACGTTGTCGGTGCGCCGCGTTTGAGCACCCACGTTGTACTGCGACAAGATACGGCCCGTCGTCAGAATGAGCGGGAAGCGTGATCCCGTCTTCTCATCGGTCGGGACGTACTGGGTGAGCATGAACCGGCCCTGTCCGCGGGTGAACGTCTCGGTATGCATGACCGGGAAGCCGCTGGGATGCTCGTCATTGCAGGGCCATTGGATCGAACCGAGTTCTTCGAGCTTCTTGTAGCTCACGCCATTAAAGGTCGGCGTGAGCAGCGCGATCTCGTCCATGATCTGGCTCGGATGCTGGTAATCCCAGTTCAGCCCCATGGCCTTCGCAATAAGCTGTGTGACCTCCCAATCCGCATAGCCGTTCTTGGGCGCCATTACGCGGCGTACAGGCTGAATGCGGCGTTCCGCGTTTGTGAACGTTCCGTCCTTTTCCAGGAAGGTAGACCCAGGCAGGAAGACGTGTGCGTAGTTCGCGGTCTCGTTCAGGAAGAGATCCTGAATGACGACGCATTCCATGGCCCCAAGCCCCGCAGCTACGTGCTGCATGTCGGGGTCGGACTGCAGAATATCTTCGCCCTGGATGTAAATTCCCTTGAAGGTACCTTCCACCGCCGCGTCGAGCATATTGGGAATGCGTAGACCGGGTTCGGGATTGAGCTTTACGCCCCATGTTTTCTCGAACAACGAACGTGTCACTTCGTCCGAGAGGTGGCGATAACCGGGAAGCTCGTGCGGGAAGGAGCCCATATCGCACGAACCCTGCACGTTGTTCTGGCCACGCAGCGGGTTCACGCCGACACCTGGACGGCCGATGTTTCCAGTCGCCATCGCTAGGTTGGCAATCGCCATAACGGTGGTCGATCCCTGGCTGTGTTCGGTCACGCCGAGACCGTAGTAAATCGCGCCGTTGCCGCCGGTGGCGTACAGGCGTGCGGCTGCCCGAACTGCTTCTGGATCAACACCGGTGTACTGTTGCATCCGCTCCGGTGAATTGGCTTCGGCAGAGACGAAATCGGCCCATTCCGTGAATTCGTTCCAGTCGCAGCGCGCACGCACGAACTCTTCGTTCACGAGGTTCTCGGTCACAATCACATGTGCGAGCGACGTCAGCATTGCGACGTTTGTGCCCGGCTTCAACGCCAGGTGTTGCTCCGCTGAAATGTGCGGGCTGCGAACGAGATCGATGCGCCGCGGGTCAACGACAATCAGCTTAGCGCCTTCGCGGAGCCGCTTTTTCAGACGGCTACCGAACACGGGGTGGCCATCGGTCGGGTTCGCACCGATGACCATGACCACGTCAGCATGTTCAACGGAATCGAAGTCCTGCGTACCGGCGGATTCACCGAACGTCGTCTTGAGGCCGTAGCCCGTAGGCGAGTGGCAAACACGCGCGCAGGTGTCGACGTTGTTCACGCCGAAGCCCTGCCGAATGAGCTTCTGAACAAGAAAGACGTCTTCGTTGGTGCAGCGCGAGGACGTGATGCCCCCGACAGCGCCTTTTCCGTACTTTTCCTGAATGCGCTTGAATTCGGAAGCCACGCGTCCGATCGCTTCTTCCCAGGTCGTCTCGCGCCAGGGCTGGTCGATGCTGTCACGGACCATGGGATTGAGAATGCGATCGCGGTGCGTCGTGTAACCGTAAGCGAAGCGGCCCTTAACGCAGGAATGGCCACGGTTCGCTTTGCCGTCCTTGTAGGGGACCATGCGAACGACTTCCTCGCCGCGCATCTCAGCCTTAAACGAGCAGCCTACCCCGCAATAGGCGCATGTCGTCACCGCAGAGTGTTCCGGTTGGCCGATCTCAATAAGGCTCTTTTCCGAGAGCGTTGCCGTCGGACACGCCTGGACGCAGGCGCCGCAGGATACGCATTCGGATGACAGGAAGTCTTCGTCCATGCCCGGCGACACGCGGCTATCAAAGCCCCGGCCGGAGATCGTTAGAGCGAACGTGCCCTGCACTTCCTCACATGCGCGTACGCAACGGTTGCAGACGATGCATTTGGAGGGGTCATACGCGAAATACGGGTTCGATACGTCCTTATCCATGAACAGATCGTTCTTGGAACCACACTGGCTTTCAAAGACATGGTTCGCACCATCGTAGCCATAGCGCACGTCGCGCAGGCCGACGGCGCCGGCCATATCCTGAAGCTCACAGTCGCCATTCGCGGCGCAGGTCAGGCAGTCCAAGGGGTGGTCGGAGATGTAAAGCTCCATCACACCGTTGCGAATCTCTTTGAGCCGCTGTGTCTGTGTCCGCACGACCATGTCGGGAGCGACAGGTGTGGTGCACGATGCAGGCGTGCCATTACGGCCTTCAACCTCAACGAGGCATAGACGGCAAGATCCGAAGCTTTCCAGCATGTCGGTGGCGCACAGTTTGGGGATGGCGGTTCCCATCTCCATAGCGGCGCGCATGATGGACGTTCCCTCCGGAACGGTAACCGACGTTCCATCGATCGTCAGCGTCACCGTTTTTTCAGATTTCGACTCAGGCGTCCCATAGTCGATTTCTTTGATGATCGTCATTGTCATTACTCCGCTGCGGCCGGCAATTTGCGGGCACGGCCAAAATCGTCTGGAAAATGGGTCAGGGCGCTCATAACGGGATATGGCGTGAAGCCGCCGAGCGCGCACAGCGAACCGAATTTCATCGTGTTGCAGAGGTCCGCGACCAGATCGAGGTTCTTATCGCGATCCTGCCCGCCCATGATCTTGTCCATGGTCTCCCGGCCGCGGATCGCGCCGATCCGACACGGTGTGCATTTTCCGCAGCTCTCGATTGCGCAGAAGTCAAAGGCGAACCGGGCCTGCCGCGCCATGTCGACGGTGTCGTCGAACACCACGATGCCGCCATGGCCGATGAGGCCGTCCCGCGCCGTGAAAGCTTCATAATCAAACGGCGTATCAAACAGGTCCTGAGGGAAGTACGCGCCCAGCGGCCCACCGACCTGAACGGCCTTGATGGGACGGCCCGAAGCGGTGCCACCGCCGACGTCTTCGACGAGCTCGCCCAGCGTGATACCGAACGCAACCTCGAACAATCCGCCCTGCTTGATGTTTCCGGCAAGCTGGATGGGCATCGTTCCGCGCGAACGCCCCATCCCGAAGTCCGCATAGGCCTGCGCACCCTCGGCAAGAATGAAAGGTACGGCCGCTAAGGATAGTACGTTGTTGATGATGGTCGGCTTGCCAAACAAGCCTTCGTGCGCCGGAAGCGGGGGCTTGGCACGCACAAGACCACGCTTGCCCTCTAAGCTTTCCAGAAGGGAGGTTTCCTCACCGCACACGTAGGCGCCCGCGCCGAGGCGTACTTCGAGCTCGAAAGCGTGGGACGAGCCACAAACAGTCTGGCCGAGGTAACCCGCTGCCTTTGCCGTGTCGATCGCTTCGTTCAGCGCTGTCGCTGCGTGGGGGTACTCAGAGCGCAGATAGATATAGCCGCGGGTCGCCCCAACGGCGATACCGGCGATCGTCATGCCTTCGATGAGGACGAAGGGATCGCCTTCCATGATCATGCGATCCGCAAAGGTTCCGCTATCGCCCTCGTCAGCATTGCAGACGATGTACTTCTGATCAGCCCTGGCATCGTGGACCGTTTGCCACTTGATGCCCGTTGGGAACCCCGCGCCGCCGCGCCCTCGCAAGCCTGATTTCTTGACCTCGTCGATAATGCCTGAGGGCTCCAACGCAAGCGCCTTTGCGAGTCCTTCATATCCGCCATGTGCTTTATAGTCTGCGAGCGAGACAGGATCCGTGATCCCGCAGCGCGCAAACGTCAGCCGTGTCTGACGCTTAAAGAAGGGAATCTCCTCCGTAAGACCCAGCGCTTTCGACGTCTTGATGCCTGCGGCTGCCGCGCCCTGGCTGAGTTCTGCGACAAGGCCATCAACGTCGGCCGGTGCGATTGGACCAAACGCGTAACGCTTGCCCTGATCTTCTATCTCGACGAGCGGCTCCAACCACAACATGCCGCGCGAACCATTGCGCACAATCTCGACGTCTATTTTCGCCTGCTCAGCCAGCAATGCGAAACGCTTCGCAACGTCATCAGCTCCACAGGCGACGGCCGCGGCATCGCGCGGAATAAAAATCCGTTTTGTCATGCGCCGGCCTCGCCGAGAATTGCTTCGAGTTTTTCGACATCGAGACGGCCAATCAAACGGCCATCGAACATGGCGGACGGCGCCGTTGCGCAAAGCCCCAGACAATAGACGGCTTCCAGCGTGACGCGGCCATCGGGGGTGGTCTCACCGCACGCAACGCCGATGCGGTCTTCCGCCTTTTTCACGAGCGATTCGCAGCCCATCGCTTGACAGGCCTCAGCCCGGCACACCTTGAGAACGTAGTGACCCGCCGGCGCATCGCGGAAATCATGATAAAATGTGACACATCCGTGCACTTCAGCGCGCGATAGGTTCAGCGCTTGGGCTATGACCGGAACAGCAGCCTCGGGCACACAACCGAAGGTCTCTTGGACTTCGTGCAGGATTGGGAGAAGTGGGCCTTCTCGGTGCGCGTGACGGGAGACGATTGCGAGCGTCTCGCTTTCGTTCCAGGCATCGTGACGGGGCATTCTTTTATCTCCAGAATTTGCGTTGTCCGACCTTGTTTGGGATGGTTCTAAGTTTCAATAGAGCTGTTCCGTTGTGCGATTGCACATGCTTATCGTTCCATTTTTCCATGCTTATACTGTGCGTTACGATTTCTCATGCTGCGCCGCAGCAATCCACAGCGTCAAGCCGGATGCAGCTCGTCCGCACGCGCGAAGACACGCTCGGCGACCCTAAGAAACTTGCTGACGTTGGGGGTGTGGGTCTCGCGGTTCGGCAGAATCAAGCCGATCGAGTGTGTGATCGTCGGTTCAACGATCGGGATTGCCCGCAAGCGGCCCGGACGGGCCATTTCTTCAGCAAAACATACAGGAATGATGCTGGCCCATTCCCCCGTCCTCACGTGGGCGTACAAGATTAGCATCGAATTGGATTCGAGCGTGCACGTGGGATTCGCACCGGCATCGCGGAGATGGCGTTCAATCAAGCGGCGATTCTGCATGTCGGAAGACAACTGGCAGAGCGGCAGGCTGCCAGCCTCAAGCCAACCTACCGAGTCGCGATCTGCGAAAGGACCGTCAGGAGCAGTGAGCAGCGCATAGCGCTCCTCGTAAAGGTGCATTCCTTTGAAACGCCCCAGGGGCTCGGAATCCAAATATGAAATGCCCACATCAATTTCGAGATTATCGAGCGTCGCCAAAATCTCAACGGACGCCATCGAGGTAATTCTCAGGCGGACGTCACGGCAGCGCTCGCGAAATGGCAGCGTCAACCTCGTCATGATCGGCAAGGCTGTCGGGATGACCCCAACGCGCAGCTCGCCGGACAAGTTGCGCCGCAGCGCTTCGATCTCCTGGCGCATCGCCCGAGCGTCGCCGGACAATTGACGCGCCCAGGTTAGAATTCGCTGCCCCTCCGGCGTGAAGCCCTGAAAGCGTGATCCGCGCTCGACGAGGAGCACTCCAAACTGATCTTCAAGACTTTTGACGGCGGACGAGAGCGTCGGCTGAGTCACGCCGGCGGACTGCGCAGCCCTACCAAAATGCCGCTCGCGGGCGAGATGCAGCAATAATTCGAGTTTTTCGATCATGCGACCTAGAGGGGGCGGCCGTAGCTGCCCTGGCATCCGTGTGGTGCTGAGCCGTTATCCGGGTTCCGTTGAACCGATCTGCAGCGGCGGCTTCAGCCTATGGAGCAACCATAGCTCAACCTCAACGGTCGTGCAAAATTTACTCTGTCTATGTGTGAATTACATTTTTATGAGTCTGTTTTGAAATTTATGCATACGATATTTCGGCCGCCAGCTGGCCCTGACATGGCGAATTCTCATGCTTTCTCGCACCTTATGGTTGTGCCTTTGATTTGAGGTCGTCTTCGGATCGCCCCCTGGTGGGGCGCCGTGTCAGCCGGTCCAGTCCTCGAAGTGATCTTCGCGCGTGACGGGCACTCGTGTCTTCGGCGGGCGCATTGCTGTTCCAATTGAGAGGAAGCCGATTAGCCGTTCTGAGGGCTTTTTGCAGAAGGCCTGCTGAAGTGTCGGCGTATCGATTTTGCGCCCGCTGGTCATCATGGCGCCGTAACCCATCGCGTGACAGGCGAGAAGCATATTGGCTGCCGCAGCTCCCAAAGAGATGTACTGCTCATGGACCGGCACCTTGGGATGGTTCTCTGTAATGTCGACCAAAAGTGCGATGAGTGTAGGCGCGTTAAAGGCGCGCGCGCGTTCTGCTTCAACCTCGGCCTCTGTGGCCTCGGGCTGATAGAGTCGCTTTTCTTCCGCAAAAAGATTCGCAAGATGCGCACGCCGCTCGTCGGGCACTCGCAGAAAACGCCACGGACGGAGTGGGCCATGGTCGGGAGCAGTCAAGCCTGCCGCGATGATGAGTTCGAGTTCGTCTTGCGACGGTCCGGGTGCACCCAGCCGTTTCGGCGCTACTGATCGACGAGAAAAAAGAGTCTCGAAGAACGCCTCACGCGCTGTCCCCGTCAACGGCTCACCGTTGATCAACGCACTTAGTTCGGCATTGTCGTCATTGACGGGCTTTTGCGCTTTGGCTGCCATGTGTTCTCAGTTGTTATCAGCCCGGACAGAGCTATCTCTGCCAAAAAGCGAAAATCAGCTCTCGCTTCCCGCCCGGATGATAACGGCTGTCATCCGACTGACAAGAATGTTCTCCGAGGCTCAGCTCAGTCATACTTTCTCTCTTGCCGACTTCCTCCGAGTTCTTTAGCAGCCAGCCGATGATTATCCGTCCTTACACGCATGCTGACAGCGACGCCGTATGGTGCATCATTGAACCTGTGTTGCGCGCTGGTGAGACTTACGCCTTGCCCGCCGACTGGACCCAAGATGAAGCCCTGGCCTATTGGCTCCAGCCCGGACACGACGTGTTTATTGCGGAGGACGAAGACCAGATTCTTGGGACTTACTATCTCCACGCGAACCAAATGGGTGGGGGTGCGCACGTCGCCAACTGTGCGTTCATGGTCGATAGTCATACTACCGGACGCGGTGTCGCTGGAGCCATGTGCGCGCATGCGTTGCGACACGCTGAGGCTCTCGGCTTTCGGGCCATGCAGTTTAACTTTGTGGTGAGCACCAATACGCGTGCGGTCGCTCTGTGGCTGCGTCACGGCTTCGAGATCGTCGGAACTCTTCCCGCCGCCTTCCACCACCCGACGCTTGGCTTTGTCGACACCTACGTCATGTATCAAACGTTGTAGAGATCAAGGTTGGTCCAGAGACCGGTCCCTTCCTGTCAGGGGTAACTGTCGAGAACGCCTGCAAGCGCCTCATCCAGTTCCCGATACCTCGGCAAAGCGAGAAGAAAAATGGTCTCCAACGCGTGCCGCATCTCGCTCACTGTTTCCAAGAAATGCCGCTCCGGCTCTTGACCGAACCGGTGCAGGGTCAGGCGGTTATTGGCGAGAGCATAGCGCACGCCACGAATCGGCCGAGATGCGATCAAACGGCGTCTGAACGGAGACGCTGGATGCGTTGAGACATAGTAGTTGGAGACCTCGTAGTCGGGCGGATAGTGTCCCTGAAGATCAAACCGATAGATTGATCTCCACTCTCGACCGTCCCATAGCTCCAGAATCCAGTCACCTTCAGCTTCCGTCAGTCGGAACGGTTCGTTTGGAGTGGATTGCTCGATATCGGCCTCAAGCCGCAACGGCGCTGTCGGTGTATTGCCGCCGAAACCGACGTCGACAATGTACGGCGTCTCTTGGACTTCGACGAACAGCAACATGTGGCTTCTTTCGACGACAGTGCCAGGCGGCTGGTTCCATAGGACCCGCGCCGCGAGCCCGCGGACCTTGTATCCCAATGATTTGAGCACACTTGCAAGGAGCGTATTCTGCTCGAAGCAGTATCCGCCGCGTCTTCCATGAACGAGTTTGGATTGGAGCGCGCTGATATTCAGGAAGACCTGACGGCCGAGAAATGAATCGAGATTCTCGAACGCGATAGCTGCAGTGTGTTTGGCCTGCAGTGTTCTCAGCGTCTCGAGGGAGGGCGTGTCCGGCCCGGAATAATTGATGCGCTTAAAGTACGCGCCGAGATCCAAATTCGCTTCCATTACATGCGTGCTCCCGATCTATTGAACAATCCGGAGCCCCTCTATAAAACCTCAAGCATACTTGAGGTAAAGCAAAAAATGGCAAGCAAAACAAACTCTGGTCTCGCCAAAGATCTCTCCGTGGGAGAGGTCGCCGACCGTAGCGGTCTCGCGGTGTCTACTCTCCACTTTTATGAGTCGAAGGGGCTGATCACGAGCTGGCGTACGACGGGCAATCAGCGCCGCTATTCTCGCGATGTCCTACGCCGCGTCGCCATCATCAAGGTGGCGCAACGCACCGGCGTCCCGTTGGCTGCCATTTCCGAGGCGTTAAAAGTCCTGCCTGCGGACCGATCGCCTACAGCTCAAGACTGGCGGAAGTTATCCGCGCGGTGGAAAGAGGAGCTTGATGACCGCATTTCAAAACTGACCCAGCTCCGTGACGACTTGAACGGCTGCATCGGTTGCGGCTGCCTGTCATTAAAGCAGTGCCCGTTACGTAATCCCGACGACGAAGCCCATCTCCACGGTCCCGGCGCACGGGCCTTCGATTGAACGGTGACGACCTCACGCGTTCCCGGGGGTGACGGTTGTGTCGCGCGCACGCTCATTCGTTGAGCGGAAATCCCGGGTGAACAGCGCCCCGATGCTGCATAATTTGCATCTTTATCTATGATTTATTGCATTGCGTCGTCCAAACCGTAGAATACTTAAAAATGCAGCATGCAAGGGGATACGGCGGTGGCTGAACGAGGGTATGGGAAATGCGGATGCGCATTCAAGGTTGCGGTGCTGAGTGCCGTCTTCGCGGGATGGACCACGGCCGTGACTTCCGCTGAAGATATCAATCTCTACGCGGCGGGGAGCCTGAAGGCCGCGCTGACGGATGTCGCGAAAGCTTTCGAGCAAAAGTCCGGCGGACAGCAGAGCGTTAAAACGACGTTCGGCCCTTCCGGTTTGCTGCGGGGGCGCATCGAAAAGGGCGAGCCCGCGCACGTCTTTGCATCGGCGAATATGGCTCATCCCAAAAAGCTCGCCGAAGCCGGAAAGATATCCGGCTCTGTGAAGATGTTCGCCCGCAACCAGCTTTGTGCTCTCGTGAAGCCCGGTCTCGCAGTCACCTCGGAGACCCTTCTGGACACGATGCTTGACGAAAAGGTTCGTGTCGGGACTTCCACACCGAAAGCGGACCCGTCAGGGGACTATGCTTTTGCGCTGTTTGCCAAGGCCGAGCCTCTTAAGGCAGGTGCTCAGGCCAAGCTTGAAAGCAAGGCCTTGAAGCTGACCGGTGGACCCGACTCCGCCAAACCACCAGAAGGTCGGCACCTCTATGCGTGGGTTATGTCTGAAGACAGAGCCG
Source organism: Filomicrobium sp. (assembly GCF_025698805.1). NCBI lineage: Bacteria > Pseudomonadati > Pseudomonadota > Alphaproteobacteria > Hyphomicrobiales > Hyphomicrobiaceae > Filomicrobium > Filomicrobium sp. The sequence goes on from NZ_JAILWT010000003.1 coordinate 369,207, forward strand.
ACTTGTTTCTGACCTACTGCACGAATGCAGTGCTGGCTAAGAAAGACACGCCATCGCTCGTCATTGTCGATATCCCGAACGCGTTGGCTGTCGGTGCTGATTATGGTCTTGCTGTAATGGCTTCAGCGCCAGCGGAGGCTGATGCTCTTGCCAACTTCATTCTCGGCCCGGACGCGCAAGCGATCCTCGCAGAGTATGGATTTGGCAAGGGAGATGATGTGCTTCCAGCCGGCAAGTAGCGCCGCGCGTGCGGTTTGCTTTAACGCACGGCGCGGCTACTCTCCCCCGTGCATTCCAACTAGCAGGTCGCTCGTGTCGATATACCGCCAGCTCAAGGTTTGTTTTCTCGCTCTGGCTTGGCTGTCAGGCTCAAGCGCTTTGGCGCGCGAGCTTGTCGATTCCGGTGGGCGCCCCATCAATGTGCCGGAGCAGATCACCAAGGTCTTCGCGGCGGGGCCCCCGGCTTCGATTTTACTCTATGTCCTAGCTCCGGAGAAAATGACCGGCTGGCCAAACCCGTTGCGTCCGGCCGAGGCTCCTTATGTTGCAGAGCCTTTTCGCGACCTTCCCGCACTCGGGCGCCTTACGGGCAGAGGCGGCACGGCCAATCTCGAAGTCGTTTTGCGCGTAAAGCCCGATCTCATTCTTGATTTCGGCTCGGTGCGGGACACCTACATCTCGCTTGCCAACGCAGTGCAGTCGCAGACGGGCATCCCGTATGCCCTGATCGATGGACGGTTTGCTGCGACTCCCGCATCCTTGCGGTTGCTCGGCAAAATCCTCGCCGTTGAGGAGCGCGCCGAAACACTCGCCAGTTATGTTGAGAAAACTTTCAACGAGATTGATTCTGTAATCGCATCCATACTCGAGAGCGATCGTCCCCGCGTCTATCTAGCCCGTGGCCCGGATGGACTTGAGACGGGCGTCAAAGGATCAATCAATACTGAAATCATCGAACGGGCGGGCGGGCGGAACGTTGCCGACGCGCCCGGTCAGCGCGGCATCGTGCGCGCGTCCATCGAACAGGTAATCGTCGCCAACCCCGACACCATCATCACCTGGGACCCGATCTTTTACGAGAATGTCTACAAAGATCCGTTGTGGTCGGGGATAGAAGCCGTCGAGCGTCGGCGAGTCTACCTCAGTCCCGTGGCGCCGTTCGGGTGGATTGACCGGCCACCGTCAATCAATCGGGTCATCGGCCTGAAATGGCTTGCGGGTCTTTTCTATCCTGACAAACTCGGCGGCGATCTCAACGCCATGACGCGTGAGTTTTATAAGCTATTCTACCACGTGGATCTGAGCGATGCCGAATTGGAGACGCTGATCGAATGGTCGAAGGGACAAGCACCCTCGAACGCCGGCGCACGCTGAGCGAGCATCCCACCGCCATCTTGTTCGGATTGACGGGCTTGCTCGTCGTCCTGATAGCCGTGGCGGCATCCACAGGTGCTTATCCCATCAGCTTTGGTGAGATGCTCGCCGCCATATGGCGTTGGCTCACCGGACAAGATCCTATCGGAACCACGGACACCGTTCTATTTGAAATCCGGCTGCCGCGGGTCTTTGCGGGTGTTCTCGCGGGTGCGGCTCTCGCCGCGGCCGGTGCTGCCTATCAAGGTCTCTTTCGGAATCCGCTCGTTTCGCCGGACATCCTCGGCGTCTCATCGGGCGCCGGGCTCGGTGCCGTCATCGGTATTTTCTTCTCGTTGCCGATATGGGCCATTCAATTTTCGGCGTTTGCAATGGGGCTGGCCACTGTTGGCGTGGTCTATCTCATTGCCAGCATGGTGCGGGGGCGTGAGCCGATCCTGGTGCTCGTGCTGGCCGGGGTTGTTGTGGGTTCCCTTACGGGTGCGGCGATCTCGCTTTTAAAGATCCTCGCCGATCCCTACGATCAGTTGCCGGCCATTGTCTTCTGGCTGCTCGGCAGCTTGTCCAGCATCCGCAATGCCGACGTTATCAACGCCGCGCCGCTCGTTCTCATCGCGCTCATTCCTCTCATCCTGCTGCGCTGGCGCATCAACGTCCTTTCGCTCGGAGATGAAGAGGCCAAGGCCCTCGGCGTTGATTCAAGCAAACTCAGGCTCGTTGTGATTTTTGCCGCGACGCTCATGACCGCGAGTGTCGTTGCCATCTCTGGCGTTATCGGTTGGGTCGGTCTCGTCATTCCACATCTCGCCCGCATGCTCGTGGGCCCGAACTTCGAACGCCTGTTGCCTGCTTCCATGCTGATGGGCGGCGGTTATTTGCTCTTGGTCGATACGGTGGCGCGGTCCCTCACGGTTACGGAGATCCCGCTCGGCATTCTGACGGCGATTATTGGTGCGCCGTTCTTCCTTTGGTTGCTTGCGCGCGGCCGGGACGGATGGTCATGAACCAAGCAGCTCCCCTTCGCACACCCATCATCGTCACGCGCGAGCTCGGCACTGGATATCCGGGCTACGCTGTCGGCCGAGACATCTCTTTGGGCATTGCTCCCGGTGAGGTCCTTTGCCTGCTAGGCCCTAACGGCTGTGGCAAGACAACATTGTTCAAGACAATGCTGGGATTGCTACCGGCACAAGCCGGCGAGGTGCTGATCGACGGGCAACCAATCATCTCTCTCGCTCGTGCCGACATCGCACGTCGGGTTGCCTACGTACCGCAGGCGCATGCCGCTCAATTCCCTTATCGGGTCATCGATATGGTGGTGATGGGGCGCACGGCCCACCTCGGTCTCTTCGCCGCGCCGTCTCCCGCAGATCGCAGCAAGGCCCATGAAGCTTTGGGCGCGCTTGGCATCGATGAACTTTCCGAAGTGGAATACACACGCATCAGCGGTGGGCAGCGGCAGCTCGCTTTAATCGCGCGGGCCCTGGCGCAAGATGCTCCGGCGATCGTCATGGATGAACCGACGGCGAGCTTGGATTTCGGCAATCAGGTTACCGTGCTGTCGGAAATCAAACGTCTCAAAGGCCTTGGCCTTGCCATCGTGCTTTCCACCCATGATCCCGATCATGCCTTCAGCGTCGCGGACACCGTCGCGTTGATGCATAACGGACGCCTCATGTCACAAGGACCGCCTGCGGCAGTGCTTACACCGCAGGCATTGCAAACCGTCTACGGGGTCAACGTGTCCCTTGTCGACCTGGATGGCGGACGCACCCTTTGTGCGCCCGATTACGAAACGGGCCGCCTGCGCTAACACGCTTTGCCAGGGCTTCTTATCGGAAAGCCGAGCACTCTAGCTATCGATACCGAGGATCACCTCGCTGGCTTTGATGACGGCTTTAACCGGCTTGCCCGGTGCCAGTCCGAGGTCTTCGACAGCATCAACCGTGACCGTCGAGGTAATGGTGTTGCCACCACCGACATCGATTTTGACCTGTGCGGCCACGGCACCCTTCTTGATCTCGGTGACTGTGCCGGAAAGCACGTTGCGTGCGCTCAACTTCATGGGGTGGTCTCCTGCGGTTAGAGGCTTTCGAACGTTCCGAACCGGAGCGGAGCCAAAGCGCCGACCGGTTTTGCGACGATAGCGCCAGTACGCGCCGTTAGACAATCCGTCGGCGCAACTACGGGAAACTAGGGCTAACCCGCGTTCTTCCCCTCTCAGCCACCTGGTCAAGAGCGCTTTGCGCTGCGTCTAAGCGTTCGCCATCCGATCACAATGCCCGACACCGAAATGACGAGTCCGGCGAGGGACAACACCCAAATGATGATGTCTCGTGCGGGCTGGTTGCGCAGCAAGATCGGCAGGTCGTAGTCATGAAAGAAGTTGAACAACCAGCGGTATATCCTGCCGCTACTGTCGCTTAGGCCCGCGATCGCTCCCGTCGCCGGATCGAGGAACAACCATGTCGCCGCAGGATCGTCGAACATCGCCCTGATGACCGGGAGCGGTCGTTGTCGGTGATGCGAATACCAATAGACGTCTTCCTGGGTGAGGACTTCCGTTTCGACGATTTGGTTTCTGGGCCGCACGTGGCGCGCCGCCTCTAATAAGACGTCATTTTCTATCTGCGTTGTGACGCCGGTTTTCGCCTCTGCGAGTGCTGTCGTGCTGTGATTGCGCGCGATTATGAAGGGCTGTCCGCCGATCCAGGAAAACGAAATGTCCGTGGGCTGCTGCCGGCCAACAGCGTTGAGGGCTTCGGGTGTTACACCTGAGGTGCTCGCCGGCGTCCAACCAGCGTAGCCCGTCCGCTGTTCCTGCGTGACTTGCGTGCGTGTGAACATTTGGAATGGATTGACGGAGAGCCATCCACTGAAGATCCAGGTTGTCAGGAAAATCCCGCCCACCAGTCCTCCGATGTGATGCCATTTCATCCAGCCGCGATAGGGCGTGACGCGGCCGCCCTTGTACGGTTTACGTACGCGTAGTCTCAGAATGCCGATCCAGAGCCCTGTGATCGCACCTATGACGAGGGGGCCCGAGAGCCACATGACGGATTGACGCCATAGCTGCTGATCCCGGCGAATTGGCGTGAAGTAGATCCAATGCGGGATCGCCCCGAGCCAATTCCAGAAGCGTTCGGTCCGCGTCGCGTTCTGCACGATCTCGCCGGTTTGGGAGGACACATAGACGATTGTCCCCCGGCCATCATCAATGGCGAAGCGATAGAGCGGGCGGTGCGCGTCGTAGCGGCGTGTCACCGTCCACTGGTCATGGTCCAGCGTCTCCATCAGGCGGTGGGAGACGCCAGGAAAGACCTTGAACAGATGCTGCGCGGCGTCCTCTGCACTGACGCTCCCGATCTCGTCTCCCGTCTCTGCGGAAATCACGACGTGTTTGCCACCTGCCACGATGCGGTAAACCGGCGTCTCTCCGAGCATTTCAAGCCGGAAGGCGGTCGGGTAGATGTTCGTTCCCGCCTTGGCCAACGCGACGTCCGGCGTGACATTCACACGCGTCGTATCGACAGTTGGAAGTGCCGCGATGCGTTCCTGATCACTCCAATTCGGAAAGGGCACGTAGAGCATCACGAGGCCCGACAAGAACCACATGACGCAGAGCACGCAGGTCGCCACACCTAGCCAACGATGAAAGAGGTACAGCCAGCGCTTGGCGGTCTTCACCGTCCGCCGCGCGACACCATTGGGCGCGCGCGACGGAGTGGTGAAGGCGCGGGGTCCTTCAAGCCGGATCATGTCAGTACTTGATCCGGTAGCTCAATTCAGCCGAGCGCGGGGGTGCAAGTTGCCACTCGGTTGTGCTCCCGCCCGTCGTATAGACCTCGTCGAAGACGTTGAAGACGCGCAGGGAAACTGCGCTCTTTTCGGTCACGTGATAGTCGAGCCCCAGGTTAACGACCGTGAAGTCGGGGCGCTCCACGAGGTTGGCATCGTCACTGTAGATGGAGCCAACCCACTGTGCGCCGATGCGGGCTTCCCAATCGGGAAGAAATGCCCAAGTCAGCCAGCTATTGATGACCTGCTCCGGCACGTTCCTCGGGCGCTTGCCGGCGTAGTTGATTCCGCCTGAGCCGATGTACTCATCATAGCGCGCCTCGAGCAATGCGACGTTGCCCTCATATCGGAGCGTGTCGGTGAGCTGCAGGGCAAGCGAAGCCTCAACGCCACGCGAAGATTGCCGACCAACCTGCTGGACGATGTCCGGATTGTCAGGGTCGCGCGAGAGAAGGTTCTTCTTCTCGATGTCGTAGCCTGCCAGGGTCCATTCGCCTCGTCCGTTCCAGAACGATTGTTTTACGCCGATTTCAATCTGACGCCCCGTTGCAAGATCGTACTCAGCGTTTGATTTGCTGAGCGTGATCAGTCCTCCAATGGGATCGACGCCCGTCGCATACTGCCCGTAAAACGCAAGCCCCGGCAGCGGGCTGTAAACCGCGCCCGCCCGCCATGTGACGTTTGAAAACTCCTTCGTGAAGCGTTCTCCGGTTATGAGATCGTGCCGCTCCATCGTCGGCCGGTCGAGGCGGATGCCAGCCACGAGCGAAAGTTGGTTGGACAGCTTCAGCCGATCCTCGGCGAAGAGCGCATACTGCGAGGTCTCGGTATCGAACTTCGGACGTGTACCGTCCGTGTTTATGAACCAGCCCGGATGCGGGTTGAACGGATCGACATCGGATGCGCCGCTGTATGGAGAATTGTTCGTGTGGCGGAAGTCGATGCGGTTGACGTCAAAGCCGACCACCATCTCGTTCTTGACGCCGCCCGGAAGAGCAGTGCGGACCGTGGCATCCAACCGATTTCCGATCTGCTCCTGATCATGAAAGATCTCGATATAGGAGGACCGATCTATACGGCCCGCGTTGTACGCATAGGACTCGACGTTGCGCCAGTGACGGTTGCTGGTCAGACGGTAGGCGGTGTTGCTCAGTTCAATCCAATCTGCCGGTTTCCACTCCGTCTTGAACTGGGTCCAGTTATCCCGGTAGTGAACGTCGCTGTCGCGGGCGTTGTAACTCTTGAAGCGAATGCTGTCCGGCACCGTGCCGTTGATGAGCGGCGTGCCCCAATAGCGCAGAGGGGACTGATCGCCGTAGTCGTGTGAAACGGTGAAGGACAAGTCGCTCGTCGGGCGCCACCGCAGAGCTCCAGATACCGCGATTGAGCTGAAGTCTCCCTCGTCATCGAGCCAGCCGTCAGACTTGATGCCGCTGGCATCGAAGCGATAGGCGAGACTGTCACTGATCGGGCCGCCAGAACCAATGCCGAAGCGTTTCGTGGCATCGGTGCCGATCGCGATCTCGGCTTCATGCGTAAAATAGTCGGTCGGCTTTTTCGGCACGACGTTGACGACGCCGCCGATTGCGCCTTCTCCATAAAGAACGGAGGCCGGACCACGGAGCACTTCAATGCGTTCGGCCGACCACGTGTCGAAGGGAAACGAAACGGTGCCCGAGCCCACATAAAGACGCGTGCCATCGTAAAGCTGCATCACCGAACCATGGCCGACGAAACCACGAGCCGTGAGACTGCTGCCGCCGTTGCCGGGAGCTGCGGCAGATGTAAAGCCGGTGGCGTTCTGGGTGACTGCTTCTGTGACAGACTGCTGTCCACGCTCGCGAATGGATTGCGCGGGAATGATCTCCACGCTCGCTGGCGTCTCCAGCGGCGTCAGCCCAAGCCGACTGCCTGTTGCAGCGGGTGCATCGAGGTTCAAGCCAGGTTTCGTTTCTCCCTGCCCCGTGCTGGCGGATGCCGTTTCGGCGAGAGTTGTCGGGATCGGTTGCGACACCGCTGTTGCCCCGGCCTGAGGCTTTTTCGGCTTTGGTTTCGCCGAAGAGGTTTGCTGCGTCGTCACTTCGATGGTGGGGAGTTCCACCGCCTCATTGGCTGCTGGCGCAGTTTGCGACATGGCTTTGCCAGCGAAGGCGGGGGCGACGACGGCAAGTGCTAATAGGCTCAAACGCGAAGCGTGTAGTGAAGGTATTCCAAGGACATTCGACATGATGATCCCGTCACAGACTATGGACGGGAGAAACGGCGGACACTTCCTAGCCCACGCAGAGCAGCCACGCTGGCCGCGGCAACAGGTTGCAACGACACAGGCGCGCGCGTGTTGAACTGCGCGGTTCTTTTAAGTCTGTCAGTGAGTTTTCAAGACCCTAGGCATGCCTGACGCTGCTCCCAATCGGTTGCACATCAGTCGCCACTCGGGTGGTCCGTTCATCCGCGCGGCCCGCACGGTGAAAGGGCGACTCGCAACGGCAGGTCTCCTGGCTCGCGGCTCGAACATCTCTCTCCGACCTTCCCGGGCTTCAACGCGAAGCGCCAGTGGCATGTTTGGAGGAGACTTGCCGCTTACAGTTGCGGGCGCAGCCACGGCGTTGATACGCTAAGGTACCTCACCGTGTTCCCTCTTCGTCATCTACATGCTCGCGCACGTAGCGAAACCGTTACGCCTCTTAAAACGCGTTAGATTGAAACGGATGTCAACGCTAAATCTGCGGTACACAGAGGCTATGAACAGAGGGGGACAGGAATGCAACGCTCCTACGCGCTTTCCCCATCACCTTCAGGCTCACGGCTCAGCAGATAGATGTCCATGATCCAGCCATGATGCGCCCGTGCGGCAGCACGCGTCTCAACGATTTCATCCATCATCTCGCGTAAGGCGCCGCTCAAGAGAATTTCTTCCCGCATGCCAACGTATGCGCCCCACCAGATCATCACCCCATCTGACGGGATATGCTGAAAGCTGCACTCCCCATCCAGCATGACCAGCAAACGATCCGCGCCATCCGGCCAGCCCTCTTCGCGCAAGCGCCGTCCCGTTGTGATCAGGACGGGCGTGCCAATGGTGTTGAGTGGAATTTTATGTGCGGCTGTCAGACCCTGCATCGAGGTGATGCCTGGAATAACGGATATCTCCGGCGCAGGTTTGAGGCGCGCGGCTATGCGCATCGTACTATCGTAAAGTGAAGGATCACCCCAGACGAGCAACGCGACACGCGCCTGATCCGGCAGGCCATCCATTGCTTCTGCCCATACCGATGCAATCGCATCATGCCAGTCGTCCACGCCTTGGCGATAATTGGGATTATCGGCGTCACGTTTCGGGAGTTCGAATTCCACGATCTGGGTTGCGGGGTTGCTGATGACCTCTTCGCATATCGTGCGTCTCAACTCCGCCAAGTCGGCTTTGTTCTTTCCCTTTCGTGGGATCAAAATCAGATCGGCGCTATTGAGCGCGCGCACAGCCTGCAACGTCAGATGTTCCGGATTTCCGGTTCCAATCCCAACGAGAAGCAATTCGGTCATAGTTTGCCTTTGGGGCCGCACGTAACGATGCCCGTGCGGCCCATATAAAGGTTTTCAATCTCAGGCCGCATGATGAAGGCGCGGCGCGACAAGGCCGGAATCCCTGAAGCCATGCAATGTCTTGGCGATGGCAAGAACGGCCAGGTCCGCCAACGGCTCAACCACGATGACCAGAAGATAAGCACCGCCAAACATCGCGATCGCGTTGAGATTGTCGGCAGCAAATCCATGTCCGTAGAGCGCCCAGAAGCCAACCCAAAGCACAACACCGCTCTGGTAGGCCGTTGAGAGCGCGAGTGTCTGACGGTATGTGAGATCAACATAGGGAGTCTTTGCTGGAATGATGCGTTCGGCCAATGCTGCTACGGCAAAGAGAGGAACCAGAAGCGTGGTCACGTTCATCCCGTACTGTGGCAAATCGAACGGTGCGAAAAGCAGTCCCTGGATCAACAGGCCAAGTGCCAATCCAATGGCAGCGGGCGCGGCTCCGAATATCAGAAAGAGCGTCGAGCCGAGAATGAAATGAACCTCGGAAACCCCAACCGGGTAATGTGGAAACACTTCAAAAAACGAGAAAACCAGCGCGGTAGCCGCGGCACTGCGCACGGCAAGCGAGGCCAATCCTTTGGTGCGCAGCGTATCGACCGCCAATTTTAGGGTGTAGGCGCCCGCGCCTGCGGCGGTGGCGTAGCTGAGCGCGATTTTCGCGCCGGTTACGATACCAGGTTCGATGTGCATGTCAGGTCTCCTAGCCGTCCTGGACGGCGATCGGTCGATCAAGGTCAAGTTGGATGCATTTCGCGTCAGCCGGCAGAGGCCTTCTGACCGTGTTGCGTGGCGTGGAAAAGATTTGCGTTGTCAGTCTGTGGCTATCTCCTCCGCTTTGGCTGTGGATAGTTCGGGGGCAAGAGCGCCGAACAGGATCAAGGCCGGCGCTGATGACTGATCTTCAGAGGAAAGCTCTTGGGCTAACTCCACGACGGTGCTGCGGTAGAGCCGCTGGTCAGGACTAGAGATTGCTTCGGCGAGAAGGGCAGGCGTGCTTGCGGGCAGACCTGCTGCAATCAACCGCTCGGCCAGAATTTTGAATGTCCGCCGTCCCATGTAGACCACTGTCGTGGCTTCTGCGTCGGCCAGCGCTGCCATGTTCAAATCCTCAGGCAACGCGCCGGTGACATCGTGCCCCGTCACGAATTGCACGCGGCGCGCGACCAATCTCCGCGTGAGCGGAATACCTGCGGAGGCAGCTGCGGCCGAAGCTGCCGTCACGCCTGGGATCACTTCGTATTCGATCCCTTCGGCGGCGAGCGCTGTTATCTCTTCTTCGAGGCGGCCGAAGATGCCCGCATCTCCGGACTTAAGCCGCACGACCCGTACACCCGTCCGTGCATAGTCGACTAACAAACGACTGACGTGATGCTGCTTGGGCGACGTGCGCCCCGCGCGTTTTCCGACACCAACCAGATCGGCGCCATCGCGAACATGCGTCAGGATCGGACCCGAACAGAAGTCGTCGAAAAGCACGGCGTCAGCACGCCGCAGCCGATCGACCGCTTTTAGCGTCAGCAGCTCAGGATCGCCTGGGCCCGCGGATACGAAAGAGACGAAACCGCTCATGCCGCTGCCTCCGCGATAAGATGAAAGAAGCTCCCGGTTACATGCCCGCGGCGGGAGCCCGTCTCGGGAACACGCGTGCCTTCTGCGTCGACGACGTCGGCAAGCGGCTCATCGGGTTGTGTGAGAATGGTGGAATAGTGGAACTCGTGCCCACGAAGCCGCGCCCCGGGCTGCCGTCCGGGAATGGGTGCCGTCAAAGTCGCGAGCCGGTATCCGAGGTGCATGCGGCGTTTTTCGTAGGAGGTGACAAGGCCAAGTAAGCCAGTCATCTCGTGCCGTTGCCCGTCGGCGTCGATGAGAGCCTCGCCCAACGCCATGTAGCCTCCGCACTCGCCGTGAACCGGACGCGTTGCGGCGAAGTTTTTCAAAGCGTCACGGAATTTGCTTGCCTGCGCGATGCACCCGGCATGAAGTTCCGGGTATCCGCCGGGGAGCCAGCAACAGTCGGCGTCGGGATCGGGTGTCTCATCCGCCAGAGGGGAAAACGGAATGATTTCCGCTCCGGCCTTCCGCCAGGCTTCGAGGAGGTGCGGATAGACAAAGGAAAACGCGGCGTCACGCGCTAGCGCAATACGTTGGCCGGGAGGAGAGGTACCGTTGGTGGTTTGACCGCTCTGAGGCGTGGTCACGCCCGCGGTTGCAACTAGTGCGTCGATATCCAGATGCTTCTCAATGAAGTCGGCCATTTCCGCCAAGATGGATGGAAGCGTGCTTTGTTCTTCGGCTTGCACAAGGCCCAGGTGCCGCTCGGGAACCGCGATTTCTTTCTGGCGCGGCAATGCACCAAGTACCGTGATGCCAACGTCCTTCATCCCTGCTCGGACCAAAGCCTCGTGGCGTGCGCTCGCCACACGATTCAGCACGACACCTGCGAGCTTTACATTGGCGCGCATGGTCGCGAAGCCGAGCGCCACTGCGGCTGCCGATTGCGCGTGCCCGGAGACATCGAGGACCAGAACCACTGGCCAGTCCATCATGGCCGCGAGGTCAGCACTTGCACCAGTGCCGGATGCGCCTGTGCGCGCGACACCATCGAAGAGGCCCATCGAGCCTTCCGCGAGGATAAGATCTGCTCCTGCAGCCGTGGCTACGTGATGAGATATCTCAGCTGCGCCCATAGCCCAGGTATCGAGATTGGTCGAACGCCTCGCCGCTTCGATGGCTGCTGTGTGAAAACCTGTATCGATATAATCCGGACCGCTCTTGAACGGCTGGACGTCGCGACCCCGACGGCGGAGTACGCCCAAGAGGCCTAACATCAAGGTCGTCTTTCCGCTTCCCGAACGGGGTGCGGAGATCATCAATCCAGGTGGCAACTGGCCAGCCATCACGCGCCCTCCGGGAATCTTGGGTTCGTGCCGACGGGCCGATAGCGGCGGTCATAGTCGCCTGCATAGAGGCGGCTTTCGTCGAAGCGTTCCGCCCCGATCGTGCGGCCTACAAAAATGAGAGCTGTGCGTTCGAGTTCCTCACCGATTGCACTGTCGAGCGTGGCGAGGGTCGCCCGTTCAATCCGCTGATCGGGCCAGCTTGCGCGCCATACGATGGCGACGGGACAATCCGACCCGTAATGAGGGATCAACTCCGCGACGACACGATCCAACATATGGATCGATAAATGCAGGGCGAGGGTCGCGCCGGTCGCCGCAAATGCCGCGAGCGTTTCCCCCTCAGGCATAGCCGTTGCGCGCCCCGACGTTCGCGTGAGGATCACCGACTGAGCAACGCCGGGCAAAGTCAGTTCCTGACCCAGCGCGGCTGCAGCCGCGGAAAACGCAGGTACGCCCGGTGTGACGTCGTAGGCGATGCCAAGCTCACGCAGGCGTCGCAGCTGTTCTCCCATTGCGGACCAAACAGACAGGTCGCCGGAATGCAATCGCGCGACATCCAAATCAGCCTCATCCGCACTGACGATTTCGGCAATGATCTCGTCGAGTGATAGGGGGGCCGTGTTGACGATCCGCGCGCCCGGCGGGCAGTGGCTCAACAACGCTTCAGGAACCAGTGATCCCGCATAGAGGCAAACTGGGCAAGCTGCGATGAGATCTCGTCCCCGCAACGTGATAAGGTCAGCTGCACCGGGGCCAGCTCCGATGAAATGTACCGTCATGGTCCAGCTCCTTCCGCGATTGCGGCAACCGCCATGCCGTCAGATGAAATCACCCTGGGACACACCAGCCGTGCACCCGCTCCGGCAGCAGCGAGCGCTGCCGCTTCAGCAAGGCTTCCAGTTCCAAAAAGCGCAGTGACGCGCTCGGACTGCGTTTTCGTCTGCACACTGGAAAGGGCTCGCTCATCCAGCGACAGAACCGGCAGCGCGAACTTTGACGCAAGCGCCTGGATCGCGGGATGCCCGCTCTTGCTGACGTGCGTCGCCAACGCCGCAATGGGGACCTCGCCTGCAAACGCGCGCGCCTTCTCCAGCGCGTCGGCCAATGCCATCTGCGTCGCGCCTTTTCGGAACCCGAAACCTGCCACTCTCATCGCGTTACGCTCCACTGAGTTACGGGCCGCGCGGAAACCCATCCGCGCTTCTGCCCGAGCGGCTGCACTTCCGCAGTTTCGATGCGCATGAGGGAGCCACCGCAGCGCCCGTGCCAGCCGGCGATCAGGCTTTCGCTTTCAAGCGTGACTGCATTGGCGACGAGGCGCGTTCCCGGGGACAGGACGCTCCAGAGCTTCTCCAGCAGCGCATCTGATACGCCGCCGCCGATGAACACCGCGTCGGCATGCGCCAGGTCCTTTAGCGCCTCGGGGGCACTGCCTTCGACAACTTTGACCGCTTCCGTGACACCGAATTGGGCAGCGTTCATGCGAATAATTTCCCCGCGCTCAGCTTTCGGCTCGATGGTCGTCGCGGTGCCGCCCGCTAATGCCCATTCGATTGAAACCGAACCGGAACCACCGCCGATGTCCCACAAGTGCTCACCATGCCGTGGCGCAAGACTTGAGAGGGTGACGGCGCGAATCGCGCGTTTTGTGATCTGCCCGTCGTGCGCGAATGCATCGTCCGACAGACCGGAACTCCGCTGCCACCCTGCGCCTCCGGCGACCTCTATCGCGAGAGCTACTGGCGCACACGTATCGTTGAAAGCGAGATCGGCCGCGTGAACAGACCGAATGCGCTCATTGGGGCCGCCGAGCGCCTCCATGACCCAGAGCATCGACTTGCCAAAGCCTCTTTGATCAAGCCACTGGCCCAGTGCCGTAACGGCCGCCGCATCACGCATCAGGCAAATCAGGCGTCGCCCGCGACCTATGTGTGGAAGCAGTCGTTCAAAGGGGGCGGCGTGAAGACCAACACAGTGGGTCTCTTCCAACCGCCACCCTAGCCGGGCCGCTGCTATTGCAAATGTCGAAGGTGTGGGAAACGCGCGCCACTCGCTGGCTCCGAGACACTCTGCAAGTGTGCTCCCGGCGCCGTACCAGAAGGGATTGCCAGATGCCAGTACGGCAACGTTGCGACCGCGTAAATCAAGTACTGGTTTTACAGAGAAAGGTACCGGCCAAGGACGCCCCCGCCCACCGATTTCCGCAAGCTCCAGGTGGCGTGGTCCTCCGAAGACGACTTCAGCGCCTTCCAATGCACTGCGACTTGCATCAGACAGGCCCTTCACGCCATCTTCGCCGATGCCGATTATCGAAAGCCACGGATCAGTCATGACACGCGTCCTCCTTCTGGGCGGCACAACGGAAGCCAGTCGTTTGGCCCGAGTCTTTGCAGAGGCTGGGGTGGACGCTGTGTTCTCTTATGCCGGACGCACCAGCCTGCCGAAGGCGCAACCCCTTCCGACGCGGGTCGGTGGCTTTGGTGGTGCTGAGGGGCTGGCCCGCTATTTGCGCGAGGCTGCGATCACGCAGGTCGTCGATGCGACGCATCCATTCGCGGCGCAGATGAGCCGGAACGCGATCACCGCATGCCAAATCACGGGGGTTCCGCTTCTCGCTTTCGAGCGCGCACCCTGGGCTCCCGAAGTTGAAGATCAGTGGCAGCGCGTGCCGGATATCGAAGCGGCCGTCGCGGCTCTTCCACAAGCGCCGTCGCGAATTTTTCTCGCCATCGGGAAGCAAAACCTTTCGACGTTCGCGTCCGCCCCGCATCATCACTATCTGCTGCGGTTGGTGGACACGCCCGGCGCTCTTCCGCTGCCAGACGCCTTCGCCATTATCGCGCGCGGCCCCTTCAGCATTGCGGAAGATGAGGCGCTGCTTACCACGCATCGCATCACGCATGTTGTTGCGAAGAATTCGGGCGGCGAAGGTGCCGAAGCGAAGCTTGTTGCCGCGCGCCGTCTGCGGTTGCCGGTGATCATGATTGACCGCCCCGTGCTTCCGAACCGGAATGTGACCGACAGCGTTGAGACCGTGATGGCTTGGATACATCATGGCGCGGACCTCGGTGTGTAGACGTATCGTCCAACCCGCCGGGTCGCGGAATTGCCGACGATGACAACCGTACGCATGTCGGCCATGTCCGCTTTCGCCTCGGAGAGGGGCACGGTCACGATCCGTTCGGCAGGCGTCGTGACTGCGCGCGCGAACGTAATCAACCGATCCGGCCCACATCCTGCGCGTAAAATTTCTAGGGCGCGGGCGAACTGCTGAGGCCTGCTTGCTGAACGTGGGTTGTAGAGAGCCACAGCGAAGTCGCCTTCGATCGCCAATTGCAGTCGGCGCTCTACGAGCTCCCACGGTTTGAGGTTGTCCGACAGGTTTATGGCGCAGAAGTCGTGACCAAGGGGCGCACCTGCGCGTGCGGCCGCGGCGAGCATCGCCGTGATCCCGGGCAGCACGCTGATCTCGACGTCAAGGTATTCGGGGGCGCTTTCCAACGCTTCGAACACCGCGGATGCCATCGCAAAAACGCCTGGATCGCCTGACGATACGACCACCACGTGGCCGCCATCCGAGGCGAGTTGCAATGCATGGCGTGCGCGATCAAGCTCTACTCTGTTATCGGAAGCGTGGAGCCGTAAGCCCTCGCGCGGCGGAATTCGCGCGACGTAGGAATTGTACCCAACGACATCACTAGCCTGTGCGATCGCCGCGCTGACCTCCGGCGTCATCATGGCCGTATCGCCCGGCCCCAGACCGGCGATGGTGAGCGATCCATTTAAGAATACATCGCTCATTCCCGCACCTCCGGCCGACGGCCTTTGCCGTGCAAAAGCACGATGGAGAAGTAGGGACATTCAGCGTGTTTTGCTTCCGCGAGTCGGACCTTCTTTTGTCCATCCATCGTGCCGCGTTCGACGAGCCAAGCGTCGTCCAGCCTGTCGGCTGCAGCAAAAGCGCGTCGTATCTTTTCTAGGTTGCGTCCGGTTTTCATTATGACCAGCGCATCCGCGGTTTTGATGTGCCGGGTCAGTTCGTCTTCGGGCAGCGTGCCCATCAGAACGGTCAGAACATCATCACCCCATGTGATGGGTTCGCCTGTGGCGGTCCAACAGCCGGACATGCCCGAAATGCCCGGCACGATCTCGACCTCCGTGCGCCCTTTCAAGCGGGTGTGCAGATGCATGAAGGAGCCATAGAAGAATGGGTCTCCCTCACACAGCACAATGACTTCGCCTTCGAGGGCCGCAAGCCGAGCGGCCCAGTCGTCGTAGAATGCAGCAAGTTGTGCGACATATTCCGGACTATCGAACGCGATTTCGGTCGTGACCGGATATTCCATCGCGTGTTCGATGACGTTCTCTGGCAAGAGCCCGTTCACGATCTGGCGCGCTACGCCGGGCCGACCCTTCTTACGGAAAAAGGCGATCTGACGCGCGGACTGTATCAGGCGATATGATCTGACGCTCATCAATTCGGGATCTCCGGGCCCCAGCCCTGTGCAGATGATCCTGGCCATCGCCGCTACTCCTCCGCACTTGCAAGCGCATTGACCGCAGCCACCGTGATGGCTGAGCCCCCAAGACGCCCGTCGACGATGAGGGCGGGTGCAGGCGTGGCTGCCATCAAGGCAGCCTTGGATTCAGCTGCCCCAACGAATCCTACGGGACAGCCGATAATCGCCGCAGGTCTCGGGCACTTCGGATCTTCAAGCATGTTGAGCAAGTGGAAGAGTGCGGTCGGCGCGTTCCCTATCGCGACGATGGCGCCCTTCAGATGCGGACGCCATAATTCCAGAGCCGCCGCCGAGCGCGTGTTGCTCATCGCCTTTGCGAGCTCAGGCACCTGCGGATCTTGCAGCGTGCAGATCACTGCGTTGTCCATTGGGAGACGGCGACGCGTAATCCCCTCCGAAACCATGCGTGCATCACAAAGGATCGGCGCTCCTGCCTGAAGCGCCTTACGCGCTACCGTCGCCATGCCTGGCGTGAAGCGGACATGCTCTTCTAGTCCAACCAATCCGGCCGCATGGATCATGCGCACGACAACCGGCTCTTCGTCAGAGGAGAATGGCGCAAGGTCGGCTTCGGCGCGGATCGTCGCGAACGATTGCCGGTAGATCGCCTGACCGTCAGTTTCATATAGATGCGCCATCAGACGGCCTCGTTGATACGTGTGGGGTTCGCAATCAGCGCTTCCGCTGACACAGGGGCACCGATCGGATCATCGCCAGCGCGGCCATGACGAATGAGAGAGAATCCAGTCGGACCGGCCACGAGTGTTCGCGGCGTGGGGGTAGGCTGTGCACATCCCTTCGCGCAGCCGGACACATGAAGCTGACTGCCGTTCGGCACGTGGGCGGACAGCATGCGCGCCAGCGATCGCGTCGGTTGATGGGCTTGCGGACAACTCGGTGCGCCAACGCAGGCGACAACCCGGTTGAGGGGATCATCGGCGTCAGTGATCACGTCCTGAAGTTCAGGGCGTTGATGAAGGCCAACGATGAGCACCATTCGCCAAGGGGTCAGTTGCAGCGGCCCCAGTTGGGCGAGCGCGGCAAGCGTTTGCGCACTCATCTGACCGAAGGCCAAACCGACGAGCCAACCCTTTTCTGTCTGGCCGGGCGTTGGCTTGAAAGCCGCCTCCGGCTTGCGCGGTACGGCGGTAAAACGTTCCGGTAGAGGCGTGCCCCGGGCGATGTGCGCCGCCATACGGCCGCGTCCGTCCACCATGCCGCCAGTATCCAGGAACCATCGGCTGAGAGCGACCGCCGCCTCCACCGCTGTGTCTGGCGCAATGATCGCGCCCGTACCCGCACCATCCGCGACGCATACGAGTGATCCATCGCTAGCGCGCTCGAAACGAATGTCGGCAGGAGCGGACCGCAGGACCGGTGCTTCCTCGATATCGATCGCGAAACCAAATTTCCCAGGTAGGCGCGGGGCGTTGGGCTTGGCCAGTGCGTGGGACAGATCTTCAGCGAGGGTATGGGCCAAATCGTCCGTGACAGCGAATGGCGTGACGATGATATTTCGGTTTGCCTCTGCATCGGCATTCGCGTCGATAAGGTCGAGTTCCATCAAACCGGAGAGCAATCCGTCATAGCTTTGCTCACGCACCCCGCGCACCTGCAGATTTGCACGGTTTGAGATATCTATGACTCCATTCCCGTAGCGTGATGCGAGCTTCGCAATCTCAGAGGCCTCACGCGCGCTCAAGCGTCCGCCCGGGGGTTTGATCCGGACGATTAGTCCGTCGCCAGACGCCATGGGACGCAGCGCATTTGGACACCTGCCTTTGACGAGGAAGTTCGTGCTCATGGCTCGACCTCCAAGCTCGCTGCGATGGAGTTGCTCCGTGTTTGCCAGAGCCCTGCGTCGCGGAGCGCGCGGAACTGATCCTGCATCGCACGGAACGCGTCGGGATTTTCACGCGCAATGAAGTCGGCAACCTCACCACGGCCCAGCGTCGCGTCATGATATAAATCGAACAGGTGCGCCGGTACGTTGCGCGCGAGATGCGCGAAGGCTGCGAGGTGATCGAGTGTTGCGGCGAGTTCCGCAGCGCCGCGAAAACCGTGACGCATCATCCCCGCCGCCCACTCAGGATTTGCGGCACGGGCCCGGACAACACGCGCTATCTCTTCGCTCAATGTGCGTGCACGTGGTGTTTCCGGTCGGGTGGTATCCAGATGGTAGAGCGCGACCGAAGACCGCCCCAGCGCGGACATCGCTGCGGCAAAGCCTCCTTCGTGGCCAGCATAATCGGCCGCGAGAAGGACGTCGGTTTCGGGTAAATCCTGTGCGTGCGCAAACGCGTCGGCACTTCTGAGACGGCTCTCCAGGGCTTTTCTCGCCAGGTGGCTTTCGCCACTGACATCGATCGACCATTCCGAAGCTCTGATCCATGCTTCGCCAGCGGTGCGACGCCCCTCATCAGAATAATCTTGAACGGCTGCCCCCAAGTCCAAGCCGTACAACCCTGGCTTGGGTCCGAACACGCGGGGAACCCGGTTCACATAAGGATTTTCTTCGACGGGTTCGTCGCGATCAGCAAGCGCCGCTGCCGCGGCTTCAAACATCTGTGCGAGGCCGGGAAAGACATCGCGGAAAAGCCCGGAAACTCTTAGCGTCACATCAATCCTGGGCCTGTTCAGCAGCGCCGGGGGCACGATCTCGAACCCTGTCACGCGCCCGGAGGCACCGTCCCAACGTGGCGTCAGTCCTGCCAAGTGAAGCGCCATAGCGAACTCTTCGCCCGCAGTCCGCATCGTCGCCGATCCCCACAGGTCGATTACCAGACCGCGCGGCCAATCGCCATGATCTTGTAGGTGACGACGCACCAATTCTTCCGCGTTCTTCACGCCCTGCGCGAACGCAACGCGGGTCGGCACCGCGCGCGGATCAACACTGAAGAGATTGCGTCCCGTGGGGAGGAC
The DNA here is from genome assembly GCF_025698805.1 of Filomicrobium sp. NCBI lineage: Bacteria > Pseudomonadati > Pseudomonadota > Alphaproteobacteria > Hyphomicrobiales > Hyphomicrobiaceae > Filomicrobium > Filomicrobium sp. Next base: position 388,309 of record NZ_JAILWT010000003.1, read on the forward strand.
ATCGGTGTGTCCGCGATAGGGAGACCCTGAGGGTCCGGGCGGCACCCGGCGGCCGGCCAGTGCTGAGTGTAGTCCCTCTCTCTCCCCTTCGCGCGCGCCGTAGATGTGGAGACCATCGCCAAATCCGCTGTCTTTGATGTCGCAAACGAAGCGGTCAATTCTCACAATGGCTTCGGCCGCGCTTATATTTTCGTTGATGCCCAGGTCTGCTTCCACTCCTTTGGCCTGCGCCTCCGCGCGGATCATTGCGATGAGCCGGTCGCGCCGCGCGGGATCAAGCCCGTCTGCGGTGGAATACTCATCCAAGAGCCTTTCGAGTTGAGACAAACCTTCCGGCACGGCGCTGTCGCGCATCGGCGGCGGCATATGTCCCAAAGTGACGGCACCGAGCCGTCGCTTGGCTTGTGCTGCCTCCCCCGGATCGTTGACGATGAACGGATAAAGAACCGGCAGGTCACCCAACAACGCCTGCGGCCAGCACGTGTCCGACAAGGCGACGGATTTTCCCGGCAGCCATTCCAAGGTGCCGTGCGCCCCTATGTGGATCAGCGCCGAGAAGCCCTGCGCACGTAACCAAAGGTAAAAGGCCACGTATGCGTGGCGGGGGACGCGTGCGAGATCATGATAGTCGTCATCACGGCTCTCCCTCAGTCCACGTTCCGGCTGGAGAGCAATCACCGCTTCTCCGCTCCTGATGGCGGCGAAGTGGAATCCTCCATCGACGACTGCGGGATCGTTATCGGGGTCTCCCCAAGCGCGTTGCAAATCAACGCGCAGGCCTTCGGGGAGTTGGTCCAAGGCATTCCGGTACGCGCTGAGCGACCACGTCAGATACGATTTACTCAGTGTGCGCCCAAGGTCTGTCACCGGCTCGACGGCATAGCCTTCGCGTGCAAGGTCGAGAAGAATTGCTTCGCACGACGCCAGCGCGTCCAAACCCACCGCATGCGCCAGCTGATATTCCTTGCCCGGATAGGTGGACAATATCAGCGCCGGCTTTTGAGCCTCCGCCTTCGCCGTAGCAAGGCTGTGCCAGCGGGCGACGCGATCGGCGACCGCGCGCACGCGCGTCTCATCAGGCTGGTGAATCTTGCGAGAAAACTGCAGATCCGGATCGTGCTGCGTCCCACATTTAAAGCTCACGGCGCCCGCGAAAATGCGTCCATCGACTTCGGGAAGCACCACATGCATGGCAAGATCAGAGGGGGATAACCCTCGCTCCGAAGCCAGCCACAACGCGCGTTCGGCGGTCGAAAGCGCAACCTGAAACACCGGGCATCCCGGTCCATCGAGTGGCGAGCGCCCATCGTCGCCACGCGCTGAGAAGGCCGTCGCGTTCACGATCGCGACCGGAGCCATTTGCTCTAAGGCAACCTCGACCCATATGCGCGCGCCTGCAGCTTTTAGTGACGGTGCGAACATGCCGACCGCCTGAAAACCTCGTGCCCGCAGTTCGTGTATCAGTGCATCTATCGGCGCTGTGTCGGCCGCTGCCAGATAGGCACGATAGAATATGACAGGCACAATCGCTTTGCCATCGGGCGGCGACATTTGAACGCCGCGCGCGGGCTCGTAGAAGCCGCAGTCAGGCAACCGTTTATCGCCTGGAACAGGCGCCGCGTAGAGTCCAGCGGCCAACGCGAGCTGTGCCAGGGCTGCTTGAGCAGCAACCGCGCCACCTGCATCGCAAAGCGCCGACAATCTTCGCAACGTTGAAACAGGCAACGTGGAGAGTTCATCGAGCCTGTCGTCGTCGCGACCGTCACCCGGCAAAACAGCCAAAGCAATTCCGCGCTTGCGCGCGAGTGCGTTGAGTTCCGCTAGTCCGTATGACCAGTAGCTTTCTCCGCCGATCAGCCGAACGAGTATTCCCTTCGCCCCACTCAGCGTTTGATCCACGTACGTGTCAACCGAGATGGGATGCCGCAATGCCGCTAGATTGGCCAAGCGCAGACCGGGCAGATTTGCCCGACCGCGTTGCCATCCCGCCGCGAAGGCCCCCAAGTCACTGTCGGAGTAAGACAGCACCACCAGATCCGCAGGACCTTGGCCAAGGTCTTGCGGGGTCGCAGTCTCTTCCAGATCGTGACTTTCTCGGAAGACGACATGCATGGTGATCAGGCCTCGAAAACTGCCTGGATTGCCGCCGGATCAATCGCATCATGCTCAGCGATCACAACGAGCTGGGAACGGCGCGGCTGGTCGCCCCATGGACGATCGTATTGCATGCGCACGCGCTCACCCACGGCCTGCACCAGCATGCGCATCGGCTTGTCCCGGATCGCGAGATATCCTTTCACGCGGAGAATGTCGCGCTCTCGCGCAAGGCGGCGGATCGCCTCTGCGACACTCTCAGGATCGGCCAAGATGGGCAGATCGATAATCGCGGAGTCGAAATCATCATGCTCGTGATCGTCGGCGCCGTCATGGTGAGAGGGCCGCACGTCGAGGTTATCTTCGGCCGCGGCGTTGAGCCCAAGAATGACACGCGGGTCGATCACACCATCTGTCAGCGAGAGGATCGGGAGCCTGCGCGGAGCTTCGGCTTCGATCAAAGCACGTGCCGCCGAAATCCCTTCGTCTCCCGCAAGGTCCGCCTTGCTCAACAACACGATGTCGGCGCAGGCAATCTGATCCTCGAAGACCTCGGATAGAGGGGTTTCGTGATCAATGCTCTCATCGCCAGCACGTTGTGCGGCGATTGCTTCCTCGTCCGGTGCAAACCTGCCGGCTGCAACCGCCTCAGCATCCGCGACAGCAATAACGCCATCGACAGTGATGCGCGAACGGATGGCAGGCCAGTCGAACGCCTTCAGCAGCGGCTTTGGCAGCGCCAGACCGGACGTCTCGATGAGGATATGGTCGGGCTGCTGCGGCAGCGCCATCAAAGCCTCGATCGTCGGAATGAAATCGTCCGCGACCGTGCAGCAAATGCAGCCGTTCGCGAGTTCGACGATATTTTCCTCGGGGCAATTCTCGTCCGCGCAAGATCGCAAGATTTCGCCATCCACACCGACTGTACCGAATTCGTTGACGAGCACCGCAAGACGCTTGCCCTGCGGATTGCGCATCAAATGGCGGATCAACGTAGTTTTGCCCGCGCCGAGAAAACCGGTGATAACGCTGACGGGAATTTTTGACAGGTCGGTCATTAGTCCTCCATCGGGGGAATGCGCGCGAGCGAGTTTTTGCGGAAAATTTCCGGACGTTCGCGCCACGGCACGATGCCGTCTTCGCTGGCCGCGTATTTGGATGCGCCATCGAGAATGTCCGGGACGTGTTCGGCGGGATCGAGCCGGCCGTAGACGTAAGTCCACTTACCTGGGCCGCTGAGCGCAACCGCGCACCCTTGCGAACAAGCGGAGAGGCACTGCACGGGACGCAGACGCATCCCTTTGGGTATCCCTGCGGCTTCAAGCGCGGATAGCATCAACTGCCCGGGACAAGCGTCGTCGGGTTCAATCGTCGCGCCGCGACGGCAGGTCGTGCAGACAAGGATCGTAGCCATCAGGCCCCTTCAGCAGGGACGAGAGGTGCTAAAGCCAGAAGGGGAAGACGCCCGGTATCAGGCGATTCACCTGCCGGTCGCGAAACACCCCGTTCGCCCGTTTCAGTCACGCTGTTGGCAGGTCTCCCGGCTTGCGGATGTAGGGTTTTTAATCCTGCGGACGTTCGGCCTTCCCAGCTTTTGCCAGTGGCGTTGAACGTCCTCTCCGGTCACGGTCGCGGGGGCGGCTGCGTTGTAAGCTTTTGAGCAATTCCGGCTCAAGTGCTTGTCGCATTCCCTCTTCGCCTGTCATAGACAGGACCAACAATGCCTCAACTGAAGCCGAACGCCGTCAGTTGTCAAGATGAAGGAAAAGTATGGCGATGGATGAGACAGACTTAGCCGCGCGTCACGCAACCAAAATGGCCAAGATCAAAGCTGCGCGCGATCGCATGATGGCAACGAAGGAAGGCGAGAAGGGACTGATTATTGTTCACACCGGTGCGGGTAAAGGGAAATCCTCTTCCGGCTTCGGCATGATCATGCGCTGCATTGCGCACGGTTTTCCCTCTGCTGTGGTGCAGTTCATCAAAGGCGCTTGGGACACCGGCGAACGCCGGTTGATCGAAACCCACTTTCCTCACCTCTGTCAATTTCACGCGATGGGGGAGGGCTTTACCTGGGAAACACAGGACCGCGAACGCGACATCGCCGCAGCCCGTGCCGGCTGGGAAAAAGCAAAGGCGATGATCCTCAATCCAGAACTCCGGATGGTCTTGCTCGACGAGATCAACATCGCGCTGCGCTACGATTATTTGGACATTGCTGAGGTTGTCGCCTTTCTTCGCGATGAAAAGCCGCCGCTCACGCATGTCGTCCTGACTGGCCGGAACGCCAAGGACGAATTGATCGAGATTGCCGATCTCGTGACGGAGATGTCGTTGATCAAACATCCGTTCCGCGCCGGCATCAAAGCCCAGCCGGGCGTGGAGTTTTGAGGGTTTTACCCTTGGAACTCTAGCCTACAAGGATAACCTTAAGTGAAATCCCTTATGATTCAGGGAGCGGGTTCGAACGTCGGCAAGTCACTGCTTGTTGCCGGCCTCTGCCGCGCCGCACTCCGACGCGGGCTTCGCGTCGCGCCGTTCAAGCCGCAAAACATGTCGAATAACGCCGCCGTCACAGCGGACGGTGGTGAAATCGGTCGGGCGCAGGCCTTGCAGGCGCTTGCCTCGGGCCGCGAAGCCGTTACCGACATGAATCCTATTTTGCTCAAACCTGAATCGGAGACGGGGTCACAGGTCATCGTCCAAGGCCAACGGCTCACCACTGTAAAGGCCCGCGCTTATTCAAGCCTGAAACCACAGCTTTTGAGCGCGGTACTCGCGAGCTTCAATCGGTTGAAAGGCGATGCCGACCTCGTGATTGTAGAGGGAGCCGGGAGTCCCGCTGAAGTAAATCTTCGACGCGGTGACATCGCCAACATGGGGTTCGCGCAGGCGGCGAACGTTCCCGTCGTTCTGGCGGGAGACATCGAGCGTGGCGGCGTCATTGCCCAGATCGTTGGAACACAAGCCGTCATCGATCCCGATGACGCCGCGTTGATCTCGGGATTTGTGATCAACAAGTTTCGCGGCGATCCGCGCCTCTTCGATGACGGATATCGCTTCATCTCGGAACGCACAGGATGGCGGGGCTTTGGGGTCCTGCCCTATTTTCCGGATGCCAGGAAACTGCCCGCTGAAGATGTCCTCGACTTGCGCGAGAGCAATCAGGGCGAGGGGCTTCATATCGCCGTTCCTATTCTCTCCCGCATCGCGAATTTCGATGACCTCGATCCGCTCGCTCAAGAGCCGGGAGTTCGGCTCAGCATGATCCCTGCGGGTCGTCCTTTACCGGGCGATTGCGCTCTGATCATCCTGCCCGGATCGAAATCCACATCGACCGATCTCGCTTATCTCCGCGCGCAAGGCTGGGATATCGATCTCCGGGCGCATGTGCGTCGTGGCGGTGCTGTCCTTGGGATTTGCGGCGGCTACCAGATGCTGGGCCGCGCAATCCACGACCCGGACGGTATCGAGGGTACGCCGGGCAGCGTCGAGGGCTTGGGTCTTCTCGACCTAGAAACCGTGATGTTCCCGGACAAGGAAGTTTCGCGGACACAAGCCCGGCATGCGGCCTCCGGCACCGTGATTGACGCTTACGAAATTCACATGGGTCGCACGGACGGACCGGATCGCAAGCGCCCCTTCGCCTTTGTGAACGATCGGGCGGAAGGGGGCACTTCCCCGGACGGGCGCATTGTGGGCAGCTATATGCACGGCATGTTCGTTAACGATGACTTCCGCCGCAGCTTTTTGTCAGCGCTCGGGGCACGGACCGCTTCGTTTGCTTACGGTGCTTCCGTTGACGCTACCCTCGACGCTCTGGCGGAACACATGGAGACACACCTAGACGTCGATGCTTTGTTCGCCTTGGCGAGGTGAATACGCCATAGACGAGCTAATCTTTCTGTAAGCAATCCCGGACAAATCGAAGCCGCTCAATTGGACCGAGGTTCTGCGCATCGGCCTGCTTGCGGCAGTCCTCTCTTTTGTCAAACCGTTCTTCCAACCGTTGGACGATAGTGAGATTTTGAGAGACCGGTCCGTCTGCAGCAGCTTTCATCGCGCCTTGCAGCTTCTTTATGTCTTCGGCGGTCAAATGCGGCCGATCGATCTTGATGGTGAGTTTGTTGAGTTTGCCGGTGAACGGGAACGGCGGCTTGTAGTCAGCGTCGTTGACGCCGGTCAGCGTATCGGATCCAACGTCGAAGCTTTCATCCCACTGCAGGATCATGGGTAGCGTCTTCTGCATCTGTTTGGTGTCAACGGCTTTGCCGTCCACCTTGAGCACACCGGTACCGGGCCGGCCGACGCCGCTAAAGTTATTGAAAGAGAGCGTGCCAGGGCCCAAACCGTCATATGTGAATTCAAACTCGACTTTGTGCGCGCCCGGCGTGAGCGTGTCTTCGCCCTCCCACTTTACACGCTCCATATTGAGGAGGTTCCAGACCCACACGGGTTTGCCTTTAAGCAGATAGAAGCCGTAGCCGGCGAACCGCCCGCCCGACGTCAACATCATGCCCTCGGCACCCTGGTCGGGGATATCAATGTCCGCCGTGACGACAAACGATGTATTGAGCAAAAATGGAGAGTCGCCCTGCGGGAGCCCGACCATCGGTCGGGTATAGACGAACTCCGTGCGACCGGCCGTAATATTGGGCCTTGGCGCAACGATGCGTGCCGCGACGGATGCGTCCATCGGAAAGATCTGATATTTGCGGGCCTCGTCAATAAACTCCTGCTTCATCTCCTCGACTTTGTCCGGGTTCTTCGCGGCGATATCGTTGGTCTGGGTGAAGTCCTCGTTCAAGTTGTAGAGTTGCAAAACCTGATTGTTCAGCGGATCGGGATTGGCCGGACCAAAGGCCTCCCAAGGCGCACGATTGACCTTGGTGCTCAGGAACCAGCCATCCTTATAGAGTGCCCACTGTCCCATCATTTCGAAGTACTGAGTTGTGTGCCGGGTCGGTGTCTTGGCGTTTTCAGCGTCGAAAGTGTAGGCAAAGCTGGTGCCTTCAACGGGCATCTGCTTGATGCCATCAACCATCTCGGGCGCATGGATGCCGGCAACCTCGAGAAGGGTCGGAACGACGTCGATCACATGGACGAACTGCTCGCGCAAGGCCCCCTTGTCCTTGATGCGTTTGGGCCAGGACACCACCATGTTCTGGTTGGTGCCGCCAAGCCTTGACGCATTCTGCTTGAACCAATCGAACGGCGTGTCGAAGGCCCACGACCAGCCTGCCGACATGTGGTTGTATGTCTGTTCGGTGCCCCAAACATCATACCACTTCATCTGCTCGTCGACCGGGACCGTGACGCCGTTAAAGAAGGCAACCTCATTCGGTGTGCCCAGAGGTCCACCTTCGGCGCTCGTGCCGTTGTCGCCGTTGATGTAGATAATCAGCGTGTTGTCGAGCTTGCCGAGGTCCTCAAAGGTCTGGATCACGCGACCGATTTCATGGTCGTTGTAGGCCGCATAGGCGGCAAAGACGTCAACTTGCCGGATGAAGAGTTTCTTTTCCTCGTCGGAGAGTTGGTCCCACGGCTTCAGTGTCCCATTCGGCCAGGGTGCCAATTCGGAATTCGCCGGAATAATGCCGAGCCTCTTCTGATTTTCGAAGATGCGCTCACGCACCTTGTTGTATCCGTCGTCGAACAGATGCATCGCGCTGATCTTATCTACCCATTCCTTGGTGGGGTGATGCGGGGCATGCGTGGCGCCGGGCGCATACTTGATGAACAGCGGCTTAGATGGGTCGGTCTGGTGCATCCGTGTCATCCAGTCGATAGCGTCATCAGCCATCGCGGTCACAAGGTTCCAACTACCGGGCGGTTTGTCCTTGAAGGGATAAATCTGAGTGGTGTTGCGAAAGAGGTTGGGCTCCCACTGATTAGCGTCGCCTCCGACGAAACCGTAGAAATACTCAAAGCCCATTCCTGTCGGCCACTGGTCGAATGGACCAGCCTGGCTGGCAGCGAATGCGGGCGTATTGTGGTCCTTGCCGAACCATGAAGTCGCGTAGCCATTGTCCAAAAGAATCCGACCGATCGTGGCTTTGTCCCTTGGAATGATGCTGTTGTAGCCCGGGAAACCGGTGGACTGCTCGGAGATCACGCCAAAGCCGACCGAGTGATGGTTGCGCCCAGTAATTAGCGCGGCCCGCGTCGGTGAACAAAGCGCGGTGGAGAATACGCGATTGTAGCGGAGACCCGCGTTCGCGACACGGTCCATCGTCGGCGTTGGGATGACGCCTCCGAAGGTACTGGGAACGCCGAAACCCGCATCGTCCGTGATGATCAGCAGCACGTTGGGCGCGCCTTCCGGCGGCGCGATCCGCGGTGGCCACCAAGGCTTCGATTTCAGAGCATCCTGCTTGATGATTCCGCCGAACTTTGGATCGGGCGGTGGAAGCTGTACTCCCTGAACGCTCGTCGTCGCACTGGGAGAACCAAGGGCGCCGGTGACTTCCTGTGCTGTTGCCGGGGCACCTCCCAGAAGAAGAGAAGCAAGCGAGACAAACAAAAGTTCTCTAGTCGTCATGACCTCGTCCTTTGTTCCGAGCGAACATTCAAGTTGCCACAGTGTTTTTCAATTCAAATGCAGGAGAGGACGCGCTCATGGCGTTCTGGCCGAGCGCTAAGAAAGCGCCACATAAATAGGCATCGCTAGCTCGTCGCACTTTGTTTGCGCAAACTGCCAAAGCAATTCTTAGTTTTGATCTGACCCTGCGGAAATAGGTCCGGACTCGTGCGGCTAACCGGCGCCTGTTTCGGCCGCCGACGCAGAAGCAATAGAACATGCAATTCTCACAACGAAATGCCAGTGCTTGCCCGTCGCGCCTAGAATAATGAGGCTGCACCTCAACATATATGCTGTCAATTAAATTCCATTCTCAATTTTTTTACACCAATGAATTGGATTAGCGCATTTGAATTAGACTTAATTCCTCCAGAGTTTATGGGGGAATTTTTGCGAAAAATATCGTTTCGAGCGCGCAGTAATGACCAAACAACAATTTCCGCCATCGAATCTGTTATCTGTTTGAGGTTATGACGCTAGAGATATTTGTGATGGTCTGGCCCGAGGAGGGCATCATGAAGAGTCAATGTCTGTCTGCCTCGGGTGGCGCTATTGCTCTCCTGCTCGCCTCGACTGCGCTTCCTTTAGTAGCGCGGTCCGGCGATCTCGCGACGGTGACAGAGCCGCCCGCCTCCAACAGCCGCTGGCAACTCAGCGCCACGCCCTATGGATGGTTCACCTGGTTGAAAGGCGACCAAACTGTAAAGGGTCGAACGGTCGACGTTGACGTCAATCCAATTGAACTCCTGGAGCACTTGGATGGGGTACCTTTCATGGGCTACATGGAAGCGCGCAAGGGTAGGCTCGCCTTTTACGGTGATATCGTCTACGCGCCCCTCAACCTTGGCACCGATGGCGTGCGGTCTCGCAGCATCAACCCCGCCATCAGCGGCACGCTCAGCGCTTCCGTCGGCTTGAGCATCGATCAAACCATTGTCGAGGCCGGTGGCACTTACGAAGTGGCAAAATGGCAATCCAGTGCCGGCACCACAGCAATCGATATCCTAGCCGGCGCCCGCTACTGGCATCAGGAAGCCGACCTCAGGCTGTCTTTGAACGGAAGTTTGGATATTGCCGACCTCTCCCTTGTCCGAGGTGCAGCCCTTGCACGCAGCGGCGGCGTCGACTGGGTCGATCCGGTCGTCGGCACAGTCATGCGGCACAATTTGGGGCCAGGGCAGGATCTGGTCTTGCGCGGGGATATCGGCGGTTTTGGCGCAGGCAGCAAGTTCTCGTGGAATGTGCTCGCCGCTTACAGCTTCGAGATTTGCTCCGAAGGAGGCGTCACCTATTCCGGCGTCCTCGGCTATCGATTGCTCGACGTCGACTATGAGAAAGGGTCAGGGCGCACGAAATACGAATACGACGTCCTGCAGCATGGACCTATCTCAGGGCTCTCGGTGGCTTTTTGAAACATTCCCGCCGAATATCTTAGTCGCGCCAGACGACCTAGCTCGCACGACTTCTGCTCAAGCGCTACTGATGTAACCCGGCATATGAGCCCCGTAGTCCTTGGCTAGGGGGCGACGTTGGCAGCGTTCTTTCGTGATTGCCGCCGCGCGAACTTTGCAGGCATCGTAAATACGTACTGAAGAAACGCGTCGACAAACTCAGCAATTTCGTCGACGTCTTCTTTTGCGAGTTCCGCGGCGTCATGCGCCGCGTCGTTACCGACTATTCTAATTTCGTCCGCCCATTTCGCGACATCGGCCGGGATATGGCTAGACGTCGTCAAGGCCGCTATGCGCTGTTGCAATGATGGGAAGGAGCCTCACGTTTTGTCGGATCCGGATAGATGGCGTAGATGTGCCAACCGGACGTCGTGACGACGTCCACATCCCCCCTTAACCAATTGGAGTTACCGGAGCTTTCCCGTTCATGTTCAGAATGACGCAAGTGGGCTCATTGCAGGGAGGCAGATCGTGAAAACGATCACTCGCTGGTTCGTGCCACGCCGTTCAGACAGTGCTCTGGCCCGAAGCGGAACGGGGTCAGCGAGACAATGCGGACATTGGGTTGTCAGAACCGACATTGACGCAATCCTGTTGGGATACAAATAGGCTCACTCAAAATCCGCCACCATAATACTTGTTCAAAATCAATGCTCTGCAAGAAATAAATGGCGTGCCGAGAACGATGAAACGGAGAACTACGTGTACGCTATTTCCCTCCAGAACCCTCCAAAATAGCGGTGACAACACACGGGGTGGGCGGAATATAGCTGCGGGCATCGACGAAGGTATCCCTACTGGCGCGGCGGCCTCACCGTCAGAGTTTCTTAACTCTCTTTACGGATGGTTCTCCGAACGTGTTTGCGTCCACATTCGTTCATTCTGAACATCTTGAGGGGCCCAACATGCTAAGAGCGCTCGCCATCGGTTTTGTCTTGGCTTCATCTGCGGGCAATGTATGTGCGGCCGAGCTGCTCAGGGCCCCGAACTACGATTGGAGCGGACCTTACATTGGTGCGCATGTCGGCAAGGCTTGGGGCGAGACCGGCAACTCGTGGCGCAATACGGTCATTACTGACTGGCAGCCCGATGGAGACATCTCCTACGACGGTACGGCCTCAGGTTTGCACCTGGGCTATCTGTGGCAGCGCGGCTCACTTGTATATGGCATCGAAGGCGACATTACTTGGTCCTCGTTGAACGGCGACGACAGCCAGTTTGCAGGTTTGGTCAACGCGCTGGAGATGGGCTACGTCGGCACCTTCAGGGCCCGGCTCGGATTTTCCCACAGTAACGCACTGATTTACGCGACAGGCGGCGTCGCGTTAGGCGAGATCGAAAAGAAAGACCTAACCCTCGGTTCATCCAACTCAAATGACGCTGTTGGTTGGGCAATGGGAGGCGGTCTTGAGTATGCCTTGTGGGATAGATTGCGAGTGCGCGTTGAGTATCAGTACGTCGACTTTGGCTGTGTCGTTTCCAGCCTTGGTTACGATCATCGGGCAGATGACATAAATATTCAGTCAGTGCGCGGCGGCATAAGCTACGGCTTTTGAATGCCTTGAGCGGCGGCACCTCTTCGCCTGTCTGGACTGCAAAGCGAGCAGATCGCCGTGAGCGGCGATACTCCGAGCTTGTCGCTTTCTGCGGTCGTGACGCCACGCATAGGCGTCTTCCAACGTGAACGTGCCATAGTATCTGCCCTTCGTCCGTGCTCGTCACTTAGCCGAAGATCCTGGCCGGTTCAACCTAGCGGATGCTCATCACAGGCTCGTTGGCGGCGCGAATGCAATTCGATCAAGCCATCCTTGCAGGTGCTCCAGCGTCGGCCCCTTGCCATACTTCGGGCGCTGGTGCTTGTGACCCATTAAGGTCGCAATAATCTTGTCGGGCGGATCAAGTGCCGTTAGCCGATCCTCGAAACTATGCCGCAATGAGTAGAGCGAGTGCGCTGGCGTCGGCCGCATGCCGTGGTTTCTAAAGAACTTGTTGATGTTCGCTGATAGCGTTGCGCCCTTATCGAAGTAGCGGGGAAATCCTTTCGGTTGAAGCTTCATCGCCTCCAGGGCGCAGCCCACGAGAGGCATCACTCGTTCGCTGTCGTTCGTCTTGAGCTTCCGGCCTTCCGGCTTGATCTCCAGATGCGGCACGTCTGCATCGAGGTGGATGTGGCTGGGTCGGAGGTTCACGATCTCGCTTGGGCGCAAGCCGGTATTCGCCATAACAAAAACCACGCGCCGGGCTTCGGGGTGAAGCGCGTCGAGCGCCCCGTCAGCCAAGATCACCTCCTGAATAAACTCCGGATCAAAGGGAGCACGCGGCACCGTCTTCTCGCCTTCCAGGCGTAGCTTGGCGAATACATCCAGCGGAATGCCGATCTGCTGCGCGTTCTCTAACGTGCGCAGCATCTTTCCGATGTGGCCGAATTGTTTGTTTGCGGTGCCGATCTCGGCCTTACCCTTGATGACGCGCTCGCGCCAATGGTCACGAAAAGCGAGCGCATCGGCGCGAGTAAGCGCTGTGACGTTCTTGTCTCCGACGATCTTAATGAGGTCGTTGACGGCGCGGTTCTTGGGGTTCCGCCAGCGTTTGAGCTGATCCGGTGAGAGGGCTTTCAGGCTCGCCGCTTGCTCTTTTTCAAATGCCGCGACTAGCCTGCTCAGTGTCAACGGAGGCGGTGAGACAACGCCAACGACGGCGTCGTAAACCGCTGAGCTGGGCTTCGGCTTGAACCTCTTGATGAGGGCCACACGCTTTTTAATTTCGATGGGACCGGCTCGCGCCCTTGCTCTAATTCCCTCCAGCCTTGTTCAAGCACCTCGTTGAGGTGCGCGACCACCTGCGCGGCACGGATGCCGCGTGGATCATCCACAACTGGAATGCGCGTCGTGAGATAGACGAAACTTCTGGTGTCTAGGTGGCGATATTTCTTTGGAACTCTGCGGATCAGATACCAGATCCCGCCACGGTTGAACGGCTTCGGGGGTCGCATGATGTACCGCAAATGTTATGCACTTTACGGTAATACAGTGCCGAACTGTTGGCAATTTTTTGGATTTTTATCCTGCACACTCAATGCCTTAGGTGTCAGGGTTCCTGGCGGAGACGGAGGGATTCGAACCCTCGATACGCCGTTGAGCGTATAACGATTTAGCAAACCGCCGCCTTCAGCCACTCGGCCACGTCTCCGGAGGTCGAAGGCATCCGTATAGTTGGGCGACTCGGCGATTGCAACCCGCCTGATAGATATCTTGTTCGAAGGCCTCGCCGGACCTGCTCTTTCGCGCTAGGCTGAGGCCGGGCACCAGGACTTTGAATGCAGGTTTCAACCCAATAAAGCACATGCGATGTACGGATCAGCACACGTTATAGTTCTGCGTTTTTGGCTGTGCCGCCGGTGGGCGTGGTCAATTATGGTGCTTGCCATTTTATCGAGCGCTGCTCTCCCCGCGGCCGCAGAGGAGCAGTGTGTTACTTGCGAAGAGCCGTTTGCGGTCTACCGCTGCGCGTTCGATCCGCAAAGCTCCCTCTCGATGACCGCTTCTGCGGCCCCCTTGGTTTGTGCCAAGGAGTTGGCGCAACGCGGCGGGCATGCGCGCTGCAGCATCAGGCGCAACGCGTCTGGCCCCTGCGAGGGAGAACTTGTGGTTGTGGCACCCTCTGCGGATACTCAGATGCCGGTTGCACCGCCCGCGAACGTCGTAGTGCCCGGAACTGTGCCGCCCGCTATAGGCACTGGGCAGGAGGACCCCAAGCTTGCGCCCATAGAGCCAATCGAACCGGCTGCGGCACCGGAAGATGCGTCTCAGGACGTTCCATCCAAGCAAGAAGAGGCCGAAGCAGAGCCAAAGGGGCCTCCAAAGACGGTGGAGGAGCTTGCGAAGCGCACGGCCAAGTCGTCCAAGAAAGGCCTTGAGGACGCAGGCGATGCGGTCGTTGGCGTTGCAAAAAAAACTGGCGAGAAACTGGGTGAAGCCGGTGATGCCATTGGCGGCGCCGCCAAATCGACATGGCGCTGCCTGTCATCATTCTTTTCAGACTGCTAGCCAGCGCCTCTCCAGGACGGCCAGACGCTTACTGGCGCGCCAGCCACGCGCGCGCTTGGCGCTGTGCCTCGGCAATCTCGCTCCGCGTCATCTCCATCGCGACTTCGCTGCGATAGATGCGTGCTTCGCGATTGCCGCGAAGCGCAGCAATATTGAACCACTTGTGCGCCTGGATCAGATCGATGTTCCGGCCGCTGCTGTACCTCAAGCCACGCGCAAAATAATCCGGCGTCTCAGCTTCCCAACCGATCGAGACCAACGCAATGGCGTCCGTTGAGATGTCCTCGAAATAGATTTCTTCCCTAAGCATTTGTGCTCTCGCTATCTGCTCTAGTGCCCCTCGAAAAACGCTTGCAGGAGCCGTTGTCAGTAATGCCGGGAGATCCTCCTTGAAGGACCGCCCCTCCCGGTACTGATGATGTCGCCGAAGAAATGATAACTGGTAAACGCCAAGCAGCTTTATCCATTTGAATGCGCAGGAAAATTGTTGATCAACGAGTCCTTGTTGTTCCGCCTTGGGACGAATGTTTCAGAGCGTTCCGCAAGATAAGATTTTCTTCACAGACAGCCCATGCCAATTGGCAACGGTTCAAACCCGGAACCTGGGGTGCGGCAATTCGCGCCATCTATTCGCCACAAAGTCAGAGTGGGCGCGGCGCTCAGCGACCTGTTGTGTCAAATGATCCGTTCAGCGCCAATTCATACGAGATTGTTTACTACTTGCGTCAGCTCTGGAACGCTTTACCTTGGCGAAACGGTCGGTGGGGAATGCGGGCCGCATGGGACAACTGCCAGCGAATTGGCGTCAGCTAGAGGGGGGCAATCTCGTGATTTTGCGTGCGTTTTCGACGACGACTGCCGCCGTTTTCTACTGCCTGTTGGGGCAAACCGCATTGGCGACACCTCTCGAGACGGGCAGCATTCGTCAAGCCGTGTCTGTCGACATCCTCGACGGCACTGATGCTTCGCCGTCCAAAGACTACGATGTCGCAGATCTTGTCCCGCGGAAAACGCTCGCCGGCAAGATTCTCGCTGCGATCGCTCTGGAACGGGTTACCGGCCGGAAGCCTGATCCGAGCCGTTTTTCAGAACTCAACTGAACCGTTTCCTTGCCTGCGCGCTGACCGTACAGCGCGCTCCTCTCACGGTCAGTTCCTTCGTTCCCGCTATCTGTCGCAGCTTCCTTATGGTGCATCGTTAATTATCAAAAGCTTCCATTCGGTGGTTCGGTAGCCGTCCTCCCGCCACAGATGGTGCCACGGCACCGTCAGGGTGTCCGCTTCATCGACTGATCGTCCCTCCGGCAGCATCCGTCCCATGAACGTGTGAGCCTGCTTTTGTGGAATGTTGGCGCCCCACACGTAGGCTCGGGAGCCGCGCGACCAGTCGGCGCCTTCCGGCGTAAACGTGGGGTAGCGGCGCGTTACAATCGTCGCTTCGGGGAATTGCGAACGCAGGTTGCCCGCCAGTTCGTCATCTATGCTGATGATCGTTCCCTTGGGATCGAAGCCACGGTCCTGCATGCTTTGAGCAAGAGTTGAATACGGGATACCCCAGCGGCAGGTTTTACACACCGGATCGAGGATGAACATGTTGGCCATACGCGCGACAAAGGCGATCACGGCGATCAGGATCGCCAAGCGCGTGAAGCGCTTCACGTGCAACGGCGTGCCTGAGGCTCGCCGCGCGACGCCAAAGAGCCAAATCGTGCTCGTTATATAAAGCGGCATCAGAACGTGGACCGCCAGCCCATGGATTGCGAACGCGAGCGCTCCCACAATCGAAAGCGCGTAAGCGACCAGTGCCGTATGCAATATCCACTGTTCGAGATCGGGGGGATCTGACTTGGTCGGCGCACGGCCTAAGTCCACCCACGCGGTCGGCAAGTACCGCGGAAAAATCAGCGGCAGAATAATTATCAATGGCGAGAGGTAGGCGAGCGGGCCTCGCAGTGCATCTACGAAGCCATCAAGCGCATACTTCCAGTTGTATGGATCTGCGTTCGTCAGCCAGCGCAAGCGCCGCGGATCTGAAAGCAGCCACCAAAGATAGGGTGATGCAATTGCCACCGCGATGACCAGCGAAAGCAAAAGGGGCGCGCGGAATAGTCGTCGGCGCAGTCCCGGCTGCAGCGAAGCGGCGAGGCAGAGGCTCGCCAAAAACACCGTGTAGGCAGGCTCGGTGAGAAAGCCCAAGCCTGCGATCACGCCCAGCAGGATGAAGTTAGCGATCCCGCCGTCCTCAGCGATGCGCAGAAACACCCACAGCGTCGCAGTGACCGCGACCATAGCGCCGACTTCGTGGGTGAAGCCTTCGTGGAACCGCCAGCTGATCTGATAGATCAGCGCCAGCGACTCGACAGTCAGGATCGCAAAGAGACGGTCTTTAAATACACGCAGCGCGGATAGATACAGAAAGCCTGCCGTCGCTATGAGTGCGGTGTACTTGATAAGCAGGAAGCTCTCGATGTGCGGGCCCATGACCTGCTGCACACCCCAGAGCACCCAGTCGTATAGCGGTGGCTGGCGCGGGAAGGCGTCGTACCCAGCCTGGAGATTTTGGACGAGGATGTTGTCGACTACGTCATCTTCGCCGAGCACGTTGGACGCCAGAAGCCGGAAGCCGACATGCAGGAACGAGTAGGTGAGGACAGCGAATAGAACCAGCGCCAATCCTTGAAGCGGCCGCCGGTCCTGTTGCACGCCAACGTTTGCCGCGTTGGCCTGAGCTTCTTGCGATTGTGCCAACGAGGTCTCCCCGAACGAATTTAAGGTACCAGAACTGTAGAGCCGGTCGTTTTTCGCGCTTCGAGATCACGATGCGCGTCGGCCGCCGCGCTCAGTGGATAGGTCTGATTGACGTTAATCTTGACGTGTCCCGCCGTTACCACATCGAACAGGTCATTCGCGCACGCTTCAAGATCTTCGCGCGTCGATGTATAGGCGAACAATGATGGCCGCGTGGCAAAGAGCGAACCCTTTTGGCCGAGTAAGCCAATGTCGAAGCCGGTCACCGGGCCGGAGGCGTTGCCGAAGCTCACCCACAAGCCGCGCGGGCGAAGGCAGTCGAGCGATGCAGGGAAGGTATCCTTGCCGACGCCGTCATAGACGACATCGCAACCGCGCCCTTCGGTGATTTCCTTCACGCGATCCACAAAATTTTCTATGCGGTAGTTGATGACGTGCGTGCAGCCGTGCGCCTTGGCCAGCTCTGCCTTATCCTGTGAACCGACCGTGCCGATGATGGTGGCCCCGAGATACTTTGCCCACTGGCACGCGATAAGCCCCACGCCTCCTGCTGCCGCATGGAACAAAAGGGTCGTGTTGGCGTCGACCGGGAACGTCATGCGCAGTAGATAGCGCGCGGTCATCCCTTGAAGCATCATGGCGGCCGCCGTCTGGTCGTCGATGGAATCGGGCACCTTCACGACACGATCCGCCGGTATCAAGCGCTCCTCCGCATAAGAGCCCATTGGATTGGCGTAGGCCACGCGGTCGCCGACCTTCAGCCCCGGGACATTGGGGCCGATGGCAATCACTTCGCCAGCCCCTTCCATGCCGATCGTGGCGGGGAGATCGCCCACGGGATACAGGCCGGTGCGGTGGTAGGTATCGATGTAGTTCAGTCCGACGGCGGTATGGCGGATACGGATCTGGCCGTCCCCAGGCTCGCCGATCTCAACGGCCTCCCACTTCAGTTCTTCCGGGCCGCCGTAGGCATGAATTCGGATCGCGTGGACCATCGCTCAACTCCGCTAGGGTGTGAACAAGTGCCGTGAAACGGCTCTGCCGATTTGACTGGTCGGGCTGTTCGCAGCTTTTGGGTTACACTCCCGCCACGCACATGCCTTGACCGCGCCATTCCCGCCTTCTATGGGCTCGTGCTCAGCTTCACAAGGGGCGATGATGGCAGCATTGTGTTCGACCGGAGGGCCGGCTTCCGCCGTGAGATTATTATTGGTCGGTTTTGCTCTGATGGCGATGGCTGGCTGCGCGGGGCAAGGGCCGGGCGTGAGCTCTCCGACGGCAGGCTTATCCTGCGTCGATGACTCGCCTGATTGCGTCGCCAAGCGGCAAGCAACTCTGGAACATTTCAAGAAGGACGATCAGCGGGCCTGGATTGGGCAGTCGGCGACGCCGGAAGCCTATGCGTCAGGCGTGAGATTGTTCGCCTACAGCCAGAAGAAGAAGCAGCTGTCGTGCGATGAGCTGAAGCGGGGCAAGATTGAAGCCGATGCCGCGCCCCGGATCCTGCAAGGCGCCAGCGGCAAGCTCTCGCTCAACCAGATCTCGCGCGGCAAGATGCTGGCGCATGAAGTCTCGCGAGAACTCGGGCGCGAGATTAAGAAGAGGTGTTGAGGCGAGATATCTAGCGCCTCGCCTTGTGCAGCTAGTCGCGATCTCTCAAAACTTGGTTTTGAACGCCAAAGCCTGCCAGCTTCGGTCGGCGGCTGGAGATGGTGCGGGAGTTGACGCCGGCCCAGGAAATCTCTCCTGAAAGACGGCCGTATTCGATCTTGGGGCAACGGTTCATGACGACCTGGAGCCCGGCCGCTTCAGCCTCAGCAGCGGCAGTATCGTTGCGCACACCAATCTGCATCCAAATCACTTTGATGCCGAGCCTGTCTTTCTCCGCGATGGCCTGCCGCGTGACGTCTAGCGCATCGTCAGAATTGCGGAAGATATCGATGACATCCACCGGCGCGGGCAGATCCGCGATCGTCGTGTAGGCAAGGCGGCCCAGGATCTCTTTGCCGGCTTGGCCCGGATTGACCGGGTGAACAATGTACCCCTTGCCCAGCAGATACTTCATTGCGAAGTAGCTAGGCCGGCTTTTATTGGCGCTCGCGCCGACGAAGGCAAAGACCCGAGCCGCGGCAAGAATGCCCTCGATGTAGTCATCCGAATAGTGTTCGTCGTGATTCATGGCGCTTTCTTCGGTTTCGGTAGCTGCATGCGGCCGTTTTCATCCAGGGGAC
The DNA here is from genome assembly GCF_025698805.1 of Filomicrobium sp. Taxonomy (NCBI): domain Bacteria; kingdom Pseudomonadati; phylum Pseudomonadota; class Alphaproteobacteria; order Hyphomicrobiales; family Hyphomicrobiaceae; genus Filomicrobium; species Filomicrobium sp. The sequence goes on from NZ_JAILWT010000003.1 coordinate 407,458, forward strand.
ACAATGGATTGTAGGCGACTTCCCAAAGATGCCCATCGGGATCAGCGAAATAACCGGAATAGCCGCCCCTCACTTTGCGCGCGGGCTTGATGATCGTTGCCCCGCAGCTTTCAGCATGGCGTAGAGCTTCGTCGACCTCGCCTTCGCTGGAGAGATTTATTGCAAGACTTACACCGCGGAAGCCCGCCCCGTCATGCGGCACACCGGCATCCTCGGCCAGATCCTCCCGCCCGAAGACGGCCAACACGGAGCCCTCGAGTTGGAAGAAAGCAACCGACTCCTCCTCGATCCCCGCCGCCTCGAAGCCCAGCCGTTCGTAGAAGGCCCGCGCTTGGGCGACATCGGCAACGCCCAGCGTCACCAGCGTCAGTCGCTTCGGCAGCATGCCGCTTAGCATCCCTGCCAGGTTGGCGGGCGCTTCTCGAGGAATGCACCGATTCCTTCTTTCGCGTCGGCGGTCATCATGTTGCGGACCATGACGTCGGCTGCGTAGTCGTAGGCTTCCGGTAAGGACATTTCGATCTGGCGATAGAAAGCCTCCTTGCCGATCGCAACGGTGGCCGAAGACTTGGCCGCGATGCGCCGCGCCATATCGAGGGCTGTCGTCATGACATGCTCGATGGGAACGGCTTGGTTGACTAGGCCATAGTCAGCAGCCTCGGTGGCCGGCAACATCTCGCCCAGTAGCAGCATTTCCATGGCGCGCTTGCGCGGCACGTTGCGAGATAGAGCGACCATGGGTGTCGAGCAGAACAAACCGATGTTGACGCCGGGCGTGCAGAACTGCGCTTCGCGCGCGGCGACCGCCAAATCACAAGTAGCCACGAGTTGGCATCCCGCTGCGGTCGCTGTCGCGTGCACGGCGGCGATCACCGGCTTGGGGCAAGCAACAATTGTGAGCATCATGTCGGCGCAGGCTCGCATCGTCTTTTCATAGAAGGCGCGGCCGCCGTCGGGATCGTTGCGGTGGCTTGTTAATTCTTTGAGATCGTGTCCGGCACAAAAGGCTGGTCCTTCCGCCGTCAGAACGATCGCACGGACATCGGCATCGGTACCGAGCGTCTTAAATGCTGTCGTCAACTCGGCGAGCATCTCCAAGGATAAGGAATTGCGCGCCTTCGGGCGGTTCATCCGCAATATCGCAATTCCTGTTTCGGGCTTCTCGACAACGAGAAGAGATGACGTCTCGCCAGTTGCTGCGTCAGTAACGCTGGTCGAAGCGGTGTTTTGCATGCTGGCCTCCTTCACGCATTTTAGTACAGCGTTTCAGCATTTAAATTCCAACGAAAAGCGCCGGTCCTGCGAGAACCGGCGTTTCCGAAATCCCGATCCTTGCGCGGATCTAAGTGTCCGCGCGGATCTTGAGGCTATTCGAGCGACTTCTCGATTTCCTTGCGGTGCTTTTTCACCAGATCAACGTTACCGGGATATTTCAGCTCAGGCGTCGCCGCGATCGCGTCCTCGATTTCCTTGATCATATCTTTCTTTTCTTCCTCAACCAGCTTCTTGTCCGCTTTCACCTCAGCAAGCTCAGCGTCGAGCTGCTTGCGAGGATCGGAATACTCGCCAGTCTCGTCGTCAATACCGGCTAAAACGAGGGCAATGTTCGCAGCAACGTCATCAAGTTCCTCGTAGTCCTTGAAGCCGTGCTTGGCCGCGATAGCATCCAGCTCTTTCTCAAGCTTTTCATCAACGGCTGCGTTATCGCCCTTGGCATCTTCTGCAGGCGCTTCCGTGTTTGTGTCGACCTTCGCCAAGTCTCCTTGTGCCGCGATGAATTTCGAGATTTGTTCTTCCGTCAGCTCAATCTGCTGGAATTCCTGCGCCGTTGCCGCCGTGGCAAGGGTTGCGCAGGCCACAAATACCGACATTGCCATCGTTCGAATAATCGAATTGACTTGCGGCATACGCCTTCCTCCAAAAAGTTCTGCCGCACCGTCCGGCGGCATTTTTTCCCATGATCACCTCGGCCGTAAGCCAAGGTCTGCCTACATCACTCATCGACGTCGGCAGGAGACGGGGTGATGTCCCGAGTCCTGCAACCGCTGAACGCGGCTCCGGGTTCGGACCCGTCGCTTTTTTTGTTTGGAACATGTTTGCGGCAGCCGCAAGTCAGCTTACGTGCAATCCCGTCATCCTCGCTGGCTTACTTTAGTCTCTCTGTCTGCGGGGTTAGTGGCCGCGGGACACGATTGAAATTGTTCGCAGCTCAAATGTATAAGGTATCTTTATACCACAGCATGACGGTATCATGATACCTCAAACCCAAGGCATTGTATTTTCGTCATTTCTCTTGGTTCACATACCATTTTAGATTGACATGAAGCTATGATTCACGTAGTAAACGCGCATCATACAGGCGTTTCGTGCGCCCGATGCGCATGGTCCTTGGGCCATGCGCTTTGTTTTTCAACATTCCGACAGGCAGGAGTTCTGCCCCATGAAAACCTTCGTCGCCAAACCCGGCGAGGTGGACAAAAAATGGATCGTGATTGATGCGGAAGGCCTCGTCGTCGGCCGTCTCGCGGTCCTCATCGCCACCCGTCTCAAAGGCAAGCACAAAGCGCTCTACACACCGCACGTCGATTGCGGCGATAACGTTATCGTCGTCAATGCCGATAAGGTTGTGTTCACGGGACGCAAGTTCGAAGACAAGCGCTACTACTGGCACACCGGCTATCCCGGTGGCATCAAGCAGCGCAGCCCTCGCCAGATCCTTGAAGGCCGCTTCCCGGAGCGCGTTATTGAGAAGGCGGTCGAGCGCATGCTGGCGCGCGGTCCGCTTCAGCGCAAGCTCATGCGTAACCTCAAAGTCTACAAGGGTGCGACCCATCCACATGAGGCGCAGAACCCGGAAATTCTGGATGTTGCAAAACTTAGCCGCAAGAACGCGAGGGCTTTGACGCACAATGGCTGAAGAAACAAAAACCCTCGAAGATCTCGGCGCTCTAGCGACGGCTGGCGCGAGCGAGACACCCGTTCACGTGCAGAAGCTCGACCAGTATGGCCGCGCTTATGCGACCGGCAAGCGCAAGGACGCCGTCGCGCGCGTCTGGTTGAAGCCGGGTCGCGGGCAGATCACCGTCAACGACAAAGACTTCAAGGCCTATTTCGCACGGCCGGTGCTGCAGATGCTGCTTCAGCAGCCTATCAATGCCGCCGAGCGGGCTGATCAGTACGACATCATGGTTACAGTGATGGGCGGCGGGCTTTCCGGTCAGGCTGGTGCTGTTCGGCACGGCATTGCCAAGGCGCTGACCTACTACGAGCCGGAACTGCGCACCGTGCTTAAGCGCGGCGGATTCCTGACGCGTGATAGCCGTACCGTTGAACGTAAGAAGTATGGTCGTGCGAAAGCTCGCCGTAGCTTCCAGTTCTCGAAGCGCTAGCAAGCCCCCCCCCAAAGAGGGGTTCTCAGACTGGCATACGATGGCCACAGTTTTGTATGCGTGGAGCATTTTTGCCACACGCTCTTACACTGAGGTAAATGAACTCACAAATGTGCCCCAGCGCGGCTCCGCATAGCAGAGCTGCGCTGGAACGGCCGGTGGGTTGCCAGCACCTTGTATTGGCGCGGTACCGGTAACGGAGGGCCCAATGATGCAATCGAGGTGCTTTAAAAGATGGACTTTCTACTTAACGTAGATCCAATCGCAATTGCGCAGTTTATCGGCGTTGAGTTCTCGCATCTGGTGTCACCTCAGTGGTACCGGGAGAACTACGCGGCCCTGTTGCAGATCATTATGATCGACGTCGTGCTGGCGGGAGATAACGCCATCATCGTCGGCTTGGCCGCCTCACGTGTCGCGCCGGACATCCGAGGACGGGTGATCTTCTGGGGCATCGCGGGCGCCGTTGTTCTCCGAATTCTGTTTGCATCCGTCACGACCCAGATTCTCGCGATCGTCGGCCTGACGCTGGCGGGTGGCATTCTTCTCCTTTGGGTCTGCTGGAAGATGTACCGGCAGATTACCGGCGGAGAAGAGCACAACATCGACGAGATCGAGAAAAATCTCGATGCGAAGAGCACCACTGGTCCGCCCGTCAGCTTCTGGGCTGCTGTTTCGCAGATCATTGTCGCTGACATTTCCATGTCGCTCGACAACGTTCTCGCGGTTGCAGGTGCTGCGAAGGGCGAGCCGCTGGTTCTTGTTGTTGGTCTTGCGGTCGCGATCGTCTTGATGGCGCTTGCTGCTCATTTCATCGCCAGACTTCTGGTCCGCTACCCCTGGATTACCTGGATTGGTCTGCTGATCATCGTTTATGTTTCGTTGGACATGATCTATAGGGGCTCGCACGAGATTACCTGTGAGGTGTTCAATTTCGGCTGCAGCGAAGATCTGTTCAGTGCAATTCTGCACCGATTGGGCCTTGGGCCAGGCGTTAGCGGAACACCATAGGCAAACTGATTGATCGGTTACGTTTAGAAGTCATCCGTGGCGTATCCAGTGCAAGCTGGATACGCCATTTCCACACCACCTATTTCTCGGGATCTTTTTGCAGGATATGGCCAAGCAGCCGAAAGTCTTCATAGACGGTGAAGCTGGCACCACGGGTCTCCAGATCCGCGAGCGGCTCAGCGACGGTATCGATGTCGAAGTCATCAGCATTGCGCCAGAGAAGCGCAAAGACGCTGAAGCACGTCTCGACATGATGCGCGCTGCCGATGTCATTATCCTATGCCTGCCAGACGATGCTGCGCGTGAAGCCGTGTCGCTGGCAGATAATCTTGGAGACAATGCGCCCCGCATTATCGACGCCTCCAGCGCACACCGGACGGCTGACGATTGGACCTACGGTTTCGCGGAACTTGTCGGCGGGCACGCTGATCAAATTCAGAATGCTCGACGGGTGACGAACCCCGGCTGCTATCCGACAGGCGGTATCGCGCTGATCCGCCCCCTGGTCGACGCCGGGCTTATCCCTTCCGACTTTGGCATTAGCGTCAACGCTGTCTCGGGGTATTCCGGCGGCGGGCGGTCTATGATCGAAGCCTATGAAGCAGGCACGGCCGAGCCGTTCGAGCTTTATGGCCTTGGCCTATCGCACAAACACGTCCCTGAATTGATGCGGTATTCCGGCCTGACGCGCCGGCCGATCTTTGTACCGTCGGTTGGAAATTTCCGGCAGGGCATGCTCGTAAGCATCCCTCTCCATCTCGATCTGCTTCCGGGCAAACCGAGCCTGCGCGATCTCGAACTCGCTCTCACCAAGCATTATGACGGCAGCACGATCGTTTCCGTGGTGCATGAGCCGCTTGAAACGGTTGGCCAGCGCATTGGTGCGGTTGCACTCAATGGAACAGACAAGATTGAGTTGTTCGTGTTCGGCAGTGAGACGCAGAAGCAGGCCGTTCTTCTGGCGCGTTTAGACAACCTCGGCAAAGGTGCGGCGGGTGCTGCCGTTCAAAACCTGAAGCTCATGTTCGGTCTGTAGACTGTAATCCGCCTTAAGCGCGGGACGACAGTCGCGGCGGCAACCATCGCTCGTACTTTGTTCAATACAGGCGGGCGTAGAGCGTCGCCGTGTGCGTTGGGCGCATCCGCGATGTATCGACGTAGCGTGAAAGCTCACGCAAGCGCCGACGCGTGAGAGCGAAATGAACCTGGCTGCGCTGGCATTGGAAAACGCCCGCGCAATTTGGCTTCGGAACAAATGAGAGACGGTAGTGCTTCGGCATGAAAGCGCAGGCGCTCTTGCCCGATGTCAACGTCCAACAGATCATGTCGCGATTATAACCGGCGGACACCGATACCGACATTGCGGCGAGCAAAACAGCCGCAAGGACAAATACAATACGCATGTACAAATGCCTCCCGAGACGCGGCAACGAAAGCTTTTCCGCACTCGTCTTAACGGGAGGTGGGGGCAGGCACCAGTAACAGGGCCTCATTCATCAGCATATCCTGCAACGGGCGCTGCAAATGAGGCACAGTTTCAATCACTCACCGCAGTTTTCTTTGGCCCGCGGTGAGCAAACCTCTCCCGAAGATTACGCGTCAATCATTGCGCGTTGGTCCGAGTCATATTGTGGAGATGCCAAACGCAGGCCACGACGACAATCGCCGCTCCAGCCTGATGCAGCAATCCTAGCGAGATCGGAATATGCCCCGCTACGCCGGCTTCCAACAGGGTCCAGATTCCAAGTCCCGCTTGGCAGAGGAGCGCAATTACGAAGAGCCGTGACGACGCAATGATCCGTTCGTCGTCCTCACTCAATGCCAATCGGATCGCCTGATACCCTGCCAAAACGAGCAGGAGATACGCCAATGTGCGATGGATGAATTGCACTGTGGTGACGTTTTCGACGACGTTCATGTACCAGGGGCTGAGCGTACCCAGGCCATTCGGGATCAGCCGACCATCCATGAGCGGCCAAGTATTGTACGTCATGCCGGCGTTCATACCTGCCACGAATGCGCCAATGATCACCTGAACCAGTAGGAGTGCACCCATGGTGTACGCTAAGCGTCGTTGACCGGATGTCACTGTTTGAAGGCGGATGCGATCCGTGTCGCCAAGTGTGGACAGGTCGAGTACAAGCCACGTTAGAAGCGCGAGAATAACAAGCGCGGTCGTAAGGTGGAGTGCGAGCCGGTAGTGGCTGACATCAATCCGTTCCACGAGACCGGATTGAACCATGTACCAGCCGAAGAAACCTTGCAGTGCTCCCAACGCCAACAGACCCCAAAGCTTTGGCACGAGGACCGGGCGAAGGCGTCCCGTCAGCCAGAACAAGATCAGCGGGAGCGCAAACACCACGCCGATGAAGCGACCGAGGAAGCGATGGGACCATTCCCACCAATAGATGAACTTGAACTCGGCAAGAGACATGCCGTGGTTCAAGAGCTCGTATTGCGGGATCTGCTGGTACTTCGCGAAGGCATCCGCCCAATCTGCGTCATTGAGCGGCGGAATGGCGCCGAGCAGTGGCAGCCATTCGGTGATAGAAAGACCGGAGTCTGTGAGCCGTGTCGCACCGCCGACAACGATCATGGCAAATACGAGGAGCGCAACCACGATCAGCCATAGGCGCACAGCCCGATCAGAAGCCGGAATGGCTTCATGAGCTGGACGCGCGCCAATATTTGACAGGGCTGAGCGTTGCGTCATTGATCATCCTCCACAAGTCGCTAGCCTTTTGTTATGAGGCGGCACCTGCAAGATCAACGCACCAAAGGCCGCAGGCTCGTCGTCACCGGTCAAATGCCAGTGAGACGGCGCCCTCAACGCATATATGGAACGTTTTTATGACTAGCCGAACGCGGAAGCTGATCGGGGCAATCGTCTTACTCGTGTTTCTCGCGATCTACGCCTTATTGGCGCTTGCCGTCGCTATCGTTCTTCAGGTCAACACTACGAGCAAGTTTGTCGAACTCGCATTCTACGTCATCGCAGGATTGATCTGGGTTATCCCGGCTGCGTTTATCGTCTCGTGGATGTCTCGTTCGGACGATGATCTGAAGGCCGGCAACTAACGTTAAGGTTAAGCCCGGCGCCGGAAGGTCCCGATGCTCGATGCCTGCCGCGCTGCGTCGATTAGAGCGAAGGGGAGACCGGACAAGAGCGTCCGGACAAAACCGATCTCCTGGTAGTCGCCATTTAGCGAAACTCGGGGCAAAGCGGTCAGCTGCGTCGCGTGGCTCGCGTGGATGAGACCCTTGCGCGTGGTTACCGCAGTCAACATTCCCAGCTCACGCGCCAGATCAAACTCACGTTGACCCGCCGCGGCGTCGTTTCCGTAAGGGTAGCTAAAGTGGCGGCAGGGTCGGTCGAGTTCACTCTCGATCCGGGCGATGCTGCCCGCCATTTCGCGGCGTGCACGCTCGATGGGTAATTTTGCCAGAGCGTAGTGACCGGTTGTATGAGCTCCGATCGTCACCAACGGATCGGCTGCGAATTCGCGCAATTCGTCCCATGACATGACAAGGTTACGACACAGGCCTGCGGGATCATAGCCTGCGCGCTCAGCCAAGCCCGCTACAATGCTTCGCGCATCATCTTCTGCGACAGCACGGAGAGCCCAATACAGCTTGTGGAACGCTGCGTTTTTCTCAGCGTCAGTGCGTGTGGCCAACGCAAAGGTTCGACCATCGATGTCGCATCGCACCGAGGCAGCTTGACGGATGGCGCTTTCCAGGACGAGCCACCACAAGTCGCCCTTTCCATCGGCGAAGTCTTCCGGCACGTAAACGGCCATGGGAAGGTTGCGCGACTTGAAGATGGGATAGGCGAGATCCCGATTATCACGATATCCGTCGTCGAATGTGAAGCACACGAACGGTGGAGCGCCTTCGTGTTCCGAGATGCGGGCGGGGACCTCATCCAAAGAGATGATGTCGTAACCCCATTCGCGGACCTGATCGACAACGGCTTCCAGAAATTCCGGCGTTAAAGAGAGAATGCGATTTGGCGCAAAGCCTTCACCAGTATCGGGCGTTACCCGATGCAGCATAAAGATTGCGCCGATGCCGCCGGTGAGCGGCTCAGCGAGGCTGTCCGTGCGCGTTGTCCGCAACGTCCGCAACGCAGCTTGGAGGAGCTTTGTGTTGGTACGGCTCATATGCTTTTCCCGGCTCTTTGAGAGCGCACACCATGGCCCAGAAAATCAATCTGCACAGTGATTAATGCCAAACTCATAAGAAGAAAACCCGCTTCTCATCACGAAGCCTCAGGCGATGCTCGCGGCGCGCAGCGCTTGGTTCCATCGCTTCTCCGCCTTACCGCCGCGGCCCTCCATCACCTCTGTCTCATAACGCAAGAGTTCGATGTCGCTCACGGTGAAGCCCAGAAATGTTCCGTGCTCAGAGAATGCGGTGCGCCTCGTCTCCGCGTTGTCCATAATTATCGCGATATCGAAACGCCCCTGTATCGTTTCGAAAATGGCCCGCGCGGCCTGCGCGCGTGCGACGACGAGGATCTGGTCATATGCCTCATCCAGGGCATCGAGGATCATGTTGAGCTGATCGGCGTCGACGTTTCCGTCCGATGCATTCACTGCGCCGCAGGCGATGATATGTACGCCGCTATCCGGCAAACTGCGCACAACATCGCTGAACGTCACGGCCCCGCTGATCAACTCTGTAAACCCCGGCGCGCGTGACATCTGGAACGCGTCCGCTAATCCATCGCCATCGAAGCTGCCGTCGATAATGAGGGTTTGGGCTCCAGCTTCTGTCATAGCGTTCGCTGCATCACGCACAACGGCCACCGTCGTCGCTGGGTCGGCGTGACTTGCCAGGATCGTCCGCTGTCCTGTCCTCGCTGTTCCGGCGCTATGGACAAGATGTTCGGCCAGTGCATCTGGGGAGCGGAATGCAGGCGCCAAGTCGGCTGCCTCGGCTGTTTCCGGATTTGGCCTTGGGAGAGGTGGCGGACTAGCTTCGACGGGTGCTGGATCGGACGCGGCGACCACGGCGATTTCCTCACGCAACCGACGCTCGCTCTCGTCACCTTTACGCGCACCTGCCGCGAGGCCAGCCGTAATAACGATGGCCGTTCCGAGGAGAAGTGTGCCGACCATTACCAGGACGGTGTACGGCACCTTGCGTGGAAAGACGGGGACACTCGAAGGCCGTGCCAACGCGATGATCTGAGCTTCAACCGGAACGACCCCGCCGTCGGCCCGGGCACGGTTGGCTTCGAATTGTGCTTGCAGCCGCTCGAGTTCGCCGCGCTTTGCCGCGGCCCTGGCCTCGAGTTGCCGCAGCTCGACATTGTCGGCGCCGCTGTCTGCGACTTCGATTTTGACGGCGTCCAGACGTTTACGGATCGCGGCTTCCTGCTCTGCAGCGATGAACGCCTCACGGTCGAGGCCCGCTACCAGATTAGCGACCTCGGCTGATATTTGCTGTTTCACCGCGTTCAGGTCAGCGTTGAGTTGGCGGATCACTGGATGGGCCGGCTTCATTGTTGCCGAGAGCTTCAGAAGATCGCGCTCAACCGTCACCCGTTGTTGAATGAGATTCTGAATGATCGGAGAAGCTTGGACTTCCGGGATGGCCTCGGGTGCCCGTTTTGACAGCAGCTGCCGCGCCGCCTTCGCCCGTGTCTGAGCCGCAGACGTCGTTGCACTTGCCCTAGTCAGCTCGGATGCGATGTCACCAAGTTGCTGCTCATTCAGCGGCGTCTGCTGCGCGCCACTCCGCAGCAAGCCGGCTTTGGCCCGGAAGTTTGCGACCTCGGATTCGGCCTTGCTAACTTCCTCGCTGAGAGCTTCGATCCTTGGAGCCAGCGACTTCTGGACGGTGTCCGTTTCGGCGACCGTCGCTTGCGCCAATTCCTCGCGATAGGTCTCAGCAACAGTGTTGGCGACCTTGGCCGCTAGCCCCGGATCAACCGAGGTGAACTGTATGTTGATCACGCGGCTTTCCGCCGGGCTGTAAACGTCCAGCCGACTGAAGAACTCTTTTAAAGCTTCATCTTCGTCGGAGATTCCAGGACGACTACCGCCAAGACCAACCAGACGCATAACGGTATCGAGGGAATCTACCGGCCCCAACGAAGCGTTGAACTCTCTGCGGCTGTCGAGTTGCAGCTCCTTGATGACCCTCGCTGCGAGATTGCTCGAGAGCAGCGCATGGACGTGCGTGTTCACCGCTTCCTTGTCCATGCGTGAGGGTAAGGTGTCGAGGCCAGCAGTTGGATTGTTGGGATTGCTGAACGGATTGGCCGTTCCCTTGGCGACAATCGCCATCTCCGCCTGCGAGGTGTAGCGCGGTGCCATCATTGACAGCACGACATAAGTGAGGATCCCGGCGGCAAGCGTCAGCACAAGCAGCTTCGGCATGGCGCGACGCAGGGTCGCCCATAAGGCCATTAGGTCAATATCGTCTGGGGAGGCGAAGCTCTTGTCACGCATGCGGTATCCATCGGGCGATTAACGTCCAATACGTCAACGGGATTAGACCGTGCGTGAGTAAGCAATCTCTTAACCGTTCAGAAATTGAACATGAGGTGAGTCTTTCTTAACCCGGTGCGGGCTACACCCGAGCTAAACGAGTTTTATTCGACAAGGTGACAAGTGATGTCGTTGCGTCTTTCCTGTGTGCCAATGGCTTTTGCACTGCTGCTTGGCGGCTGTGCCAGCGGTCATGGCCCAGCGCCTTTCGGCGAGGACGTGCGCGCAGCTATCAGTGAGCCCGACGCCCGAGTTGAGTATGTCACTTGGGGCGAACCGACTGTTCAGCCCGGTGATTTTGCCGGTCCGCAAGCCGTTGCTGACAGCGACGGGCCTTACCTGCTCGATACCGGCGATCGATTGCGTATCTTTGTCTACGGCCAGCCAAATCTTTCGCGGATTTACGTTGTTGACCATGCCGGACGGATTTCGGTGCCACTGATCGGCAACGTCAGCGCTCGGGGGTTGACCACCGACGGCCTTACGCGGGTGATCACACGCCGGCTTGGTGCCGAATACGTGCGCGACCCGCAGGTCACGGTCGATCTGCAGCAGAACCGGCCGTTCTTTATTCTGGGCGAGGTCCGGAACGCAGGTCAGTTTCCGTACGTATCGGGCATGACCGTCGAGACGGCGATCGCGATTGCCGGCGGTTATAGCGAACGCGCAAGCACGCGCACGTTCCGTGTGACGCGTCGGATCAACGGCTTGGTCGAGCAGCTTGAGACATCCGCGGACTATGTCCTCAAGCCGGGCGACACCGTGTTCGTTTACGAGCGGTTTTTCTGAGGTTTGGAGAGCTAAAGCGTTTGAGGTGAAACAATGATGGGCTGGCCGTTACGTATCCTGCACATCCTACGCGCGCCCGTTGGCGGCCTATTCCGCCACGTCCGCGACCTCGCCCTTGAGCAGGCAGCCCTTGGTCACGAGGTCGGCGTTCTTGTTGACTCCACGAGTTGCGATGGGCTCACGGGTGACCGGCTCGTGTCACTCGAAGCGTCTCTCTCTCTTGGGCTGCATCAGACGCCCATGCCACGTTCGCCGGGACCGGGAGACCTTCCTGCTGTCCTTTTCACCCGTCGCCTCGCACGCAGCTTGGACGTCGACGTCTTACACGGACACGGCGCCAAGGGTGGACTCTATGCGCGCCTCGGCGGCCGCATCTTGCCATGGTCACGCCGCGCGCCTGTTCGGTTTTATACACCGCACGGTGGAAGTCTTCACTACTTCGGCGGCGGCCTGAAAGGCCGCGCGTACGTTTATACGGAGGCCGCCCTCGCACGGATGAGCGAAGGCGTCATTTTTGAAAGCGCCTTTGCGGAAAACATTTATACGCGCGGTGTCGCATCGGTCGGCGTTGCCCAGCGCGTCATCCCCAATGGCCTAAGCCCGGAAGACTTTGATGTTGTTGTCCCCCATGAGGATGCGGCCGAGTTTGTATTTGTCGGTGAGTTGCGCGACCTGAAGGGCGTTGACCTGCTCCTGCGCGCCCTCTCGCGGCTACGGTTTGCCAAACCGCCGCGTGCCGTGATTGCCGGCGACGGGCCGGATGCGATGCCGCTGCGTGCCCTTGCGCGCGAGCTTGGACTAGGCACGCGGGTTTCGTTCACAGGAGCTCTCCCTGCGCGGCAAGCGTTCACGATGGGGCGCGCGCTTGTTATGCCGTCACGCGCTGAGAGTCTGCCTTATGTCGCCTTGGAAGCTGCCGCCGCGGGGTTGCCGCTGATCGCCAGCAATGTCGGCGGCATGCCCGAGATCGTTCGCGGAAGCGCCACACGCCTCGTAGCTCCAGATAACGTCGAGGCGTTGGCCTGCGCCATGGCGGCAACACTGGACGATATGGAAGATTCACGTAGCCGCGCAATCCAGCTACGCGGCCTCGTTGCTCAACGCTTCACCGTCGCCAAAATGACAGGTGCGGTTCTCGACTTCTATCGTGAACAATTGATACGCACGGCCATGTTCGATGTGCCAGATCGAGTCGCGTTGTCAGATGATCTTTACCCTAATCGATAACGTTGACGCGGACTCCGGTATCAGCGGCTGCTATGGCACAATCACTGCTTGCCTTCAGGGCAGTTGTCCAAATTGGGACAATGCCCAGAAGAGAAGATCATGTCCAAGTCTGTTGCCCGCGTTTGCACCGATACACCAGTCACCACGCTCAAAGCGCCGCGTTTATGGGATTTTTCAGTAGACGCAAAGTCGCCGCTGATCTCCGCTAACGTTGTCAGCGATAGCGTACGCTTCATCGAGTTCACGTTGTGCGCTCTGACGGGGCTCATTGTTGCAGCGGCATATGTCTCAGATTTGAACACCGCCATGCACGCGAGCTATCTGATCGCTGCTTTTGCGACAGCTGGTATCTCCATTTTAAGTTTTCACTACCTGGGTTTGTATCGAATTGACCGGTTGGTCGCCGGCGTCCGCAATTTGCCGCGTATCGCTTTGGGATGGATGGTTGCGTTTGCATTTCTTGCGGCTGGTTTGTTCTTCGCAAAGCTGGGTGGCGAATTTTCCCGCTTTTGGATGGCCGCTTGGTTTGTCGCCGGTGGCGCACTCCTTATTGCCGAACGGCTCGTTGTCGCTTCGCTCGCACAGAGCTGGCATCGTAGCGGCCGCCTTAGCCGTCGTGCCATTATTTACGGAACAGGTCCCGTTACGGAAGCGGCGATTGCTCAGCTTGAGGACGACCTGAATAGCGATATCCGGATCTGTGGTCTGTTTGATGAGCGCGGTGACGGTCGTGCGCCGTTGAGCACGAATGGCTATCCCCTGCTGGGTAAACTGCAAGATCTCGTGCAATTCACACGCTCGACACGGGTTGACCTGATCATTGTTGCACTGCCGATCACGGCAGAGGCACGCATCGACCAACTCCTGACCGAGCTCTCTCAGCTTCCCGTCGATATCAAGATGCCGGCTGGCGCCTCGCGGCTGCGCTTTGCGCCGCACGCGTACTCGCGGATTGGCGACGTGGCCATGATCGACCTTATGGATAAACCGATTGCAGCCTGGGGCGGCATCGCGAAATCTGTGTTCGACAAGGTGATCGCCGTTGCGGCTCTTGTCGCCTTGGCCCCGGTCATGGCTGCGGTGGCAATCGCCATCAAGCTCGACAGCCGCGGCCCCGTGCTGTTCCGCCAGAAGCGCTATGGCTTCAACAACGAGTTGATCGAAGTTTTCAAGTTCCGCTCGATGTACACTGACCTTTGCGATGCGACAGCGAGCAAGCTCGTCACGAAGGGGGATCCGCGTGTTACCCGCGTCGGCCGCTTCATTCGCAAGTCGAGCCTTGATGAACTTCCGCAGCTGTTCAACGTGCTAAAGGGCGAGCTTTCGCTCGTCGGGCCGCGTCCCCATGCATTGTCTGCAAAGGCTGGGACCGAACTCTACGACGACGTCGTGAAGGGCTATTTTGCCCGACACAAAGTCAAACCGGGCATCACCGGATGGGCTCAGATCCATGGCTGGCGGGGTGAGACCGATACTGAGCTCAAGATCGTCAAGCGCGTCGAGCATGACATCTATTACATCGAGAACTGGTCGGTATTTTTGGACCTCTACATCCTCGCTAAGACGCCGTTTTCGCTTATCAAAACCGAAAACGCATACTGAGGATCTGGTTAGGTATTGTAGAGCGTATTCATGGCACCCGCAGACGCAGCGTTTATCGGCAGAAGGCCGCTCCCACAGTCGCTACGTTTCGCGCCTAAGGAGCGGTCTGCGAGCGTCGTTCATAAGTTATCTCTCGTCTGCGTCTGGCTCGCGATCGGCAGCAGCGGGCTGGTGTTTAGTGAGCCTGCGCCGGTCGATGCGCTTATGATGGGGCTCATCGTGCTTCTTCCGGTCGTCGGCTTGGTGAGGACTACGCCGGTTCTCGTGCTCTATCTGTCAGCATGGCTGTTTGTGGCGGCAGGCGGATACATATCTTCTGCGACCATTCCGGATATCCAGGCCTCAGTTACCTTCACGACGATCTCGCTCTACCTGAGCCTCGCCTCGTTCGTCTTCGCTGGCTTTGTTGCCAAGCGTCCGGATGCCCACACACGTCTCATCCTGAATGCCTGGACTTGTGCCGCGTTGGTGGCCGCCTGCGCGGCTATTGTCGGCTATTTCTCCGTCATGCCGGGCGCCTATGATCTCTTCACGAAGTACGGCCGCGCCGCCGGAACCTTCAAGGATCCGAACGTGTTCGGCGCGTTTCTGGTTGCGCCTGCCTTGTACATGCTGCACCTCGTGATCAATCGCCCGCTCCGCTCGGCAATTGTACCGCTCGCTATCGCGGGAATTCTGGCGCTCGCCATTCTTCTCAGCTTTTCCCGAGGTGCTTGGGTTAACCTCGCGATTGCCGTTCTCATCTTCGGGTATCTGGCCTTTGTCACGGCGCCGACCAGCGGCCAGCGCGCCCGCGTCATCCTGCTTGGCTCAGCAGGCGTGGCTGCTCTCATCGCCATCGTAGCCGTCGCCGCTCAGTTCGATGGCGTTTCAGACCTTCTCAGCCAACGCGCCAGCCTCAGCCAGAGCTACGATTCCGGCCCAGACGGGCGCTTTGGCGGACAGGCGAAAGCGCTCAAGCTCATCGCTGAAAAGCCATTGGGTATCGGCGCCTTGACGTTCAGCACGCAATACCACCGTGAGGAAGTGCACAACGTCTATCTGAGCATCTTTCTCAATGCCGGATGGCTTGGCGGTAGCGTTTACTGGCTCATTGTTGCTGTTACAGCCGCATTTGGGCTGCGCCACGCCGCGCGCAAAAGCGAAATGCGACCGCTATTCCTAGTGATCTATGCCGCCTTTCTGGCAACCATTCTGGAAGGTATTATTATTGATACTGATCACTGGCGGCACTTTTACCTGCTCACAGGTATGACGTGGGGGTTGATGGCCGTGGGACGAGGGCACTGCGCGTCTGATATCAGCAACAGGCGCTCACTTGATCATCCATAATTCGGAAAACATACCGTTTTACGGGACTTTCTGAGGTATACTCATCCAACCGGAGATATCGGAAGGGGGCCGGTCCGAGCAGATAGTTACAATTTAACTTAATGCTCAGACATGCCTTTCATACTGTCTTAAACATGTGTTTGCCCGGATTGACTTATGGCCTCGTACAGATCGCGCATCGACATTGAGCCCCTGCGGGCGTCGACCGGTCGCCCAGATGTGGAGGCCGAACGCGCGCTTGCAGCATTGTGCGAAGTTGCCTCCAACATCAGCGGATGTCCCCTCGCAGCCATTTCGTTGGTTGATTCCGACCGAGAGCACTTCGTTACGGGTGTCGGCCTCGATGCGCTGGCGCACCCGCGCAAGAACCCGTTTTGCGCTTATACGCTTACTAATCGCGGCAGGACGTTCGTCGTTGGCAATGCGGCGAAAGACGAGAGATTTCGTGCAAGCGCGTGGGTCCGTCACGATCCCAACATTCGATTTTATGCCGGACTTCTTTTGGAAACCGGCGCTGAAAATGGCGCTGCGATCCTTTGTGTGATGGATACGCGGCCTCGGCGTTTGTCTGCCGCAGCGCTGTCGGTTTTGCAGCGTCTGGCCGAAACGGCTTCCGGCATCCTGAAACTCCGCCAACAGGCCAACCGTTCGCCCAAAAGCCGTCCAGTTCCTGCGGCACCGACAATGAAGTCCGCTGCACTTGTTGGAAGGGCCTCTCAAGCCCCAGAGACGAAAGATCGTCCAGCGCCTCGTCCGCGTGCCGCGCGCGCTCAAATTTCCCGCGCGCTGAGCGACGGTGAGTTCGTTCCTTTCTACCAGCCGACTGTGGAGTTGAAGTGGGGCCGCACCGTCGGCTTCGAGGTCCTGGCCCGCTGGAAGCACCCAACGCGCGGCCTGCTCGCTCCTAAAGACTTTAACCAGGCAATTTCGGATCGCTCACTCACGCCTCTTTTGACGCGTGCGATGTTGAATTCCGCGTTGAAGGACTACGCTGTGTGGCGCGCGCAGGGCCTTGCACCCGGACGTCTTGCCATTAACGTCACATCTGCAGACCTCATGAATAAGCGCTTTGCCGACGAAATCAGCAAAGCGCTCGATATGTACCGCTTTAACCCACGTGACCTCGTCGTTGAAGCGACGGAAGGCATCGCGATGGGGGCACCTGAAGGCCAGATCCATAAGAGCCTTTCGGAACTCCGCAGCCAGGGCATTCACATCGCGTTGGACGACTTCGGCACCGGCTTCGCAAGCCTTCAGCATCTTCGCAACTGGCCGATCGATGGCTTAAAGCTTGACCGCGGCTTCGTGCGCAACTGCCTTTCGAATAAAGAAGACCAGATCATCATTCGCGGGATCGTTCAGATGTGTCGCGCGCTTCGGCTGAGTATTGTCGCCGAAGGTATCGAAACCAATGCGCAGTACCTTTTCCTGGCGAATGTCGGTTGTGACTATGGCCAGGGCTTTTATTTCTCAAAGCCTATACCGGCTGCTAATGTCCCGAATTTACTGAACGGTGCCTTTGCCTCGTCGGCCGATCTCATGCCGAAAGCCGTCAAGATACCTTGAGCATTGGCGAAGATATTCTTAATTTATGTATTTCCATTGGTTATCCTATTTTCTTTCAAAATTTGTTGAAGTTCGAATTGAAAGACCAGAAGAGATTGGTCATCAAATATTCTCAATGCCCATGCCCCTAACGTCGCGACGTTCGTTTCGTCAGTAGGCGACCGGTTGTCGGCTACTCGATTACAATAGTGCTTGGCACGGTGTGATCTTCGTTGAGATAATGGTACCGCACTTCCGCGCTCTGTTTTGCGCGCGGAACGCAATGACTGATTCAACTGGGCAGACGGGATGTCTCAAGGAAGCGAGTACCGCTCGCGATCGCTCACCGCTCATCTCGTCGGCTTCGCTCTGGCGCTGGTAGCACCGCTCCTGCTTTTCGCAGCACTCGGTGCCATGGTGTTCACGCGTGCAGAGATGTCGGCCAATGAGGAACGCCTGAAGCGTCTATCGGTTGATGTCACCAATGACGTTGATCGCGAGATTAAGGGCTTTGTGACTTTGCTCAGCGCGCTGGCGCTCTCTGAAAGTCTCGCGCAGGATGATTACGCAGCGTTTCATGCGCAGACTAAGGCTGCCCTGCGTCATGCTCGTACATATGTCCTCCTGTTGGACACATCGCTGAAGCCCATCGTCGATACGCGCGTGCCTTACGGGGCACCATCTCCACGTCCCTTCGATCGCAACGTCGCACGTCATGTTGGTGAGACTCCGGGAGTTCATGTGTCCGGACTCGTTGGTATGGGCGCGCCCGGTGATGGAGATGCCATCGTCATAGGACTTCCCGTGATGCGGGATGGCGCTCTGCATTGTATCCTTATGATGACGATTACGACTGCGCGCGTGCACGAGACCATCGCTACGACTGCTTTACCTACCGGGTGGGCGATCGCAGTAGCGGACAAGAAAGGAGAGGTCATCTCCCGCTCCCCCGATGACGGGAGCGGGCCGGACATTGACCTTGTGAGGCATCCCGCCGGCGTCATGGTGGAGAGGCGAGATACGGATGGGGTTACCCGTCTTGAGATGCAGGACACCTCTACCCTGACTGGCTGGCGTACGATCATCAGCGCGCCCAAAAATTTGCTTGAAGCTTCGCTTTGGCAATCGCTCGGCTGGCTTGCGTCCGCCGCCGTTCTCGCCGGCATCCTGACGACGCTTCTTGCGATATTGGTGGGACGGCGTATGGCTCGATCAATGGGGCGTGTTACGCTCGCGACACGCAAGCTCGCGTCCGGCGGTGTCGTTGAGGCAGAAGGCTTACCACTTACCGAAGCCGATCAGGTCATGAAAACGTTGAGCCTCGCTTCGATGCTGATCCATGAACGTACGGAAGCGTTGAAGATCAGCGAGGAACGCTCGCGAGAACAGGTTGAGCACATCAAGATGCTGATGCGTGAGCTTGCGCATCGCAACAAGAACCAGCTTGCCGTTATCCAATCCATGGCCCGCCAAGTCGGCAAGGGCAGCGCGAGTATCGACGACTTCCTCGATGGCTTTACGTCGCGCCTGCATTCCATGATTCAGTCTCAGGAACTCGTATTCGGTCGAGACCGTGGCGACGCTCCTCTCGCGCGGCTCATTCGCGAACAACTTAAGCCCTTTACTGACGTGGAGGATGGCGGGCGCGTCGTCATAGAAGGGCCAGAGGTCTCATTGACGGCGGATGCCGCCCAGACCATAGGCCTAGCGCTCCACGAACTAGCAACGAACGCGACGAAGTATGGCGCCCTTCGTGGTCAGGAAGGGACAGTCTACATCGACTGGTCTCTTCCTAATGAAAACAATGTGGGCTTGCGCCTGAGCTGGCGCGAAAGCAACGGTCCGGACGTTGAGCAACCGCAGCGATGGGGCTTCGGGCGTATAGTCATCGAACGGCTTGCAGCTCAGACACTCGATGGAAAAGTCGTTTATGAGTTTCCTTCGACCGGCGTGGTGTGGATACTGGAAGCGCCGCATACTGTCATTGCACCATCCCACCATCTCAAGCGGCGCATCTCCTAACCTGGCAAAGAGGGCCGGATAGACCGTGAGCGATAAACCTGTTCTTTGGATCACCCGCAAACTTTCGCCAGCTACGGAAGCGCGCGCCGCACGCGACTATGAAGTTCGGCTCAATCCCGAGGATCGGGTTTATTCCGGCGATGAGATCGTCGCCATGAGCAGTGAGATTGACGCGATCCTCCCGTGCCATTCAGAGATCTTTTCTGCGGACGTAGCCTCCCGGCTTTCCGATCGCGTCAAGATCATTGCCAACCACTCCGTAGGCGTCGACCACTGCGATCTTGCAGCACTCAAAGCGCGTGGGATTGTCGTCACCAACACGCCCGACGTTCTCTCGCAAGCGACGGCTGAAATCGCCACTTTGCTGATGCTGGCCGCGGCACGGCGCGCAGGAGAAGGCGACCGGCTCGTGCGTTCCGGGCAATGGACGAGCTGGAGCCCGTCCTTCATGGTCGGAACCCAACTTACCGGCAAACGACTTGGGATCGTTGGCATGGGCCGCGTCGGACTTGCCTTTGCGCACATGGTCAAAGGCTTCGACATGGAGCTTCACTACTACAATCGGCGTCGTCTGCCGCCGGAAAAGGAAATGAATGGCGTCTATCATGAAACAGTCGAACAGCTGTTAGGACACTGCGACGTCGTTTCCCTTCACTGCCCCGCGAGTCCCGAAACGCTCAACCTGATGAACAGCGCACGGCTCTCGCTGCTGCCGGACGGCGCCATTCTCGTCAACACGGCCCGTGGTAGCCTTGTCGATGAGGCGGCCCTCATTGACGCATTGAAATCAGGGAAACTGGCAGCAGCTGGTCTCGATGTTTTTCAACGCGAGCCCGGAGGCAATCCAGAGCTGTCGAAACTCGACAACGTTTTCATGTTACCGCACATCGGCAGCGCGACGCGCGAAACGCGAGATGCGATGGGCTTTCGCGCCCTGGACAATCTGGATGCCTTTTTCTCAGGTCATGAGCCAAGTGACCGGCTTGTGTAACTCAGCTTAGTTAGCCAGTCGTAGTTCAACCCTTCGATCCAGCTGGTACAGGTCCTCTCGGGAGAAGTTCGAACGGTCGACACCGGTAAATGGCTCCGTTTTACCCTTCGGCAAAAGTAGCAATTCGCCCGTGAACCCACCGGCGCGGAGATAGTTCTCCACGGTTTTGAGTCTGTCCATAGAGAGCTCCATGTTCAGTTCGGGCGTCCCGCGTTCGTCGGCGTGACCCGAGAGCGTCACCGTGTCCAGTTTGCGGCGCTTGAGATACTCGAGCAGCAAATCGGCCGCCTTCTCACCATCGTGTGTGAATATCGCCTCGCGGTAGACGAACTGGATCGGAATTGGAATCTTCTTGTCTTCGGCGACGAGTGGCGTGCGCCCTGGCTGTTCGTCCGACATTGCTGCGAGCTTCATGACTTCGTCCGCGTCCGTTGCAGCTGAGGCAACAGATCCCGCATCTGCCGGCCCGGTTTCCGCTTGTTCGGCAGCCGAAGTATCGACACCTGCTGGTTCACGTTTTGGGCCGTTCTCGCTTTGGCGCGCATCATCGACGAGCCGTTGGAGATCGCTCAGCATCTTTTCGTTGACGTCGCGCGCGGTCTGACCGGGTTTTGACGTGCCCGGTGATTGCTTCGACGCGTCCGCGTTAGATGACGCGTCATCAACGGCCGCCATCCGCGCGGAGGAGTTTCCGTCAGCGGAAGTGGATGTCTCTGCCGGGGCCTCTCCGACTTCCAAGCTAAGTTTTGGATCGTTGCTCGCGAGCTTGCGTTCCGTAATTAGAACCCACTCACCATTGTCATCGACCTTCGCCGTGCCAACCAACTCACCGTCAGCAAGCACGCGAACAAATTGGCGGGGCTTACCCTGACCGGCAAAAACAGAAACGCCATCAGGTTGTATCCGCGCAATATCAAAGGCCAATCCGTCGGCTAACTTTCCTGCGCGCGGTGTTGAATCGCCCTGTGCAGAAGCGCGCGAGGAAGGATCGACGGCCGCGACCTTCTCCGCTTCGGTCTTTGCTCTGGACGTAGTCTGAGAAGTCTTGGTCGACGCTGCCGGTGTTGGCGTCGCCGCAGAGGCGGCCGCAACCGTTTCCTTGGTGTTTGCCGGAGCCGAGGTGCCGGCGTTGTCGGTGAATCTCAGGTTATTCAGGTCATAGTAGCCTTGCTGGACGAGTACCGCGGCGCCGACCGCGGTCGCCAACAGCAAAACCACCACAACAACTACGAGCCTCTTCATAACACAACCCTGCACCTACCTGCGGATACGCACGCGTACCCATTGCTTTGCGAGATCGGGGAGACCTCGCCATAACAGGCAGCGCTGCCCCGTGGGGCCTATGCCCCCAGCGCTGACCCGTGGGCTTTAATAGGTGAATATGCCGTTGCTTGGTGCAACGCAATCATTGCCTATAAATTTGGGAAACATTCCGGGGTGCCACAGCGTGCGTTTGTGGCTTCTAGTCCACGCTCTCCGCACAGCGGCCAAGCGTTGCCGCTTCCATTTCAGGATCGGGAGAGATTTTCACGCAGCCTTTTAGCGTACACAGGCTCCAAGGTGCAGTCGCGCCTGACGCAGCCAAGTGGAGCTCCTTGATCGGAGCCAAGGGCGGCTTGTAGTGCCACCACCCTTTTGACAATACGGCACCTTCGGGCGGTTCCATTCCTGCACCGGAGCCCTTGACTCTGGCTTCGACGATTTCAAGACCACGCGGCGTTAGCTTCCAATCTTCTTCCCAGGCGATCCGCTCGACGGAATGTGTCCACGCGAGAGTGAACGCGCTGGCGGCGATCACGGTGAGCTTTCCACTCGCGAGCAGGCAAAGGCTCAACCTGATCCTCCCGGTTCAACGGATGTGTGGCCGGATGTCCTGCGCCAGTGCAAAAAGATGACCACAGCTGCAAGCGCAAAACCGACTTCATCAGTCACGGGAAGCGCCGCGATCATTGTGACGGCTGCTGCTGCTGCCAATATGCGTTCGAGAGCGGACATGCTCCCGCGCAGATAGCCAATGATGGCCGCGCCCCATAGGCCGACGGCAAGCACGGTCTTGCCGACAATGTAGGCGACAGCGGCGGGATAGCCGATGGCTTCGGCAAGCGGCCCACCGTCTTGCAGCATTAGGGCCGGGGTGTAGACCGCGATGAAGGGAATGACAAAGCCGGCGGCGGCGATCTTCACGGCTTCAATCGAGATCCTGAGACCGGACTCCCGCGCAATTGGAGCGGCTGCAAAACAGGCCAGCGCAACGGGAGGCGTCAAGTCAGCCAGAATACCGAAATAGAAAACGAACATATGACTGACGATCAGTGGCACGCCTAATTCCAGAAGCGCCGGACCGGCGAGCGATGAAGTGATGATGTAGTTTGGGATCGTGGGGATACCCATCCCTAAGATGATGCATGTGATCATCGTAAGCAGGAGTGAGAGGAACAGGTTGTGCTCCCCAACTGACACGATAAAGCCACCGAACGTTGTTGCGGCCCCCGTCAATGTCATCGTGCCGATGATGATACCGACGATCGCGCAGGCAACGCCGACGGACAGTGCCGTTTTTGCCCCTTCAGCAAGTCCGATCACAATGTCGCTGAGGGTTTCGCGACCACCTTTAGTTAGGAAGTTCCAAGCGATGAGCAGCGCGATGGCCGCGCCAACGATTTGCAAACCGTATTCAAGAAAGAGTGCCGCGATAATTCCCAAGCCGATCCAAAAGATCGAACGGATTACGATATTTGGAAGCCCTAGAGCGACCGAACTGCCAAGTATCAGCAATAGCGTCAGAACTAAGCCAACCGTTCCGGAATAAAGCGGCGTGTAGCCGGAAAAAAGCAAGTAGACGAGCGCGGCGAGCGGCAGGATTAGATACCACTGCTGTTTGATCGCATCGAGCGCTGATGGTACTTCGTGATCACCCAAGCCCATCAGGCCGCGCTTGCCAGCTTCGAGGTGCACCATCCAGAAGGCGGACGCGAAGTACAAGACGGCAGGGACAATTGCGGCTTTGACGACCTCCGCGTATGCGACGCCTAAAGTTTCAGCCATGATGAACGCGACGGCGCCCATAACTGGAGGCATGATCTGCCCGCCCATGGAAGCTGTCGCTTCGACCCCACCCGCGAAAGCCGCCTTGTAGCCAAAGCGTTTCATCAGGGGAATCGTGAACTGGCCTGTCGTTACGACGTTGGCCACGCCGGAGCCTGAGATCGTTCCCATAAGGCCAGATGAGAATACCGCGACTTTGGCGGGGCCACCTCGACTGCGTCCGAACAGGCCCATCGACACATCGGTGAACAGCTGGATCATCCCTGCGCGCTCAAGAAATGCGCCAAACAGGATGAACAGAAAGATATATGTCGAGGAAACGAAGACCGGAATGCCATAAATGCCCTCGGTCCCGAAGGCCATGTGGTCGATCACCTGTGTGAGATCGTAGCCGCGATGATTGAGCGGCGCGGGCAGATATTGTCCAAACAAACAATAAAGAAGGAACAACCCCGCAAGGATAGGTAACGCCGGCCCCATGACGACAATGGTCGCGAGGAACACGACGGCCAGCGAGATGATGCCGACAATTAAGTCGATGTTGTTGGGATCGCCGGCGCCCAGGAGAAGGGGCTCGTATTCCCACCACTGGTAGATGGCGACTGCGAAGCCCGCGAGCCCGAGAAGCCATGCCAGACCCGTCAGCGGCCATTTTACCCGCGCAAGCGCGGCTCCTAACGGGAGCGACAGAAGTACGAGAAAGCCAACGTGGAAGCTGCGTACGAGTTGGCTCGGCAGATCAACAACGTGAGCGGCGGTCGCCAACTGGAAAAGTGAAAAGGCGACAGCGATAGCAAATAGCAGCCAGCCCACGGGGCCATGGGGAAAGGTATGGCTCAACGCTTCGCGCGGACCGGAGGCCGGGGACGCGGGGCTGGCGACACCTGCGGTATCGCGAGGCACGTGGCTGCTCACGCTCGTAACCCTCCAAGGTTTCCTGGCGGAGATCATTCAAGCAAAATGACCGACGCCCGCACAGTGGCGGGCGTCGGCAAATATTATCAGGGCAGCAAACCCTTTTCCTTATAGTAGCGCTCCGCGCCAGGGTGTAACGGCACGGGAACTCCCTTTGTTGCAGTGTCGAGCTTGATTGCGGCCGCAGCCTTATGCGCTGCGACCATGTCGGGAAGATTTTCGAAGAGCTGCTTTGTCATCTGGTAGGCAATTTCGTCGCTGACGCCGGAATGGGTCACCAGAATATTGCGAACTGCCAGGGTGGGGACGGCTTCCGTCTGGCCATCATAGGTGCCTGCCGGAATTTCCGCCGCAACATAAGGTGCTCCCAGTTTTTCAGCAACTTCTGCTGGGACCGCCACCATCTGAATAGGAACGGACGCAGCCAAATCGCGGATCGAGGCAACGCCCAGGCCCGCCGACTGCAAGGTCGCATCGAGCTGGCGGTTTTTAATCAGCTCAACGGACTCGGAAAATGGCAGGTATTCCGTCTTACCGAGATCATCATAGCTCATGTTCAGAGCGCCAAAGATTGCGCGTGCATTGAGTTCGGTCCCGGATTTTGGCGCGCCGACTGAAAGACCTTTACCCTTGAGGTCCTGGAACGATTTTACGCCGCTATCTTTAGAAGCAACGATCTGGATGTAGTTCGGGTAGATCGCCGCAATGGCGCGCAGCTTATCAAGCTTTTGAGGAAAGCCGGCCTCAGCATTGCCTTCCCAGGCCAACTTGACGGAGTCACCCAGGGCAAATCCGATCTCTCCGCGTCCCTTCTGCAGAAGGTTCAGGTTTTCGACGGATGCTTTCGTCGATTGAACCTGGGTGCGTACATCAGGAATCTTCTCGCCGTAGATCTTGGATAGTGCAACGCCCAAAGGATAATAGACGCCGCTTGTGCCTCCGGTAAGAACGTTAATAAACGTCTCCGCGCGCGCGGAGACGGCGGTTGAGGCTGCGAACAGTATTGCAGTTAGTGCGCACGTAGCTGTGCGACCCACCCTAAAACACATACGTATTCCTCCAACATCGTTCGTAATCGTTTTGCTTGTCCGCTCCGATTGAAGTGGCTTCTCTGGCCGCAACCGATGACGAACAGACGTCAGTTTGCCGACGTGAGCGGAAATTGCAATTGAACCTTGCGCCCAAACGCCCTTCAATTGTGACGTGCGGTGCTCCAGAAGGATCTCAAGATGCTCGAGCCGGATACCAAGAAGTCCAATCAGGAACAAACAACCCCGTTCCAATGGGCTGATCCCCTGTTGATCGAGGGTGCCCTGGAGGACGAAGAACGGGCAGTTCAGGATAGTGCCCGGGCGTTTGCACAAGACAAGCTGATGCCGCGGGTTCTGGATGACAACCGGAACGAGAATTTCGACCGCAGCGTCATGGCGGAGATGGGGGCAATGGGGTTGCTCGGCCCCACCATCCCCGAAACCTACGGTGGCGCCGGCGTTAACTCTGTCTGTTATGGGCTCATCGCCCGGGAAATCGAGCGGGTCGATAGCGGCTACCGTTCGGCCATGAGCGTGCAGTCCAGCCTCGTCATGTATCCGATTTATGCCTACGGCTCTGAGGCGCAGCGCCAAGCTTATCTGCCGGGCCTAGCAAAAGGTGAGATCCTTGGGTGCTTCGGGCTGACCGAGCCGGACCATGGCTCGGATGCTGGCGGGATGCGCACACGGGCGCGGGCGGTCAGCGGCGGGTATGAACTCTCCGGCGCGAAAATGTGGATCACCAATTCGCCACTCGCGGACATCTTCATCGTATGGGCGAAGACGGATGATGGCTCAATCGCGGGCTTCATCCTCGAGCGGGGTATGGCCGGGCTGACGTCTCCCAAGATCGAGGGAAAGTTTTCATTGCGCGCGTCGGCGACGGGCGAGATCGTCATGGATGGCGTCTTCGTGCCCGAAGCCAACATCCTTCCGAATGTGCGCGGATTAAAGGGCCCGTTTGGCTGCCTCAACAACGCCCGCTTTGGCATTGCCTGGGGCACTTTGGGCGCTGCTGAATTCTGCTGGCACGCTGCACGGCAATATACGCTCGACCGGCAACAATTTGGACGTCCTCTAGCGGCCAATCAGCTGATCCAAAAGAAGTTGGCGGACATGCAGACGGAGATCACGCTGGGGCTGACGGCCTGCCTCCATGCCGCACGTCTCAAGGATCAGGGGCGCCTCGCGCCGGAAGCTGTATCACTTCTGAAGCGCAACAACTGCGGCAAAGCGCTTGATATCGCTCGTACGGCGCGAGACATGCATGGCGGTAATGGCATTGCGGATGAGTTTCATGTGATCCGTCACGTCTTGAACCTTGAAGCGGTGAACACGTACGAAGGCACGCACGATATCCATGCGCTCATTCTTGGGCGTGCTCAAACCGGGATCCAGGCGTTTGGGTGAACTCATATACTCATCGTCAAAGTTCTGCCTTCCTAGGGGATGGAATTAATCAGCACTCGGTTCATGTCTGCAATTATCCGTCTAACGAGAGAAGAAGACATAGCGGCCCTCCCGGCCATTGAACGTTCATCGGGAGAGGCCTTTCGCGTGATCCCCGGTCTTGCCTGGATCGCCGATGACAATGGGCAATCCCCCGAGGGGCATCTGCATTTCCTCCGGAGTGGCACCTCATGGGTCGCTACTGATGAACAAAATCGTCTTCTCGGGTTCCTCAATGCGGAAGTGTACGGACAGGAGTTCCATATCTGGCAGCTCGCCGTGCGGCATCACCATCAGAGACGGGGGTGCGGAACGGCGTTGATCCGAGAAGTCATTGCCAGTGCAAAGGCGAGAAAACTGTTTGCTATAACGCTTACGACTTTCCGCAACGTCCCATGGAACATGCCCTTCTATCAATCATTAGGCTTCCAAACTCTTCGAGTTGATCAACTCGATGACCGCCTCATCGCGCTATTGCGAAAGGAAGTCGAGCACGGTCTTCCTGAGACGAAACGTTGTGCGATGCGCCTAGTCTTGGGCCACCCGCCCGTAAATGGCGACACGATTAGTTGAACCCCCTTCGTCCCATTAGTTGACCAATGTCAACGCGGCTGACGCCTCGGTTGCCGGACTGTTCATTAAATCCAGCAACACAGAGGATGTAACACCATGTGGAAACTAGCTTCTTCAACACTCGGCATCTGCGCTTTGAGCGCACTCCTTGTGGTGCCTGCACTTGCGCAGGACAATTCCGAAAACGCTCCCGAGATGGGCATGATGGGTGGGGACTGTCCCATGATGCGGATGATGGGCGGTGGCATGGGGCACGGCATGATGGGACAAGGAATGGGCAAAGGCCAGATGGGTCAGGGCATGATGCGCGGGCACGGTATGGGGATGATGCGCGGCGCACGAATGGGCGCGATGGTCGAGGCGCGCCTTGCCTACTTGAAATTTGAACTCGGGATCACCGACGCTCAAAAGGATGCATGGGCGGCCTATGCCGACGCCGTGAGAGCACGCGTCGCCAACATGCAAGGCGTACATCAAGCCATGATGGAAACTATGCAGACCGGCAACGCGCTGAACCGCATGGACGCGCGCATCAAAGGCATGGAGACAATGCTCTCGTCCCTCAAAGAGGTGAAGCCTGCGGCAGAGAAACTTTACGCGTCTTTAAGCGACGACCAGAAGAAAGTTGCAGATCAACTTATCGGCAGAGCCTGCGGCGCCATGTAATAGGGCCCGCACTAAATGACGCCCAACTTGGCGAGCAAAGCCTTGCCAATGGGAACGCGTTTTTTCACATCATCTTTTTCGAGGATGTCCATGTTGAGCGCGAAAGTGAATATCCCATTGTCGCGCTCCACCCAGCCGACCCACCAACCAAGTTGCGGTGTCCGTGAAAACAGCCAGCCTGTTTTGCCGTAGAGTGCCGGCCCGTCTCCATTCTTCAGCCGAAGGATGTCGTGCACCGTCTTTTGCGCGCGCTCGGAGGTGTCGAGTTCGCGCTGGACCAGACTTGCAAGAAACTGGGCCTGCTCAACCGCACTGATTTTAAGCGGCCCGTCGAGCCAGAATCTATCAACCTCAGACCCTGGGTCGCCGTTACCGTAGCCGATCCTCCGGAGCCATTGGTTATAGCGCTCAAGCCCGATCCGGCGCGCCAGTTCCTGATAAACAGGAACATTCGATACGACGATGGCCTCGCGTATCGGCATATCCCGTTCCCACTGCTTGAACGGTTGCGGTTTGCCGCCGTACGGGATGACCTCGTTTTCGTCTTTCACCACTCCGGTCTCAAGCGCGATAAGACTGTTGGCGATCTTAAAGGTGGAGGCGGGAACGAAACGCGTTTGGGCGCGCTCGGCGTTCACGAGCGTCATGCGATCGGCCGACACGTCGTAAAGAACGAACGTGCCGGTCGTGCCGTGCTCTTTAAAGATGGCGGTGAGGTCATCACGTACGTTGCGCTCTGTCGCGCTAGTGGGTGTTCCAAGGCAAGCAAGACATAGGAACGCCAGCGTCGACAGCAACCGTTGCCGCACGAGTTGGCGTGTTCCGGACGGGATCATGAGAACCTCATTGAGAAGTGCTGGAAATTCGCTCGGAACAAATCATCGGCTCGCGGCGCAATTATGCCGCCTGAGTCCTCCGAATGGACATCGTAATGCTTTAGGCATCCGTTGGTTCGCTGCAGATCCGAAAATTGGAGCTTCTCTTTCATGTCGAACGCCCGTCTCTTTTCCGCGCTCGCACGCGAGGGCAGTCCGATCACCGGTGAATCGCGGGCCCTGTTTCCGTGGTGGAGCATCACGAAGACGGTGCTTGCGGCTGCGGCGCTGCGTCTTGTCGATGAGGGAAGGCTTTCTTTGGATTCCCCGTTCAAGGATCGCCGTTATACACTCCGGCACCTGCTCCAACATACCGCCGGGGTGAACACTTACGGCGGGCCTTCCTATCATGGAGCGGTTGCTGCTGGAGATCCGGTTTGGCCAGTCGAGGACCTGCTCGCTCGGCTGGATGCCGATACGTTGTTGTTTGAACCCGGTAACGGCTGGTCATACTCAAACGTCGGCTATCTCTTTGTCCGACAGTTGATTGAGGAGACGACAGGTACCCACATCGACGCGTCTCTCCGCAAGCTTGTCTTCGAGCCCATGGACTTGCAGCACACGCGGATTGCAACGACGTTGGATGATCTGGGCCTGACGCAATGGGGCAATGCCAAAGGCTACGATCCGGGATGGGTTTATCATAGCCTTCTCATCGGGCCACCCTCCGATGCCGTCTCTTTCCTTCGGCGGCTGTTCGCTCGTGGCTTTCTCTCAGCCAAATCCGCTCGCGCGATGCGCCAAGTTTATGCTCTCGGCGACGAGGTGCCCGGTCGTCCCTGGCGTAAAACCGGTTACGGCCTTGGGCTGATGATCGGTACTATGGTCAGCGGCGGACAGGTCTATGGTCACACCGGCGGCGGGCCAGGTAGCACGTCTGCCCTCTACTGCTTCGCGGATCTTCCCGACCGGCCGATCGTCGCCGTCTTTGCGCAAGGCAACGATGAAGGCATTGCAGAATACGAAGCCGAGCGGCTGGCTCTTAGCCGATAAGCGCGGCGTGACATCGGCTTGGCGACGATGTTCCTGCGGCTTTCGGAGGTTTCTTCGCAAGCCTCAATTTGCTCAGAAGGTCTTGCGGTAGCCTACGGTGACGGTACGGCCCAAACCGTTGACCGTGAGGTTGCGCACGGAGGTCGCCGTCGGATTTTCGTCATCAGTATCCAGCAGGTTCGTTGCACCGAGATAGAACTGGCCACCTTCGTAGGGGATCGCAAGGCTGGCATTCACGAGGAAGGCCGGTTCGATCGGGTAGATGTCACCCGCGATGTTGATGGGCTCTTCGCGTCCCGTCCACCATTCGCCTTCTAAGTGAAGGATCCAATCGTTCTCGAAGCGATAATCTCCGTAGATCGTGCCGCGGAAAGGCGTTGCGATGCGGTTGTTGAGCAAATGGCTATCCAGGCCGCCATCCCCATCATCGTCGTAGCGACCCTCGCGCCACGTGAACACTGTTCCGAGTGACAGGTTCTGTGTGACGGCTACCTCTCCCGCGAACTCGACACCGTAGATCATCTCCTTCTGCTGGGTGATCGTGTTGGTCGCCGGATCGAAGCTTACACCCTTTTCGCTGGTGCTGATGAAGCCGGTCAGACTGCTGCGCCATGTCGTATCGGCACCACGGATGCCAAGCTCATACGGCGTCTGCACCTCGCGGCCATCGACAAGTTCTTGCCCAGCGCTCTCGCGAATGAGATCACCACCCCAGAAAAGCAACGCACCCGGCATCAGTGCATCCAACGACGTTTCCATCGTGGCATTCACACCTCCGCGCTGCGACGTCATCACCGTCTGATTGTATGGCGATGTCGGATTGTTGATGTCGCCGGAGTAGTACACGATGAAGTTATAGGTCGGGTCGAATTTCGCCATGTAGCAAATCCGTGACAACGGATTTCAGAGCCGGGCTTGCGCTGCGCATGATGCCACCGGTCAGATGGGCTAACTGCCTGTTTGATTTGTGTAATATTGCACCCCCACGCGACGTCTAGCTTGAGCGCAACCATGTCTCGACGTCGTCTGATGTCAGAATGTGGACGCCGATGCCTTGCAGCTCGGCTAAGCCTCTTTCGTAAAGTTCGGACATCGCGTCGGCTATGACGCAGAGCCGGTAATCACGATTGCTCGCGTCGTAAATGCTTGCGCGCGGACAGTTGGGAAAATTGCATCCCGCGAACGCAAGTGTCGTCACGTCGAGATCATCCAGAACCGCTTTGAGCATCGTGTCATGGAACGCGCTCCATCGCGGCTTATAGAGAATCCATTCGTTCGGGCCGATGCTTTGGAGGCGTCCCGCGAGGAGCGTATCGGCATCAAGTTGTATAGCATCGTCCGGTTTTAATGCGTCGACCAGCTCTGCGCCTTCCGTGGCCGGTCGCGCGATTACCGCTCCGCGTTGGATCAAGTGTCGGCGACACAGGTCCACATTCGAGCCGTCGGCTTTGTACAAGCGAACGACGTGGATGATTGGCCGTCCGGCTTTGCGAAACGCTTCAAGCGATTTGCGTACGGCGGGCACGATGGCAGCGGTGCCTGCGATCATTGCCGGCGCACCCTCAAGTGTAAAATCGTTTTGAAGGTCGATCGTGATGAGCGCAGAAGCGGCAGGCTCAGGCGTTGTGTAAGGATCGGACATGGGTCGGCACTCCAGAGCTGGAAACGGCTCTGGGAGTGGCACTGTTTGGCTTCGATCGTCTGGAATGAAATCGACTACGCCGGTTCAGAGGAACGCGGATCTATAAGCAGCGGGTGTCGTTCCATACGCCCTTACAAATGAGCGGCCCAAATGGCTTTGATCGGCAAACGCCGCATCATATGCCGCGTCGACGGGAGCCTCTCCAGATCTCAAGCACTTTCTCGCTACCGTCAGCCGGTGCGCCAGCCGATAGGCGGCAGGGGTTATGCCGACGTTACTTCTGAATGCGCGAATGAAACCGTCGGTCGAATATTCTAGCTGGCTAGCGAGATCCGCGATCCTTGCGTCTGTGCCGGCAACGAGGTCGCGCATAGCCATCCATGTTTCATCGTGCTCATTGGGTGTGTCGCGAATTTTCAATGAACCGATTGCATCCAGAATGTCTTCCGGTTTGCGGGCATTGGGACTGCGGATCAGTTGAGGTCGTGCGCGCACGCATACCGCCGCATGGTCCGCGGGCAAATAAACGTTTGTGACGGATGATCTTGCACTTGCCGAAGATGCGTGTGGCATTCCCGCGGGTAGCATTAGGATCACGCCTTCGCAAACGTGGAACACCTCTGCCGGTGTTGAAAACCTGCGCCATCCCCGCCTCACGGAGACAAGCTGCACTTCGTTATGAAAGTGAGGGACAAGCGAACGGGCGGCGGTCGCCTGCAGACAACCGATCTCCACCGAAGTGTCCGGTTGCCAACGCGAATATTTCCATCGGGGTGCCATATGTCCCGCGAAGCTCATAGATCCCTTGCGAGACTAATACTAAGGCGTCCCGAAGGGCGTGCGCAATTGGCTCGAACACCTCTTTCCTTCCGCACTTCCTGAATGAGATACTTCCATTCGCCCAGCGCAATGAGGATCGGGATAAGACTTGGCTCGCGCCCTTTTAGCCCGTAGGGAAGCGTATGCGTATTGCCCCTCACCGCATCAGGTGAAACCCACGGAGCCTTCGATGTCTCAGGAAGCTGAATGGATTGATCAGTTCGCGGGGCTTAAGCGTCTGCCGCCAGATGTGGTCGATATCCTGATGCGTAACAGCGCCGTGGTCTCACTCCCGTCCGGCAGTCGCATCTATGGGCCGGGTCAGGCTCCTAAGAGTTACCTGCTTTTGCTGGATGGTAGCGTGCGCGTCCAGCAGGTCTCGGAAACCGGCCGGGAAATCGTACTTTATCGTGTCTCTGCGGGCGAGAGCTGCGCGCTCACAACTGCCTGCCTCATGGGGTATGAAGACTATCCAGCCGAGGCGATCGCGGAAACGGATATTCATGCCGTTGCCATTCCGCGCACCACATTTGAAGAGCTTATCGCCCGTTCGCACGAGTTTCGGCGCTTCGTTTTCACAGCCTTTAGTACGCGCGTGACAAACCTCTTCCGGATCATCGAAGAGATCGCATTTTCGCGCATGGACATTCGTCTCGCTCATAAGATTCTGGAATTGTCCCACGGCGCGGACGATGTCACGAGTACGCAGCAGCAGATCGCCTCGGAGCTTGGAACGGCGCGCGAGGTCGTTAGCCGGATATTTGCCGAGTTTCAGCGTCGAGGCTGGCTTGTGGTGACGCGAGGGCACATCAAAATCAACAATCGCCCCGCACTCGAACGACTCGCATCTGAGCACTAGTCAGACCTGCCAATTCCCTCACTCCGGCTTTGTGACTTAGTCACATACTTCCGCTTACGCTCCAACTAGCTTGACCTCCATCAAAGAAAAATGGAGGCGACCATGAAATGTAATGTGGGTGGCATCGACCGGGCCATACGCGCTCTTGTGGGCGTCGTTCTAATCAGCCTTGTGTTCGTCGGGCCGCAAACACTATGGGGATGGGTCGGTCTTTTACCGCTTGCAACAGCCATCATAGGCTGGTGCCCGCCTTATACCCTGCTCGGTATCAACACCTGCCAGCCGCGGGCATCGAAGGAAGGAGGTAAGACGTGATGCGCTTATTCTTCTTGCCGGGTGACTTGATCTGCGACGCGTTCGGTGTGCCGGCTGAGAGTGATCATCGCCAGGTGCTACGTAGCTTCTTCAACATGATGATCTGGGGCGCGTTGACCGTCGGCGTTGCCCTAAAGGTCGCTTTGTAAGTCCAGAAGAAGAGTCACAAACAAACGACATGGAGGGGTTAAATGCTTAACCTCACTGATAAGGCGTGGTCTCCCTACGTTGCTGGCGTGATCATCGGCCTTCTACAAATCCCGACCTTCCTGCTCATGTCGACGGCGCTTGGCGCGTCATCGTCCTTTGTAACGGTCGGCGCTCACATCGCCTCACTGTTCGACAGCCAAGTCTCCGATGTCAGTTATCTGGCTAAGCATTTGTGGGGCGCAAAGAACTGGTGGCAGGTTGCCGTTGTCGGCGGAATTGCCGTCGGCGCATTTCTATCGATGCGCCTTTCCGGCGCCCGTCGGCAAACCATCTCTCCGGTGTGGGCGCGCGCAACCGGAACGTCGACGCTAAGTGCTCGCGCACCGGTCGCCTTCCTCGCCGGATTCATCATGCTGTTCGGCGCCCGCATTGCCGGCGGCTGCACGTCAGGTCACGGCATTTCGGGGATGGCGCAACTTTCCGTCGGATCGACGCTCGCCGTCGCCGCGATGTTCGCCGGTGGCATTCTGACCGCCGCCCTGTTCCGCCGTGCGTGAGCGAATTCACAAAGGAGAGATGACATGTCCGTGTTGAATGCCATTCTTATCGGATTGGCCACCGGCATTGTGTTCGGCTTCGTTTTGGAAAAGAGCCGCGTCTTTGAGCCCGGCGTCATTGTCGGTCAAATGCAGCTCAAGAATTTTCTGATGCTCAAAGTGTTCCTGTCTGCCGTGATTACAGGGCTCATTGTCCTTGCAGTCATGAACGGCATGTTCGGAGTGAAGCTCAGCCTCAAACCCTTATTGTATAAGGCCGACATGATCGGTGGGCTGATCCTTGGCATCGGCATCGCGCTTGCCGGAGCTTGTCCAGGTACGACGCTGGCCCAGATCGGTGCCGGCTACCGCGATGCAATCTTCACGCTCGTGGGTGGTATTGCCGGGGCCATCACGTACGGATATTTCGACGTCCCCATCAAGGCCTTCTTCAACGAGAAGGGTGAGAAAATCGGCTTTGATCAGCTCCTTGGCTTGCCCTTTTGGGCGACCGCAATCGGGCTCGCTGTAATTCTTGCCGGAGTGCTTTGGGCAGTCGAGCGTTGGCAGTCCTGGACTGTCGAAACAGGCACTGACTACGACGGGCTTATGGGCGGGACAGTCCAACGAGATAAGACCGCTGCTCACCTGCGTAAGATCTAAGAATAGATTCGCAGTCCCTCCGACCGAGGGATACCCGGCAAAGGCTCTTAGAGGTGGCGTTAGCCTGAACGCCGCCTCAACGCTTTGATAGATAGGCCCGCAAAACTTTGTGAAGCCATCCCCGCGGAAAGGTCTCGCCGTCGGACTTTGACGCAGGTCAAAGCAATCCAATTCCACAACAATGAACGTAGATCATTGGCACCTGCGAAACTCGGCAGAACGCATAGATCGTCCAACGATGGCTGCCGCGGATCACCTATGAACTCTCTCAGAAAAAGACCTCCGGCCGCTTCACTAAAAGCTTCACACGGAGATCATATATTTCCCGGAGGACGCGTGGTGACGCTGCCCTTTTTCTTGAGTGGTAGCGATCCAATTCGGGGCTGTGACGTTGTCTGGGATATGAAAGGATGCTGCGATGCCTAGAAAGGCTGTCGTCTCACCCATCCGTAAACATGAGAAATATGAGCACCTGATCGCGGCGACACAGGCTCTCGTCCCCCTTACCACTGCTGTGGCGCATCCGTGCGATGAGACGTCACTTCGGGGAGCTATTGACGCCGCAGAAGCCGGCATGATTGTCCCACTTTTGGTTGGCCCCGAACAGAAGATCCGTGCGGTGGCGCAATCGTGCGGTCTTGATATCAGTGGCGTGGAGCTCATCGATACTCCGCATAGCCATGCCGCTGCGGAAAGAGCGGTGGAGCTGGTTCGTGAGGGGAAGGCAGAACTCCTGATGAAGGGGAGCCTGCATTCGGACGAACTTCTCGCTGCAGTTACCAACAGAGAGAAAGGACTGCGAACTGGACGGCGGATAAGCCATGTGTTCGTCATGGACGTTCCGACACATGCGCAGACCCTGTTTATCACCGACGCGGCGGTCAACATAACGCCGGACCTGATGGCAAAACGGGATATCATACAAAATGCTATCGACCTGTTTGTCGCGCTCGGCATGGGCTCACCCAAAGTGGCCATTCTCTCCGCAGTCGAAACCGTGAACCCAAGCCTGCCGTCTACGATCGATGCGGCCGCCTTGTGCAAGATGGCGGACCGCGGCCAGATCACAGGGGGCGAACTGGACGGCCCGCTTGCCTTTGATAACGCCATCAGCCTTGAAGCCGCACGGATTAAGGGGATCAAATCCGCCGTTGCGGGACAGGCTCAAATCCTCGTTGTGCCCGATCTTGAGGCCGGGAACATGCTCGCCAAGAACCTCACCTTCCTCTCGAATGCAGACGCTGCCGGCATCGTGCTGGGCGCCCGCGTTCCGATTATCCTGACCTCACGAGCCGACAACCTGCGGACGCGTATGGCCTCCTGTGCCGTGGCCATGCTTCTTGCATATAGTCGGCGTGCACATGAGCCAATCCGAGCCTAAGCGATGAGCGAAACGATACTTGTGGTCAATGCCGGCAGTTCCAGCGTCAAGTTCCAAGTCTTTGCCGTTGGCCCGTATGACCAGCTCGAGCGGCGCATGAGAGGTCAACTCGAGGGGATCGGAACTCATCCCCGTCTGTTCGCCAGAGGGAGCGAGGGGGAGACGCTTGTCGATCAGAGATGGAGTGCTCAAGAGATCCCAGACGTGCCGACGGCGTTCGGGGAAGCTGTGTCCTTCCTGAGAGCCCATGGGAATGGCGAGTTGCCGATAGCCATCGGCCACCGTGTTGTGCACGGGGGACCTGATTTTACTGTCCCAACAATCGTGTCCGGCGAAGTGATTAAAAAGCTAGAGCCCTTTATTCCGCTTGCGCCACTTCATCAGCCCAACAATCTTGCACCAATAAAGGTGATCCACGAGAAGCATCCGCATCTCTTGCAAGTTGCCTGTTTCGACACGTCCTTTCATCGAGGGCATCCTGCGGTTGCCGATTACTACGCCATACCTGATGAGCTTCATACGGAAGGCGTGCGCCGCTACGGCTTTCATGGCTTATCGTACGAATATATCGCGGGCCAACTTCCAGATATCGCACCAGAAATCACCAGTGGGCGTGTCATCGTTGCGCACCTGGGCAGCGGCGCTTCGATGTGCGCCATGGTTGATCGCAAGAGCATCGACAGCACGATGGGCTTTACCGCACTCGATGGCCTTCCAATGGGAACAAGGCCGGGGCAGCTCGATGCTGGTGTTGTCATCTACCTCATGCAGCAGAAGGGCATGAGCGCGGACGAGATTGAACGCTTCCTTTACAAGGATTGTGGTCTCAAGGGATTGTCCGGGATCAGCAATGATGTCCGCGATCTGCTCGCAAGTTCGGAGCCGCGCGCTAAGTTCGCGCTTGAATATTTCGTTTACCGGATCGCCACTCTCACAGGCATGTTGGCCGCGGCCATGGGTGGCATCGATGGCTTCGTGTTTACAGCCGGAATTGGCGAAAACGCAGCGCCCATTCGCGCTGCAGTCCTACAGAGACTTGCGTGGTTGGGCTTTGACCTTGACGCGGAGGCGAACGCCGCTGGCGCATCCCGCATCACCACAAAGAATTCTCCTGCTGCCTGCTTTGTGATCCCGACCAACGAGGGCCTGATGATTGCTCGGCACACGCTGAACGCTTTGCGGGCCCAGTCGATCCCTCTTCGTGAGGAGAAACTTGCATGATTGATCTTTCTTCATTGGCGCTGCTCAAGGAGAAGAAAGCTCTCGTCACGGGTATCGCCAACGAGCATTCAATTGCATGGGGCTGCGCCAAAGCTTTTCGCGCGTTCGGTGCGGACCTTGCCGTCACCTATCTCAACGACAAGACGAAGCAATATGTGACGCCGCTTGCCGAGGAGATGGAGGCCTCCATTTTCATGCCCCTCAATGTGCACAACGAAGGCGAGCTGGAAGCCGTCTTTGACGCCATC
The DNA here is from genome assembly GCF_025698805.1 of Filomicrobium sp. Taxonomy (NCBI): domain Bacteria; kingdom Pseudomonadati; phylum Pseudomonadota; class Alphaproteobacteria; order Hyphomicrobiales; family Hyphomicrobiaceae; genus Filomicrobium; species Filomicrobium sp. The sequence continues at coordinate 445,247 of NZ_JAILWT010000003.1, forward strand.
GAGAAAAAGTGGGGCAAACTCGACATCATGCTGCACTCGATTGCATTTGCTCCTAAAGCCGACCTACAGGGCCGCGTCGTTGACTGCTCGAAGGAGGGTTTTCTTCTGGCAATGGAGCTATCGTGCTGGTCGTTCATCCGGATGGCGAAACTGGCAGAACCCTTGATGAAAGACGGCGGCAGCCTCTTCACGATGACCTACTACGGCTCTCACATGGTGGTCGAAAATTACAACATCATGGGGCCCGTGAAGGCTGCGCTGGAGTCCGCTACGCGTTACATGGCGGCGGAACTCGGGCCTAAAGGTATCAGAGTACACGCGATTTCTCCCGGTCCATTGAAGACACGGGCTGCCTCTGGGATCAGCGATTTCGACAAGCTGCTCCACAAAGCGCAGATGAAAGCACCAAGTCGCAGTCTCGTTTCCATTGACGACGTCGGTGTCGCCGTAGCTTTCCTGGCAATGGACGGTGCCAAGCTCATTACAGGCGATACGCTTTATGTCGACGGTGGCTATCACATCATGGATTGATGCTCCGGTGACGGACGATCAGCATATCCAATATTGAAGGACGTACCTTGATACTTCTCGTAACGGATACGTTGCGGACGCACGACGTCCACTTTTTTAACCACGCCTTTTGATTGAATTGACAAGCGCCGATAGTGCGTAAAACTATCTTCCATCGTTTAGGCTCGCCAAGGCGTACGATCATGTTGATCGCGGAACAGCTCGGTATCATGCCTGCCTCAGTTGCCGTTCAGCGCACGTCTTTAAACAGCGGCCCCTTACGAACTTTCGGCATTTGTGGCTGTCAGACAATGCGCCCAGTGCTGTTCACACCTTCCTCCACAATCCGCATTCCCATTTGCGCTGACACAGTCGTCCTGGCGGGATTTTCCGATGACGTTGCCTGGGTCGATTAAGGAGAACGTGTTCCCTAGCATTCAGCCACGGCATCGACGCCACCGGGGGATGAGCACACCTCTAAGCATACATTTCAGTTGTTAGTTCCAAACAGTGTGAGGTCACCATGGACACGATCACGACCACCGACGGAACCAGAATTTATTTCAAGGACTGGGGTCCGCGCGATGCCCAACCCATCGTCTTTCATCACGGCTGGCCGCTCAGCGCGGACGACTGGGACGCGCAGATGATGTTCTTTCTCGCTAACGGCTATCGCGTTATCGCACATGATCGCAGAGGACATGGACGCTCGACGCAGACGTGGACGGGAAACGAGATGGATACCTACGCGGCAGATGTCATCGAGCTGGCAGATGCTCTCGACCTCAAGAACGCGGTGCACATCGGTCACTCAACGGGAGGCGGCGAAGTCGCACGCTATGTAGCCCGCTCGAAACCGGGGCGCGTTGCGAAAGCCGTGCTGATTGGCGCAGTACCTCCAATTATGTTGAAGACGGAAAATAATCCTGGCGGCCTGCCCATCGAGGTGTTCGATGGGTTTCGTGACGCTCTTGTCGCCAACCGCGCGCAATTCTTCCTCGATGTCCCTTCAGGACCGTTTTACGGCTTCAACCGCCCGGGTGCCAAAGTGAGCCAAGGGGTCATCGAGAACTGGTGGCGCCAAGGCATGATGGGTGGCGCGAAAGCCCATTACGACTGCATCAAGGCCTTTTCCGAAACGGATTTTACAGAGGATCTCCAGCAGATCGAGGTTCCGACGTTCGTCATGCACGGAGACGACGATCAAATCGTGCCTTACGCGGATTCAGCGCCGCTCTCAGCCAAGCTCTTGAAAAACGGAACCCTTAAAACCTACCCAGGCTTCCCGCACGGGATGTGCACAACGCACCCGGAAGTGATCAACCCGGACCTTCTGGCCTTCGTTCGCACGTAGCGGCAGTTGCCCCGCGGCTCTGCCGTGCGAGCCGAGCCCTCTTGGATCTGACTGCTTTATCAGGCGGTGCGCCTCTATTCCGCCGTCATATCCCGCATTGCCCTTTCTCTACCCTTTGACCGTGGTGGCATAAGCAGCGGTTACGATCGCAGCGTATGACTTTGCTATTTCTGGGTAGTCAGCATCCTGCTCGAAACTTGCGGTTAGGCGGAAGCCTTCGCACTGACCGATCGTATAAGCCAGCAGCTTGGCAAACCGATCCTCATCGAAATAGGACGTGTGGATCAGTTCCTGCCAGGTCAGGTAATCGGCAAGAACATCGGATGTGGCCTCCGGTGTTTCCGCCGCAGCCAAACTCTCAACGATATTCCTGAATTTAGGGATCGCACGTCCAATCGCGTGATCGCTCTCTCGCTCGATCCCATCTGCGATCTCGGGTGGCAGCGGCGGGAATCCTTTTGTCAGCCATACAGGCCATTCTGAGGCATCGATTGCGAGATCTTCACGAGCGTCACTTCCGTAGGCCAAAGCCTTTAATTGCGACAGTGTCATCGGGTTAAGGACATGACTGAGCCCGTGACTGACCACGCGCGCGAGGCCATTGAACGCCCAGGTCAAAAAGACTGCGCCAACGAGCAACACGGCGATACCTGCAGCAAGCAATCCGAGTTCTCCGCCCATCGACATATCCCGAAAGGCTTCGGGAGGAAGGATGAGGCTTGTCGGCAAAACGAGAAGGCCAATGAACAGAACAGCAGCGTTCTCAAAGATGTTGCTTCCGCCAGATGGATACAGCTCGTCCACCGCTGCCCCATCGATCCGCGCAAATACATGAGACGCAATGGCATCCATCATCGGCTCGGAGGTCAATGTCAGAAGACAGAGAAGCGGTATGATCGCAATCGCCAGCAGGTTTAGACTTGATGCGGCGAACTCACGGGAGAAGATCTCGATGTCGAGGCTCTTGATGGCTTTCAAGCTTTGGACTGCTTCATCCTTAGCGTGCCAAAGTGAAAGCCAGCGATTGGCGTAGTGATCTGCCGCGAACCCCAGCAAGCCGCGGTTGAACCGCAATGAGCGACGAGATTCCATGTAGCGGAGGATGGCATAGAACACGGCGATTGGGCCGCCAAACGTCAATGCGGCCAGCGCCCACAGCATCGGCTCTCGGTCGTCGGCCCCGACAAAGACAGAGAGAATGCCGAGGATCAGGAACGTCAGCAGTGTGAGATAAATGGCTTTGCCGAAGATCCCGAGCCGCGAGAACAGGAAGCGCTGGCGTTCCGTTTTGATAAAGGGGGTGCCAACGGTGATCCATCGCTGCATGCCGCTGAGCGGCTCGCGTTGTTTTGCACTATGCAGGAGCGCCGCGCTGATTACAGAACCTCCGTGGCTGTGACCGACAACGACGAATGGCTCTCCCGCTGTTTCCAGCGCCGTCAGCTTTTCCATAAGTTGCTTGCCTGCCGCGCGCCGCGACGTCTCACTATTGAGACCGTCCCACACGCAGGGCTCGATTTTGAGCGTACCGTCGTCCCCCTCGACGCTGTTCTGCAATTGGGTTGTGAACCTGCTGCCGCGCTGCCACCACTTTGTGCCCTCCAGCGGCCCACTGGCGAACGTGCCGTGGACGGTGACGATGGTTGCCATACGCTTTTTCTCCCCCGTACTTAAAACTTACCGGCACGTGCTCTAGCACCCCTCGCAAATGCCGCTTGTCTTCGATAGCGCGCCAAAGGGCAGACGCCAACGGCCCGCTTCGTCAAAATCCGGCTTTGGGCGGTAGGAGGTTCTATCGTCACGCAGCGAACAAAATTGTCGACCTCTCAGACAAGCCCCGCATGCGAGTAACCGGCCCTCTCTGTGCGGGGGGCCCACATGACATGATCATCACAGGGTCGCGAGGTGTGTAACCCTTCCAGCTTCTATAGCGAAGTTAAGAACGTGTAGGCGGGAACCGCCACACGTCAGATAAAAAGGAGATGATCATGAGACGTATCCTCACTTCGCTTGTCGTCGCGCTCGCACTGGCGGCCGGCGTCTCTGCTGCGCAAGCAGACCCCATCACCGTGCACGGCTATCTCGGCACCAACTACGGCGGCAAGTAAGCTCACCAATCCATGGCGCGACATGGCCGTAGGGGAAATCTACTCTACGGCCATGTGCGTTGAGCCCTGACGGACGGCGTTCGTGACGTTTCTTTCACACCTTGGAGGCTGGCCAATATAAGGACCAAATGACCACTTTAGGGGGGTGACCTACGATCGAAGGTGATGACTACCGATGAGAAGATGAACCCCTTTCTCAGATCGTTGATTCGCCTTCGAACGGGACTCCAGCAATTGAAGCTTGGCGTTTTATGGCATTGATGAGTTCATCGAAGCTCACTTGAAGCGCGGCGGAAGGCGTCAGCATAAGAACAATCTGCTCTCCAGGTTGCCCCGCTCTAACGCCTCTGATCCAATTGGCCAGCTTCAACTGAATGGGGCCGGGCATCCAATCCATCTTCTCAGCATCCAGGAAGAAAATAACCCCACCCAACTTTCTGGAAACTCTCGTTTCCTTGATCCTCAGAATTGCTTGCCATGGGACCGTCGTACGCCCCCAGGATGCATCGCGTATGCCACTGTCACTTATTGTGATCGCTGGCGCCGGCTGCACGATTTTCAGAACCGCGCGGATCAATTTGAAAGCGTAGATCGGGATTGCCAGGACCACCACGTAATACAGCCATTGTGGAAACGAGGGGTCCTTCTCAATAAGGACGACGCTTACGGCTCCTGCCACCAGCAGCGCACTGATGATGATGGTGCGCCATATGATACGGTTGTCGTAGGCGAAGTGTATCGGATTCATTTTCCCCCCTTTATCGGTTGCCAATTTTCTGACCCTCATACGCAAGGGCGAGGTTGCAGCAAAGCTTTCTTCATCGATCACGCTAGTGGAGACCGAACGTCTATCGTCTCCATCCGCAATTTGTATGGAGCAAAAGGACCAATCAGTGACAGCGGAGAACGCTGCGCGCGCGGCAGCATCGGGCAGAGAGAGTACCAGATGGCACGCGCATCCGCCCACGCAGCGTCGCGGTCGGTGTAATCAAGTACCGTCCGTCAGCCGCGCGAGTGACAGGCCAATTTCGAAAATACTCAAAGCGGTTGCTAGATGGGACTGATATTGCGCAACCCTGCTGCGAAATCCAGAATGGCCAGCTTATCTTGAGATCAAGAAGAGACGCTGCATAGTCCCCAATGCTGACTGAACCACCTGGACATCTGGCGCATCATCAGCCCGCTAGCCGCGTGCACCGGCAGGATGTTGCACGACCTCTCTCGCGTGAAAGCGAAGTCGCTACGCCTAGAAGCGCGGTGGTCGGGGGTGCCGTCATCGGTATTACTCACTCTGTCCGGTGGACAGCAACGCGTGCGATGTATTCTGAGGTGCGGGGCTCACTTGCCCCGCTACAGAAGTCCTGTCGATTGCAGCTCGATTGACTGCCGCGATCGCTGCGTGTTCAGAAGGCAAAAGTTGTCACAACTTCGGCTTCGTCCTTTGGCGGCTGCGAGCGACCCGACATTGCCAGGGGATGATAGGACAAACCATGCTCCTGCATGAAGCCCTGCACCTGACTTTGGCTCCAGGACGCCAGCGGATCAATCCGGATCAGCCGGCCTTCCTGCACTACACGCGGGCCTGGCGTGTCAGGATACGGGCAATGGTATGCCGCGCGAATCCAGCAGTCGAAACCCGCAAGCGCCTCGTTCAGGTGGGCAATCATGTAGGCCCTGGTATGAGCATCCGGGTCCTCCGCCCACAGCCCTTCACTGTGATCGCAGTCACCGGGCAACACCCCATGGTCCTCGGCAGGTTCGCGGATGTCGCGCAAGCCAAGTTCACTGACAAGCTTGGCGAAATATTCCCGGCTTTCGGGAAAGAGGTTCGGCATGTGGCAAAATACGATGGGCGTGGCCGGGTCGATCTCCGAGATCAGCTTCAGCACAACGACACTGCGAGCTCTGAGCGAGCAAGTCACCACAGTTTTTTGCGGAAATCTTTCCCTGATCAAATATCGGAGGAAAGAGGATGTATCCATCTCCGCAGTTGTTCCGAGGATGTCATCAACTTGTGTCATAGCAATCTCCCTCAGGTTTGCTCACGTCATCGGAGGCGTTTTCTGGGGGTTAGTATTGCTTTTTCTTCACTGTACGCGCGATTTTCGTCCATCGTCAAGATGTTCTAGGCTTGTAGTACTTGTGCATTGCGATAACGGTCGCATTTTCGCAGGTTATCGAAAAAACGCTGAAAAGCCGATGTCGCGGCTCGACGTCTCAACGCGGATGCATCATGTGTTTCCGCGGAACTCGATGAAACTCCCTCCACCGCGCATGCCGTTGCGCACCATTCTGACCTTCTCCTCTGCGAACAGTTAGGTGCCGTTTGGTGGCGCGCACTGACGGTTTCTTCTTCGCTCTGCGGAGCCTGCGTTGTACGGATTGTGGGTGGGGAGCCTCCATTCATGGGGTAGCCAAGGACACTGCTGCCGAAGAATTCTTACTCGCCTGTCACGCGTCGCCCGCGACTCTTGTTTCCGTGCTGAAGCCCCGGACCGGATCAAAACGATGGACATAATACATGGGCTTCTGCTGCATATGAGGCGGGTAGCTGCCATATCGCAGAGCCGTCGCGATGCTCGGTGCCACTATTGCGGGGATGCCCTCGAGCTCACTAGAAACTGAGCGGTGAACATGGCCACTACAGACCGCAACGATCCGACCTGATCGACGCAGCAACGTGCTGAGTTCAGACATGACTTCCAAACTTTCAAAGTGAACAGGCTCAGGCCCTTCTGACACCACGAAAGGCGGGTGGTGGGCGAACACGACGATGGGCTTTGTCGCCTCTGCTGCAACTAAGCCGGCCAGATGTCTGAGTCGCTCGGGACAGAAGTCGCCCTTGTTGCCAACACTCGAGGTATCAAGAGCAAGCAGTCGTACCGGATATCTTTCGATCGCGTACTGGATGAAGTCGAGGTTCGGCGCCAGATAGCCATCCGCCGCGAACGTTTCGCGTAGCGCTGTCCTGTTATCTTTGTTTCCAGCCAGTACATACACAGGCGCACGTGCGTTAGCCAGAATGGCCGCTGCCTGAGCGTATTCGTCCTGCCGGCCGTTGTGGACGATATCGCCCGTATGCACGATTACATCTGGAAGCGGATCGAGCGCGTTGATGTCGGCGATGCTGAGCGCAAGATCCGTCGCCCGCCGATCCGCATCAGGTATATCCAGGGCAATATGGGTATCGGAGATTTGCGCGATGATCATGGTAGTGGTCTTGCCTGTCGATTGCGCGCGCGCTCAACGCGTCCCAACGGTCGCCATCGCCACATCCAGCTACACCCAATACTCATGATATGTTTGTGTCAGCAGCAATGCGTGCAGCGCGGTGATCACGCTGCACGCATTCTCAGCTACGCTGCGGTACGGCGCCTACGGCCGCTTCGGAGTCTTGTATTCGGCTTCCTTCTGGAAGGGTTCCCACACGGTCTCATAGCCAACAAACCCTTTTTCATTGGGCTGCTTTTGGCGCGTTGTCAGATAGCGCGAGTGGCCGTCGGGAACTTTAGTGATGGGTTTTGGGTCGCTCATAGGGCACCTTTTGAATTGGATACCGAAATGTTGCTCAGACAGGTCGCATAAGTGACGGATCAATGCCCTCCAGAGGCGCGTTGATCGGTCCACCTGCTTTTGCTTCTTCTTCGGTCGGCTCACGCACTGCAAGAATCTCGAGCGTAAAAACGATCTCCCTGCCGCAAAGAGGATTGTTGCCATCGACGGTCACCGTCTCATCGTCGACCTTCGTCACGATAAAACTGCGGGTCTCGCCCTTGTCGTTCTCCATAAGGATCGAGGTGCCGACTTCTCGATACTCTTCCGGAACGTTCTCAACGAGATCCGTAAATACTAAACTCTCATCGCGCGCGCCAAAAATAAGACCGCCGTCGAGCGGCACCTCGATGATTTCGCCTTCGGATCTGCCCTCCAGTTGGGCATGAACAGAAGGGGACAAAATTTCATTTTGCCCGTGAATATAGGCCAACGGGAATTCAACCATGGTGAGAACCTGACGAGTTCTCTTGTCGGACACCTTATAGGTGAGCTCTACAAACTTGCCATCGCGGATTGTGTCGTTCATGTCGAAGCCAGACTTCTCAGAATAGGGAGGCGCCGAAAATTTTGATCTTTCCGTCCTCATAGCCGAGGACGAGTCGACCAAGCCATTCACCCTCCTTTTTCGAGCTACGCTGCCGGTAGAGAACGGTCACATGCTCGCCGCGGCGGATAATACCGAGATAGTCACTGTCGGTGGTAAGGTTTCTGGCAAGTTCGCTATTGGCGAACTGATGGCCAGCCGTGACTTGGTTCATCGCACGCGCCATCGAACTGGAGAAATTCTTGACGAACTCTCCATATTTTCCTTCGTTGGAATTCGTGATGAGTTCGAGCCACAGCGGATCGGCTATGGCCTTTATTTCCTCGTCAGTTTTATCGATGATATTTGCGCGCGCATCTCCGGCGCGCGCAATGACCGGACCATCAGAAGACATCAACATCGACATGCTCGCCTAATCCTTAGTGACCAAATTGGACGTTAAACACAGTTACGCCGTCCAAAGGTCATTGTTACTTGTCCTCGACTAGGTGATAGCAGGGCGCTTTCTCCATGGTGTATTCCCCGGTTTGCGGATCGCGGCGGGAAACTGTCAGCACGTGCCAGTTCTCATCGTCCAGCTTCATGGCGTCACCGCGGTAGTAGTAGCCCGGCCAGCGGGTCTCCTTGCGGAACAAGGTATGCTGCGTGACGCATTCTGCTGCGCGGTGCCGATGTTTCAACTCCCAAGCTCGCAGCAACTCGTGAATATCCTTTGCAGCCACGCTCTCGAGATCTTCTTCCATAACCTTGAGCTTTTTAAGAGCGATATTCAGGAGCTTCTCGTTGGTCATGTAGCTGACGGTTACGCCGCCACAGTACTCGTCCATGAGCTTCTGCAAGCGTTCCAGGCCCTGCTTGGGATTGATGTAGTGGGGATTGACATCTCCTGCCACGACCGCATTGCGGAATATCTTATAGTGCTCGAGCGGTTTGTAGATCTCTTTTTTGCGGCGTTCGATTTGCGCGTCCGACACGACAATGCCCTCGGCCTTGCCGTCGTCGATATACTTGCAGGCGGCCTTTGCCGCGAGCCGGCCCTCAGTAAACGAGCCAGACGAGAACGCATGTGGCGTGCCGCCGACCGCGTCGCCGGCGCCGAACAGGCCTTCGACCGTCGTCATACGGTTGTAGCCCCAGAAATACTCGGGCGGCGAAACGTCCTCGGGACCCGAGCACCAAGCGCCCGAGCATGTCGCATGCGACCCCATAACGTAGGGCTCGGATGTAGTTAGTTCGGGGTTCTCGTTCTTGGGGTCGACGTCGGTGGAGGCCCACAACACGGCCTGGCCGATGGTCATGCCAAGAAAGTTTTCCCAGCCAACCTCTTCGAGATGGGGATCTTGGAATGCCTGCATCGTCACCATGTGGATGGGGCCGCGGCCCGCATTCACTTCACTGATCAGAGCATGGTTGCGCAGGCAGGTCGGGATCGGCCTGTGGGTCAAGTGCGAAGCTTCCGGATCCAGATATTCCTTACCCACCCTTTCTTGCAGCTCGGGGAACCACTTGGATTCATACTCCTCGCCCAAGCCGTTCTGAGTATAGGTCTTCAGATGCAGGAAGTAGGCACCGACTGGACCATAGCCGTCCTTGAAGCGCGCCAGGACGATACGGTTCTCCATCTGTGTCATCTTTGCGCCGGCTTCGATCATGAGGCCATAGGCGGATGCGGACGACCACGGCGCGTACCAAGTACGACCCGAACCTTCGCCGACCGAACGCGGCTTGAAGATATTGGACGCACCACCTGCGCCGCAGATCACGGTCTTGGACTTGAATACGTGGTAGTTGCCGGTGCGGACGTTGAAGCCGACGGCGCCGGCAACGCGGTTTGGTTTGCTCTCATCCATCAGCAGATGGGTGAGGCAGATGCGGTTGAAGACCTTGTCCGCGGATTTCTTGGCGGCCTCGGCAACGATGGGCTTGTAGGACTCGCCATGAATCATGATCTGCCATCGACCTTCCCGCAGATAGCGCCCGGTCTTCGGGTTCTTCATGATGGGCAGGCCCCACTCCTCGAACTGATGCACCGTCGAATCGACGTGACGGGCCATATCGAACAGCAGATCCTCACGCACCAATCCCATCAGGTCGATGCGCGCGTAACGGACGTGGTCTTCCGGATTATTCTCGCCCCACCGTGTACCCATGTAGCAGTTGATGGCGTACAGGCCTTGGGCAACTGCGCCAGAGCGATCGATATTGGCCTTCTCGGCGATAACGATCTTCTTATCCTGCCCCCAGAACCTGGCCTCCCAGGCCGCGCCGCTGCCACCAAGACCTGCACCGGCGACGAGAATGTCAATGTTGTCTTCGACGATTGTTTTGTAAGCCATCAGTAGTACACGCCTTTCTTCAAGACGAGACCGGCGTCCTTGAGGGTGCGCAAACCGTCGTCATCCATGCGAATCCACTTCGGCTCGTTGTACAGGAGCTCGCTATCGCGCATGTCCCTACTGGGCGCGGGAACGTCCGCGAGTTTCGGAATATGCTTTCCCCAGGGCTTGGTAGTGATCGGCGACAGAAATTCCTTCTCAGTGCCGTTGCGGTATTTAATTTTCCAAGCGATGGTGCCGCGCTCTTCGTCGCGCTGGACTCGAACACTGTGTCCCAATGGGGCGAAGTCGGCGTACCCACGCACGTCGATCGCATTCTGCGGGCAAGCCTTGACGCAGGAGTAGCACTCCCAGCACATATTTGGCTCGATGTTATAGGCGCGACGGTAGGTCGGATCGATGTGCATGATGTCGGACGGGCAGATGTCGACGCAGTGTCCGCACCCATCACACCTTGTCATGTAGACGAAGGTTGGCATAAGTCGACTCCTTAGCTCTGATTGTTCTTTTTAATGGTGCTGGGGCCTAATAGTGCCTGGGCGCTTCGCGCTTGATGCCAAGTCCCATGTTCATCGGAGCATCTCGCAACAGCTCCATGGAGTGCCGTTGCTGTTGCTTGGGGTCGTCACGGGTTATTGTCGGCAAGTTCTGGGCTGTACCATTGGCTTTCGACATGCGCTTCTCGAAAGCCGCGGCGGGCTTGAAGAACATGTGTGCCAGCTTCGACCAGGGCACCGACCCGAACAGCACAGTGGAAGCGATGATGTAGAGAACCAGGAATACCGTGGTCCAAACCGCGTTCCCGGACGCCTGCATGAATGCCCACAACAGAGCGAAGGTCGTGCTGGCAACCAGCGATACGACGAACAAATCCGCTTTCATCAGGCGGAAAGGCGACTGCCCCTCAGCGGAGACGTCAGCGCGAATAAAGAACCAAAACCAGTAGCCGCCGATGCAAACCATGAGCGCACCAAGCGACCAAAGTACGGGCAGGATAGCCGGCGTCGGAGTAGCATTGGTGGGGTACGCGAACACCATGATCGCGGTGGTGATGACATAGATGATAAATCCATACATCGTCAGCAGATGTGCAATCCTGCGTTTCGAATTGCAGAACTCGCCAGAGGTCAGGACGTCGACAACTGCAGTTTTGGCGGCGATCGACAGCATGTCTCCGCCGTCGAGCTGTTTCCGCGCTTTAGTTCGGCTCGCTCGCAAATTGTCGAAAAAGTACTTGGCGCTTTTTTTGTGAATGATGTCGAAGAGCGTACCCGCCACGACGAGAAGCGCCATCAGGACGACGTATGTCTGTATGATGCTAGGCGATATGGAAGTAGAAAGATCAGCGAAGGGATTGGTGGTGAACATAGCCCGACGTTCCCCCGAAACTTGTTGCCGCCACTTGATTTTTTTATGAACTATAGTGCAACGATAGCTCTCTGTGGCCGCGTTAGTCAATCATTGGAATAAATAAAAATTCTACGTTTGACGGCAGTTGTGCACGTCGATTGTCAAAGCCTGCATTCTGTTCGAATTTTTTTCATTTCGCTTCCGCGATCTGCGGCGCAGTCCCAGCCCAAGTTGCGCACCTGAAATCATGTAAAATAGGTCAGGCTCAACATTTTGGTGTGTTTGGGAGCTGCGCCGTTTACCCGGCAAGCGTGCCTGAACGCAGAGTGCTAGGTAGGCACGCATCAGTTTACGCTGAGACTCCTGCGTAGTACTCGCTGAGGATGGCTACGACCTCTGGACGGCTGAACTCGGGTGGCACCGGCTCGCCGTTCGCCAACATCTCGCGCTGGCGCGTGCCTGACACGGACAGATGCTCTTTCGGATCGTGCGGGCAGGTTTTACCAGTCGCCATTCCGCCGCAGCGGTAGCAGTAGAACGTTACATCGATCTTGAGGGGCTGGCACAGAAGCGCGCCTTCCCACAAGTCGTCGAAGATATGCTGGGCATCGTACGGTCCGTAGTAGCTTCCCACTCCCGCGTGATCGCGTCCGACCACGAGATGAGAGCAGCCGAAATTCTGCCGAATAAGCGCGTGGATGAGTGCCTCCCTCGGTCCTGCGTAACGCATCTCGATGGGATATCCAGCCTGGATCGCAATGTTTGGTTTGAAGTAGTTATCAATCATGGCTTGGATCGCGCGCGTTCTTACCTCCGCCGGTATATCGCCCGCTTTGAGCTTCCCGAGAACCTGGTGGATGAATACCCCGTCCGTCACCTCGGCTGCGATCTTGGCCAGATGCTCGTGGCTTCGGTGCATGGGATTGCGCGTCTGGAAAGCGGCGACCTTCGTCCAGCCGCGTTCGAGGAACTCCTGTCGTGCTTCCTCAGGCCGCAGATAAAGCCCTCGATATTTTTCGGGGTATTCGCCTTCGGAAAGGGCGATGACAGGACCGCCCACGTTGACATCGCCCTGGCCCATAACCTTCTGCACGCCTGGGTGCTGGGGGTCGGTCGTGCGAAATACATGCGCGCATTCGAGATTGCGATCGATGCGATACTTCTCTCGCACCATGAGCTGGCCGAGCACCTCTCCGGTCTCGGCATCGGCCAGCGCAACCTCCTCGCCAACAGCGATACCGTCGGCGACGCTGCTGTCCAGCGAAAGCGTGATTGGGATCGGCCAAAATACGCCGCTGGTGAGCTTCATTTCTGTAACCGAAGACTTCCAGTCGTCGTGGCCCATAAAGCCGTCAAGCGGCGTGTACGCGCCCATGCCGAGCATGAAAAGGTCAGAAACTTCGCGGGATGTGAGCGGGATCTTCTTCAGTCTCCCCGCGCGTCTGAGCGCTTCAGGACGCTCGTCGACTGGCACAAGTAGAGGCTTAAGAGACTGCGCCCCGTGCGGTGGTACGAGTTTCGACATGTAATTCTCCCTCCTGTGCACCCGGCTTCGGTGAAATTGTTCTACGCCTCGAGAAATTATTAAAACCACTTACCTCGCTTACTGTACATGCCGGAAGAGAACCCGTCTGCAGAACTGTACTCGAGGGGGAGAGGCAGTCGCCGCGCTCTTCGATAGCTCCGGCCACAAGAGGACGGTCGTGAAGCGACGTCTCGCAGTACGAATAGTAGCTAGCGGCGCAACCTTTTCAGGGCGGGATAGTGCGTTTTGTCTCGTGAGTAGAAGACTGCGTGGTCTCGTGACACAGTCGCGAAATTTGCCAACAAATGCGCTGATCGCTTGGAGCAGTTTGTGAGGCAAACCTGCAATTGCATACGCCCCCAAACGCTCGAACACCTCGGGGTGCACTGGTAAGTGAGACATCAATGCGAAGCGATGGATATCGCCGTGGTCTGCATGTCGACGCGTAGCCATCCACGCAGCCAGCCGCTCCACCACAAGTGTGCTTCTTTTAATTTTGTAGGGGGCTTCAACTCTCTGATGACGTCGACGGAAAGCCGCGCCCTGAGTTCGTGCTCGGATGCCGTGACGCTTTCGAAGAAATCAGCTTTCGTCCCGTGGACCAGATATGGGCCACGGCGGTTCCACCTATTTCATTGATTTAATGGTCGGAGCGGGGAGATTTGAACTCCCGACCCCCAGTCCCCCAGACTGGTTCAATTGAGAATTCCTGAAACAGCCTGATCCTGAGTGAGACCCGTAACATACTGTTTTTAATGCAATATTATTAACACTTCTGTCTCATCCATTCTCTCACAGCCCCTTGAAGGCCCGACTTTTTGGACCAAATATGGGCCAAATTTCTTATCAGGGGGAGATCTATGGGCAGCCGTCAACTTGCAGCCAATGCGAAGCTCATCCAGAAGGCCGCAAAGCAGGGAGCATCGGCCAAGACAGGTTTTGAGTACCGCATACAGGGCGCTCGTGGGCTGGTGCTCCTCGTCATGCCAAGCCAGCAAGCGAGTTGGTATTTCCACTACAATGTCTTGATCGGAAAAAAGCGCCTACGTCGGAAGCTCAAACTCGGCCGCGTAGACGCGGTGTCTCTCTCAAAAGCAATAGCGGCAGCTCAGAGGCTCCGTTCCGAAGTGGCTGAAGGCTCTGATCCAGCTGCAGTGAAAGCGACCCGACGAGATGCACTGACTTTTGCTGAGCTTGCAAACCAGCGTGTCGAAAACGGAGATCTTCGTCCCAGCACGAGACAAGAGTACCGCTCGTTCGGGCCAAAGACGTACTTCCCGTCTTGGGCAACATTCCCGCAGCGGAAGTCACCCGGGGGGATGTCGTCCGGGTGATTGATCCGATGTCACAACGAGGAGCTACACGTCGTGCTGACACGGCCCGATCGATGATCAGCACCATTTTCAGCTTTGGCATGGATCGGGTTCAGCTTTGGCATGGATCGGGGCCTCGTCACTAGTAATCCAACTGCCGGGCTCCGCCGACGGCACAACTATCAGCCGCGCGATGTCGTGCTGACACCTGCACAATTGCGACGACTCTGGCGTGCGATCGAAGCTGGCGACGCACCCATGTCAATCGGCGTCTCCAATATTGTCCGCCTCGCCGCTCTGACGGGGCAAAGACGTGCGGAAATTGCTGGCCTACGCCAAAGCGATATCGAGTGGACCCAAGATGCGCCCTGCCTCACAATCGCGCGAGCGCGAGCCAAGAACCACAATGAGCACCGCGTGCCGCTTTCCCGGCAAGCCTATGGCGTATGTTGCGCTGCGCGAATGGCGGCATCGGGCAGTGAGTTTTTGTTTCCTGGACCAGATGGCACGAGCATCCACCCACGCAGCGTCAGCAAGGCCATGGAGAGAACAAGGGTCTGCGTGGGCCTAGGAAACATCAATATTCACGATCTTCGGAGAACCGTCGGATCCCTGATGACTAAGTACGGGGTCCCAAAGGATGTCCGCGAGCGAGTCTTAAACCACGGGGGCAAGCGTACGAGCAGCGTAACCGAAAGCGTCTACAGCTGGTACGACTATGATCCCGAGAAGCGTGCGGCACTGGAATTGTGGGCTGATGTTCTTGAGGCAATCATCGGCGGAATAGATGCTGAACTGGCCGATTACCCGACAAGGCTAGCCCGAATAAAGGGGTCCGCGAAGGTGCTTGTCGTTGGCGAGCAATACGAGAGAAATTCTTACCGTGTCTAACGTTGGTTGTGCGTGAGGTATTTTTCCGGTTTAGGATATGGATAATCTATGGAACTGACTCTTCGGCCCTCGGTCCGCTCAATGATCCCCTGCCGCTATACGAAGACCGGCTATGGACGAGCACCGCCTAATCACTGTCTGGAAACGACGCTTCACTTACTGATCAGTCCTAGATACGGACCGACAATCAAGAACGCGCTCGACAAGATGATCCAAAGGGATGCGAAGGTCTTCAGCCAGAGCGGGCCGAGCCAGATGGCGAAATAGCGCGCGACGAACCCGCCGATCATTGCTCCGGGAATGGCTGTAAGCGCAACGGGCCAGATAATATTATTGTTGGCGATGTGATATCCGACGCCGAAAATGACAGTGACAACAGAGATGATTACCGCGATGGCAATCGCTGAAGGCGTCGGAAATTTCCGCAAGATGAGATAGACGGCGACCAATTCGCCCACGCCGACCGAGAAAAACGCGGTTATCACACCGCCAATCGCGCCAAGCCCGAGAAGCCAATAATAGTCCAACCTTTCGGGGTGAAAACGGTAAGGCTTCACACGTTTGAATGCCCACGTAAAAATCAGAAGGACTACGCCCAGGGTAAGCGAAAACCATTTGAATGCGACCAACAGGCCCCGGCCATCAACGTTGGAAAACAGTGCAAACTGCGTCACGAGCAGGGCTGGAAGCGTCGTCGCCAGAAGGGTAAAAATGATGAAGAGAAAGCTGTGGCCGTCTATTTTTTCCCGCGGCCCTGTCTGCCCGCCACCGTAGAACCTACGGATCCATACAGAAGCACCCACCGACATTCCGAAGCACTGAATCAGGAAACTGATACCAATCGTCTTGATGGGATCGATGGCAAGCTCCATAGGGATCGCGCCCATCTCGGAGGCGCCACTCAAGGTGTTGAACGCGGGAACAAAAACAACGCCCCCGCCTGTTCCCGTGGAGCTGGCGATAATGGCGCCGAAAACGCCAATCGGCCCAAAAATCCAGATAAACTCGAAGAAACGGGCTATGTCGCCGATATTGGTCAGCAGCAGCGTAATAAAGAGAGCAACCAACGCGCCAAGATACACACGTGTCGCAAACTCGACATGGGCTTCTACGGACTGCGGGGTCTTTGTGCTTGGAACACTTGTCATAGCAACAAACTCAATCCGTTCCAGATGATCGGCTAGTGCCGCCCAAGCTCACCACCTTTGAACCGCCATCGGATCAAGAAAATCTGGATTCCACCGAGGACGGCAAAGAAAGACGGGATGAAGATGAGCAGAAATTGCGTGGTGGCGATATCGGCAGGGATACGGTCAACCAGGAACGGATCCAGGAGACCAATGTTCATGAGGCCTAGAACAATAAGAAATTCCACGATGCTAAAGAAAAACTGAAACGCAAAAGGCCAGTCATTATCCCAACGAAAACGCTGAATTTGAATGTACGCGTAATCCAGCCCAAGCCCCACCAATAAAAGCGCGGTCAGAAAGACAAACGGATCGCCGTACCGTCCAATCTCATCTAGGCCAAGATAGCTGGCATAAAGTGCGGTAATCGGAAGTCCGAGAACAACATACAAAAGTATCCTCGTCTGCCAGCGACCGGAAAGCGTTGGTATCATTTTTTCCCCGTCCTACACTCGCTCTACTCTCAATTCGTTTGTCGAATGTCGCCTTCTAGGGCGTCACACCCTTGCACCACTTCAACCACTGGCTTGCAGAACGCAGCGGTCCCATAGAACTAACATCGGCCGCCCGGCTTCGTGCCAAATCATCGACGGAACGCAACGCCGAGTATTGCAGCCCAAGGAAACTATCGACAGCGGCGTACGGACCATTCAGCGTCATGACGCCAGCGGCATACGCCCGACCTGATCCATTCCGTAGGCCCTCAACCTCAAAGGTGTTCGCAACCTTCAGGCCGCTTAATCGCTGCTCAGGACCGCGTCCGCTGGCAGGATTGCGGGCAAGGGAATAGGTATCGATCATGTCCTTGAGCACGGTGTTGGCTTCGAGATCAGCAATAAGTCCGGTGCAATCGATCACGTAATCCGCATCAAGCCGGACCTCCTCTTTGAAATCCTGACTGGACTCCAGTTTGGTCTCGATTCGACCGTCCTTCAGCTTGATGCTTTCAACGTCTCCGAAAAATGCCCGATACCAGCCGCTTTCCTTGCCCTCCCTAAGGATCGCGTCCCAATCGGCCCGGTCGGCTGTCGTCGTCCCACCCCACGTTTTTAAAAGTGCCAACCGTTCGTCGGGCGTAGCCTTTTGCAAGCGCTCGCGTAGGGTGCCGCCCCAGCAGGCTTTAGGCCAGTTGAAGGGTTGATACTCTATGTCATGAGCCGCATACCGTCGCGCCAAGTCATATTTTTTTCCCTCAGCAATACGCGAACGCATAATGTGGAGGACGCGAATGTCCTTGTTCTTGGAGCGCGCTTCATTCACCCGCTGCAAAATACGTGACGCAACGATGCCGCGACCTCGGACCAGAACTATTCCGCCATTCTTTTCCAAGTCACCATAGATGGAATCGTGTTGCTCATACGCGTTTATGACTCGCTGAGAGGTCGGATATTCGCGTTTAAATGTTTGTAGATCGTCAAGATATCGAGACGCGGGGTATCCCATCGCGATATGGATGTAGCGCGCAACAACAAACTTGTTTCGCTGACCACCATCGGCAAATTCAGACGGCACGCGATAGGCAATCGCATACCGTCCATCATCGGTTTTGCGCACCTTGATGACACGGCCTGCAGTCCAAATCTTATCCCATGAAATTCGGCGCGCTTCTTTCTCTATGGACTCAAAAACGTCACCCGCCTGCGGGGTGTAGCTCTCAGCCAACGTTGGCTCGCCAAACACCTGCATGACGTACTTGAAGCCGCTCCAATTTCTTTTCTTCAAGGCCCTCCAAGTCTCACGGCTCGCATACCCGGGAAAGCCCCAAATATTATCAGGCGTCGAGATGGAGTTGGAACGCAATCGTTCATGCCGCGGAATTTGCGAATACCGGCAAAGCCGTTCATATTTTCCATGCGGCTCCGGGTCGACACCGATCGCCCTGATCTTGCTAGCGGGGACGCCGTAACAGCGCAGATGATCAACCCAAATAAAGCTGCCAAGTCCACCACCTATCGCGGCGTACTCGACCTCATCCACGACATGGCCAGTCGCTTTGAGAGCGCCGACGGACACGGCAACTTGGGAGAACTCAGGCGGTGGGAAATCACCCTGAGACGGTGCCACGCGAACAGATGTTCGCGCAGCCTCAACCGCACTCTCACCTTGGACGACCTCCAGAACGTAGTCGCCTATTTGGACTTTTGCGCCTTTTGGCCAGATCGCCTTCGTTATCTCGATGCCTTCAAGCAATGTTCCGTTGGCGCTTTCAGCATCGGTAATCTCGATCTCATTACCCTTTAGCTCGAGACGTGCATGGAGACGAGACGCCGCCGTATCGGCGATGACAACGTCACAATCGCTGGCGCGGCCGACTGTGACCGGAGTTGATCCATTGAAGCTCTTGCTTTGACGTGCAGGTCCATGAGGTTCACTTTTAGGATACCAAGTGACTTCAAAGCTCATGGTGGAAATTCCCAGTTTCTAAGCACGGAGCGCAGACTTGCATTGCTTTTGGGGAAGACGAGTTTGTGCACAGCATCACGGCAGCGTCACACGGGTAAAACTACCTGACGCCGCCAGATAATGACCACACCAGACGCAATTACCTTCAAAAGGAAGGTCGTTGAGCAAGTGACAAGATGGGTTTCCACAGACAATCTTCTTTTGATCCCGGCCTAACACCTCAAATCGCTCACCGCCGATTTCAACAACATCAGACATGCGCGCCGTCAAAGGCATGTCGCTGACGAGACGTTTGTTCACCGTTATAGGCATCGAAGCATCGTGCCCGTACAGGTCGAAGGTTACGGCAACACCATCGAAGTGAATGCGTCCCACAACGGAATGCTGATTTGATTCCGGCGTGTCCAGCATGACTTTAAGCGCATCGTCTGTCTTTACGATAACGAGCGCATCACCCGGCTCCGCCTCCTGCTCACCACGCACCTGCAATGTAGGGCCGGTTTGTTTGATCAAAGCAGATTTGGTCTCGAGAATTTTAATTTCGTAGTTTTCAATAATAATAATATCGGCGCTGCTTATTGCCTTGTTGCGCCCCTTGACAAAGGTGCCGGAAATCGTCGTCCCGTTCGAACTGCTGTCGATATAAATCAGTCCACTTTCAGCCTCTTCTACCTTTCCGTGAACACGCGAAATCGTCACGTAGCTCGGATCAAGGCGAATACAGCTTGCACTCTGTGGTTGTTTTCCGATCTCAAAAGGCAACTCGCACGCTTGAACGGTTCTTGTGCCTCTCGATCGGTCATAAATTTCGACGTGGAGTGTCCGCCCCATGAACCCTCGCCCGCGTTGCAAAATGGATTGATACTGACATTACTAGCACCAGCTTATCAGTCCGCAAACATTCATTCATTCACGGTGAATAACGCGAAGGCGTGTACTGTCATTCCCTTGAATTGGAAATCGCATTAGGATGATATTTTATGGGGCTGAGGTGTGATTGGGTCTGCGCTACGCAATCCCATTCGGTTGCACAATCTCCGTTATGGGTAGCGACAAGGCGACGTCCGAAATGAGCAACAGACAGGCGCTGGCACACGACACGATTGTCGGCGGTGACTACAAGATCGTACGCGTACTCGGCGCCGGTGGTTTCGGGATCACCTATCTCGCACGCGACACCAAGCTCAACACCGATGTTGCTATCAAGGAATATTTCCCTGCCTCTCTCGCTTACCGCGAAGACGGCTTGACCGTCTCAACCCTCCCCAGCCAGGGTGGTGCTGACTATCAGTGGGGCTTGGAACGATTTCTGGCTGAAGCCCAAACGCTAGCGCGTCTTCGGCACCCCAATATCGTACGCGTTTCCCGGTACTTTAAAGAAAACAACACGGCCTACATGGTGCTCGGTTTTGTCGAGGGTCAAGACCTCGAAGGCTGGCTGAACAATCTTGGCCGCAAACCAACCCAAGCTGAATTAGACAAGATCGTAGGTCCGTTACTCGACGCCCTGACAACCGTTCACAAAGCTGACGTTGTCCATCGTGATATTAAACCCCAGAACATTTACATTAGGGAGAATGATGGAAGCCCCATTCTTCTCGATTTCGGGGCGGCGCGCCAAGCGCTTGGAGAGCATTCTCGCGCCACGGCTGCGTTCGTATCGCCGGGATATTCTCCCCCTGAGTCTCATTTGAATGATCCCTCCGAACAAGGGCCGTGGACTGATATTTATGGCCTCGCAGCGACTCTTTATCGAGCTCTGGTTAGCAAGCCTCCTGCACAAGTCCTAAGCCGGGTTTCTCATGACAATTACGTGCCACTGGCAGCACAACTAGATAACGCGAGCGAATACCGCGCTGAATTTCTCAGCGGCGTAGATACCGGCATGCGCGTTAAACGCGAGGAGCGACCCAAATCGGTCGCGGCCTGGAAGGAGCTGTTGTTCAGCGCGAATGCAGATCAGGCCACGGTGCTAAAAAGTAGTCCTGCAACGGTATTAAACACGCCGTCACGAGCGGATGCGGCCGCGACAGTTGTGCGTAGGACTCCGTCAGATAGCACCGGAGCTACTACTGTCGGCGCACCACCCTCTGGCTCCGGCAGTTCCACAAAAAAATGGGCTATCGCGGCTTCCCTCGTGCTTGTGGCAGGAATCATCTTGTACCAAGTCTACTCCAGCTTCGAGAGTTCACCAGCACCATCGCGCCAACAACTGGCGGAACGCTTCCAACAACCTAACAACACCCCGCCGATGCCGCAGTTCGACAATGATACGAACGCTCAGCAGGCGACCGCGGCCAATTCCCTTCTTCGGATGGCAGCGTTTGCGTGGATTGCCAACGGACGACAGAATGGATTTTGGACGGGCGGGGTTAACGGCTCAAACGGTACCGGGCTCAATATCGGCTGCGGGCCGGGAACAGATCAACGACGCGACAGCTTCGTAGAACTCGATTTCATTCCCACCGGCAACAACCCCATAACCGGACGACATCAAGTCAACGTTCAAATCGGAAACTATTCCGGTGGAGCAGAGCTTGATTTTGTTCAGGAGGGTAGCGTCTCACACGGCCGCGTGCAGGCGAGCGAGACTGATCAAGATGCGGGTCAATTTCTGAACTTCTTGCATGAAGTTTTCAGTGGCCAGACGATGGCCTTGCAAATCCCGGATTTCAATTATCAAGAAACGTTCAATCTCGCCGGCGCGGAAGAGGCGCTTAGACCCTGTTTCGGAGGCTCCATCCAACGCCCTTGGGAGCCACAACCTCAATCCAACGGCGTGCGTGGCGCAACAGTACGTAATGCGCAGGGCGGTCGCTTTACGGTTCGCTGCGACGCGGCAACCGGATCTCGAGGGAACGCGGTCATTGCTTTCTCTGCGCAATCTCCGGTGCAAGTCCAGTCTGGCCAGAACGGAACTGTCACGCTGGCTGTGGACAGCCAAACCGTGAACTTAAATTTCACGCTCAACAGCAAACCTGATGTGGTCAGTGGATTTTTATTCCATGTGAACCAGAGTCCAGCTGACTTACAGGCACTCAATGATTTCGTGGCTCTATTAAGTAGTGGCAATCAACTCCAGCTATCCAGCAACCAGCTTAGAATCAACGAAACCTTTTCACTGACGGGATCCAGCCGGGCATTATCAGGTTGCGGCGGGCTCTGAGCTTATGATTTCATAGCCGAGTTTCTCAAAGCCCGACCAAGTTTGCCTCGGGTGCGTAGCGTTGTGTTCCAGCTCACACCAACGGGATTGAGAATGACAAGAAATTCTCCCGACGAGGCGCAAAACACATCAGCAAAAGATCTTGGTCCAACGCTCGTGGTCTCCCGGGCTGGCGGCACTGATCAAGACACCCAGGTTCCGCTCAAAGCCGGCACGATCCTATGCGACGATTATAGGATTCAATCCGTTCTTTTGCGGGATGACGCGAGCATTACCTACGAAGCCGATGACCTTCAACTTGGGGTTCCGGTTACCATCAAGGAGTATTTTCCCTCGGATGTCGCTCAACGCGACGGGGGCACGCAAGATATCGTCTTTGAAACTCACGGCACCCCGGAACATCAGTCGGCGTTGGATCGCTTCGTGCGGGAAGCACAAACGCTGGTGCGGTTGCACCACGCCAATGTTGTTCGCGCACATCGCGTGTTTGAAGCAAACGGTTCAGCCTATATCGTCCTAGACTATGAAGACAGCAAATCTCTCCAGCAATGGTCCGACGAACTAGGACGCAAACCATCTCAGACTGAACTCGACCGCATCGTCGGCCCCGTGCTCGATGCTCTTGCTGCAATTCACGCAGCGAGCGTACTGCACCGTGACATTTGCCCAGACAACATATTGATCCGCGCATCGGGCACGCCTGTTATCACAGGTTTCGGATCGGCACGTATCGAGGAGGGAACCCCCTCAAATGTCAAAAGCATTGTCATCGCCTCCGATTTCACTGCCCCAGAAGTCATGACGATTGATCATGCTAAACAAGGTCCCGCCACAGATATCTACGGACTGGCCGCAACACTGTATTATCTTGTGACAGGCAAACGGCCCATCAGCGGTGGCGCGCGTCTCATCAAGGACGGTCTTACCCCCGCGTCACAATTGGCGGGATCGGGTTACAGAGAAGAATTCCTCACCGCCTTGGACGCCGCTTTGTCCGTCGCCGTGCAAGCGCGGCCACAATCAATTGCGGCGTGGGAAGGCATCCGCGGGAGAGTAGACGACGCTCCGCCGATAGTCGGCGCAACGGTCTTGCATGAGCCGGTAAATTCCGAAGCGCAACGAACCCAGCCCCGAACCGCGTTCGCCAATGTGGCGACCCAAGTCGCAACGCAGCTGGAAAAATTGCCTGATCCGGAAAACCTTGGCTCCTCCGCCGAAAAACTCTTCCAGCCCGTCGCCTTAGCGAGCGCGTTTACGGGGCTCGCGCTGTACGCGATTGGCACAGGTTTTGGAGTTGCGGCAATGTTGGAGATTCTGGCCATTGCCATGATGTTTCTTCATGGCTTCCTCCCCATGCATCGCTTCTTGAACAGCGAATCCAGTCAGCCTGCGGCCATCCTGGAAAATGTGGAAACAGCGACAAAGCGTGGCGCTTGGAGCATTTGCTCCATACTTTTCCTCATGGCTGTTCTGCCTTTGCTTGCCAGCCGTTATCTGCCACAGAACCCCGATGCACCTTTTGAACTTCTGACGCTTATCGTCGGCGTGCCTGCACTGCTTATGATGATGTTCGCCTTGACGTCCACCCCGGCCAAGCCTGGCTTGCGCAGTCGCGTGTTCGGCATCTTCAACATCCTCATCATATTATATGTGCTGTTGCTCTGGGTTCTCTTCCTCGTAGCCACCACGTTGACGACAAACCAACCGTCCACGGTCGGCGCCGTGGGACAATTCAACCGGTATATTTATTTTGTAGGGCCCTTAGCGGCCGCCACTCTCGGCATCTACGTATTTCTATGCCGAATGGCTGCGAAGCAACGTTTCCGTCACGGAGCGTGGACCTAGTGGGCACCGTTAGTCATAGCATGCGCAGACATACGTTCTGTGGCGAACGCACGTTGTCGCTCGACGACAACGCACTCTCGATCTCCGGTGATGGCGAAACGCATCTTATTTCCTATCAAGATATTCAGAGCATCAAGGTTGCCTATCACGGCTTTGGTTCAAGTCGGTCGGAGTTCTTATTCGCCACGAAACACCACGGCAAACACAAGGTCACATCGCACCACTACGTAAGTCTCGGTTTGTTCGAAGACCGCAGCAGTACGTTCTACCCATTCCTGTCCGCCCTATGCGAACGCGTCGCGCGCGCCAATCCCTCAGCACGTTTTAAAGAAGGCAGCGTTCTGTATATCGTTATTGCCCTGACCGTGTTTCTGCTAACAGCGGGTGTCACTGGCGTGTTGCTCTATCAAGTTATCTTCTTCGGTTCTGAGGGAACGGACATATCCATACTTTTCGGTATTCTTGGATCAGCTACTGCCGCCTACTTATCCGCGAAAACAATCGTGACGAACCGCGTGCGCCGCTTTGATCCAATGAACGTTCCTTTCGAAGCGATGTAGCGTCACAATTTGGATCGCAACCTTGATCGAGAAACTTTTGAGAGTTGCCGCCATTGGCATGTTTGTCGTGACTGCCGGCCCGATACTGCTCGTCGGTGGCTTATTCGCGTGGAAGCTCATCTCCTCCGACGACTATGAGCGCACCTTTAACGCTCCGCACCAAGATTGGAGCATCAGGCTTGAAGAGGACTGTCTCATCGGCCCGTGCCACAAATACGGACATCTCATTGTCCCTAATGGATTTTTGTCCACTCAAACGCTGCAGTGTGAGCTTCCTCAATTAGATACCTCCCGAATTATTTTCCGCGAAATTCAAGACGTTCATTGGTCGGAGGACGACACAAAGTTCTCGTGGACATCGGCTGACCCCGCAAACGACGGCAGCCTGGACATTGCTAAGCAGTGTTACGACACCGCTGTACATGATGATAGGTCCAAGCAAATCAGCATTCGATTCCGTGAAAATTGCGTAACGGGAACCTGCGTCCGCTCCGCACGCTGGGCGAGCTGGCGTGGCGGGTTTGTTTACACGACGCCTTGCAGCGTAACGGCCACGGGGACCTCTCTAGTATTCACACTGCCTGGAGATGTGACGGGCCAGATTGACGTAGAAGTCGATGCCGGTGCGCAGACCGCCGACTGGCGAAGCACGGGCACAGGACAATCCGGTCAGATTGTTTTTGCCAAAGATTGCGATCTAAGTCTCCAAACCAAAAAACCGGTCCCTCCTTAGGACCGACGTCTTTGCAAAGTGCCCGTAAACCAATGCGGCAATTAACCCGTCATGGATATGCCCAACACACTGCGAGCGCTTGCCACGCAATCTGTAATCTGAGAAAAAAAACAAACTCGACCGAAGGCGATTTTTGCTGATGTTTTTAAAACTTGTTTGCCACGTTCAACTCATTGCGGCCTTGGCGCTTGGTATATTGTTCACTACCGCGCCATCAAGCCAGGCTGGCGATGATGGAAATAGTGGCCAGAACTATTACGCGGGACTGACCTGTCAGCAGCTCTGGCATGAGCGCAACGCCATTTTTGCCCGCCACGGATATTGCTTCGAAAACCCACGCGCAATTGCTGTCTTCGGTAAAGGCTGCCAGCCCCCCTTTGGCAAGCTTCCGAGCAACCTGCAATCGGTCGTCAATGAGATCAAAGCCTGGGAAAGCAAACGCGGCTGCTGAACCGATCATGTTATCGAATGAGTTCGGTCAATACGCCTACGTTTAACAGCTCCTGCTGCGTCGGGATCAGCAGGTCTGTGCTTGGTGTTGCGACGGCGCGTCGGACGAACTCAGGATCGAAGCCTGCTTCCAGATAATAATCTGAATTTAGACTGTCGTGACGCAGTGTGAAGGCATTCATCAGTCTCGTCATCATCTCGTCCATGAGAATAACCGATGTCGCATGAAAGCCAATTTGCGCTTGCGGCGCCGCGATGCGGCGAACTCCGGCCGCAAACATAATCGTACAGGCGCTGTGACAGAAATCAGCGACCGCTGTTGTCAGCTGCAACGGACGCAGGATGTCGTTTACGCGTCGACCGGCCACAACGTCACCACCCGGACTACGTAACACTACGGTGTTGATGTCAGGATTCTGCGCAAGCGTTTGCTGAAAGTCGGCAACAATCGGCCAGACGACTTGGCCATCAAACAACAACACGTTGTCATTCACACTGAGCTGATAGAGCGGGGTGCCATCCGAGGACGTTCCAATCTCGGACTCACTGATTTGGCTAAGACCATTGATCCACGTCACCCCAAGCGCCAGCACACCCAATACCAGAAAGATGCACACGACCCATCCGAAGATGCGCGAGATCAGCCACGCTCCGCGCTTCTTTGCTCCGCGCAACGACCGATACAGGCCAACGGCTTGCCATATGCCGAGCACCATCATGCCAAGGAATTCGATCGAAAAAGCGATACGGCGCGCGTCTGGTGCAAGGTCTGCCATAAGCGGAGCAACAACGTTCGCCGCAATCAGCACCCAAATGACATCAATAACCAGGATATTGATGAAGATTGATCGGCCCAGGCTGTATCCGCCTTGCCAATGTCGCACGAAAAGGTTCTTGGAAAATTGCGTCTGGTCCGGTACGGCGCCAGTCTTAGCAGGGTTAATTCTCGTATCGTCGCTCGTGCTCTTAGGCCGCGTTACCATCGTAGCCTGCTCGGCGACCGAGACTTCCAACGCAAATTCACAGGGCCCAACCATTAGAATTTGCCCTGGAGTCCAGGTTGTAGAGGTTATCGTATTGCCATCAAGCTGAGTACCGTTGCTGCTTTGCAGGTCAGTGACCTGCACCCTTCCCTGCGAACAGACTAGTTCTGCATGTCGCCTCGACGCTCGGTCTGAAGCAACGACGATGTCGGCCTCTGACGAACGGCCAATCACAGCCGTTGAACCATTTGTCAGTTCAAAGCGCTGCGGAGCAGCCTGCCCTGCACGTGCAATGACCGTAGCCACAGATCCAATCCTCAATACGAAAGCTCTATCGCCCTACGGCAACGTGCAGGTCTCGATCAGCAGCGTCCACATATCGTCGCCGACGAAAGAAACTTTGCCGCTGTCGCGCATCTGCCGGATGTAGTCCCGACCTGTCGCAGCTGTTGTTGCTCCATCAGCTCGAATCTGGTGCAGGCCAAGCACAAAATAGTAGTGCGCGCGTTGCTCCTCCGTCGTCAGTTTAGGCCCAATATCCTTCACCAGAGTCCGGCCTTCCTCGCCCGCGAACCACAGGAGCATCATGTAGCCGTGCGCTTGAAAATCTGGGCGTTCCGCTGTCAGAAATTGCTTGCCCGCCTTCTTAACCAGATCGCTTTCGCTCAAACTTTTGAGGCTTGGGTTTTCTTCGACGACCTGCTGAAGAATGTCACGGGTTGTACCTATCACGATGTCGTTCGCCACCGCCTTGCACGTCGGCGCAGCTTGCGCAGATGACATAAACACCGCCATGAAGAACAAAAATATCAATGACCGGACAAAAGACATCGCCGTCACCCCTGAAAATATAAAATTTTCCAGAGTATTGTGACGTGTGCCCCATAAATCAAGAAAACATCGGTGAACGGGATTAACGGACCAAGAAACGGGTTTGAATTGCAAGTGTGCGATCTATGAACCTTTAGAAGCCTAGGCAGGATAGCTGAATATCAGTATGCTTAGAGTATCGGCTGACCAAGGCGGAGAATATCTCATGATGACACAACGAATTTGCTCCCTTGTCTGCGCCATGCTGTTTGCTGCCACCGCGACAGCTGCAATTGCCTACGACGGCCTGGAGGCGGACTACGCAACCTGTACGCAAGGTGACGCCAGCACTCAAGCCGAGGCGATGGTTGGGGCATGTAGCCGCCTCATCAAGAATTCGAGTGCGGAGAATGAGCTTGTCGGAATGTTCTACGCATTGCGTGCTACGGTGAATACGGACAAGAGTGCCAACTGCCAAGACGCACGCAAAGCAATATCACTCATCAAGGACCCTGGTCTGCGCGAAAGCGCTCGAGAACTTGAGAAAATCAACTGCTGATCGAGGGTTGGCATTTTCTCAAATCTTCTTCTTGCTTAGCAGGCTTTGCGTAGACCAAGAGCCGGTAGATAGGCCATTTGACAGAACGGATCTCAATGTTCTTGCAGTACAGGATGTGGGAAATCGCACAGCCCGGGATCTGCCTCGTATCGAGCAGCGATCTCAGCCAGTGACACGCTGGAAATTTATGGCAGATCGGATGAACGCCCAAGCTTCATTCGACACCCACCAAAATACTGAATCGGCAGAACCTGCTCTGCATGTAACGCAAAACGCGTCTCAGTCAGCTCGATCTGTTCGATTCGACTGAGATGTGACGTTCGAAATAACCTTCCCTCAATCGGACGTCCGCTGCGATCACAATTCTCCGTCCGAAAAACTCCTTTGCGAGCCGTGCAGGCCGAGGGAAGGCTGACAAACGCCGAACTCGCCGTGCGGGTGAACGTTAGCGCTGCGACCTGCCACAGGCGGACACAGCGTCTGTTCGACGAGGGATTCATCACGGCGGTTCGGGCGCAGCTGGCGCCGGCAATGGTGGGCTTGGGCGCACTCGTGATGGTTGGCGTTGTGCTCGACAGGTCGACTCCTGAGAGTTTCGCGGCCTTCGAGGGAGCTGTGCTCAAGGTGAAAGACATTCTGGACTGCAGCTTGGTGGCGGGAGACTTCGACTACCTGTTGAAAGTCCGTGTGCGAGACATGGAGGACTTCAACAAACTTCATGGACAGATGCTGATCGCTCTTCCCGGTGTCAGACAAACCCAAACCTTCTTCGTCATGAAGGAGGTAAAGGAGAACGCTCTCCTGGCGTTCTGACAGCGCGTTTATCCAGAGCAGCAGCATCATCACCTCACCAGGACCAGGCTCAATTCGAACGTCAACGGACGCTCCGACGGAGCGGCCCGGCTTCGCCTAGACCGTCGGAACGGTTCCTCCGTCGATGACGTACTCGGTGCCCGTAATTGTCGCCGCACGGTCGGAGGCAAGGAAGGCGACGAGACTTGCGATCCCAGAGGGCTTCGATGGACGGCCGATCGGAATTCCGCCGAGGGACTCCATGATGATCTTCTTGCCACCCTCGACGTCCGTTCCCGCTTCTTTTGCGAGGCGCTTCGCGAGTTCGATAGAAGATTCCGTTTCAATCCAGCCAGGCGAGACCCGAACGACCCGGACACCTTGAGGAGCGACTTCCTTGGACAAGCTTTTGCTGTAGGTGGACAGTGCAGCCTTGGCCGCGGCATAGGCGGTGGTTGCATCCGGCAGGGGAAGTTGCCGCTGAATGGAGGAGACGTGTATTACGGTTCCGCTTCCTTGTGAGATCAGGTGCGGGATAAGTAGTCGGTCTAGCCGAACGGCAGGCAACAGATTTAATTGGAGCTCCTTATTCCATTCGGTATCACTCAGCGCCGCGAAACCTCCTCCCGGAGCCGATGAGCCGCCCAGCATATGCACGATGATATCGACGCCCCCTAACCGTTCGTGCGTAGCCTGTGCCACCAGTTCGCTGCCCTCCTTCGTGGTGAGGTCGGCGGCGACGAAAAGCTCCTCCGACATTGACTCCGGCCGAGAGCGAGCAGTCGTCAGTACCTTTGCTCCGAGTTCCCGGAAAAGGTTGACGGTCGCGGCCCCCGCTCCTTTTGTGCCGGAGGTGATAAGGGCTCGCTTTCGCTCCAGCGTAACGAACCCGGTCATGCGCCTATCTCCAGATGGACGACCCGATCGCCTTCAATCCGAAACGCGAATTTGAGCGTCGCAGGGCTTCCCGGGAATTGGCCTATCACCCTTGCGTGAACTTCGGTGACATCATTTTTCCGGTCCATATTTATCGGTTCGGCCGTGTGCTGATACTTCGCCTTTGCATGCCGCCACCACGCGACAATGGCTTTGTGGCCGGCATAAAGCTGGCCTTCATCTCTCACAACCGCATCCGGTGCGAAGGCCTGAATCAGGCTCTCGCCGTCGTGGGCTTTGTCCGCGTCGAAGTAGGCTTGGATCGCTCGAGGTAAATGCACGCCGCTGCTCCTTTCGTTCGATGACCATCTCTGTCCCATTCAATCTAAGTGTAGACCTTCATTTCGAATAGCGGGATAAATGCGGATGAGGCATTGCGGAAAGCAGGACAATGTATCGACCCGGGCTGAACGACCTTGACGCGGTCATCGCCATTGCGCGCAGGGGCTCGTTTCGCTCCGCCGCGTTGGAACTCGGCATGTCGACGACCGCGCTGAGCAACGCTATCGCCAAGTTGGAGGCGAGCATTGGGGTTCGCCTGTTCAATCGCACGACGCGCAGCGTTTCGCTGACGGACGCCGGCCGGCTGTTCGTCGAACAGGTGAGCCCGGCGCTGCAGGCCATCCACGGCGCCATGGAAACAGTGCGCTCGCAGCAGACAACGCCCTCGGGGACGCTCCGCATCAACGCGTTCGCCACGGCGGCGCGCGAGATCCTTTCGCCACTGGTGCTCGAATATCTTCGCCGCTATCCGGAGGTACATATCGACATCGTCACGGAAGGCCGATTGATTGACATCGTGGCCGAAGGGTTCGATCTCGGCGTTCGGATGGCCGGCCTTGTACCCACCGACATGATCTCGGTATCGCTGGGACGTCCACAGAGATACGCCGTCGTCGGTTCGCCGGACTATTTCGAGAGGCATGCCATACCGCGCGTTCCTCCGGACCTACTCAATCACCGTTGTATTCGTGTCCGCCTGCCCAACGGCGCCCTATATCGTTGGCAATTCGCGAAAGGCGGACAGGCCGTGCAGATCGATGTCGGCGGACCGATCACTTTGGATGAGGTAGGTGTAGCGCGGACCGCGGTGCTGGAAGGCATTGGTCTCGGCTTTTTTCTGGAACAGGACGTGCGCGCGGACATAGAGGCAGGACGCCTCGTCCGTGTGTTGGAGGATTGGACGGAGCCCTTTGACGGGCTCTGCCTTTATTATCCGGGACGCCGCAATCCTTCGGCAGCCTTCAAGGCCTTCGTCGACTTGGCCCGCGAACTTAGCGCCAACTCGAGATCGTGACCGGCTCGGCTCGCACGTGCCGGGATCACTTGTTTCGCGGATCGTCTTCCGGGTTCACGTAAATCAGGTCGAATGGACCGATGGCTGTAACCTGGATGATCGTCTCCTGCTCTTCGGACCACACGTAGTGTGGGTGATCGGCGGGCAATAGCAGGAGGGAGCCTGGGCCGAGCAACTTGCCCTTTGACTTTTCAACTGTATTTCCCATGCCGCTTCCCATGGTGCCGCTAAGCACGGTCACAGATTCGAAAACGGGATGAATGTGCGGTGGCACGAGGTAATTCGGGGCATCTTCAGGCGCAGAATGAACATTCCGGGTTTCGACGGATCGCCGTACACCACCACAGTTTGCGCGCCTTTTGGGAAGGCCGGATTGTCCTCGAATTTCATGTCGGCCGGAACCAGTTCTTTTGCGTCGTGCGCAGTGTTCTCGGCGTAGGCTGGACCTGCGAGTGCGATCAGAATGGCTGCGACTAGGCGCTTCATTATGTTGGCTCCTTGTTTGTTCAATTTGGGGTGATGCTTTGCGTGAGTTGAGCCGAGCAGCGGACGTTCGAGCCTTTCGGTAGGGCGTTCGACGCGCCCGCCCAACCGCCGAAGAAGGAAACCGACGAATTCCCGCACTTTGGTGCCTATGCCGGCATCTGGGATCGAACACCGCAGGACGTTCGGACGATTACGCTGCGCGTGGACGCCAGTTCGCTGGAGGTCCACGAAATCAAGGCGGTCAAATTCACGACGAGAAACAACAAGGTCCGAAGTCATCGAACGCAGCGTGTGCTCGACGAAAGCGACGACTTCTGATGAACGGCGTCGTCCCTTTTCGCTTCTGTGCGCCAGCGACCTGCGCATCGCAGTCTATGCCGCAATCGAGATAGCGGAGGAGATCGACTTCTCTCGACCGGTTCACCTCCACAAGCGGAGCTGGTCGGTGATCATTCACGAGGCGCTGACCGCAGAGAACGAAATGACTGCTATTGGGACGAACCCGCCGAAGCGGCGATGTCAGCGACCGGGCCAAAAGCTGTCGCCGCAGTTTGTTCAGCTCATTGCGAAAGCAGGCGAACTCGCACTTGGCGTTATTCACCTGAGTTAGCAAAAGTTAATCATGGAGCTGACTTTTGACGCACGATCACGATTGAATTCGCGCAAGTTTTAAAAACGACGCTAGACTGACGCGCTCACCATATTTCCTTTAGACCGAGGGGTCGAAATGAAACGCAATATTATTTTTGTCTTGATTTCAGCGTCTGTGATTGCTCTGGCGCCAGCGGCTTGGGCGGACAAACCGACTCCAGGTTATAATTACAAGATCCCCGACAAAATCATGACTCCCGACACCGTGGAAACCCGGCTCGGCACGCTGAAGTTCTTCGATGGCATGCCGGACAAAGAGACGGTTGACACGCTCTATGACGGGCTCGATATCATCCGGGGCGTTGAAACTTTCCTGAACGGTATCCCGGCCACATCCATTGAGGGACTCCGGCTCGGGTTCATCGACGCCGGCGCAGATGCCTCCCATAAAGTTATCGTCATGGACAAGCTGCTAGATTCAGCGCCACTGTTCCTAACGGGCAATACGGATACGGTTTACGCCATGACCGCGCTCGACCTAAAGCGCGACGGCCCTACAGTGATCGAAGTCCCGCCCGGATCCGGTCCCGGCACTGTTGACGATGCCTATTTCCGCTTCGTGATTGACATGGGAATCCCCGGTCCTGATCGCGGTAAGGGCGGCAAATACCTGATCCTTCCTCCCGACTACAAGGGCGATCTCGCCCCCCCGGAGGGCGGCGCGGAAGCTGAGGTCGACGGCGAGAAATACTTCGTCGCCAAGTCCACAAGTTACGTGAACCTGCTTATTCTGCGTGGATTTCTCGTGGATGGAAAGCCCGACGCGGCCACCGCAATGTTCAAATCAGGCCTGAAGGTCTATCCGCTGGCAAAGCGCAACGCCCCGCCGCCGATGGAGTTCATCAATGGATCGGGCAAACCCTTCAACACGATTCATGCCAACAATTTTGAGTTCTACGACGAGCTTCATACGGTCATCGAGCGCGAGCCCGTCGAAATGCTTGAGCCGGAGCTGCGCGGTATTTTCGCCTCGATCGGTATCGAGAAGGGCAAGGCCTTCGCGCCCAACGCGCGCATGAAGCAGCTTCTGACCGAGGCAGTGGCAATCGGCAATGCCATGGCGCGGGCCATCGTGTTCCGGCCGAGGCTCGAGGGCTTCGCCTATTACCCTGGCAGCGCCTGGGGCACTGGCTTCGTTGGCGGCAACTACCAGTGGCTCAAGGACGGCGGTACGGGCGGACGTAATCTCGATGCCCGCACCATGTTCTTCTACCAGGCGACAGTGAATACGCCGGCGATGGTGTTGAAGATGGTCGGCAAGGGCTCCCAGTATGCCATTGCGACCGTGGATAAACATGGCGAGTATTTGGACGGCTCCAAGGCCTACAAGCTGCATATCCCGGCAAACGCGCCAGCCAAGGACTTCTGGTCTGTGGTGGTCTATGATCCCCAAACCCGCTCAGAATTGCAAACAGGCCAGCCATTCCCAAGCAAGAATAACAAGCGTGACAAGCTGATGATGAACGAGGATGGGTCCGTCGATCTCCACTTCGCGCCGGAGGCACCCAAGGGCAAGGAGTCGAACTGGATACAAACCGTTGCAGGAAAGGGATGGTACCCGATCCTTCGCCTTTACGGCCCACTTCAGCCCTGGTTTGATAAAACTTGGCGTCCCAGCGAGATCGAGCCAATCGAGTAAACGAAAAGCCGCGTTCTGACGCCACGTGGCGTGAGGGGTGGAGGTCAGTGTTCTGCGCAGCAGAATTGTTCGCTTTGGGTCATCGGCGACAGTTCGCTGACGCTGTTGGATGTCCGGTCTTCACCTGAAACCGGACATGGATCGGCGGTTGCTTCCACGCGCGATCTCGGTAACGGCGATGTCAGCTTCTGGGACAAATTGCTCATCGCGTTCCTGCGCACGATGCCCGACGCGCACCGTTCCCTTCTCCAACGCAAACCCTCGGGCGGCAACGCCGCGAGGCCGTCGGCGCACAAATGCGCTACAGTCGGACGCGACCGCCGCAACGGAGCCGACCCGTGACCCAATTCGCAACGTCCGCACCCCCGCCGCGCCCTCCCTCCCTCATCAGCGCGGCGAGCGTGTTCGCGCTGGTCGGACCTGCCGCAGGGCCCTTCCTGTTCGCCCTCTTTCTCGCCATCGCCGGATTATGGAACATCTGGCCTGCCTCGCTCGTGGTGGGCGCGGGCTATTTCATCTGGTTCCTGCCGTTCTTCTACGTCCCGCTCGCAGTGCCGTTCGGGTTGACTGGCATCGCCTACGCACGCGCGGCCCGGCGCTTAGCGCGCCCGTCGCTGCTGGTGGCGCTCATCGCCGGCGCCGTCGTGTTCGTCGGCTGTATCGCCTTGCTCTATTTTGCCGGGTGGCTCACCGCCGTTGCCGGATACGAGCTGCGGAAGACGGACGAGGATATTTACGCTCTGCCCACGGCCTTCTCCAATCTCGGCGTCCTCACCGGCGTAATGGCGATCGGCGTCGTCCCATCGTGGTGGCTGACGCGCGATCGCAGCACGCGGACGATGTGGATCTGACGGGCTGCGACGCGGCGCGTTTGCGTGCTAGATGCGTTCGTCCCGCGTGCTGCCCCGCCCACCTTCTCAGCACCTCGGAAGACAGCTCGAAGCGGGGTGACGCTTCGAACGTCTGCTCCGGGTCATAAGCCCGCAAAAAGGTATCGGCGAATTCGGACGGTCTCAGCCACATAGCCGACGTGGTCGTGATGAGCTCAACCGTGCCGGCCGCACGTCGGCCGACTTCCGCTTTTGGGACCGAGCGCCTGCGCTCCCCTTCGCTGGTTGCTGAATGTCGCAATGATCCGATAGCTTCCTTCGACCGGCCGACACTAAGGGCCAAAAGCGGACGCGCCACGAGCATATTCGTCCGCATGCACGAAATCGCAGAGGCAGCCCCACTGTGGCGCGCCCAACACTATGCAACGTTGGAAGTTTCTCCCTGATTGCCAAAGCCAGGTTCCCCTGCTTAGCTTGCTCGCCTTAGGGGGACCTTCTGTGCGCAGACGCACGACCGTTAACGTGATCTTGCTGCTGGTGCTGGCTGTTCGCAGCCTGTTGCCGGCTGGGTTCATGCTGGAGGCTTCAAACGCCTCGGCAGGATCGTTCGAGATCGTTATCTGTACGAGCACAGGGGCGAAGCTCCTGACCGTCGATGCCGATGGCAAGCCGTCTAAGACAGAGCCGCAACACGACGGCAAGGGGCTTTGCCCGTTCGCTGCCTCAGGTGCTGCTGCTCTCGTATCGGCCGAGCCCCAATCCCTCGTCCACGAAGCCGAATATGCCGCCGTCACCTACACGACAGCGGTGGCACTCTTTGCCGTGAGACCCAAGCCGGGGGCAGCATCCGCCAGGGGGCCGCCGTCCTCTGCGTTGATCTGATTCAAACTCCTAATCAGTGACCGTGCGTCGCGTTCCCCGAGTGGAAGTGCGCCCGTCGCTCGCTTCAGACTCAATGCGGATTCTTGCCATGTACGCTTTACACTGGCCCCCCATCTCGGCGCGGCCTAATCCTGTTTCCATTCGCGCAGATGTGTTCGGGGTCGTATTCGTTTTCACGCTCTTAGCGGCGGCCTTGCCGTCGCACGCGCAGCAGAACACAGTCGAACTCCCCCCCGTGACTGTCGTCACAACGACGCCCAAGGCTAAAGTTAAGCCCAAGGCCACAACAGCGAAACAAGCTGCCCCCTCGATCATGCCGCAGCAGGCAGCAATTGGAGTTCCGGACAATGCAGGTCCGCCGGCTCCTGACACACGCGCCGGCAGCCTCACCGTTCCAGATACCGCCGAAGCAACCGTGGATATCAACCTCACACCCGGCGGTGTCGAGGTCGTGCCCGATACTCAATTCAAGAGCACGCCCGCAAATACGATCAAGGACGCTCTCGGCTGGGTGCCTGGCGTCACTATCCAGCAGAAGTGGGGCCCCGACGCCCGCGTATCGATCCGAGGTTCGGGGCTGACGCGGAACTACGGCAATCGCGGAATTAACGCCTTCATCGACGGCATCCCGATCAACACTTCTGATGGACTGTTCGATCTCTTCGAGGTCGATCCATCGGCCTATCGTTACGTCGAGGTGTTCAAGGGCGCGAATGCCTTGCGCTTCGGTGCCAACTCTCTTGGCGGCGCGATCAACTTCGTGACGCCCACAGGTTATGATTCCGATCTGTTTGGCGTGCGTGTCGACGTCGGCAGCTTCGGGTTCGTGAAGTCCGCCGTAAACTCCGGTGGCGTGTCAGGTCCAGTTGACTATTTCATCAACGTCTCGGCCTACCGCGAGGACGGGTACCGCGAGCATAGTAATCAGGACATGGTGCGCATCAATGCCAACCTTGGCTATCGCCTGTCGGAGAATGCCGAGACGCGCTTTTATGTGAATGCCAATACCTGGGACGGGGAGTTGCCCGGCGAGGTGACGAAGGAGGCAGCGCTGAAATCTCCGAAGGCAGCCAATCCCGAATGGCTACGCTTGGATCAGCAGCGCAACATCGATTCAGTTCGCATCGCGAACAAGACAACGCTGCGCCTTGATGGCACCATGCTGGAGTTCGGTGTTTTCACGCATCAGCGTCACGTGGATCATCCGATCTACGAGTACCTTGATTACGACGTTTCCGATTATGGGGGTTTCTTCCGAGCGACTGATGATCGGATGGTCGGAAGTTTCCGTAACCGTTTCATCATCGGCGCCAACATTCTCAACGGTACCACCGACTACTATCAGTACGTGAACGAGGGGGGTTCGAAAGGTGCGCTGACGACATCTCAAGTATGGGATGCCGAAAACTATTCGGCATACGCCGAGAACAGCTTTTACATATTGCCGAACGTTGCGCTCATTGCCGGGACGCAGTTCATGCATGCCGTCCGGGAGCAGCGAGATCGCTTCTTCGATGATCCTATCTGGGACACCCAACCCGACGACTCCGGCCGTCGCGAGTTTGATCTGTGGAGCCCGAAATTCGGCGTGCTATGGGATGTCGATCCGGGATGGCAGATATTCGCAAACATCTCGCGAAGTGCCGAAGTGCCAACCTTCGATGTGAACTCGTTCACATCGCCGGCGAACTCGAACGTCGATGCTCAGAGGGCGACAACCTACGAGATTGGCACGCGCGGCCGCAGGCCCGACTTTACGTGGGACCTCGCGCTCTATCGCGCCGAGCTTCGAGACGAGTTGCAGTGTCTGACTACGGCCGCGTGGGCTCCCTGCACCGTTGTCAATGCCGATCGTACAGTGCACCAAGGCATCGAAGCTGGTTTTGGACTAGCCTTTCTCAGGTCGACGTTCGACCTGGAAGATCGCGTCTGGCTTAACGTTGCCTACACCTACAACGATTTCTTTTTCGACAACGACGCGGTGTGGGGCAACAATCGTCTGCCCGGTGTGCCGCCCCACTATCTCCGCGCCGAGGTGCTCTATAAACATCCGAGTGGCTTCTATGCCGGTCCGAACGTTGAATGGATGCCGCAGGAGTTCTATGCGGACAATGCGAACAGCGTGGATGTCGATCCTTACGCACTCTTGAACTTCCGGGTGGGATTTGAGCAAGACAAGGGCTGGTCAGGCTACCTCGAAGGCCGCAACCTCACCGACGAGCGCTACATCGCAACGACGATCACTGCCGGAACCGCCACAGCCGCATCAGAGCTGTTCAACCCAGGCCTCGGCCTCGCGGTCTACGGCGGCATTCAATACAAATGGTGAAAACAATGCGGACTTTGTCTTTCACGCTCGGCTTTCGATTTTCCACGACGCTGTGTGTGTACGCGTATATGGCGTTCTTGTGCGCCATCCAATCTCCCGCCCGCGCCGTCAATGACGCGAATGAGATCCGTGCGCTCATCGGCGCGACCTGGGACAAGCCGGACAGCAAGGTCGAGATCGGCCCAGTGGTCATTTCAGGCTCCTATGCCGTCGCGAGCTGGACCCAGGGCGCTCACGGTGGACGTGCGCTTATGCGGCGCGGTGACAAAGGCTGGTCCGTCATGCTTTGCAGTGGCGATCCGCTCAAGGAATCCCGGTGGCTGGCGGAGGCTGGAGTTCCTTTGAGCGACGCCGAGCGGATCGCCAAAGATCTTGCTTCGGCCGAGGCGCTGATCCCTGCCGATCGGCGCGAAAAATTCTCACTCTTTGAGGGGGTGGTTTCAATGACTGGCGGACATCATTCTCCCTAACTCAAGTTCTCCTTCGGGTCAGACTCGACAGGCGTTAACCGTCACGCGGAAGATCTGGTCCGAAACCGGTCGTGATATCAGCAAGTAAGGTCCTCCAAAGTGCATACTCGTCTGTCTCTTAAACAAGGAGACAGATCATGGAAGACCCCACCATTATCCCCACCGTGGTTGAACCAGCTGCTAAGCCGAGCCGCGTGCCCTGGAACAGCCTCATCACGGGATTCGTCCTCGACGAGAGACTTTTCCGAGACGGAAGCCGCAGCAGCGACTTGGACTTCATCCTGGTTCATCTCGACTTCCATCCTTTGCTCAGCCGGCTACACGGTGATGCTAGTATGGAAGATCTGAATTGGTCTGCGATACGGTGAGAATTGACTGCCTAGGAGCTATATTCCCCCCGCCTGTCGGCTACGTCGGTATTGAGTAAGCCAGTCCTTGATGGTTTCGTCGGGCAGATGGCGAGGTTCAGCGTCTGAAGGTAAAACCACTAGAAACACGCGGAGGAAGCGGTGAAATCGACCGGATCGATCGATTGGAGGCGGCTCGCCAGTTACTTCGCGCCATATGTCGGCGATGATGAAAACAAGATCCTTATCCTGAGGTCTGCCGAGTGCCCCGCGTCTTACCGTGATGTCCTCTAATGTCGTTTCAATGCGTTCAAAATCGTCAATCCAGCTGTCTAGCTCGTCCAGCTTGTCCTCCACGCTACTCAGCAAACGTGCCTCCCTTACCTCTTCCAAAACCCCTTTTAGTTGCAATGCGTGATGACGGAGAAGCGGCAAGAGTTTTATGCCGGCCTTCCGTCTTTGCTGCCAGTAGTGATGGATATCGCCGCCTGCGTATCGGCGCGCGGCCACCCACACGGCGAGCCGCTCCAACAACAGCGTGATTCTCGTAATTTTGTAGGGGGCGCTCTGCTTGTTCAACTCTCTGATGACGTCGACCGAAAGCCGTGCCCTGAGTTCGTGCTCGGATGCCGTGACGCTTTCGAAGAAATCAGCTTTCGTCCCGTGGACCAGATATGGGCCAACGGCGGTTCCACCTATTTCATTGATTTAATGGTCGGAGCGGGGAGATTTGAACTCCCGACCCCCAGTCCCCCAGACTGGTGCGCTAACCAGGCTGCGCTACGCTCCGTATTCAGCTGTTCGTAAGCGAGGTATTTGACCTCGGATCAGCTTGTGTCGCTAATTTCACGTTGAGCATATCAGGCGAGTGAAGTCTTCAAAAACGCTTGTTAGGGGAAACAAGCAACTGCCTTATGCGAACGCTCACCGCGCCTGCCCACACGGTTCGATAACCGTGCCATGGGCTGGCTAAAATAGCGAGAGCGACTGCTAGCGCGAAACGGTTCGGCTTTCAAGGTTGTTCGACGCGTCCAGCGCGATTTGAGGCGACAAAAAAGAGGCCGCCTGAGTTCGAGCTTCGTTCTGAAGCTCAACCAACGGCGGCCTAACCCTATATCGTCGCAGAGACAATGCGGGGGTGCGACGCATCTTTTTCTGGTTAAAGGAGGTTAACCGGGATAGGGGTGCGCCTCTTGCAAGCACATTCAATCTAGCTGCGCCCGTGGATTTCCAGCGATGGGATATCTTCCCGATATGTCGGGAACTTCCTCACGATTTTGAGCCAAGAGATTTGGTTAGCTGCATTTACCGTGTGCGGTTTTCTACCGATATCCTAATAAGATCGGCGGTGCGATCGAGACCTAATTTTTCTTTCAGGCGGCTACAGGCATTCGCGACCGTCTTGTAGGCAATCCCAAACGTGCTCGCGATCTCCGACAAGCTCTTACCTTCGCCAAGCAGACGAAGAATTTCAGTTTCCCGGTTCGTTAGCTGTTGCATGGGATCGGTTTGATCGATGGCCGTAAAGGCTAGCTCCTTGGCCAGCTCCTGCTCGACGTATTTCTCCCCCGCCGCAACCTTCTTGATGGCTGTCACGAGTTCATCGATGGATGCACTCTTGCTCACGTAGGCCGAAGCGCCCGCGCGCAATGCCCGCATGGCGTAATGCGGGTCGGAATACATCGAGAACATGACGACCGCCGCCGAATGCCCCTCAGCCTTGATCCTCTGAAGCAACTCCAATCCGCTGCTACCACCGAGATTGATGTCGAGAACAACGACGTCAGGTTCCTCCGTGCGCAGAACGGCAAGGGCGTCAGCCGACGTTTCGGCTTCGAAAGTCACAACATCCGGAATTTGAGAAATAAGGCGCGTCACACCCTGCCGAACGACGGCATGATCATCGACGATGAGAACCTTCATACCGATGTTCCTGCTTCCATGCTTTTGCTATCTGACAGATACTCGGCGCCGTCGAGCGGCAAAATTGCTTTGACGCGTACACCATGCTCATCTTTGCGATCGATGACCTCAAGTGTCCCTCCGAGCAAGGCTGCACGTTCCTGCATTCCTATGATGCCATAACCGCTCGTCAATGTTGGCGCTAGTCCTATACCGTCGTCAATGATCTCAACACTGAGCAAATTTCCCGATTCAATGTCTATCGAAATATCTATCCCACGGGGGCTCGCGTGACGGATGGCATTTGCAATCCCTTCCCGGACAATATTTTGAATTGCCGCGTCCATCCGCACCCCGAAACTGCGCGGTGGAACATTCACGCTAAAGGCGATGTCGGGGTGACGTTTTTTCCAGAAGGCGACAAGATTCTCGATGGAGTTTGCCAGCCCCAGCGCGTGTAGTCCTGAGGGTCTCAGTTGCCCGAGGATGCCCTTGACGTTGCGCTTCATCTTCAGGACCGCATCGAGAATAGCCGCCGCACGTTTCTCCACATCCGGATCCCTGCTTGTCTCTTCCTGCTGTCGCAAAGCGGTTGCATCAACGTCGACTGACAAAAGCAGAGGGCTCATTTCGTCATGAAGAGCTCGCGCCAATTCTGCGCGCTCTTCTTCCTGGACGGTTTCAAGTTGTTCGCGCAGCCGCCTGTTGCGGTGCTCCATCTCGCTTAGTCGTTCGCTCATAGCGTTGAAGCCACTGCCCAGTTCGACCAATTCGCGCGGCCCGCCGATATCGACCCGACGGTCATAGCGACCAGCGCCGATTTCGGCGAATGCGCCTGTGAGATCATTGAGCGGCCGTAATGCCCGGCCCAGGGCAACCCATAAAATCAGAAGCACGACGCCGCAGAACGCAGTCAAGATCAACAGGTACAGCTTCGCGTCGCTCCAGACCTCCGCCACTTCGTTGTGAGAATCTGTTTCAAGAACGACGGTTCCGAATTTATGAAAGGCGTCTGGCAATTCGAGACGCACTACTTTGGGTTTGCCCGCGAGAAGCTCATAAAGCCATTCGGGGACGGCAGCTGATGGCGGCTGCAGAATTGACTGCCGGATAACGACGTTATCTGGATCGCGCAACGACGCTCGCAAATGCCGGTCATCGTCGAAATCAGCGACAGTCAGTTCAAGCCGACGTCGTGTGGCGGAAATCTCATCGACATCGTCAAGAGCATTGTGAGCAATGCGGCTCCCCACGACTATCGCTGCGCGCATCTCCGCTTCAATCCTCTGGACAGCATGCCAGTAGATTAAAACACCGCCCAAAATTAACGTGACGATCAATGCAAGCGTGATCGTACGGATTAGTTGAAGGCTTAGCGACTTCGGCGTTGGTGCTTGTTTAGCCATCCAAAGGAGTTTGGTCCAACCATGCGCGGAACTGTGTCAGTCCGCACACCTTAGTCTATCAGCGGCCCAAAGTGTGAATGGCTAATTTGTCGAAACCGTTTTGAGTGCCTTCAAGCTTGACGCCGTGCGCGGCGCGCCGGGGCCGGCTTTGCGGCATTCTCATTTGCGCTCTCTGGCGACTGGCTTAGCAGGGCGCGGCAGGCTTTTAACTCTGCGATGGCCTGTTCAACGGCTTTCGCGGCACCGGGTGGCATCGCAATAGGTTCAATGCCCCGCGCCTTACCGGCAGACGTCGCGACTTTAGCGGTAGCCGATCCGCGCGCAGCCACGCGCCCTTTCGCAGTTTTCCCGCGCGGCACAGTTTCATCTGACTTTATCGCAGTTCCTTCGGGCGCGGCCTTTACGGCATCGACCCCCTTCTCGCGCAAGATCTTCTGCACGCCTTTAATTGTGTAGGCCTCAGCATGAAGCAAATGGCGAATTCCACTAAGAAGCTCAAGATCTTCGGGACGATAGTAGCGTCGTCCACCACCACGCTTCATCGGCTTGATCTGGGGGAACTTCAATTCCCAGAAGCGGAGCACGTGCTTCGGCACATCGAGTTCATCCGATACTTCACTGATGGTACGGAATGCCTGTGCGGTCTTGCTCATTGTCTTACCCCGCTTGTTGGGTCAATCCACCGGGATTGCCCTAAGCTAAGGAGTTGCGATTTCCGTCAATTCGCTCGCTGATACGTCGTTAGCGGCTCTTGGCGCGTGAACTGGCCCTCATTTCACGCCGACGTCATGTAGCTTCAGAATCCGCCGCCTGTATGGCCTCAATCGGCGCGAACCCAGACACAAATCATGCAACCCCTTTACTCAATGTAGTGAAGGAATTTTCGCCCAATATTAATAAGACGGATATGGCTGGCTTGCGCTTTTGCACTGCTGAGCAGTGTCAATTGTCCAGTCAGCAAGGGTGTGTGTCTTTACGGAAACGCCCGGCTAGGTTGCCGTTTGGCTCTTTATGTGACTAGCGTACGGACGTCGCGTAAGCAGGTATCTGCGCGTTTTCATAAGAAAAGCCCGGATCTCATGCCATCCGGGCTTTAACAAGCTCGCAAATGCTTCGGGTTACTCCGCCGCGCGGCGCCGCCCCTTTTGACCGCCATTGATACGGTCCTTCATGATATTGCTGGGCCGGAATATCAAAACTCTACGCGGGGTGATCGGGACTTCTTCACCCGTCTTTGGGTTCCGCCCGACCCGTTCGCCTTTCTGGCGAATTCCAAAAGATCCAAACGATGATAATTTTACTGGCTCACCATCAGCCAAACAATTCGAGATCTCGCTCAGAACAAGTTCAACAAGTTCCTGAGATTCGTTTCTAGGTAAACCTACATTGCGCACAACGGCTTCCGCCAGATCGGCGCGCGTCAATGTCTTACCTCCCATACTGTCCTGCCTCCCCACTGCAACGGAGATTAATAATGCTAGTGGGGTTGTCAGCATCGGTCAACGAGATACTGTAACAAGCCGCTGAAATTGCGGACGATTTCTTGTTCCCCGGCGAGATATGGCAAATGGCGTGTTAGCAAAGCCACAGAATGCTTTAGCGCAGGGCGTGCTACCAGCGCACGAGGATGGCGCCCCAAGTGAAGCCACCGCCCATGGCTTCCAGCAATACAAGCTTGTTTTCTCCGAGCAAATGGTGCTCGAAGGCGTGGTTCAGAGCTAGGGGTATCGATGCTGCTGATGTGTTGCCATGGCGATCGAGGGTCATGACGATCCTCTCAGGTGGAACGTTTAGCTTCTTGGCAATGCCATCCAAGATTCGCTTGTTGGCCTGATGCGGAACGAACAAATCAATTTCGTCGCTCGCATAGCCAGCCTGCAGAAGTGTCTCTTCGATTACTCCAGATATTTTCTGGATCGCGTGTCGAAATACTTCGCGGCCGTTCATACGCAAATGGCCA
Source organism: Filomicrobium sp. (assembly GCF_025698805.1). Taxonomy (NCBI): domain Bacteria; kingdom Pseudomonadati; phylum Pseudomonadota; class Alphaproteobacteria; order Hyphomicrobiales; family Hyphomicrobiaceae; genus Filomicrobium; species Filomicrobium sp. The sequence continues at coordinate 489,356 of NZ_JAILWT010000003.1, forward strand.
ACCGTGCCCGTGGAGCCCGGCCCGCCATCGACGTAGAGAAGATCCTCAAACCGGCCATCGGAGCGGATGCGCGTTGAGAGGATACCGCGATCATTGCGATCACCGTGCTGTGGCAGAGCTTCAAGCACGACGGCTCCGGCTCCATCGCCAAATAAAACGCAGGTGCTTCGGTCTTCCCAATCGAGAATACGAGAAAATGTCTCCGCGCCAATAACCAGCGCGCGGCGGGATTGACCTGCCTTGAGGAAATTGTCGGCAATACTCATGGCATAAATGAAGCCAGAGCAGACGGCCTGAACGTCAAAAGCGGCGCCCTTGGTGATGCCCAGCGCGGCCTGTATGCGTACCGCTGTCGAGGGAAACGTGCGATCCGGCGTCGCGGTGGCACAAATCACGAGATCGATGTCGACGGGATCGATCGCGGAGCGCACGAGAGCCTGGCGCGCGGCTGCCAATCCCAAATCGGACGTTGTCTCGTCTTTCGCTGCGATGTGGCGCTGACGTATTCCTGAGCGTTCGACGATCCATTCGTCGCTGGTATCAATACGTTCGGCGAGTTCAGCGTTGGTCACTACGCGGCTCGGGACATAGGCACCGACGCCACGGACGATCGACCGGATTACTGCCACAGGATTCCTCTACGCCTTATTGTTGGGGCACGTGCCGCTCGTCTCAGCGACTGCGCAAACGTCTTTCCGCACCGTGCCTGATTGTTTCCCTTTATCCGGCAATGGACTCACCAATTCTACGGTGAAATGCCTCAAGGTCAGCGGCCAGTCGTTCGATCAAGCCGCTCCCCGCCATCTCGTAGCCAAGATCGATGGCGCTGGCAAAGCCCAGTGCATCGGTCCCTCCATGACTCTTGATGGTGATGCCGTTCAGCCCGAGGAAGGTTCCGCCGTTAACTCTGCGGGGATCCATTCGCTCGCGCAAAATTTTAAAGCCGCCTCTCGCAAGTAGCGCGCCGAGGCGGGAAGTCCAAGTCCGACGCATCGCATCACGGAGATATTGGCCCATCTGACGCGCCGTACCTTCTGCCGTCTTCAGCGCGATATTTCCGGCAAACCCCTCCACGACGACAATATCGACGATGCCCTGGCCGATCTGATCGCCTTCTACAAAGCCATGGTAGCGGAAAGGCAGCCCTTCCGTCTCCTTAAGCCAAGCATGAGCTTTCTTAACCTCGTCCATTCCTTTGACCTCCTCAACACCGACGTTGAGCAGGCCGACGCTGGGGCGTTCAATCTGGAACAGAGCGCGCGCCATAGCTGCGCCCATGACGGCAAAATCAGAAAGTTGGCGCGCATCAGCTCCGATGTTCGCTCCGACGTCCAGCACAATGCATTCGGATTTCACGGTCGGCCATAATGCCGCAATCGCCGGGCGTTCAATCGCTGCCATCGGTCTGAGAATGAGCTTGGACATCGCCATAAGCGCGCCTGTATTCCCTGCAGACACGACGACGTGAGCCTCACCGTTGGCCACTGCGTCGATCGACAGCCACATGCTTGAGCCTTTACCGCGGCGCAGGGCCTGGCTCGGCTTGTCGTGCATCGCAACCACGGAATCCGTATGGACTACCCGCGAACGCGCAGCCAGATCCGGATAGCTTCTTAGTTGCTCCTTGATCGCGGCTTGATCGCCAAACAGCACGAAATCCAAGGCTGGATAGCGGATAAGCGACTGCGCCGCGCCGGAGACTACAACGCTTGGCCCGTGATCGCCGCCCATGGCGTCGAGCGCTATCGTACGTGGCGCTTGCATGGCCGGAATGTCGCCTCGTTTGTCGTATCGTCAGCCCGTCAGGATGGCGAGCGTTACCTCTGAAGTGCCGGGCACCAATAATTGTTGCCCTGAGACGCCGGAACATACGCCTTTGCAGTCGGGAAACAACCGATTTTTGGTGTTATGGGCCGTCTCACGCGTGCAACTCAACGTTGTCTGGAACTTATTCATCGCACCTCAATGCCTATAACATTTAGGATTTCTTCTTCAATTCGGCGAGAGCAGCAAATGGCCCTGTCGCGATTTCTCGCGCCGATGCCACATCGGACCATTGTGCGTCTTCGCGCCGCGGATAAGGATCAAGCCCTGTCGATATGACCTCAAAGACGATGCGGCCGACATTGATCCAACCGTTTTCGATCGGCTCTAGATCATCGATGCTCAGCACTTCTTGTTCATCTTCCCGGCTCTCTGGAAGAAGGTCCGACGGGATAAACGCGCAATCCAGCGTTTCGTCCTGGCTTGCGCGCACCGGCTCAAGAGACACGATGCAGCTCTGGATCACGCCGACCGTAACGTGACCGGTCAACTCATAACGATCGCGATTCTTGGCTTTGATCTGATAGGTTGCCGAGAGGTTCTCACAGGAAACGATCGAGAGGCTTGCCGCAATCTCCGCGCACTCCTCCGGCGTGGCCTTCCGCGTTACACGTAACCCGTTGGCGGGAATTTCATTCAGCCTATGTCGCCAGTCTGCCAGGGCCGTCACGAAAGTTCCTTTCTCTCCACGAAGCCGTTCGGGTCCGGCAATTTCAATATGCCGGCAAGCATATCCTCCGGATCGATCTCTTTCAGACCCCGCGCGGCTTCCAGAACATATGCTGCGAGCTCTTGTGCGCGAAACTCAGGTGTCGGCTCCGCGCAAATGAACTCAGACAGCGCCACGGCCAGTGCGTCCTGACCGAGACCACTCGCTTCGCGATATCTTTGCGCGCGCCCGTACAGCCCGGCGGCCGCCCCTTTAACCCTCTTAGGGACGGTCATATCGCCGACGCCGAGTTCGCGCATACAGTCATCCATGTCAGTCACGAAGCGTTCTATGAGGATCCGTGACCATCGCGTGTCGCCCGGAAAAGCCTCCCGCAACTTCTCCAGCACCAAAAACATGTGCAAGACGATGAGTTCGTAGCGACCTTCAAGTGTGTCGTTGATGCCAAAGTCGACGTAAAATGCCGGTTCGCGCGCCTGCGCCACGACGGCGCCATAAAGGTTCTCTGCCTTACGCGTAGCGTCTGCTCGTTTTGCTAACCATTTCAACATGCACTCTTCTCCCCTTTCCCGGCGTGGCGAGTACGGCAAGCAGTGTATGAGGGGGGGCTGAGCATTGCGTTCATATATACGACAGGTTAAGCGGGCCCAAGGGGGCGTCCGGACGTGATTCTCTATGGCGTGGTGCGGGCGCCGTGATTTGGCAAGGGTAATAGCAGATAATGCGTATAGCTGGGCTTATTCGCCAGTCCTCTAAAGGTGCCGTCGGTATTGGCTCTATCAGGCGTGTGCGCCGCCGCACGACTGGATTGTTGCTCACCATGGCGCTACTGGGAGGTTGTGTTGCCTTAGCCGGATGCAGCCAGCAGTTACTCAAGCATGGTCAACACTTCACGGAAGGTGATCTGCAGCAGATCCAGACTGGCATGAGCAAGGATCAAGTGCGCTTGACGCTGGGCACACCGTCAACGACGACAACCGCCACTGCAACCGGCGGCGAGACTTACTATTACATTTCGAGTACGGCAACCCAGACTGCGTTCTTCAAACCGACCGAAACCGACCGAAGAGTCGTCGCCGTTTACTTCAATCCGCTCGGCTCTGTCGATCGACTTGCGCACTATGGCATGAAGGACGGCAAGGTCTTCGATTTCATCTCGCGCACGACGCCTGCCCCTGGCGGTAATGACGAAGGCCTGCTGAAGCAGCTGTTCCGCAACCTGGGCACAAAGCAAATCTTCGGTGATTAAGCGCGTCCTCTACACAGCAACTTTCGATATCCCAACGCTCAAATTCAAAGGCCCCACCAAACTGGTGGGGCCTTCGCTTTTTATCGTCCTGTAGATCACTAGCCTTAGCCGTGCGAGAGAACGGCCAGGAGCAACAGCGCAACGATGTTGGTGATCTTGATGGCGGGGTTCACGGCAGGGCCTGCCGTATCCTTGTATGGATCGCCTACGGTATCACCTGTGACGGACGCCTTATGCGCTTCGGAACCCTTCTGGTGTTTCGTTCCGTCCTTATCCACGAAACCATCCTCGAAGGACTTTTTGGCGTTGTCCCAGGCGCCGCCGCCTGACGTCATAGAAATGGCGACGAACAGGCCGGTGACGATAACGCCAAGTAGCATTGCGCCAACGGCTGAAAACGCCGCGGACTTCCCGACGGCACCGCCGCCGGCCACCAGATAGATGACGAAGAACAGGACGATCGGCGACAGCACAGGAAGCAGCGAGGGTACGATCATCTCCCTGATCGCGGCGCGCGTCAGCAAGTCGACAGCGGCGGCATAGTCGGGGCGATCCTTACCTTCCATGATGCCGGGCTTTTCGCGGAACTGGCGGCGAACTTCCTCGACGATTTGTCCGCCTGCACGTCCCACCGCAGTCATCGCGATGCCGCCGAACAGATACGGGATCAGCCCCCCCAACAGCAGACCAACAACGACGTAGGGGTTAGAGAGCGAGAAGTCCGGGGTTACGCCCTGGAAGTACTGATAGCTAGTAGATCCAGCTGCGTTGGCTTGCGAGATGAAGTACTGCAGGTCGTAGTTGTAAGCCGCAAAGAGGACCAGCGCGCCAAGGCCCGCGGAGCCGATCGCATAGCCCTTCGTTACGGCCTTGGTCGTATTGCCCACGGCATCGAGCGCGTCGGTCGAGCGGCGAACCTCTTTAGGCAAACCAGCCATTTCAGCAATGCCACCGGCGTTGTCCGTTACGGGACCGAATGCATCAAGCGCGACGACCATGCCAGCGAGGCCGAGCATCGTCGTTGTCGCGATGGCAGTGCCGAACAGTCCGGCCAGGTTGTAGGTCGTCAAGATCCCCGTCACGATGACCAGCGTGGGGAGAGCGGTTGCCTCCAAGGAGACCGCAAGACCCTGAATGACGTTAGTCCCGTGGCCTGTGACAGAGGCTTGCGAGATCGCGCGCACGGGGCGGAAACCAATACCGGTGTAGTACTCCGTGATCCAAACGATCAGTCCGGTCACGGCCAAACCCACAAGCCCGCAGAGGAAGAGGTTCATGCCCGTGATTTCGACACCCGACGTCGTCGTGCCGATCATGCCGAAGCCACTCTCTTTGTCTCCGAACACGAGATAGTTGGCTGCTGCTAGACCAGCGACAGACAAGATGGCGGTAACAATGAAGCCGCGATAGAGCGCGCCCATGATCGAGTTATTAGATCCGAGCTTCACGAAGAAGCTGCCGATCACGGACGTGACGATGCATGCTGCGCAGATTGCCAGAGGATAGACCATCATCTGGGTGAGTTCGGGCTGGCCAACAAAGAAGATCGCGGCGAGCACCATCGTCGCGACGACCGTCACGGCATAGGTTTCGAAGAGGTCAGCCGCCATACCGGCGCAGTCACCGACGTTGTCACCAACGTTATCGGCAATCGTCGCCGGGTTGCGCGGATCATCTTCCGGAATTCCAGCTTCCACTTTACCGACGAGGTCCCCCCCGACGTCAGCGCCTTTCGTGAAAATACCGCCGCCCAGTCGTGCGAAGATCGAAATCAGCGAAGCGCCGAAGCCGAGTGCAACCAGCGCATCGATCACGGTCCGGTCAGCCGTCGCAAAACCCAGTCCGCTGGTCAGGAAGAAGTAGTAGGACGCGACGCCCAACAGTGCGAGGCCAGCAACAAGCATTCCGGTCACAGCACCCGACTTAAAGGCGACGTCAAGACCCGCAGCGAGCGATTGAGATGCCGCCTGCGCGGTTCTTACGTTGGCGCGAACGGATACGTGCATGCCAATGAAGCCAGCGGCGGCCGACAAAACGGCGCCGATCAGGAAGCCAATGGCAACAAGGCCGCCCAGCAGAACCCAAGCGAGAGCGAAGATGGCGACACCAACAATGGCGATGGTCTTATATTGGCGGCTTAAATACGCCTGCGCGCCTTCACGAATTGCGCCAGCAATCTCTTGCATCCGAGCGTTACCGGCATCCAAGGCCATCACCGACCGGATTGTGTAGATGGCGTAAACGATCGAGAGGGCACCGCAGGCGATGATCCCCCAAAGTAGTTCGTTCATGTGCTTGTCCCCTCCCGGGCGGGATTATTTCAGCTTCGGCGCGACGTTACGGCGCTCCGAACTCTTTTGTCGCACCAAACAGCGACTTAAGCGCGCAGACCATGCCAAAACCACCGATCCGTGGCAATACGGGCACAACGCATTCCATAGAAAGTCTGATGTTTTCTGCTTGTTTATTCTGCGGGCCGGACAGCACCGGATCAATCCGTTGTATCGGCTAACTCAAAGACTATCGGCCGGAGCGTGGGCATCGCTCCGGCCGATATTGCTTAGAGAAGAGAGAGAGAGAAACTAATACGATTTAGAACGGCTTAGCGTGGACGGCACGGAATTGCTTCCACTTCACACTTCCAGCCGCCGCTTCCTTGAGAACAACCACCAGATTTCGAAATAGCATACTTATAATATGCCCAGTCTGTGCCGTACTCAAAGGCCGTGAACCCCTGCCAGTCCGAGATTGCTGCCCGCTGGGCTGCCTTCTTAGAGCTGTGGCCGGCGCTGCTGCCGTAATGCTTGTGCTCCGTGAAGCACGTCTTGCGACCAACTTTTCTCCAATCGTGAATGCTGGCCAAACCTGTATCGTCTGCCATCACATGCGACGTGGAGAACACTCCAGTAACGCACACGGCCAATGCCAGGGCCAGAAACGCTCTGAGCGACATCGAGGTCTTCCTTGTTAACGTTTGTGGACGAACGGTGGAAAAGTGACAGATTCCTGCGCTCGAAACGATAATAACTGGGTTAGCGCAGGCAATTTCCGACGGGCAGCGGCAAAACCGACACATGTAGCGGTTTTGTCTTGGGTTGCCCTTGCACCCACACACATGCGCCGGTTCGAGATATTTTGACGTTCTTCGTCATGTTTTGATCTATAGAAGCGGTTCGTCGTAGACGCGGCGCCCCGCAATCTCCAAACCTTTGATCGCGCTTTCGCCGGATTCTCCAACGGCCACGATGACCTTCATCTCGCCAGCGCGAATGGTCTTTTCCAATTCCAGCCCTTCACCCTCCGGCACGAAGTAGCTCTCTATGCCGTAGTGCATACGGATTCTGGTTGGTTGATCGGCATGCGGCCGCCAAACGTGATCGACTCGGCCCTTCAGGACGACGTCTTCCGCATTCACGCGGGCCGGCTTGGTGACGGACGCCGCGACAGGCGCCCAGCCTTGCTCGGCAGAGCGCTGTAGGGTGACGTAGAGGTTCTGATCCTCGATAGGTGTCTCTTGCAATAGCGCCCCATCGAGTTGAGCGATGGTCCGATAATTCAGGATTACATAGTCCCCCCGAAAGAGACTGCGCGGGTCAATCGGCGCGACATCGAGGAGGATTTCTCGACCATTCGCGAGGAGGTTCGTACGCTCCCAAACCATGTAGCCGAGCGCTAACGTCTGGAGCCCTGCCACGATGATTACAGCGGTCAACGGACCGATGCGGTTCAGCATCCCTATGCCCTCCCCTGGACTTGCGCACTGAGATGCAGGCGATACGCGACGTAGGCCAACGCGATTACCACGATGCCGGCGGTGAGGAAGAATACGGAGGAGCCAAGCAATGTGCCGACACTCTTGAAGTAGAGCCCCATAACCTCGATCGAGAATGCGGTGTAAGCGACCCAAAGCGCCCCGCGATTGTCCGTCCGTAGCGCAAGGATAATCGCGCCAATGAGGAGGGCGAGCGTCCCGACTGCCGTTGCGATCAGTGTGTTTGTCATCGGATCTTCAATGAACTGTAACGCGAACAAAGCTGCATAACTGACGGCTATCGCGTACCCAAAGCTGGTGCGGGCCGGCTCTATGAGAGCCGGGATCGCATGCAAGGTCGTAATGAGAATGCCGACAGTCGCGACGGCCAAACCGATAATCAGGACAAGGCCGTGAGCATGACCCTCGTTCAGCAGATAGCCGAGCAACACGACGAAGATGGAAATGGCCAGGGCGGATACGTGCATGCCCGGATGCCACTTGTGCCATACGAAGCCGAGACTGATGAGACCCCATGCAATAAGGAACGGCCAGTGGACGTGTTCTGTGATGGATGTTTCCCAGCCGCTCCACAGTCCGGCTAAGAGCATGGCCAGCACGAGTGAAGGGTTAGACCGCAACAAAATTCCGGCCAGAACCGCGCCCGCACACCAAAGCAGAACCGCGTCCGGTGGGCGGCCCTCGATGTGGTACATCTGCGCGATAAGCATGATGGCCGCGCCAAATATGCCTACTCCGCCAAGGATAGCGGCGTGTGCAAAGGCTTCGAGATTTCGTGAAAACAACCAGCCGGCCAGTCCATAAAAACCCCAAAGGGCTGCGCCTAGCAGCCCCAGACGTGCGATCTTGGGCATTTCCTGCCAATTGGCAGCAACGAAGCTCATCGCCGCGAACCCCAGCAGGACGGCCCCCAATATCGCCAACACGGCGGGCAGCCGGAAGGCAGGGGTCTGGGCACGCAGCTCCTCTGCGATGGCCTTGGCCCCATCGGGCGTGACCCAGCCCGCCTCCTGCCAACGCTGAACGTCGGCTTCCAATTGACGACTATGGCGCCACATCACGGGAAAGATCCTCGAGGGACGGTGGGGAGGCTTGGCGTTCTTGGCATTATGATCTCCGGTCGGGTCGCCCCCGTTCAGCCCGGTCATGGTCGCGTTTTTCGGGCGTATTGGGTTTAACGCAAATGTAGCTTGGCAATTTTGTTTTTTGTGTAGAAAGCCTGTGGTGAGAGGGTGACCGACGCGGGCCCTTTGTCGCGATTGTGCGACGCCCGGCAAATGACTAGCGTGAGTTTATGAGCGACATCAAACCAATCCACATCATCGGCGGCGGGCTTGCAGGTTCGGAGGCCACTTGGCAGGCCGTTTCACGCGGCGTGCCTGTGGTTCTGCACGAGATGCGACCGGTGCGGGGCACAGACGCACATAAAGGCGACGGGTTGGCGGAACTTGTCTGTTCGAATTCATTCCGGTCCGACGAATGGCGAACCAACGCGGTTGGCCTTCTGCATGAGGAAATGCGCCGCGCCGGTTCGATAATCATGGCCGCAGCCGATGCTCACAAGTTACCGGCTGGCGGAGCGTTAGCTGTCGATCGCGATGGTTTTTCCGATGAGGTGACCAAGCGCCTTTCAACACATCCGCTCGTCAGCCTGAAACGCGAGGAGATTTCAGGTCTTCCACCAGCCGATTGGGACAGCGTCATCATCGCCACCGGCCCGCTCACCTCCCCAGCTCTGAGTGCCGTGGTCTTGGAGCTGACGGGGGAGAATGCGCTTGCCTTCTTTGACGCCATCGCTCCGATCGTTCACTTCGAGAGCATCGATCTTGACATCGCATGGCGCCAATCCCGCTACGATAAAGCAGGGCCTGGGGGAACGGGTGCTGATTACATCAATTGCCCACTCGACAAGGTGCAATATGAGGCTTTCATCGATGCGCTGATTGGCGGCGAGAAGACAGAATTCAAGGAGTGGGAAGCCAATACGCCCTACTTCGACGGCTGCCTGCCTATCGAGGTGATGGCCGAACGAGGCCGCGATACGCTGCGGTTCGGCCCAATGAAGCCCGTGGGTCTATCCAATCCGCATCGGGGCGGAGAACGTCCGCATGCTGTCGTGCAGCTCAGGCAGGACAATGCGCTCGGCTCGCTGTGGAACATGGTCGGGTTTCAGACCAAACTTAAATACGGCGCGCAGGCGGATATCTTTCGCATGATCCCAGGGCTCGGAGATGCGCAGTTTGCGCGCCTCGGAGGTTTGCATCGCAACACCTTCCTCAATTCTCCCCGACTGATTGATCCGCTTTTACGCCTCAAGGCTGATCCCAGACTGCGTTTCGCCGGCCAAATCACGGGCGTCGAGGGCTACGTTGAGAGTGCTGCCATCGGGCTGCTGGCGGGCCGCTTTGCCGCTCAGGAACGCTTGGGGCACAGCCCTCTGCGGCCCCCAGAGACAACTGCTCTGGGTGCACTGATCGAGCACATCACCGGCGGTCACCTAAGTGCCGATGAAGAAGGGCGGCGATCGTTCCAGCCGATGAACATTAACTATGGCCTGTTGCCAGAAGCCACGACCTTTGAGACAACCGCTGCCGATGGGCGCCGGCTCAAGGGTAAAGATAAGGGCTTTGCCAAAAAGCGGGCGGTGTCCGAGCGTGCCTTGCGGGATCTTGACGCTTGGCTTGGCCAAGAGCTTGGCGCGGCCGCCGAATAAGAACTTTTCCTCAATCATCTTTTTTGGGCCCTGTCGCGCAGGGAACAGCGCACCTTCCGTGATCGCCGCATATTCGTCTCATCGCTGGAGAGCAAGCCCGGTTGAAACCGCGCACGCCACGGAAAAAGGGACGAAGGCTATGCAGAAGTCATTCATCATCATCGGGACTGCTCTTTTCATTGCAACGAGCGCATTCTCGTCCGCGGCCACAGCTGGCGGTTGCGGCAAAGGTTTTGGCGGTTACCGCGGCTTCTCGCATCACTCTTACAACCAGAGCGTCTATGCGCAGCGCAATCGGCAGTTGGCCAAGAAGCGCGCTATTGCAAAGCAGCGCGAACTTGCCCGCATCAAAGCTGAAAAGCGCCGCGTGGCTCTTGCCGCAGCGAAGGCCCGTAAAGCTAAGCTCGCAGCTGCCGCTCAGGAGCGCCGTGCAAAGCTTACCAAAGCAGCGCTCGCCCAGACAAAGGCTGAGGTAGCAAGCAAGAATACACTGGCATCAACTAGCGTCGCAGCACTGGCCGGCCTTGAACGTTCTCTTCCCACCGTTCCGGTTACGCAGGTTGCTGAAGAAGTGGCGAACACTGCCGCTCAGATCACGACTGTTGAATCTTCCCACGTCGCATTGGGATGCAAACGGTATATTGCTTCTGCTGGGCTGACCGTGAACGTTCCCTGTGAAAACTAATTTCCACTGCAAGTTTATTCCGTAGAGAAGATAAAAGCCGGTGCGGTTTTCCGCTGCCGGCTTTTTTGCGCTTGCTCGCCTCGCGGCGCTTAAAAAATTCTGCGCCGGCGGAACTGTTGCCTTCCGACTGCGTTACGGAAACTCGTCGGGGCTTTGGATTGAACAGAAAAATTCCGGAACGTCTGTGTACGCAGGCTGCAGGTCACAATGAATTGACCGCATGCGTTTTTTCATTCGCTTTCGGGCTAACGTCGGATCTTGCTGGGGAACTGCGCAAGGCAACAGCTCAGGAGAGATACAGTGAAACGTTCCCAAGGATGGCGGCTCGTCGCACTCATCGCTGCGGTGTGTGCATTCGGGACAGTCGACAAGGCTTCCGCAGCGGCCGTTCCCGCTGCTGGGCAACTCGCTTCGACCACTAACGCTATGAGAGACAACGCCCGCAGCGGTGATGTCATTCTAGTTAGACGGCGCGGCTATCGTGGACATCGCGGCTTCCGAGGCCATCGCGGATTTCATCCCCGCGCTGGACGCCACTGGCGAGGAAATCGTCGTTGGCGTGGTCATCGTCGTTGGCGCGGACGGGGATGGCGCGGGTTCTACTACTCGGCTCCCTTCATTGGCTATGGGTACTATGGTTACTCACGTTCGTGCTACCGGAATTGCCGTTGGCGCGGCAATTCCCGGTACTTCTGTCGGCGCGTCTGCCGCTAATAAAGCTTATTCAAGGTCAGCGGATTGAGTGGGCTTGAGTCGATCCCGCCGGTTTTAAGACCAACGCCTAAAATCAAAGCGGATCCGTCTTCGGGTCTGCTTTGATCGTTTCCACGCATCGATAGTTTATTGTTTGCTCGCGCAAGGTCCGACACCGTTATAACGGCGCGGAGAGATCCGCCCGGTGATTGCGGCGGTGATAGCGATCAAGCACTGGTCGCGCGATTTCCAGTAGGGAATCCGCCATTGCCGCTTGCCCTTCCGCGGTTGGATGAAAGGCTCCCGAATAGGTCGATGCGAGCAGCAATTGGAACCAAGAAAAGGTATCGAATTTTAGTACTTTTTGCAGGAGCGACGGAGTGACGTGGAAATTTCCCGTCAAAAACGCGTCGTTCGGTGTACGGAACCACCTCTGTCGCGAGGCATATGAGCGATAATCCGCAGGGTTATACGGCACCCACTTGTTCTCCACTTTGCGCGGAAGGCGAAGATCGTCGGCGATAGAGAATGCGCTTTGAGTGAAGCCCGCGCAGATGCCGCGTCCGATGAATGCTGCGCGATGCCGCTGGGCAAATGACCAGCCGTAGCGCCGCGCGCTATCTTCCATCACATGATGCAACTTATCAGCGATCCAGATACCTTCCCGGGCACGCGCACTGCTGAGAGCGAAATCGCTGACGATTTCCATCCCGGCACGTCCATCCGGACAAACAGCGCTGCCGTCACCCATCAGAGCTAATCCGGGATACGCGGTTAGAATGATGCGATCGGGCTCGTCCCACGGGATATGCAAAATGTTGTGCAGGGCGCGGTTGAGGGATTTGTAGCGATCATCCAGTGCGCGCAGGGCAATAGTGGCTTCCGCCGTTCCGTAGACGCCTCCAATCCAACCGCTCAATTTTCGCAGCAACGACTCGTTGGCTAATATCGCGTTGGCCAGCAACCGCGCGAAGCCGATGTCGTTGCCCCCCACCGACAGAAAGAGCAAATCGATTTTGCGAGAAAACTGAGCATCACATTTGCGCAGAACCAGGCCGCCCTCTAGTTCTTTCAGTCGCCCGCGCATGTGGTAGGCTTCGGGAAGATCGTGAGGCTCGGCGTCATGCTTTCCGCACATGACCTCTGCTGCGGCGGAGATCTGCGATAGCTCCGGTGGATTCTCGACCCATTCATTGCCCTTGTAGCGCAAAAACAGCCCGAAGATTGTTTCGGCGCCAGAGCAGGCAAGCCCGACGTAAGTCACTGCCCGGTGAGGCTCTTCGATCGCCAATTGGAGCGCGGCTCTCGCCTGGTGCGAATACAGCGAGCGATGACAGGCCTGATCCAGCCAACGCGCATTTCCCTTAATGAAGGCTTTGTCGCCAATCTCATTCCAGTTACCGACGCGAGCCGGGAAACCAGCCAGGCTGAATTCTCCATCGCTCCCGTAGTCCGCGCTCCGCTCCCGGGAAAACTCCACGGGAATGTCTGGATTGCCATCGCCCGCCGCGAAGCTATCTCCCATACCGACAATGAACAAATCCGTGACGCTGGCGTCTGTCGTGGCGATGCGCCGTGATCCGATCTCAACTTCGATCGTCGCGCCGGCAGGATAGGGAATGGATAATTCCACGGGACGATGACACGGTGCGGTGATCGCGTCACCGCGTAAGCGGTCGCCACCATGGGGTGCGGTGAGCCACGTGCAATCCACCAAGCCGGCCTCAGGAATATTCTTGAGCGAAGCAATGATCGTGTGGCTCGTGGGCGTCGCGTAAGCCTCTTTTTTCCCGGGACAACGATAGCGATTGCGTTTTGTGTCCCAGCAAACGTCATCCACCATGGTGGCGGCCCAGCCATCTTCATGACGCGACGACAATGCGCGCTCTGCGGAAAGGACGGGCGTGCGCCGCTCGGCAGGCGACAAGGCCAACCATGTTGCGCGGTGAACCTCGGTATCACGTGGATTGCTGAAGAAGCGGAACGGATTTGCAACGCGCCACTCGATGGCGGGCAAATCGGGCATGGCTGCAGGGGGCAGCCCCGTAAAACCTTCAGGCTGCTCTATGGCAGGCAACGGCGCCTGCGTCACGTCGGGAGCGACATCAAACGTCTGCGCCTCAACAACGTGTGCCGAAAGCAAAAGAGCTGAAAGCAAAAGGACCGGATAGCGCAGTATTCGCGTTAGCAGCATGGCTCGGCGTCTACTCCGTCGGAGTTCAGTTCGATGGCAGCGCAAGCGAACCGCTGCCTGATTGCGTTGAGCGTTACAATTTCGCCCGCTGCCATGCACGCCACAGCCGCCATACGCGTGTCAGCGGCGAAATTTCGACTGGCGTTTGCAGCCAGTTGTCCTCTCTCTGCAAAGCCTGCAAATAGGGCTCGATGAGGGCAGCCGGCAAAAGAGCTGACAACAAGTCGCGGGAAAGCCTTGTATTATCAGCGCGAACATGAGCGAGTTCATCTCTGGCGATTTCTATCGCGACGTTACGCGTTCGTGCCGCCGCCAGCTTATTGTCCGCCTCTCCCAGCCGCGTAACGTCAATGTCGAGATATTCGGCTGGCAGGGGCCAACGGCCGCGGCTGATGGCGAATGGCAAATGGAGCAGGCATCGAACGGTGCCATACGCGCGCGCCGCTGCACATAACTTTGCGTCATCGGCCGGACTGAGATGCGCCCCGGTGATGCCGGTCGCTAGACGGAAGGGGCCTGTCTCCGAACGATCAACATAATGCATGAATGCTTTCGGGCCTGACACTGGGTCCGCGTAGAAGTCCTCGGTGCGCGCGTCGAAGAGATCGGCAAAAAACTTTCGCGGCAAGTTGTGGCGCCCGATGACCTCGCCCATGGCATCAGCCAAGGGATTGCCAGTTGTGGGCCGTGTTTCGAGGTTTTCGAGCCAATCACGCCACCATTGCAGACGGATTTCACCCAGCGCCGGTTCTCGCACAATCTTCGGGATACGTTCCATCTCACCGAGAAAAGCGGCAAGTATGATGAGGTCATCGCGGTAGGACTTGGGGGCCAAAAGGGCCGCCAGGTAGCGATCTGGCGCATATGTGCGGGCTGTGTCACGAACGTGCTGCAGCAGATCACTTTCCATCCTGATATCCCTACCACCCGGTATCCAGACCGGGCATGATCTCAGGGAACCGCGATCATCGCCGCGGCAACCGCTCGACCTTCTGCTAGCAACACATTGTAGGTGCGTGCTGCCGCGCCCGTTGCCATGGGTTCCAGCGACATGCCGCTTTCAGCAAACCGAGCGCGCAACTCTGGCGTGGCGAACACCTGCGTCGGCCCCGTCCCCAGTAGAAGGATCTCTATACGTTCGGCCTCGTCAAGTACGGGCTGTAGTGTCTCTACGCTGACCGATACCGGATCGTCCACGCCCCAAGCGTAAATTCCGCTCGGCAAACAAAGCAGCGATCCTCTGTGGCTCATTTCGGCGAAGCGAAAGCCTCCACCGCCATATGCAGTTATGGCGGTGGGATAGGGATAGCGAGCCAGGTCGGTCTGCGTCATCGCGGTTCCTGCCCATCCGGCTAAGCACGCCTGCGCATGCGCCGTGGCAATCCGAGTTTACGCTTTGGCCGCAGCCGCCGCTCCTCGGCCGGCGACCGCTGTGTCCGTACCGGACCAATCGCGCTTCACGCCAACCCAAACAAGAAACGGTGCCGCGATTACGATCGTCGACCACGTACCGGCCACGATGCCGAACAGCATGGCGAACGCGAAGTTATGGATGACCTCGCCACCGAACACGTAGATCGCAAAAACAGCCAGGAACGTCGACAACGACGTAATGATCGTGCGCGACAGCGTTTCGTTGACCGACAGGTTCACGAGCTGGGCGAGCGGCATCTTCTTGTACCGCCGCAAGTTTTCGCGAATGCGGTCAAATATGACCACGGTGTCGTTAATCGAATAGCCCGCCAGCGTGAGCAAGGCCGCGACCTCGTTCAACCCGAAGTCCAGATTCAGAAGACTGAAGGCTCCGAGCGTCAGAGAGATATCATGAACGGTGGCGATGATCGCAGCGACACCGAACTGCCATTCGAAGCGGAACCAAACATAAAGCAGGATCCCAATACTGGCCAAACAGACTGCGATCATACCAGCTTGTTTCAGTTCACCCGAAACACCAGGCCCCACGACTTCGACGCGTCGGATCTCAATGTTATCGCCAAGCGCCGCGCGAACTTTATCGGCCGCCGCCTGCTGGGCCTGCTCGACTGACAAATCTGCACTCGCCGCCTGCTGTTCCACACGGATCAAAGCGTCTTCCGGACGATCCAACCCCTGAATCTGGACGTCGCCCAGCCCCAGGCTAGACAACTTTCCACGCAAGTCCGCGATGTCTACGGGACCGGATTTGGATTGGATTTCGAGGAGCGAACCGCCCTTGAAGTCGATGCCGAAATTGAGCCCTTTGCTGAACAGCGAGCTCATCGCGACGAACAGCAAGAAGGCCGTGAGAATGACGAGCGGCCTGCGCAGGCGCAAGAGGTCGAACTGTCGACGGTGGGGCCAGAAATCAACGCCTTTGAACATGGTGCGTGGCGCCTCCAGATTAAAGCGGTGCAGGGATTTTGCGGGTCTTCTGGCTCGCAATCCACAGCGATACCATGAGGCGCGTGACAGTGAAGGCAGTGAACATCGTGGCCAAAATTCCGAGACACAAGGTGACGGCAAAGCCGCGAACCGGTCCGGCTCCGAGCCAGAACATAACTAGGCCCGCAATCATCGTGGTGAGGTTACTGTCGACAATGGTTCCCAACGCACGTTGGAATCCGCTGTCGATCGCGGAAATTGGCTGCTTACCGTTTCGCATCTCTTCACGAATGCGCTCATAAATCAGCACGTTAGAATCGACGGCCATGCCGACGGTCAAGACGAGGCCAGCAATACCGGGAAGCGTCAACGTGGATCCGATTGTCGACATCAAGCCGACGATCAAACACAGGTTTATCGCGACCGCCAGGATCGCAAATAGCCCGAAGAGCCCATAGGCGAAAATGATGAAGCCCGAAACGGCGATACTTCCAATGATGCCCGCCAGGATTCCGGCCTCAATGGAGTCCGCGCCAAGCGAGGGACCAACGGTCCGTTCTTCGATCACGGACAGTGTTGCCGGCAATGCGCCGGAGCGAAGCTGAATCGCCAGATTATTCGCTTGGTCCACCGTGAAACTACCGGAAATCTGACCCGTGCCGCCGAGGATCGGCTCACGAATAACCGGCGCTGACAGCACCTTCACATCGCGCTTGCCGTTGATCACACCATTGTCGAGGACGATGGCGAACGGCCGGCCAACATGGCGAGAACTGTATTCGCCAAAGATGCGCGCCGCTCTTTGATTAAATCTGAAGGTAATGATCGGTTCGTTGGTACGGCTATCGAACCCAGGTTGTGCATCGGTCAGGTCTTCGCCGTAAACGACCGGTGTTTCCTGCACCAGGTATTCATGGTTCGGATCGTCCTGATCAGGATAGATCACATAGCCTGGAGGGACGCGCGTTTGCCGGGCCTCTTCGGCGCTCATCTGCTGATGCACGTCGTGGAAGCTCAAACGCGCTGTCTGTCCGATCAGGTCTTTCAGCTTTTTGGTATCGTCGAAACCAGGCACCTGAACGAGAATGCGGTCGGTGCCCTGCCGTACGATATCGGGCTCGGTCGTGCCGATGGCGTCAATACGGCGGCGAACGACTTCGATAGCAGCTGCTGCGGCGTTCGTTGAGCGTTGGTGGATGCCCGCTTCGGTAGGGGCGACAGTAATGAAGCCATCCCCCGACTCGCTGACGGCGATATCGTTGTCCGCTCCGGCAATCATGCCGCCGCCAACCGGCTGCGCCAACTTACGAAGTTGTGACAACGCCTCGTTTGTCTGCGCGGGATCGACCAATTTTACCCGAACAGCATCTGCCGTCTGCCCTAGCCCTGTGTAGCGGATCTTGGCGTCCCGCAGGATCTTGCGGACTTCGCCGCGCAGGTTATCGAGCCAGTCCTTTTTCAACTCCTTGGTGTCCATCTGCAAAAGCAGATGCGCACCGCCACGAAGATCCAAGCCCAAATTCAGCTGCTTCTTAGGCAGAAAGTCTGGCACCCAGGCCAGCGTTTCTTTGCTCAGGAAATTGGGCAGTGCGGTCAAAACGCCCGCCAAGCAAACGGCCGCGATGACGGAGATCTTCCAGCGAGAGAAGTGCATAGGGCTATGGCTTTCTACTTGCCGTGTTCTGAAGCCCTGTCCGGGCTCATGGCGATTAGGTCGATCGGCTGCGCCTAGTCCGCGGCCGGCATCCGAAAACGTAGGTCATGCCAAGTCCGCAGACGAATTCAGGCCGCGCCGCTTAAGGGAATGCGCTCAGCTCGCATCCTTCTCCTTGACCGGTTCGCCCTTATTGCGCACGTCCAGGAGTGAAGACTTGAGCACACGCACACGCATCGTCTCGTTCAACTCCACCTCGATCTCATCGACTCCGTCCGGCGCTTTGGTAACGCGCCCGATGAATCCAGCCGATGTCACGACAGTGTCACCGCGCCGCACCTTCGTAACCATTTCCTGATGCTGCTTCGCGCGCTGCTGCTGAGGGCGGATCAGCAGGAAATAAAAGATAACGATCATGAGGAGCATTGGGAAAAGAATCCCAAGGCCGCCGAATGGGTCGCTACCGCCGGCGCCCTGTGCAAGAGCGGGTGTGATGAACATGTAATATCTCGCGTTTCTGAGGGCGACGATGGCCCGATAGAGGCAAAGTCTCGAATACAGACAAGCCGACGGTGGCCCTCCCGCAAGCCCCTTATGGGTCAAGCACGATCGCCCGGTCGTCGTCGTTGAAGCGCGAATATATAGGCGCGCGGCTCGTTTGCAACCGCCCCGCACTGAGCCGAGGCGGCCTCCTCCCTTCTAAAGTGTCGCTGGCTGCGGTCTTGACGGACTGGGAAGGCTTAGCGCATGTCTCGATCAAGCCCACAAAATCACAGCGAACGCGTCGCGATCCGCAAGCGTCCGCCTGCGTTCTCAAGGACTTGCCTTATGACGAAGCTGAATGATGACGCCGCTATCCTCGAGCGGATCGCGGCAGCGTTGGAGCGATTGAGCCCTCCGCCACCTAAGGCTCCCGACTTCGATGCTGCAGATGCGTTCGTCTGGCAGTCAGAGCCGGAAGGTTTCCAGCCGGTTGCACACGTGAACCGGGTCCCCTTATCCCTGCTTAAGGGTGTCGACCGCACGGCGGAAGAGCTTCTCGCTAATACTGAACGATTTGCGCGTGGCTTACCGGCCAATAACGCTCTTTTGTGGGGCGCACGCGGCATGGGTAAGTCCTCGCTCGTGAAAGCGGCGCACGCAGAGGTCGGACTGCGGCTGAAGGCTGAGAGCAATGGTGGGACTTCGAGTGGCGCGCTCAAACTTGTCGAAATTCATCGGGAAGACATCGCAACGCTGCCTCGCTGCCTTCACCATATGAAGGCCGCCGCTGACTGCCGCTTTATCGTCTTTTGCGACGATCTCTCATTTGATCACGATGACACGTCCTACAAGTCTTTGAAGGCTGTTCTCGACGGTGGCATCGAAGGCCGCCCGGTGAACGTGATCTTTTACGCCACATCCAATCGCCGGCATCTCATGCCACGCGACATGATGGAAAATGAGCGTTCTACAGCAATCAATCCTTCTGAAGCGGTGGAAGAGAAGGTCTCCCTCTCGGACCGTTTCGGCCTTTGGCTCGGCTTCCATAATGGCTCGCAGGACCAGTATTTGGACATGGTCCGGGGGTACGCGAAATACTTCGATCTCGGCATCGAAGACAATGAATTGCGCCGCCAAGCGCTGGAGTGGAGCATGACCCGCGGAGGACGCTCAGGCCGCGTCGCATGGCAGTTCATTCAGGATCTCGCAGGCCGCCTCGGTAAGGATACCCGCGTCGAATAGCAATAAATTCATTACTTTTGACCAAAAATGGGATCGGAAAACACGAAACCGCAACTATTGTAGCGGAGTTTGCGTGTTAGAGGCCCGCTTTGACTTAAAGGTTAAAAAGCGGGGGTGGTTCACGAGGAGGGTGAGGCCCATGCGGCTGGCCGTTTTGTTCGTTTCTAGTCTGGTTCTGGTGGCGGGGAGCCCTTTGGTAGATGCTCGCGAGAGCAGCTCCGTTGATCCAGCGATAGACGTTACGGTCGGTGAGCAGGACGATCTTAAGACCGCCATTCTGCGTGACATCACAGAGCGTAAGCCGCGCGCCGATGAGACGATGACCCGGTGGCTCGATGAATTGGGCACGCTTTATGCGACCGAGTTCGATGCACCTCTATGGGTCAGCTATGATGGGCTGACAGCTGCTGGAAAGTCCGTTATAGCTGAACTCAAGCGCGCCGATGAATGGGGGCTCGACCCAAATGCGTTCACCGCCAACATTCCTGTCAGCATCGCAAAGTCCTCGGAAGAGATGGCTCTCGCCGAGGTTGAGATTACCCTTGCGGCCCTGACTTACGCTGTCCAGGCACAGGGTGGCCGGCTCGATCCCACCGAATTGAGTTTGTGGTACGAGCGCGCGAAGGTGTCGGTGGACGCCGCCGCTCTCATGCGCGGCATGAAAGAGGCGAGTGATCCGGCCACGGTTCTCGTCGCGCAGCAACCTCAGCACCCGCAGTTCCTTTTGCTCCGTCAAGCCTACCTGAAACGCAAGTTTCCAGAACGTTTTGCGTCGGCTGAAGAGAAACCCACCGAGGCCGAACCGGAACCTATCAAATTCAGCTACGGTAAGCGGGTAGCGCGTGGCCAGCGGAATGAGCAAATTCCGCAATTACGTGAACGTCTCGAAGTACCGGCCGCCGATCCGGAAGATGAGGACCTGTATGATCAGGAACTTGTCGACGCCGTTACGAAGTTTATGCGAACCCAAGGCTGGCGCCGGAAGACGGTATTCGACGATAAGGTACGTACAGCGCTCAACAATCCCAAGGACGGCGATTCAGAGGAGACGGAAACGGTTTCTCTACAGCAGATCTTGGTCAACATGGAGAAATGGCGGTGGTTGCCGCGCGATCTTGGCGAGTTGCGCATCTGGAACAATTTGCCCGCCTATACGACCGAGCTGATACGTGGAGACCAAGTCCTTTTCTCCGAGCGGATCATCGTCGGTAAGGAGAGCACTCAGACGCCCGTCTTCTCCGATAAGATGTCTCACGTCATCTTCAAGCCAGAATGGGGCGTCCCGAGTTCGATCAAGATCAAGAGCCTGCTTCCAAGCTTAGCTTCCGGCGATTACGACGTCTTGGCCCGCCGCGGCATGCGTATTCAGCATGAAGGTCGGCCAATCAGCCCGGCACGCTACAATTGGGCGAAAACCGACATTCGATCCATCCCGATTGTGATGGGCGCCGGTGCGAGCAATCCGCTCGGACGGGTGAAGTTCATGTTTCCCAACCATCATGCGGTCTACATGCACGACACGCCGGACAAGCACCTGTTCGATAACTCAAAGCGCAACTTCAGCCATGGTTGCATCCGCGTACGAGACCCCCTGCAGTTTGCTGAATTGCTCTTGCGTGAAACCGCTGGCTGGTCGCGTGATGACGTGGCCGCCCAGTTGAGCCGGGGCGCCGAAGAAAACCATCGCGTCGACCTGCCAACCCCGGTGCCGGTTCACAATGTCTACTTCACGGTGATTGCCGAGGAAGACGGCACTCTGAGTACGTTGAAAGACGTCTATGGTCACGACAAGCGGATAACCCAAGCGCTCCAAGGGAAGTCGCTATCAGCTATCGCTGCATCTGACCCAGCCCGGGCGCAGAAGCGTGAAATGGAACAGCTTGCGAAGTCGGGGGCCGCCTATGCCATGGCTCGTGAGGATTACGAGTTCTACGATTATCAAGGTTATAATAATGGCGGCGGCTACGGTGGCGGTTATTACTTGTTCTCCTCGAGCTCCGGCTCCTCTTACGGTGGTCCATCGCAAGGAGCGAAGCCAAAGAAAAAGAAGTCCGTTCACACTTGGTCTCTTAATCCGTATCAGCACGGCTTTAACAGCGACTGATCCGTCAATCCAGATGACCTGAACCCAACATGAGCGCCCGATAGTGTCTTTCACTATCGGGCGCTTACTTTTTTGAGGTGTCTTTCGTTTTCACGTTTAGTTGGGTGACGTGAACGCTTTTGGTTTTGGGTTGTTCAGAGCGAACGCATCAGCAGCAACGCACGGATCCGATCTCGGACAAAAACCTGCTTGTCCTCGAGGGTGTTTTGTTTGGTTCGTTCTGTTTTCCGAAAACTGCAAAAAAAGCAAAGGGCTCGCAGCCATCACATGCCGCAAGCCCTTTTTAAAAAGGTTCGTTTTGTGTTTTAGAAGCCGCTCGCTTCCGCGACTACAACGTTTCCAAGTACGGAAGCGGATCTACCGGCTTTGAGCCCATACGCAATTCAAAGTGAAGCTGTGGCTGGTCGACTTGGCCAGTCTTGCCCGCCTTAGCGATAACCTGGCCACGCGTGACCTTATCGCCGCGCTTCACATTCATCGCATCGTTATGGGCGTACGCGGTCACCCAGCCATTGCTGTGGCGCAGCAAAATCAGGTTTCCATATCCACGCAGCTCAGATCCAGCGTAGGCGACCACGCCCTCTTCAGCCGCATGCACGTCCGTACCTGCAGGAACGGCGAGGTTCACGCCATCGTTGTGAGTTCCATCGCTACGCGGCCCGAAGTTATCGATCACGCGACCACGCACCGGCCACCGCAGCTTACTCGCAGACGAACTCGTATCTGCGCTTTGGGTCTGCGTATGAGTGGGTGGCGCGATAGATACCGTGCGAACCCCCCGCGGCTGCGTTACCTGCCTGGATTGACTGGCCGATGGTGCTGCTGGGCTCGCTGAAGGTGTCGCGTCGGTGCGCGTGTAGTTGTTGTCGAGCGATGCGACACGCTGCGGCCGCGGCTCAGAACGCGTTTGCGCCACCGTCGACGTGTCCGAACCATAGCCAGGCACCCTCAAAACCGTGCCAGGCATCACGCGGCGCGGATCGGAGATACCGTTGTGACGCTGTAGCTCTCTCGTGGTTGTGCCGTGGCGACGTGCGATATTGTAAAGGGAGTCGCCGGACACAACCGTATAGCTCCCACCCCAATCGGACTGCGTTGCGGGCCGTGTCGTCGTCGGAGCACTGTAGGTTGATGGCTGTTGAACTGACGCCGTTTGTGATGGCGAATTATAGGAGCGCGGTGCAGCTGATGCGCCGCCGGGTAATGTCAAACGCTGGCCTGGATGCAGCTGCGAACTGGTCAATCCATTAACGGACATCAACTCCGCAAGTTCAACACCGTGACGCCGCGAAAGCCCATAAAGCGTATCGCCGGATTGAACGACAATGGTCTGGCCCGATGATGAACGCCCGGAGTCGTACTGGCGTTGCGGAGACGGTGCGCGGTATCCACTGTCGGCATAGTTGTTGTTGCGGCCGCCGGAATAGGGAGAGCGCTGGTTACCGTAGCTATTATCGGAGTTCTCTGCGACGTCCGGCAATCTTGATGAGCGAACGTTCGGTTCCGTGCTCGTTACGGGCCCGGTGTAAGAACGACCGTAATCGGCACCCGGCGACTGGTCGGACAGGTTCGTTGCACCGTAACCAGACGACCGATCTACAGAACCGGTACTGTCATTAAATGCGAAGCTGGGGCTGTCGAAGCGGGTAATGTCGGCGCTGCAGCCTGCGAGAAGGGGGCCACTCAATGCCAAGGCAACCGGCGTAACGACGCGGAGAATGTGGCGTCGGCCGGCTCGCAAATATAGCAACTCATTCATGATACGCACCTCTATACCAGCCTATTTGTTAACCCTTAATCAGTTAACGAGCGATTAACGCTTGGCTGGTCCCGCTTAATAAACCGCCTCGATTCGCGCTTGTGCCGGCTCGGCTGCGACCAACTTCGCCGCCACAGCGAAGCCGGGGTGCAAGATATCGGCACGTCTGAACGTCAGACATACGATTTGATTGTGAGGGGGACTTGGCGTGCGTGCGACGCGGATTTGTCAAATGCGTGACTACTCTGCGTCTTGGTTCGTGTGTCGGGGGATGTTCCCCCGACAAAAATAATTCAGCCGAGTTTGCGAGGTTTGCTACGCGTATCCGAGAAAATTCCCGTGAGCGCCGCATGCGCGGCCGCATGGGTCAAATCGGCATGCAACGGCGTGACGGAAATCAATCCATTGGCGATCGCCCACAAATCACTTCCCTCGACGGGGTGAGAGAGACGCCGCTCAAAGCCAAACCAGAAATAAGACCGCCCCCAAGGATCAAGCCGCTCGTCGATGTTGAGTAGGTTTTGATCTCGATGTCCCTGGGTCGTGATCATCATGCCGGAAACCTCATCCGGCGGGAGATCGGGGTAATTAACATTGATCAAGACGCCCGCAGGCAGCTGGTTCTTCAGCAGCCTTCTGATGAGTTCCGGGCCATGGGAGCGCGGAGTGTCCCAATGGATGTCACCGTTCTTGTCGAAGCCGCATGTAAGGCTCATGGCGATCGAGGGGATACCGAGCATCGCGCCTTCCATGGCGCCGGCAACAGTGCCGGAGTACGTCACGTCTTCCGCGAGATTCGAACCATGGTTCACTCCCGACAGGACTAAGTCCGGCGGAGTGTTCAGGAGGATATGGCGCACACCCATAATGACGCAGTCCGTGGGTGTCCCGCGGATGGCAAATTTGCGCTCGGCAACCTCGCGGCATCGCAATGGCTCATGGATCGTCAGGGAGTGTGCCGAGCCAGACTGATTTGTCTCAGGAGCGACAACCCAGACATCATCGGACAGCTCATGTGCGATCTCCTCCAGGACCGTGAGCCCCTGAGCATTGATGCCGTCGTCGTTGGTTACAAGTATGCGCATATCACCTCATGCAGCCGCATCAGGCGGCCGGTTCGATCCGTTCCATTCCTCCCATATAGGGACGCAACTCCTTCGGGACGATGACAGTCCCATCGGCCTGCTGGAAGTTTTCAAGGATCGCGACCATCGTGCGACCTACGGCGAGCCCGGAACCGTTGAGCGTATGGACAAAGCGTACGTCCTTATCTCCGGCGCGGTAACGCGCATTCATACGCCGCGCCTGGAAGTCACCACACACGGAGCAGCTTGAAATCTCACGGTAGGCATTCTGACCTGGCAGCCACACCTCAATGTCGTAGGTTTTACGCGATGCAAAGCCCATATCCCCTGTGCACAGCAACATGGTGCGATACGGGAGTTCGAGACGCTGCAGCACCTTTTCGGCGCTTGCCGTCATGCGCTCATGCTCATCAAGTGATGCTTCCGGCGTCGTGATGGAGACCAATTCGACCTTAGAGAATTGGTGCTGACGGATCATTCCGCGCGTATCCCGGCCGGCTGAACCCGCTTCCGAGCGGAAGCACGGTGTCCATGCCGTACAACGCATCGGCAGTTGATCTGCCGGTATGATTTCATCGCGGACCATGTTGGTCAGCGAAACTTCCGCGGTTGGAATGAGCCAGAAACCTTCCGTCGTACGGAATAAGTCTTCGGCGAACTTGGGCAAGTTGCCGGTACCATACGCAGCCGCATCCTTCACCAGCAGAGGCGGATTGTATTCCGTGTAACCGTTCTCGCCGGTATGCAGATCGATCATGAAGGATGCGATCGCGCGTTCGAGCCGCGACAACGCTCCCTTCAGCACAACAAAACGTGCGCCAGAGATCTTTGCCGCTGTTTCGAAATCCATAAGGCCGAGGGATTCCCCCACCTCAAAATGCTGTTTGGGCTCAAAATCAAATTTCGGAGGTTCGCCCCAACGGCGCACTTCAACGTTGTCGTTCTCATCGGCTCCGAGTGGCACATCGTCGAGCGGCAGGTTGGGGATGGCCGAGAGCACCTCATTAAGCTGCATCTCGAGCTCGCGCGCTTTCTCCTCGCCGGTCTGGATGCGCTCCTTCAAATCCGCGACTTCAGCCTTGAGTTTGTCGGCCGCCGCCTGATCCTTGGCAGCCATGGCCTTGCCGATCTCTTTGGAGGCTGCGTTTCGGCGGCTTTGCGCGTCTTGAAGAGCTGTCAGATGGCTGCGTCGCGCCTCATCAATTTCGATGAGCTTGCCAGCAGCGGACTCCAGACCGCGCTTTTTTAAGCCTGCATCAAAGGCGTCGGGATTTTCGCGAATCCACTTGATATCGAACACGTGAGGCCTCGTAGTATCGTTCGGAAAGTAGGGCGAGCTATAAAACGGGTAGAGCTGCCGGTCCAGCGGCGTACTCCGGACCGGCAATCGCAGCAGCATCAAGCCGCGTCAGGATGACGATTCAGACTTCGCCTCTGCCTTTTGCTTTTTCTCGACATGCCGGACGGCGATGATCGAAGCTTCATAGAGAAGGCACGTAGGCAAGGCCATTATGATCATTGAAATAGCGTCCGGTGGGGTCAAGATCGCTGCTGCAGCAAAAATGCCGACGAACGCATACCGCCGCGCAGCTTCCAGTGCTTTGGAATCCACAACGCCAGCACGTGCCAACAGCGTCAGTACGACGGGAAGCTGAAAGCAAATCCCGAACCCCATGATCAACGTCATGACCAGAGACAGGTACTCGCTGACCTTCGGAAGCAGCGCGATTTCGGCATGGGTGGCATCGCCCAGCTGTTCGAAACCAACGGAGAAGCGCACCAGAAGCGGCATCGCGATGAAATAAACGATCGAGGCGCCGAGCAAGAACAGAAGCGGCGTAGCGATCAAGTAGGGACGGAAAGCCGCTCGCTCGTTCTTGTAGAGACCGGGCGCAACAAATTTGTAGACTTGCCACGCGACGACCGGGAACGACAGAAAGGCGGCGCCGAACATGGCGACTTTGATGTCGACAAAAAACTTTTCGAGCAGGTGCGTATAGATTGTTTTAGCGTTGCCGGCGCCGACAACGCTCACAAACGGCCAGAGCAAAATATTGTAGATCTGCTTGGAAACCGTAAAGCACAGCAGGAACATGACAAAAAAGGCGCCGACCGCGTAGATCAACCGGGTGCGTAGCTCAATCAAATGTTCGAGCAGCGGCGCCTTCGATGCGTTGATTTCTTCCTGGCCGTCCCGGGTGCCGGTGTCCTCGACACTCATAATCGGCTCTTCTCTTCTTGCTGGGTCGGTACGGGTGTGCCGGCAGGCACAGCAACAGGAACTGGCTCAGCCACCGCTTCCGGTGCCTTCTGAGGTGCGTCCACGGTTTCAGTCTGCACCGCGCTCGCCGCCTCTGTCGACCCTGCCTTCGGAAGGGCGGGGGTTTGCGCGCTTTTGGCTACAATATCCGCCTCTCGGGTAGCTTCCGCCAACTCGCTTTCGACGGAACTCTTCGCCTGCCGCACCGTGCTGGAGACTTCATCGCGTAGCCCCGCCACATCCTTGCGGATCTGGTCCAGTTCGGTGTCTCGCATCGCCTCGTCAAACTGGGCGCGGAATTCGGCCGCCTGCTTGCGGACGACGCTTGTAAAGCGTCCGATGGTGCGCAGAAAAACGGGCAACTCTTTAGGCCCCACAAAAAGCAGGGTGATGATGCCCAGGATCAGCAGCTCGCTCCAACCAATGTCGAACATGGAATGCGTACTCGCCAGACCGCGGTGTCAAAGCGTCCCGGCAGCTCAGATAGCTACCGGTTACGCCCTTCTCCGCGCGCGGCCCATTAACCGACCTTGGTGCTCTGCGTCTCAGACTTCTCAGACACGGTCGAGGCGTGATCGATGGTCTTAGGAGCGTCGGACTTAGCCTTGGCGGTATCTTCTTCGTCCGCCATGCCCTTCTTAAAGCTCTTTATACCCTTGGCGACGTCGCCCATTACTTCCGAGATCTTGCCGCGGCCAAATAATAGCACCACGATCAAAAGTAGGATGACCCAGTGCCAAATGCTAGTTGCACCCATAGGTTGCTAGCTCCTGCGACGGTTGTCGTCGCGTTATGTTGGATTACTCGAAGGGAGACTATCGCAGAAAGGTTGCGAGCGAGCAAGCAAGTGGCGGTTCATCCATCACAAACCGACTAACTCGCTGGCAATGTTCCATTATTGCTGCCGTTCGAGGGGAAAACAAGCACGCCTTCCGGATCAATCGAGACGCCCACTTCTGCGCCTTTGTGCCAACTTCCATTGCCCGCTGGAAGGCGCGCGTGCAGCGGCACATCGAAGCCGCTCACGCCAATTTCAACAAGTATGATGTCTCCGAGAAAGCGAACGTGCAAAATACGGCCAGCCAAACCCTCGCCCGCAGACCTTAGTTCAATGCCGCGCTGGCGGATACACAACGTCGCCTTGGTGCCGTCTGACATGCCCAATGCGGGGATGCGTCCGATGGGGCTCGCGATTTCGCCGCCCGTCACAGTCTGGGGGACTTCATTAATTTCCGAGAACATGCGCGCGATGAACAGCTCGGATGGGCGGCTGTACATATCCTCAGCTTTACCGACCTGAACGACGCGCCCCGCACGCATGACGGCGATGCGATCACCCAGCCGCATGGCTTCCTCGGGGTGATGCGTCACGATGATCGATGTGGAGCGCGTTTCGCGTAACAAGGCCAGGGTTTCCTCCTGCATTGTTTCACGAAGTTGTACATCAAGGCCGGAGAACGGCTCGTCCATCAGCATGACAGACGGACGAGGGACAATGGCACGGGCAAGAGCCACGCGCTGTTGCTGGCCGCCCGATAGGATGTGCGGATAGCTGCTCGCATATCGCTCGAGGCCGACGCGTGCCAGGATCGCCATGGCCTCGCGATGTGCCTCTTCCCGCGGCAGGGCTCTCAGACCGAACGCGACATTGTCTAGGATCGTCAAATGTGGGAAGAGCGCGAAGTCTTGGAACATCAAACCGACGTTTCGGCGCTCTGGCGGTTCGAAGCGATCTGGACCGGCGACTTCCCGGTCGTTGATTAGCAAGCGGCCTGCAGACGGTTTCTCGATTCCAGACGTAATGCGCAGCAGCGTTGTCTTTCCGCAGCCCGATGGCCCCAACAAGCAAACAACCTCGCCTGGAGCAATGTCGAGGTTAAAATCCCGCAGCGCATAGATGTCGCCATAGCGGCGAGAAACGTCTTCGAATGTCACACGTGCTGCGAAGGATGCGGCCGCCCGCCCACGCGAACTCGCAGCCGGCGCTTCTGCGGTGGCTGACGCCCCAGACCAGCGCGGTATCCATTCATTCAGCCGCACCGTGTACGCCCCATGCTCTGCTCTGTCCTCGGCTATGTTGATTTGTCCGCTCAAGAAACGAGCATATAAGGGCTATGATGATTTGTGCAATCGTGATGGCCGTTACGACTTCTGGGTTAGACCGTGGAAGCACCGGATTCGTCGGTAGAATCCGGCTCCTCCGCATCGCGAATAGGTAGATCCATTTCGCTTTGCTCTTCGGGCTCCTCGTCTTCGGCATCCAATGGTAATTCATCCGGCATCAACGCGGCCACGTCCTTGGGTTCGGGCATGTTGAAGCCCGTCGGCAGTGATGAGTCCAGGAGCCCGGCACCTTTCAACTCGGAAAGGCCCGGTAAATCCCTTATGCTATCAAGGTTGAAGTGCTCCAAAAACCGCTCGGTCGTCCCATAGGTTACGGGGCGCCCGGGAGCACGACGGCGTCCCCGCGGCCGTATCCATCCTGTTTCCAGCAGGATGTCGAGTGTGCCTGCCGATGTTGAGACACCCCGGACATCTTCAATCTCAGCCCGCGTGACGGGCTGGTGATAAGCAACAATCGCCAACGTCTCGAGTGCTGCTTTCGATAGCCGCCGCTCGGTAACAGAGTGGCGCTCCAAGAGATACGACAAGTCGGTCGCAGTCCGAAAAGCCCATTTGCCCGATATGCGTACGAGGTTGATACCTCGATTAGCGTAAAACGCCTGCAGTTCCCTCAAGATGCCAGCGACATCAGCATCTGCTTCTAAGTGTTCCGCAAGCTGCGCTTCTGCCATTGGCGCGGTAGCCTGAAACAATAAGGCTTCAACGATGCGCAACTTGTTGTTCTGATCGGCCAGAGGCAACGTCGCGACATTATCTGTGTGCGTCGCCTGGGTATCGTCGGGCTGCGAAGCCTCAGGTCCCGTTGGCACCAATGTCAGCTTCGGCCCGTTGGCAGGAGGCCTGTTAAAAGGATTCATCCGTCACCTTTCACAGCGTCGCGCAACGTTGCCGCCTCAGGCGGCAGGATCGCGTCGACGCATAAAAATTGCAGCGAAGGGCGCTTCCTGACGTAGTTCGACAAGTCCTTCACGAGCCATCTCCAGGGTCGCACCGAAAGAGCTGGCACGCACAGTTCTTTCCTCCTCGTCGAGAGGCAAATACTCAGCGATGAAACTATCAAGCTGAACCCAGACGCCTGTCGTATCGCCGACGAGTCTTTCCAGACGGCGACGCGCATCCTTGATGGACCAGACCTTCCGCGCCGCAACCCGGTGCACGACCTTGACGGTCCGCTGCCGTTGTATAGCGTAGGCCTTAAGCAGCTCATATAGATCCGCCGTCCACGCCGTTTCCCGCACAGCCTTGATCGTTTCAGGCATCCCGCGCGCAAAGACGTCGCGGCCGAGGCGCGGCCGCGTCATAAGCTCCGCTGCCGCCTTGCGCATCGCTTCAAGCCGCATAAGGCGGAATGCCAGCCGTTGTGCCATCTCTTCGGCGCTTATCTGATCGTCCGGCGTATCCTCGCGCGGCAGCAACAATCTGGACTTAAGATACGCCAGCCACGCCGCCATCACGAGATAGTCGCCAGCGAGCTCAAGACGCAGCCGCCGTGCTTCAGCAATGAACGTGAGATACTGCTCGGCGAGCGACAGGATCGAAATTTTGGAAATGTCGACCTTCTGCGTGCGCGCCAATGCCAACAACAGGTCGAGCGGCCCCTCAAACCCCGCGACGTCGACAACAAGGGCCTCCTCGTCGCCGGCCACAGCCTGTTCTACCGGGCTGTTCCAATCGGAAGTCTCAACAGTCGGGCCTTTGTCATCATCGTCCATAGCGATGGTTCTTTACGTCCTGATTTCAGGGTTTGCGCGCAGTGGTCTTGTTTGCGGCTCTTGCAGTTTATACCGATTCAGCTGCGGAGCCTTGATCCAGGATCTGCGCCAAGGCAGCTTCGGCCTCGGCCTTATCATAGGGTTCTACGGCGGTCGTTGTCCGCCACGCCACGTCAAATCGCCGGGCCGCCTCCCCGTCCAAAGACGGAACACCGCTGGCAACCAATTGCATCTCGTCGAGGCGGCCGTTGCAATGCAACGCCACGTCGCAGCCCGCTGCCAGTGCGCGTTCCGCCCGAGAGCGCAGAGATCCTGTCAGGGCCTGCATGGACACGTCGTCGCTCATCAGTAGGCCGTCGAAGCCGATCGCCCCACGGATAACTTCAGAAATGACTTTGCTAGACGTTGTCGCAGGCTCGTCTGGATCGATGCTAGAATAAACGACATGCGCCGTCATCGCTGCGGGCAGGTGGGCAGCCGCTTTGAACGGCGCAAAGTCACTGGCCGCTAATTCGTCGGCGGACGCATCAACCGTGGGTAGCTCGATATGGCTATCGCACACGGCGCGTCCGTGGCCAGGTATGTGTTTGATTACGGGCAAAACGCCGCCAGCGGCGAGCCCCTTCGCAACTGAGAGCCCCAATTCGGCCACCGGTGCCGCTGCTGTTGCATAAGCGCGATCGCCAATAATGTTGTGGGATCCCATGACGGGGACATCAAGGACTGGCGCGCAATCAGTATTGAGCCCGAGCGCTCGAAGATCGTCGGCCAAAAGCCTGTAGACGAGTTCTGCGGATTTTGCTGCCGGCGCGACATCGCCACCTGCCGCCGTGAGATAGGCACGTCCGGGTGGAAGCGCGCGGCCAAGCGGTGGTCGCAGACGCTGTACGCGCCCGCCTTCCTGATCGATGAGTGTGAGAACCTCATCGCTACCGATGGCTTGCAGCGCATCGTTGACAAGTCGCCGGATCTGCTCATGGGAGACGCAGTTCCGCGCGAATAGGATGATGCCAACCGGCTCTGTTTCGCGCAGAAAAAGCGCTTCATCCGGACCAAGTTCGGGCCCCGCAAGCCCGGTGATGAATGCGTGACGCATGTGGGGTGCGCGACTAGTACGTCGTAATCCAGCAACCGGAATATCCGGCGACCTTAAGCTGGCTGCAGAGCTGCGCGGCGCTTTCCTTGGAACCCGGCGGCCCAACCATCAAGCGATGATAGCGTCCCCGAGAGCCGAGGTTTGCCTCACGGACGTCCGGCGTACGCGACCCTAGGACACTCGAGTAATTCTGCTGCAGGTCTGCGTATTGAGCCAGAGCATCCACTCGACTTGTCGTAGAGACCGGAACGGAAGCCAGAACAGCAACGTACCCGGCAGATGCTGCTGCTGAAGTACTCGGACCGGTCGAAGCCGTTGTGACAGGTGCGGTATTCTTCGGCGCTGCAGCGGCGACGCGCGCACTCGTGACACGCTCAGACGTATCGGCCGGCTTTGCTGCAGGTGGAGGCGCAGCGCTCGACGAACCCGACGTTCCCTGATCGCGTGTAATTACGACAGGGCGTGCCGGAGAGCGAGGCCCGGTAGAAGCCGGCGGCTGTACGACAATCGGTTGCTGAGGCGTATTGGTGGCCGCAGTCGGAGTAACTGGCGGGCGCGTTGCAGCCCCGCCAAACCCATCGACCAGCGTCAAACCGGGGACTGCCACAACGGGGTTGTTCGGCGGTGTCTCCGAAGGAGTTGGTGCGGAGCGCGGGGTAACGATGTCGCCGTTGCGGCCGATCATCACTGTCGAAACACGGCGCGAGCCATCGTCGGCAGCACCGGAGTTACGCGGCTCGCTCAGACGGCCGAGAATTTTCGAATCAGTGTGATCGAAGCTGCGTCCGCCCGGGTCTTCAGGACGCACCTTGGGTGGCTGGGACGCCCCCTTTACGACAGGTGTGCTTGCGACTTGCGTCGCACTCGGGCCAACGACAATCTTGTAGCCATAGGCCATAGCGCCGCCGATCATCACGGTACCGACCAACGCCATTACGATCCAACCGATGCGAGAGCGCGGGCGCTCTGCCGGTTCGTCGTCTTCATATTCTTCTTCGTCGTCATACTCCGCATGCAGCGCTAAATCCTGCGTCGCATCGTAGCCAGCGCTGGCGAAGATCGGGCCAGAATCGAGGGCAAAGTTGCTACCAGCCTCCTGCTGTCCCCAACCACCATCGGCATACTCACCGTGCGCGGCAGCTGCCGGAGTGAATTGGGACGACGGATCGTAGCCGCCAAAATCGTGATTGCCCTGCTCTTCGTTGCGAGGCCAATCCTCGAATTCCGAACCGCGTAGTCCTGGGCGCTCAGTATCGAACGCATTGCGCGAGCCCAAATCGGGATATCCCGGCACAACAGGTTCTTCCGGCATAGAAGGCGCGGTCGGTTGCAGATAATCTTGGAATTGACCGTGCATATCCCCCGCAGCGGGGTAGCCCCGTCCCGGATCGAGATGGGGTTCGCGCGTAGGCTGATACTGCTGAGGTTCATATGGCGGCGCATACCCACCAAGCGCCGGCTCAGGGTAGGACGGGAACTCCGGTGGCGCGCCATATCCCGCTCCGGGATTTCCTTGATTTGGAATCCCTAGGCTTGGCTGCGATGCGGAGTCGTAAGGCTCGAAGCCCGGCGCTTGCGGGTAGTGATAGCCATCTTGGCCGCCCCCATACGGATTGTGCTGGGGGGCTGAGGGATATCGCGGATCAGGCGGCGGCACAGGCTCGATTGGTTGGCCGTATCCGCCAGGGGCGACGGGTTCATACCGACCTTGCGGCGGAACAGGCTGCTGCCAATAGGGGTCCTGCGGGTACTGCCCACCATAGTCCTGGCCATTCGGCCAACCGCTGTTTTGCTGACCATGTTGCGGCGCTGCGGACTGGTCCAACGGGTGACCATGTTGCTGTTGCGGAGCCGGATGGCCGGGGCGCGTACCATATCCATCTGAACGTGCCATCTCGGGTAACCCTCTTTCTAACCGCCTGCGCTAAACCCTCTTTACGAATCGTGAGTCTAACGCATTGCGTTCGGGGCCTCGACACCGAGCACACCCAGTCCAGAGGATATTACCTGCCGAGTGGCTGATATGATGGCGAGCCGAGCTGCGGTTACGCCCATGTCGTTGCTGTCGATAAAGCGCAAATGTGGCGAATCATTGCCACGATTGTATTGAGAATGAAGGGCTTGCGCCAAATCATAGAGGTAAAAGGCAAGGCGATGCGGCTCGTGGGCAGCGACCGCGCCCGAAATGACCCGAGGGAAGCTTCCGAGCAGCTTAACCAATTGAATTTCCCCAGGATCTGTCAGCTTGGACAGGTCGGCCGCCGCTAAAGCTTCATTTGACGTGCTCAAGCTGGGGAAAGCCTGTGTAGCGTTGCGGAAAACCGACGCGATACGAGCATGCGCGTACTGAACGTAGAACACCGGATTGTCTTTTGACTGCTCCGTCACCTTGGCAAAGTCGAAGTCCAGGGGCGCGTCGTTCTTCCTGTAAAGCATCATGAAGCGAACAGGGTCACGGCCCACTTCATCGACGACATCACGCAGCGTTACGAAAGTGCCGGCACGCTTTGACATCCGGACAGGCTCGCCCGCGCGAAATAGTTTAACGAGCTGGCAGATCTTTATGTCCAGGCTCGCTTTGCGGTCGGACAGGGCCGCAACAGTAGCCTTCATGCGCGATATATAGCCGATGTGATCCGCACCGAAGACGTTGATCAGCTGTTCGAAGCCGCGCTGCAGTTTGTTGTAATGGTAGGCGATGTCGGACGCGAAATACGTGTATCCGCCGTCAGATTTTACCAAGGCCCGGTCAACGTCATCGCCAAACTCCGTAGAGCGGAACAAGATCTGCTCACGATCTTCCCACTCGTCATCGTCGTGTCCTTTCGGCTTCGGGAGCCGGCCCTCATAGATCAACCCCTTCTGCTTTAAGAGGTCTATAGCCGCGGCTACCTGGTCCGTGCCGTCCTGGATGAGGGAGGCCTCCGAGAAGAAGACGTCGTGACGAATGTTGAGTGCGGCCAGATCCTCTCGGATCATCGCCATCATCATTTCGATGGCGGTCTGGCGTACGACGGGTAGCCAGTCTTCGTTCGCTTGAAGCAGTTCGCGGCCATGCTTTTTGGCCAGTGCCTCTCCTACCGGCTTGAGATAATCGCCGGGGTACAACCCTTCCGGAATTTCGCCGATGTCCTCGCCCAGCGCTTCCCGATAACGCAGGAAAGCCGAGCGCGCGAGGACGTCCACCTGATTCCCGGCATCGTTGACGTAGTACTCACGCGTCACGTCATAGCCCGCAAATGCCAAAAGATTGGCGAGGGCATCACCGAACACTGCGCCACGACAATGGCCGACATGCATCGGCCCTGTGGGGTTGGCGGAGACATATTCGACGTTGATCTTCGTGCCCTTGCCGATAGGCAGGCGGCCGTAGGTCTCACCTTCAGCAAGAATGGCGCCGACCAAGCGCTGCCAGAACGACGCCTTGAACCTGATGTTCAGGAAGCCCGGCCCGGCAACTTCCGCCCCCTCAATGTCAGGGTCGGCCTCAAGTCGGGCTTTTAGCTTCTCGGCGATGTCGCGCGGTTTCTGCCGGGCTTTTTTTGCCAGGACCATGGCTGCGTTGGTCGCGAAGTCCCCGTGTGACGGATCGCGCGGCGTTTCAGCCTCGATTGCCGACACTTCCAAATCGGACGGCAGTTCGCCGTCGGCTTTCATGGCTTCCAGCGCGGCGCGGATCAGCCCTTCAACGTGTTCGAACACGTTCATGCGGTGTGAGACCTCAATTTAAGAAGTTAGAAACGGCGCCCGCAAACGCGAAAGCTCGCGCAGCAGCAACCGGCATGCCCGGCTATCGCAATTCCGGCGTGGCGTCAAACAACCGCCGATGCTCGGCGATGGCCAAGCGGTCGGTCATTCCTGATACAAAATCACCGACGAGGCGCGCATAGCGCCGGTCACTCAGGCCCTGCGCGGCGGACCGCCATGCCTCTGGTAATTCATCGGGTTCATTCAGATAGCGCTGAAATAGGTCGCAAACGATGGTTTCCGCCCGCGTCATCACCCGCATCACCCGCGGGTGGCGGTAAACGCGGTCGAACATGAAGCGCTTGAGATCCTTTATCTGAGCTTCCAATTCGGGAGAAAACGCAACGACGGACATCGTTGCTCGCCGGATGTCGTCTGGTGAGCGCGGTGCCAGCGCTCTAAGGCATTGCCGGGAGTGGTCAACGCAGTCACTAATCATGATTGTGATCATCCTGCGCGTGATTTCGTAAATGACGCGGGGATCATCATGTTCTCGGATCGTGGTCTGCACATTGCGCGCCACTTCTCCGGCGAGAGGGGCCTCGGCAATATCGGCGATAGAGAGAAGCCCCGCACGCAGGGCATCATCGATGTCGTGGTTGACGTAAGCGATATCATCGGAGAGTGCAGCTACCTGAGCTTCGGCGCTTGCATACTGATCCAATTCAAGGCTCCGCCAGCGCTCCAGCACCCGCAGCACCTTCGCAACCGGGTGGTCGGGTCCGTGGGCGACGGGCCCATTATGCTTAGCCAAGCCTTCCAACGTCTCCCAGGTGAGATTGAGGCCGTCAAACCCCAGATATTTGCGTTCCAGGCGCATAACGACACGCAGTGACTGAGCGTTATGGTCAAAGCCGCCGTAGTCGGTCATGGCATGGTCCAGAGCGCGCTCACCGGCATGTCCGAAAGGGGAATGTCCAAGGTCATGGGCAAGCGCCAGGGCCTCGGCCAGGTCCTCATCAAGCCGAAGCTGCCGGGCCACGGTGCGGGCAATCTGTGCGACTTCCAAACTATGTGTCAGGCGCGTACGATAGTGGTCACCCTCGTGAAAAACGAAGACCTGCGTCTTATATGTAAGACGGCGGAAGGGCGTCGAATGCAGAATGCGGTCACGGTCGCGCTGAAAAGGACTACGTGTTGTACACTCCTGTTCAGCATGCTCGCGACCGCGACTGGGAACGCTGCTAGCCGCATAATCCGCCATACTGCGCGCTCCGGGCGGCAGTGTTTCGCCGTAATCGTCCCTATCGGGCGATGAATCTAATTGGCGCCGGCCGATTGTCATGAAGCGCGTCTTTCTCATTAGGCCGCTTGCCGTTTGACAGGGTGGCGCGGCGCCCTATCTTCATGAGCGAGTCCCCTATACGAGAGCAAGCCTTGTTGGCAAACCTCTCGGAAGACCGCCATTAATGATGGATGCGATGGATCATAAAGTCACCGTCACCGAACGCGCCGCCAAGCGCATTGCGGAAATTGTTGCTACCGAAAAGGACAACTCGATGCTGCGTGTCAGCGTCGATGGTGGCGGCTGTTCAGGCTTTCAGTACAAATTCGATCTCGTGGCGCAACGCGAAGATGACGATACCGTACTAGAGCGGGATGGCGCGACAGTCTTAATTGATCCCGTCTCTCTTGGCTTTTTGGTCGGCTCCGAAATCGACTTCGTCGACGAATTGATCGGCGCCTCGTTCCAGATCAGGAACCCCAACGCAACCGCTTCCTGCGGCTGCGGCACAAGCTTTTCGATCTGACCTCCGATCGGTGCCATTGCATGAAAATCGCGACTTGGAACATCAACGGGGTCAAAGCCCGGATCGAAACAACTTTGACCTGGTTGCGTGAAGCGAACCCGGACGTCGTCTGCCTGCAGGAAATAAAGAGTATCGACTCCAACTTTCCCGCTGAGCCGTTTCAGGATCTTGGCTATCAGGTCACAACGCATGGCCAGAAGGGCTTCAATGGCGTTGCCATCCTCTCCAAATCCAGTGTCGAAGACGTCATGATCGGACTGCCGGGCGATGATGATGATGTGCAGGCCCGCTATCTCGAAGCAACGGTTTCTACAGCGAACGGAGCGGTTCGCGTCGTGTCGCTCTACCTGCCAAACGGCAACCCCATCGGGTCGGAGAAGTTCTCTTACAAGCTTTCCTGGATGATGCGACTGGAAGCGCGCATGAAGGCTTTACTGGCAGAAGAGATGCCCGTTGCCGTTGCGGGCGATTACAACGTTATTCCGACGCCGGAGGATGCGAAGAGACCTCAGGCCTGGACCAATGATGCGCTTTTTCAGCCCGAAAGCCGGACGGCTTTTCGCAGGCTGATCAACCTCGGATATTACGACGCTGTCCGCGCAACGGCACCGGGACCTGATCAGCATACGTTTTGGGACTATCAGGCTGGAGCCTGGCAAAAGAACGATGGCATTCGCATCGATCATATTCTGCTGTCACCGCAGGCGGCAGATCGACTAGATTCGGCCGGAATCGACCGTGAAACGCGCGGCTGGGAAAAGCCTTCGGACCATGTCCCTGTGTGGGTCGAATTGACGATGTAAGGAGGGTCGGCTGCCGTCAATCGTGTGGCCGGTCCGAAAATCAACGATAAAAAACTGAGGCCTGCGTTAGCGACCGCCTTCTGTCGACGCACCGACGTTGCGGAACTCACCCGTCCCAGGTGCTGTCGTTCCCGTCATAAAGCGGGTCGACGATGTGCTGCTCGGGCGACTTGAAGCTTCGATTTGATTGGAGGATCCCGGCGCTTGCTGGTCCAATCGCAATGGCACGACTTCGCCGTTAGAACATGTGCGCTCTGGGCTCTGGTCCAGCAAGCCCAAGGAACTCTGGTCGCGGACTTCGGGCTTGCGGCCATAACGCGTGTCCCACTCAGCGACCATGCCAGTCACTTGACTGCGGACCCCCTTCGAAGCGCCACAATAGATGTTCTGATATGTGTCCTCGATCCAGACGCGATCTTGCGGCGGGGCATTCTTTACGGCAACCGAAATCAGCGCCAAAGCGCGTACCGGATCGTTAGGCATGAACTTGCCGCGCCAGTAGAGATCAGCCAAGAACGCCTGCGCTCCGGCATGCCCTTTCTGGGCTATGATTGCCAGCAGATGCTTGGCGCGTGCAATGTCTGGTGCGACGCCGTCACCATGCAACTGCAGCTTTGCCAACTCGAATTGCGCGTCTTCATCATTGAAGAACAGAGCCGCGTGATTGAGATATTCAGCGGCCAGCGCCGGGTCTGCTCGCAGTCCGATTTCGGGGAGACCAAGCCGAACGTATCCGGCAAGCGCAGTCAGGGCACGGGCGACATAAGGTGCGCGGGTATCATCATCGGGATCGGCGTCGGCATACTCGTTCGCAATCTTCTGATAGAGCATGTACGCCTTAGCATGATCCGTATGCGCACTGTTATTGTCAGCGTAAAGTCGCGCGAGATAGTATTGCGCGAGGAACAGGTCCTTAGCTGCCGCGTGCTCCAACGCAGGAATCGCGATTTCGTAATAGCCGCCGTTGTAAGCGCTGACACCTTGGCGCAGCGCTTCTTCCGCCGACACGAACTGCGGTACGGCAGCGTGGCCCGTCACCGGACCCGCCATCGTCACAGCCGCCAAGCAGGCTGCGGCAATCAACCCATTCTTGCGCTTATATGTCCGCATAGCAGTGAACTTCCGCCTTTCCACCAGCGTGGGTGACCGCACCGTACCGCGCGGGCCCAACCTGATTTGCGTACTTCCTCAACACACCGCTCTGATAGGCGTTGGCAGGTTCCTGCCATTGCGCCCGACGAGCTTCGAGTTCAGCTTCGGAAACTTCGAGGTCGAGCGTGCCC
The DNA here is from genome assembly GCF_025698805.1 of Filomicrobium sp. Lineage (NCBI taxonomy): Bacteria > Pseudomonadati > Pseudomonadota > Alphaproteobacteria > Hyphomicrobiales > Hyphomicrobiaceae > Filomicrobium > Filomicrobium sp. The sequence goes on from NZ_JAILWT010000003.1 coordinate 528,620, forward strand.
TTGTCGGCATCGATCGAAATCATGTCACCATTGCGGACGAGCCCAATGGGACCACCTACGGCCGCCTCAGGCCCAACGTGCCCGATGCAGAAACCGCGGGTCGCGCCAGAGAACCGGCCATCTGTGATGAGAGCGACTTTGTCGCCTACGCCTTGTCCATAGAGAGCCGCTGTCGTCGAGAGCATTTCACGCATACCGGGCCCACCCTTCGGTCCCTCATAGCGGATGATGAAGACGTCGCCCTCGTTGTATTCACGGCGATCGACGGCTTCGAATGCATCCTCTTCACAGTCGAACACACGCGCAGGTCCACGGAAGGTCAGCTTCTTCATGCCGGCCACCTTCACGATTGCTCCATCGGGAGCCAACGTGCCGCGCAGTCCCACAACACCGCCAGTCGGCGATATGGGATTTGAAACCGGGTAGACAACCTTTTGTTCCGTATTGAATTTCACGTTTTCGAGATTCTGCGCCATCGTTTTACCGCTGACCGTCATACAGTCACCGTGGAGATAACCGCCCTCCAACAGCGCTTTCAGGATCTGCGGTACGCCGCCGATATCGTAGACGTCCTTCGCAACATATTTGCCGCCGGGCTTGAGGTCGGCGATGTACGGCGTACGCTTAAAGATCTCTGCTACTTCGAAGATATCGAGATCAATTCCTGCCTCGTGCGCCATGGCTGGAAGATGCAATGCGGCGTTGGTGGAACCACCCGTCGCAGCGACGATGACAGCCGCGTTCTCGAATGCTTCACGCGTGCAGATGTCTCGCGGGCGGAGCCCATCGGCAACGAGACGCATAACGGCACGGCCGCTCTCAGCAGCATATGCGTCACGGCTTTCATATGGCGCGGGCGCGCCGGCCGAGCCGGGCAGCGCCAAACCTATAGCTTCGGACACACAGGCCATCGTATTGGCCGTGAACTGTCCGCCGCACGAGCCTGCGGAGGGGCAAGCAACGCATTCCAGTTCATGCAAATCGGAATCCGACATCCGGCCCGCCGAGTGCATGCCAACGCCCTCGAACACGTCGACAACGGTGACGTCCTTGCCCTTATAGGTGCCGGGAAGGATTGAGCCGCCGTACATGAAGACAGATGGGACGTTGAGGCGAAGCATCGCCATCATGATGCCCGGCAGCGATTTATCGCAGCCGGCAATGCCGACCATGGCGTCGTAGCAGTGGCCGCGCATCGTCAATTCGATTGAGTCCGCAATCACCTCACGGGACACGAGCGAAGACTTCATCCCCTGATGGCCCATCGCGATGCCGTCTGTGACGGTGATCGTGCAGAATTCGCGCGGCGTTCCGCCACCTTCATCAACCCCGGTCTTCACCGACTGGGCTTGGCGCATGAGAGAGATGTTGCAAGGCGCTGCTTCGTTCCAGCAGCTGACGACGCCGACAAACGGATTATGAATCTGCTCTTCCGTCAGACCCATCGCGTAATAATAAGAGCGATGCGGCGCGCGCGTCGGCCCTTCGGTCACGTGTCTGCTGGGCAATTTCGCCTTGTCGAACTTCTTGGCGCTCATCTCTCTCCCTTTAACCTTCAAATACGCGCAGTGAGAGGAAGCAAAACGCCCCGGGGCCACATTGCGCACCCCCGTGGATCATTCCGACCCGACAATGGATAAGGCTGACGCCGGGCCCGCAAACCCGCTCGCGTCGAACGCCTTAGACCCCGCCCACTCTGCGACTGTTCAACCGTGGTGGACATTGATCGGGGTTTGTGGCCCAAACGTGGCGTGGACGCCGCATAGTGGCGACACAGACACAGTGAAGGAGTCGCAAACAAATTTCCTCCAATCCAATCCTGCCCCGTGGATAACTCGCGGGACTGGCGGATACGCAGCCAAGAATTGAGCAACGGAAGTTTGACCGTGCAATTCGTGTAGCGCCCGACTCCGGCGATCAAAGGGCTATCGGTGGGCGGAAGTTTTGTTTTGGGACGACCAAATCATGTCCAACCGGCTTGCTACATGGGCGCTTGATGCGGCACCAGCAAGGCGGGAAAACGGAAAAGGCCCGCGAAATGAAGTCGCGGGCCCATCTTTTTAAGAATTGAAGTTAACTTAAGCGGCTTCGAGACGCCTCAAGGCTGCGGTCAACCGCTTGATGATGCCTTCCAGCTCCGCCTTACGCTCCCGGGTCTCTTCAACAGCTTCCGGCTTTGCCTTGGCTACGAAGTTTGGATTTGCGAGCTTGGCATCCATCTTGTCGAGATTGCCTTGCGCTTCGCCAATCTCTTTGGCCAGACGACGGCGCTCGGCCTCCATGTCAATGACGCCTTCCAACGGGATTGCTGCCGTCGTCTCGCCAACGACGATCATCGCAGCTCCCTTAGGCGCAGTCGCATCAAAGCTGATCGAGTCGAGACGGGCCAAGCGGCCGATCGTGTCCTCGTGGCGATCCGCCCGCTCGCGCGCCGCCTTATCAGCGCCGGTGATCACAAGCGGTATTTTGGCGCCTGCCGGAATATTCATTTCGCTGCGAACCGAGCGAATTTCCGAGATCAGGGCTACGACCCAACCAATTTCGGCATCGGCCTCCGCGTTCTGCAATTCGGACAGTTTAGGCCACTGAGACAGCGTCAAGAGACTGGTACGTTTTTCTCCGTGCTCCACCATGTGTGCCCAAAGCTCTTCCGTGATGAAGGGCATGAACGGATGCAGCATTTTCAGAATCTGATCGAGCACCCAGGCGACGCAGGCGCGTGTTTCCGCCTTTGCCTCTTCGTCATCCCCATTGAGGATCGGTTTGATGAGTTCGAGATACCAATCGCAGAATATACCCCAAACGAACTCATAGGCAGCCGTCGCCGCTTCGTTGAATTTGTAGGCTTCAAGGCCGGTTGTTACTGCTGCAGAGGCTCGTTCGGTTTCGCCAACAATCCACTTGTTGAGAGTTTCATCGAGCGCGGCAGGATCGAAATCGAACTTGCGGACACACTCGTTCATCTCTGCGAAGCGTGCCGCGTTCCAGAGTTTGGTGGCGAAGTTCCGATAGCCTTCAACACGCTGGGTCGACAGTTTGATGTCGCGTCCCTGAGCGGCCATCGCCGACAAGGTGAAGCGCAACGCATCGGCGCCATAGGAGTCGATGACGCCTAAGGGATCCATGACGTTGCCCTTCGACTTCGACATCTTCTGCCCCTTCTCATCGCGGACGAGGGCATGGATGTAGACGTCGTGGAACGGGACCTCCTTCATGAAATGGAGGCCCATCATCATCATGCGGGCGACCCAGAAAAAGATGATGTCGAAGCCTGTGACGAGAACATTCGTCGGGTAGTAGCGCTGCAATTCCGGCGTTTCGTCCGGCCAGCCAAGGGTCGAGAACGGCCAGAGCCCGGATGAAAACCACGTGTCGAGCACGTCTTCATCGCGTTTCAGCAGAGCATCTGCCGTCCCGGCACGGGCGATTTCGTCGGCGCGCTCTGTCGTTAGAGTTCCGTTCTGAACGTAATGCGTTAGGGCTTCGGCCAACGCTTCACCCTCGTCAGTGGCGACAAATACCTGACCATCCGGCCCATACCATGCCGGGATCTGGTGCCCCCACCAAAGCTGTCGTGAAATGCACCACGGCTGGATATTGCGCATCCATTCGAAATACGTCTTTTCCCAATTCTTGGGCACAAAACGCGTACGACCGTCCTCGACCGCCTTGACGGCGTCCTTGGCAAGTTCAGCGGCATTTACGTACCACTGGTCGGTCAACCAGGGCTCGATAACGACATTCGAGCGGTCACCGTGCGGGACGGTATGGGAAGTCGGCTCGATCTTCTCAAGCAATCCGGCGGCGTCCATATCGGCGACGATCCGCTTTCTCGCAATGAAGCGATCAAGCCCGCGATAGGCTTCCGGCGCGTTTTCATTGAGCTGGGCGATCTCGTCGAGAATGTTGATCTGCTCAAGATTGTGACGCTTGCCGACTTCGAAGTCGTTGAAGTCATGCGCCGGTGTGATCTTCACTGCGCCCGTTCCCTTTTCGGGATCGGAATATTCGTCAGCTACGATCGGTATTTCGCGCCCGACAAGCGGCAATGTCACGGTCGCCTTGGCTGCAAGCAAAGCCGCGTACCGTTCGTCTTCTGGGTGCACGGCAACACCGCTGTCGCCCAACATCGTTTCAGGCCGCGTCGTGGCGACAACGATATAGTCCTTGTCGTAACCATCGACCTTTTGCGTGAGCGGATAGCGGAAGTGGTACATGTGTCCACTCGGATCGCGCGCAAGGGCTTTGTCCAGAGCGGCGGCGTCGAAAGCCTCTTCTGAATCCCGGTCCCATTTAAACGAACCTTGCGAGTCCACCTGCACGACTTCCAGATCGGAAATCGCTGTCTGGAATTTCGGATCCCAGTTGACCAGGCGCTTATCCTTGTAGATCAGCCCCGCGCGATATAGCTCGACGAATACCTTGAGAACGGCGCGCGAGAGCCCTTCATCCATCGTGAAGCGTTCGCGCGACCAATCGCAGGAAGCGCCGAGCCGCTTCAGCTGATTGATGATGACGCCGCCAGACTCTTCCTTCCAGGTCCAGACCTTCTCGACGAACGTATCGCGCCCAATCGCGCGGCGGTCCGGCTCCTGGCGCTCCATCATCTGCCGTTCGACGACCATCTGCGTGGCAATCCCGGCGTGATCCGTACCCGGTTGCCAGAGGACGTCCTTGCCGCGCATACGCTCGAAACGGCACAGCACATCCTGCAACGTGTTGTTGAGGGCGTGCCCCATGTGCAGAGATCCCGTCACGTTCGGTGGCGGAATGACGATCGTGAATGGTTCGGCAGCATCACCTTGACGATCAGGGCGGCCAGCTTTGAAGGCTTCAGCCTTCTCCCACTCGCCGTGGATGCGCGGCTCGATTTCAGCCGGCTGATAGGTCTTTTCGAGCATACGGGGTTTTCGCGTTCGCTTCGGTCAATAACAGAGTTGGGCGACCCTTGCGCACCGCACATGGGCCAACACTTCAATTGATTTCGTTGGTCAACGGCAGGAAGCGGTTTGTAGCCGCCCCAATCTGCCGAGTTCACCGGTGTTCGTTAGCACAAAGGCGCCCCGAAGGTGAACTCTTGTGGAGAATGATGACGTTGCTTCGCCCGTAAGTCCTGTTCTTCAGGCTTTCGAACCGGGGTCGGTCTTTACCTTGACAGCGTTTGAGACCTCGCGCCGCACTGTATCCTCGATGATCCGCGGCAGGTTATCGTCCAGCCATTCACGCAACATGGGCCGTAGAAGCTCCATGACAGCGTCCTCAAGCGAGCGCCCCGCTGCGGCACCTGTTTTTGCTGCTGCCTCTTTACCCGACACAGACACCAATGGCGCGCCAAGATTGGTCGCGCCGCTCACTGGTTTTACGGATGCGCCAACGACCTTTTCCGCTTCCACCTTCTTTGTGTCAGACGGTCCCGCAGCAGCCTCCGCCGTTTTTGAGTCAATTTTCTCGAAGGCCTTCAAAACAGGTTCAATGCTGGGAAAGTTGGGTGATGCCTTATTGTCGCTTTGGCCGTCCTTCGCGGGCGTTGTCGGTCGGGAATTGAAGAACGACGGGAAGGATGAGGCTCCTTCACCTTTACTTACCGGCGCGGAAGGCTTGGATTGAGGCGGCGTCGGCAGGGCCGGTGACTTTTCCTCGGAACGTGTGCTTTGTACTGGAACGGCGTCCATCCGGTCCGGCAACGGTTTGCCGGTTAACGGCCCAGGGAAGAATCTTCCGGGACTTTCTTGGGCAGGTTGATCCCCGCCACGTGGATCGGCGTGCGAAGTCACGGACTTTTCGGAGGCCAAGCCCGCAAATCCATTCGCACTGCTTCCTGCTGGCGGCGATGCCGCCGATTGAGGTTCTGACGGTGCTGGGGCGGCAGACTCGTTATGCGCCGCCTCATTGCTACGCATGGAGTCTGCCCAGCTTAGGGGTTGACTGTCGTTTGGCGCTTTCGCGTGCGGAGGCGGTGTAAAATCGCTTTTGCTTGTTGCTTCGCCCGGCCGGCTCAGTCCAGGCGTTGGTGGGCCGCTTCCATTCGACGGTTCATGATCTCGACGCGGCACGAGAGAGCCAAAATCGAAACCAAGGGACGCAGCTCCCGTATTTGGGGGGCTCGGTGCTGGACCATTTATGGGTGCGGCCTGCTCCTCAGCCGAGAACGGACCCGGTGCAACGGCAGCTGGTGGCAACGGTTCTTCCAGAAGATCGGCGAGATCGTCGTCGTCCTGCTGGCCTAATAAGCGCTGCTTCCCTAACTGGTCTGGCTGACTATTGAATGCCGGGCCGGAATGTGGCGGCAAATGCTGCGCAGGGGCCGCACCGTTCAGTTCGCCGCCCGTGCTTTGTTGTTGTGTCGGCGTGGGATTCGGAAGTTCCGGGGCGGCCGTGCCTGCTTCTCCGGGAGAGGGATCTTGAGAGACCATGTTGCGGATGGAGGCCAGAATTTCCTCCATGCTGGGCTCACGGCCGTTGCCAGGTACGCTCATTGCCATTCTCCGCCATTTCAACTGCCTTAACCGGCCGCGATCGGCGCGTCGCAGTTGTTACCCTTAGGCTTGGTACAATGGCTGGGCCTGGACTTCAATGCATGGCGGTCTTCTTGTCCCGGATCAGCAGGGGAATACACGCTGGTTTTCGCCTTAAACGCCCGAACACTCTAGGTGGCCAGAGTTATTTCGGCGAGGTTGGAGGGGGTCAGCTTCAAACCCAAAATTAAACTGGCGCCGGTCAAGAATGACACGGCGCCAGATAAAATTGCGCAACCAGATTACTTGTAAGACTGGCGGCTCCCGTGAGAGTCCCACAGATCTAGATTTTCTCTGCGTCCGTCGGCGTGGGTGATGGAGATGCCCCACCACTTGCGACGCACCTCAAAGTAATGCGCTTCCGGATCATAAACCTCTGACGCGACACCAAGGGTGGCCGCGTCAAGCCGCCCAACGGACGACAATAATCCGTAAGCCGCCACAATTAAGTTGCGTCGTGACGTCTCCAGCTGCACCTGAGAATTCAAAAGTTCTTGCTCGGCATTAAGGACGTCCAAGAGCGTTCGCTGACCGACCTTCTCTTCTTCGCGCACGCCGGCCAAAGCTGTCTGGTTGGCTGTCACCTGAACTTTATCGGATTCGATCTGAGCGACGGCGGCTTGATACTGCGACCATGCCGTCACAGTGACTTCGCGCACCTGCGTGCGAACATCTTCAATGTCCTGAAGGCGGCTGACATGCGTATGCTTGGCGGCACGTACGCGTGCCGAAACCTCACCGCCCTGATAGATGGGGACGTTGATGCGGCCGGTGACCGTAGTCGTCTCGGATTCAGCAATCGAGTCGCTTGACTCAAACCGGTCCTGGTAGCGGGCTTCAAGCGTGACCGTCGGCAACAGTTCACCGCGGATCGTGTCCACGTTGTAGCTGGCAGCTTGTTCCAAGTAGAGAGCCGTGATGATCAGCGGGTTCTCGTGCTCCGCTCGCGCGATCGCCGCCTCAAGCGTCTTCGGCATTAGCCTGTAGGGAACAGTTGGCTCGCGCAGATTGCTTGGCGGCGAGCCGATGACGCGTTCATAACGTGCGCGGCTGGATTTCAGATTGGCCCGCGCCAAATCCAGGTCCGACACGGCGCCCGCACGACGCGCTTGAGCTTGCGCGACATCGGTTCTCGTGACTTCGCCAACTTCGAAACGATCCTGCGTGGCGCTTAGCTCACGGCTCAGAACGTTGACGTTGTTCTCCTGCAAACCAACGATAGCCTGGTCCCGGACCACATCCATATACGCGGTGACGCCGTCGAAAAGGACCTGGCGCTCAATTTCGCGCAGATTTTCGCGGCCAGCGCGGACGTTGGCTTCTGCCTGATTTACCAGGTTCGTGGTGCGAAACCCGTTAAACAGGTTCTGCTGAACGGATACGTCGTACCCGCGAGGCGTGCTGCGGCGGCCACTGCGTCCACCACCGACTTCATCATCGAACCGTACGCGGCTGTCCTGAACACCCAGGTCGGCATTACCTTCGACAAACGGCAAGTAGCCCGAACGTGCTTGAGGCACGCTTTCGTCCGTGGCGCGCAACCGGGCCCGCTCGGCATCGATGCGTGGGTTATAAGTATAGGCCGCTGAGAGCGCCTGATTGAGAGTTTCGGCAGTCGCCGTATCCGAAAATGCTGAACTGGCCGCTATCAGCGCCGCCATGGCGGCGGATCTGAAGAGCGCACCCAGTCGCATCTGGACAGGACTGTTCGTCATCATCGCGACTCGCTTCCGTTGTGAAATCTGGCACTGCGGCGAGACTGGTACGCTGTCTCTTGGGCATCGACGCCTACACCCAACGGCATATCCGATTCCAAGACCACACTGGATGTAGCCCCCAAGCTGTCCACATGCGATGCACCGGTTTTGCATTACCCGTGCACACACCCGACGCGCTGCCAAAGCTAGCTGCTAGTTCAATAATATCCGCTGAGTGCTCGGCAAAGCCCCGTTACTCGTTCCGAGCCCCCTCCGTTGTGCTGCGTTGCACTTCGCACACAGTTTAGGCAGAAGCCGACTAATGCATGTTTACGCTAGCGTAAGCTTTTCATCGTAGGCGGAGGGCAGAATCAACGACACGCAACGACTAGCCTAACCAACAGACTTTATTTGTTTTTTTGCCATGCCTGCAACGAGCGATAGGCCCCGCATGACTCGCGTGTGTGTTCATTCATTTTACGCGATTCTGTCCGTGCGGAAATCACGACACGCGCGCGAGTCAACGATCGTGTTTAAATCGGTCGATCACGATTTCTCGCGCCAGAAAATCTGCTGATAGCGTCCGAGGCCGGATGATTCGCGAATCACTGCGCGGCCGCCACCTTTTCGTTTGCTCATCCGCAGCCAACAAACGGGCCGAACTCTAGAGTGAAAGACGGACGCGTCCTTGACTCACAACGTGAAAACTGCGGGCTTTGCAAAACCCGGGAGAGGGGAAGCCGCTGCCTCAAAAGCTTCGCGCTCATCGAACGTCGCACCAAGGCGTCGCCACAACACAGCCCGGGAAAGTGGTCCCTTCTGATAAATTGCCACCAGTCGGCCACCGTCCTTTAGCTGATCCAAGAGGCCGAAGGGGACCTCTTCAACCTGTCCTTCCAGAACGATCGCATCGTACGGTCCTTCATCAGGGTAACCCGACGCCAATTCGCCAGAGACGACAGCCACGTTGTCATAGGACGTCTCAGACAAAAGATTCCCTGCCGTTTCTGCGAGCTCGGGATCTACTTCCAGCGCGACGACTGTCTCCGCAAGGCGCCCTAGCACAGCAGCGGAATATCCCGTGGCGCACCCAACGTCGAGAACAACGTCGCTCTCAGAGATTTCTGCGAGTTGTACGAGCCGTGCAAAGTCACGTGGCGCCATCAGGGATCGGGTCGCCCGATTCGCACCATTCGGTGGCATCGTTACAGGCACTTCGTCATCGATGTAGGCCAAAGGCTTCATTGCGGTCGGGACGAACTGCTCACGCGGGATTTCCAGCATTGCCCGAATAATGCGCCGGTCGGTCACGTCACTCGGACGGATCTGCGAATCCACCATGTTCGTGCGTTGCACAGCGGCATCTACAGAAACCATGTCATATCCTTCATCGCGTTGTGGCCTGACGCCTGTTTTGATGGGCGCCATCAGGGCCGAGCAGGCGCTGTTTGTCCGTTGCAATGGGGCGAAAATTTTACTTCGAGCCCACTTAGCAGGCCCGCGCCATCTCGCCAACGCTCCTCTTGACCGATTTTGCTTGGCCCAAGCTTGGCTGAGCTTCATGCCGCAGCGGCAAAGGGACGATTGCACAAAGATAGATCATTGTGATAATCGCTTATCTCCCGCGGTCAGGAGACCTCCAATCGCGATGCCCTTCGGGGCCGGCCGTTCGCCACCACCGGCGGTCGCAGGTACTTTGGCCACGTGGCGGAGTGGTGACGCAGCGGACTGCAAATCCGTATACGCCGGTTCGATTCCGGCCGTGGCCTCCAGCTTCTTTTGCTGGGACTTTCCTTGCCGTATCGGGCTTCTGAAGCAGGCTCGTTGCGGTTAAGGGTGCGCCATTGAGGCACATCCTTGTTTTTGCTTCTTTGGGGCTTCTAATCTCTGCGCACTTCATGCTATCAAGCGCGCTCTGATTTGGTTCCCGAATATTCCGCGGTAGCTCAGCGGTAGAGCATCCGACTGTTAATCGGACGGTCGTAGGTTCGAATCCTACCCGCGGAGCCATTCATCTGTACGTCTAACGGTGCAGCCCCTGGGTAACATCGGAGATATCGGCGACTATTTGCGTGCCTATGCCGCACGGCAGCTTTTGGTGGTCCTGACACCGCGCCTGATGCAGCTTCGTCGCCTTGTTATTGGCGAAGCCGGTCGATTTCCGGAACTGGGGCAAGCTCTTTACGAGGGTAGAGCCGCACGTGCCATCGCCGCCCTGGCGGCGGAATTCGAGCAATTTGTCGAGCGTGGTTGGCTCGTGCTCGAAGATGCGCACTCCGCTGCTACGCATTTCAATTGGCTGGTCATGGGCGAGCCCGTGAATAAGGCCATGTTGTTGGGCGACGAGGCGATCCCGAGCCCTGCAGCACTCCGTCAGCATGCCGCTGACGCGGTGAGGGTCTTTCTTGCAGCTTACGCGCCGCGCCGTCCGAAGTGACGAGTTGCATCCAGGTCAAACGCCATAATACGCTCAATGCCTCGCAATCCACTGAGCTATGTGTGGCCAATGATCGGACAGAGTTCGCGCGCCCATGAACAATCCGATGTGGCCTCCAGGCACGGTCTCCTGGACGATATCGCGCCTCGGTGTCCCAATCAGTTTTGCAGCGCCCAGGACCTGCTCGGGCGCGGTGATGTCATCCTTCTCGCCCGCTAACAGGTACACGGGGCATTTGATCTTCCGTAGATCGAGCGTCCGCCCGAGGCCCACGAACGTTCCCTTCGCAAGACGGTTTTCCATGAACAACTGCGTGATGACCTGGAGATACCAACGACCAGGCAGATCAATCGGGTTTTCATACCAACTTTCAAACGTCTCCTCCTTCTTGAGGTACGCAGGGTCGTTAATGTGTTCGTAGAGATCGATGAGATTCTCGAAATAGTGCTGCTCCGGATGCATGTTTTTCCAGCCCTGGAGCATGAACTTTCCGCGCATCAGGCCGCCACCCAGCGCGACCAATTCCTCATAGAATGAGCGTGGTGAGGCATGGACCATATGCTTCAATGGTCCTGAGCCCGCATCGGTGTCGATCGGGGCGCCTGCAAGAACAAGGGAATTCACCTTTTCGGGGAAACGTGCTGCGATCATCGCGCAGACCCAGCCCCCCTGACAAAGCCCCACGAGGTTCACGCGGCCGCCCAGATCATCGATCGCAATCACCATTTCCTCAAGATAGTTGTCGATCTCCAGGTCCTTCATATCTTCGGTCGCCGACTTCCAGTCGGTCAGAAGGACGTGGCCAAGTCCGTTGGCTAACAGCGTTTCTATAAGGCTCTGGCCGCGATGATAGTCGGCGATCACGGCGGTGTGCCCCGCGTGCGGAGCATCGACAAGCGTCGGGATTCCATCGTCGGGATTTCCGTATTCCCGCAAACGCATGGTGCGTAAATTCAACCTAGTGCAATGCGGTGTTGCGAGAACGGGACGCAGTTCGTCGTAGATTTTGATCTCTTCTTCTACAAACTTGAGGTTCTTCACATAGAGTTCGGTTCCCGCTTCGATCATCGTGGCCGCCATGTTCATAGGCCAGAACGCAGGAACGCTCATTGGGATGGGTTTTTCTACGCCTGCATGTTTTCGGGCCATTGATCCATCTCCTTCAAGACCGTGGTCCCGGTGCCGCCGCGTGCATTTCGATACGATTGAGATGTCGCGACTGGAGTGCCGAGCGGTGATCCAGCAGTCGGTAGACTGAGATTTTGATGAGACTTCCGAGCAGGAAGAACACCAACGCATACCCCCAAACCATGAGCGCAAGAGGCCAGCCGGTCGGTGCCATGAACCATCCGTAGACGACGGCGAGCGTCCCGACGATCTGCGTCGTTTCACAGGGGACGACAAGCTTCCAACTCGGCCATGGCCGTTCCCAGATCGGCCCCTTGTTGCGCGTCAGATAAATCGTCATGTGCCCGGCGACGAGCAATTTGAGAAATACGAGGGATTGAACAACGGCGGGCTCGAGCTGAAGATAATCACGCGCAATCCAGAACATGCCGAAACTACTGAACACGCCGAAGATGCCCAGCGCGGAGGCTACCGTTAAAACGCGTGTCATATCCCAACGCACCGGCTTCAAGGCAACAGGTGCGTTGTCGTAAGCGATCATCATGATGGGAAGATCGTTCAACAATGCGAGCAGCACGACCATGATCGCTGTGACGGGATAGAAGTTGAAGATCAGGATGCTGGCCGTCATGAACAGGAGAACCCGCGTCGTCTCCGCGATGCGATAGATGGCATAGCCAGTCATACGCTCGAAGATCTGGCGCGCTTCTTCAATAGCGCGGGTGATTACCGAAAGGCCCGGCGCCGTCAGCACCAAATCAGCCGCTGCTCGTGCAGCGTCCGTTGCACCGCTTACGGCAATTCCAACATCGGCCTGCTTCAGCGCAGGCGCATCGTTAACGCCGTCTCCCGTCATTCCGACGATGTGACCCGCCCCTTCCAGGACGTTCACAATTTCGAACTTGTGTTCGGGAAAAACGCGGGCAAATCCATCCGCTGCACGGATGGCAGGAAGACGATCCTGCGCGGCGCCATCACCAAAGACCTTCTCCGCCACGACGATATTTTTCCCGAGGCCCAACTCTCCCGCGATTTGGCGAGCAATCGCTTCGTGGTCTCCAGTGACCATTTTGATATCGAGCCCCATCGACTTGGTCGTGGCGATCGTACGCGCGCTGTCATCCCAAGGGGGGTCAAACATCGGAAGGAGGCCGAGGAACCGCCAGCTTCCCGTGTCGTCTTTGCGTGCTACGCCGAGTGTCCGATATCCGCGACTGGCATCTCTGTCGATTTTCTCTGTTACGTCTTTGCTCTGTCCCGCATCCAACTTACACAGATCCAGAATGACTTGGGGGGCGCCCTTCGCGACACTGAAGCGTTTTGCATCTTTCTCGACGTCAGCGCTCGCGTGTTTGATTACGGGATCGAAGGGGTGAAAGGCGAGGATGCGATAGCCTTCGAGTGAGGCGGTGGTTTCTTTCAAAGCCGCGAGGATGGCACTGTCGATCGCATCAGGCGCATCACTGCGTGAGGCCAAAGCCGCCGCCAACACGAGTTCCTCCGCCCGCACACCGTCGGCTGGCTGCACTTCACCTAGTTTCAGTTTGTTCTGGGTCAGTGTGCCTGTCTTGTCGGTGCACAGAATATCCATGCCCGCCATCTCTTCGATGGATACAAGACGCGTAACGATCGCTCGCATCCGGGCCAAGTGCTCGGCACCGACCGCCATAGTCACGGACAATACGGCAGGTAACGCAACGGGGATTGAGGCGACCGCGAGAATGAGCGCGAATTGCGCGGTTTCGATCAGCGGATCCTGGCGGAATAAAGCAGCAAGGCCGATCAATACGACCAATCCGATAGTCACTAAGATCAGAAAATTACCGATCCGCAGAACTGCGCGCTGAAAGTGCGAGACGGTCTTGGCCTCTTCAACGAGATGCGCTGTCTTGCCGAAATAGGTGTCCATTCCCGTCTCGGTAACGAGCGCTGTCATTTCTCCGAGTTTGGCAATTGAGCCTGAATATGCGACGTCGCCAGGCTTTTTGTCGACCGGCAGAGACTCTCCCGTCAGTGCCGACTGATCAACGCTGAGATAGGCACCTTCGATGAGCTTAACGTCAGCGGGGACAATACTACCGAGCGTGATCTGCACCACATCGCCAGGCACAAGCAGGCGCGCGGCAATCTCCTGCCACTGGCCGTCTCGCAGGACATGAGCCTTTGGGGCGAGCCGCTGTTTCAAAAGCGCAATGGCGTTGTCGGCCTTATATTCCTGCCAGAAGCCCACGCCCGCATTCACAAACAACATGGTGAGAATTACGGCGAAGTCAGCCCAGTGACCGACGACGGCGGAGAGAACCGCTGCAATCTCAATCATCCATGGAATAGGTCCCCAGAAGAATCCCGCTAATTTCTGAAGGAGGCTTACAGCGTGTTCTGCTAGCGCATTTTCCCCGTATTGGGCGAGACGCCGGGCTGCTTCTTCTCGGGACAAACCGGCTGCTTCCGCGCCGTTCAATTTCGATTGAAGCGGTTCGTCCGGCGACTTGGCGGAGGCAAAATCATTCCGCATGCATATCGCTTCCCGCCCTCAAAAAAGGGCCTGGGCTACACAATCAGGACAATGCGTCGCCGTCACCCCATAAAGGCAGGCGTCGGACGACACCGCCTTTCATGTAGGAGGCGACCGCGTGATATGCGATGGGACAGACCTGCGGCGGGTCGTCGTCCGTGGTCAAGGAGCCAGTGCGTTAACCGGTTGCGCAGGCGGCGCGTCTTCTGGATCGATATCACCAGCCAGTTCGCGAGCCCCGTCGCGGTCATAAATGTCGGGACGGAACTGCACTTCGCCGTTCGTTTCACCCCAAGCGGTGATGTAGACAAAGTAAACGGGTATCGGACGCGATAAGGTCAAATCCAATGGATCACCCTGGTCGAGCACTGCCTGAACGCGTTCCGGCTGTTCCCAGCCAGTCTCCTGCTGCGCGATCCAACTCACGAGATCCATGACATCCTGAACACGAACGCACCCTGCGCTATAGCTTCGGGCAGGCTGCTTGAAGAGCTGCTTCATCGGCGTGTCGTGCATGTAAACAATATGCTCGTTGGGCATATCGATCCGGACAAGACCCAACGCGTTCCAGGGGCCGGGATCCTGACGGAAAAACGTCTGGGAGAGATCGACGTTGTGCCAATCGATGGTGGCGAGATCAATCTCCGGGCCGTCGAAGCTGCCGCGGAAAGCGCGAATGTGTTCTTTCTCCAAATAATCCGGCTCACGCTGCATGCGCGGCACGAGATCGAGGCGCGCAATACTTCCAGGCACGCGCCAGTAAGGGTAGAAATTCAACCCGCGGATCGTCGATTTGATGGACGGTGTTTCGCGTCCCGGCCGTCCGGCGATTACCCGGTGCCGCTGCTGGACTTCGTGACGGTTGACGGCTTCGAGCTGATAAGCTGGCACATTTACGAGCACGTATCTATCTTCGACGCCGGAGGTCCATAGCTGCTGGATGCGGTTCAGATTAAGCCGCAGCTGATTGAGGCGCATTTCCGCGGTAACGTTGAGCGCGGCGAAGGTCGGCCGATCGACGCGGCCTCTCATGCGCAAACCGTGACGGGCCTGGAAACGCATTACCGCTTGTTCAAGCTCACCGTCGAAAGCGAAGCTGTCATAATAGCTTCCGGTCGCAGGCATATCGCCACTAGCGCGCAGACGTCGGCGCAGAGCGGGGACGCGTTCATCATCATCACCCGGGCGCATAAGCCGCGGCCCTGGGACCATCGGCCAACCGCCGTTAGCGACAATCTGTTGATACCGCTTGATGGCTTCGTGCATCGACTGGATCATCACGTCGCTCAGCCACGGCGTAGGCCCGTCGCGCAGATCGTCAAGCCGGATCGTGCTCGATTCACGTGGGCCGGCACGGGAGCGGCGATCGAGCTGCGCGCCATGGCCGATAATCGATTCCCACCACTGGCCATCCTGAGCAAAAGCACCGCGAGAGAATGGAACTAGTCCAGCCGAAGCGGCAAGTGCCGCAGCACCGCAAAGTAAGCCTCGTCGTGTCGCGCCAGACACCTTCTTGGTGCGCTCCATAGTCATCGCAAATTCCTGATGAATCCCGTGTGCCCATTGCCCGTTGCCGTCAGCTTTAATTGCCGCAGCACGTTAGCTCCGCCGCTTTTACCTAACAACTATGCCTGTGGCCAAACAAAGACGTTTGACGTTCCCGTGAAATTGCTTCTCCGACTGGCCTTGGGAGCCAGCAATATCATGCTGCCGAGACCCCGTAGAAACGACTTTCACTTTGTCGAAGTTCCGTTCAAAGCATTGCTCATTGGCGCAAATCGGGCGAGCGCTCTGTCAACCGAGATGATCCCAACCTTTACGGGTTATGCTCAATGAGTTTCCATCGTCTCCGACGACGCTGACCCCTAGCGTCGCAATTATTTCTCCAACCTCAGCAATTGATACGCCGGCGTGCCGCGCAGCCTCTGCGAACGCTCCGAGCGCATCCGGCGGTACGGCCGCCAAAATTTCATAATCATCGCCTCCGCTCAAGGCGTCCGTCAGCGATACTTTCTGGTTGTTAACCAGTTGCTGAATTGGTGCGCTCAAGGGGACCTGAGGCGCGCGCAGACATGCCCCTACTCCGCTGGCGCGGCACATGCGTTCCAGATCGAGGATCAGGCCATCCGAGATATCCATCGCGGCCGATGCATATGTGCGCAGGGCTTCGACGATGCCAAGTTTCGGCCTCGGACGCTGATAGCGGTTTTTGAGGAAATCCGCGTCGGTTCGAGAGAGATGCGCGAAGGCCTCTGATGACTGGCATACATGCAGTCCCGCCCAGGCATCTCCGATTGTTCCCGTTACGATAAGCCGGTCACCGGGTCGGGCGTTACGGCGCAACACCGCGGTTTCCTGCGGCACGCTGCCAATTGCGGTCACGGTCAGCGCCAGCCCGCTCGTTCCACGAACCGTGTCCCCGCCAGCCAAGTGGATGCTCCAGTCTGACTGCCCCTGTCGGAAGCCCTCTGCCAACCCCTCAAGCCAATCGGTAGAACCGACGGCTGGCAATGTCAGCGAGAGCATATAGGCAAGCGGATCGGCAGCTTTCGCCACGAGATCGGACACGTTCACCGCGAGAGCTTTGTAGGCTGCGTCGGATGCTTGCTGCACCGAGCCGTCGAAAAGGAAATGGACGCCCTGGACCAGCGTATCCATGGTCAAGACCAGCTGACGTCCGGACGGTGCGGAAAGAATTGCTGCGTCGTCAGTCAGCCCAAGCGCGCCGGGCAGGCCTGCCGTCAGGGGTGCGAACACCCGAGCGATCATGGCTTGCTCGGCGTCGGACTTGGAAAGCTCAGCCATTGGCCCTATCGGGAGATGGATCCGGCTCGGTATCGGCAGGCGGTTCGTTTTTATCCTGCGCAGAGGTCCGCCGCATCTCAAACTCGGAAACGCGGAGGCGGCGCGCGAGGCGATCCAACACGCCATTGGCGACTTTGGGCTCATCGTCGTCAAAGAACGCATGCGCGACTTCGATGTACTCGTTGATCACAACGCGGGCAGGAATGTCGCGTCGCTCGATCAATTCGAATGCGCCTGCACGCAAAATAGCCCGAAGCGTAGAGTCGACGCGCTTGAGCCGCCAATTCAACGCAAGCTGATGATCGATCATAGGATCGATGTCGCGCTGTCTGCGCACGACGCCGCGCACGAGTTCTGCAAAAAACGCAGCGTCGGTGGCGGGCGTCTTCGGTTCAGTCGTCTCTTCGGCTGGATTTGCTTCCGTCTCTTCGGTCGGAAAGCGGAGCGTTGTGAATTCGTGGATGACGTCGGTCACGTCGGTTCCAGCAAGGTCCATCTGGTAGAGAGCTTGCACGGCCGCCATGCGGCCAGCGCTACGGGCTGCACGGTTTGCGCTGCCGGTAGCCTTTCCTGAAGCCCGGCGAACAACTTTACGTGGCTTGACGGTCATGCCCCTTGCCCCTGGAATTCACGCGAAAGTTCAATCAATCGGAGGCAGGCTGCAGCGGCGTCGGCGCCTTTGCTGGAGCGGCCGCCCCGCGCGCGTTCCAGCGCCTGGGCTTCGTTTTCCACCGTCAGAATACCGTTGCCGACGGGCACGTTATGTTCAATCGCAATCTGCATCAGCCAGTGGTTGGCGTTGTTAATGACGACATCAAAGTGTGAGGTCTCCCCTCTTATGACGCAACCCAACGCCACGGCGCCACAATACTGAGCGCTGGCGGCGCTGCGGGGAATTAGGCCGGACGTCACGGCCTGCGCGAGAACCTGGGGAATCTCCAGCGCCCCGGGGACGATAATATGATCATAGCTTGCGCCCTGCGCCTCTAGCTCCGCGAGCGCCCCGGTAAAGAGCTCGTCGGCAATCTCCGGATAAAACCGTGCTTCAATGATGAGCACTTTAGCGCGCCAGCGCGGTGACTTGTGATCGACGGCTGGTGCATCCGGCCGCCCTGTTCTGGTTACCATGTCGGTCCACCTAGAGGTCTTGATTTCTTACAAATTTTTCGAGCGTTGAAGCTCACGAGCCAGCGCTGCTCCCGCAGCACACAAGGACATTCCGCCCATGCGTTTTCCGAAGACGGCTATTTCTTATGTCAAAAGCGAACCCTCAGTAGAATTCGCGCGTGTCGACAATAGATAGTCCGAAAGCTTCTAGTCCGACATAGATATGCGCCGGGGAGTTTGTGAGCAGCACCATATCGCTTACGCCGAGCGAGCGCAGTATTTGCGATCCCACGCCGATCTCAACTTGGCGACGGTCGTTGCGGGTATGCCCACCTTCAGATGCCGGGCGTGCCGCGATATACTCGGACACCCCCTTCGGCCGAAGATCACGGATCAATACGATAACGCCCCGGCCTTCATCCGCGACAGCGCGCATGGCAGCGGCGATCTGGGATTCGCCTGCTGTCTCGGAGCCCACGCCAAGCAGGTCCACGAACGGGCTCACAGCATGTACACGCACAAGCACGGGCTCTGAACCGGAAATGTCGCCTTTGACCAGCGCCAAGTGTTCCCCCGGCTCCACCAACGTCTCGAAGACGTGCAGTTTGAATTCTCCGCCGAACGCGCTGTTAATATCGCTCACGGCCAACGGGCGGACGATGTGATCATGCCGCAAGCGGTATGCGATCAGGTCTTCGATCGTGCCGATTTTCAGTCCGTGCTTTTGGGCAAACACCATAAGGTCCGGCAGGCGGGCCATGCTGCCGTCGTCATTCATGATCTCGCAAATTACCGCTGCGGGCAAAAGCCCCGCCAGGCGGGCTAAGTCCACGGAAGCTTCCGTATGCCCCGCACGCATCAAGACACCCCCTTCGCGCGCGGCGATCGGAAAGACATGTCCTGGAGAAACTATGTCGTCTGCACCTTTACTGGGATCAATGGCCGTCGCGATGGTCCGCGCACGGTCGGCCGCCGAGATGCCGGTGGAAATTCCTTCACGCGCCTCAATCGACTGGGTGAACGCCGTGCGGTTCCGTGAAAGGTTGGAGCGCACCATGGCCTCGAGCCGCAGCGTCTGCGCGCGTGCCCGCGTCAACGTCAAGCATATGAGGCCACGGCCATGCTTGGCCATGAAGTTTACAGCATCCGGCGTAGCCATCTGTGCGGGTATGACGAGATCGCCCTCGTTCTCCCGGTCCGGGGCATCAACCAGGATGACCATGCGGCCATTACGCATTTCCTCGATAATTTCCTCGGTCGAGGACAACCCGAGTTCGGTCTGCGGCGAGGCTGATGTTTTCGCCTGATCTATCAATTTCGAAACTCCATCATGCGCGCGACGTAACGCGCGAACACATCAACCTCAAGATTGACGTTCTCGCCTGCGCTTTTCGCTCCCCATGTGGTGGCGGTCAAGGTGTGGGGGATGACATTTACGCCGAAACGCCCACCACTTACCTCGTTAACGGTCAGAGAGGTGCCATCCAGAGCCACAGAACCTTTGGGCGCGATGTAGATTGCGAGATGCTCAGGAACCTCAAATGAGAAGCGCCGGGATACATCATCGTCCTGACAATCAATAATGCGTGCGACACCGTCGACATGGCCGGTCACGACGTGTCCCCCCATCTCATCTCCCAATGCCAGGGCACGCTCGAGATTGATCCTCCGGCCCGGCTTCCATTGGCCTACCGTCGTTTTGCTACGGGTCTCATTGGAGACATCGACGGAGAAAAGACACCCCTCAGCACGCGCTCCGATCTTCGTGACGGTGAGACAAACGCCATCGCAGGCGATCGACGCGCCGATCGCGATATCGGCGGCCGGATAAGAGGCGCTGATCTGGAAGCTGCCGTCGTTTTGGTCGGCAATTGTGCCAATGTCGGTAATGATACCGGTGAACATCGCCTCAATCCTCAATTCTTACGATACGTTAGCATTACATCGTGGCCGACGTGGTTGATCTCCGCCAATGACAGAGAAAGACCTGGGAGAAGTGCTGCAAGTTCTTCGGGCCCGGGAACTTGCCGGGGCGGCGGCAAAACTGCAAACGATGAATCCGTGGGCGGTGCGCGAAACATAATCACTTCGTCCGCGAGACCCGCCCCCGCGAAGGCCCGCCACATGGTTGGGCCCCCTTCAACGAGGAGCCGCGTGACGCCCTCTGCCACGAGTGCTTCCGCCACTGCGGGGAGCCAGGGAAGTCCACGGACGTCGTTCACTTCAATCAGCTTGGCGCCCAAATCGGATAGCTCACCCGCCACTCCAGCTTGTTCCGCAAAGAGTTTCCTGCTCCCGACAATCCACACGGGTGTCTGTTGTGCAGAACGCACCAGTCGGCTTCTGGGCGATGGAAGCTCTCGCCCTGCGAGCACAATACGAACAGGCGAACGGTCAGCCAAACCCGGAAGGCGACATGTCAGATCAGGGTCATCATCGGTGACGGTACGGGCTCCGACGAGAATTGCGTCTGCGCGCGCGCGCAAAAGATGGCCCCGCAAGCGTGCCAACTCTCCCGTTACCCACGTGGGCGCGCCGCTGTTTCCCCGGGGGACGCTCAATGCGTGGTCGACCGCCAGCTTCAACTGAACAAGCGGGCGTCGCTCCGTCACGCGTAGAATATGGCCCCGCGTTACCCAATTGGCTTCCTTGTTAAGGACCCCGCGTTCAACATTTATGCCGGCTGCGCGCAAACGCGCCGTACCGCGACCCGACACCCGCGGATCCGGGTCCTCTTGAGCGAGAACGACGCGCGAGAGGCCGGCGGCAATGACGGCGTCCGCGCACGGTGGCGTTCTTCCGACATGGGAGCAGGGCTCCAACGTCACGTACATCGTCTTGCCGCGCGCGCACTCACCCGCCTGCCCGATAGCTATAGGCTCGGCGTGTGGACGCCCGCCTGGGGCCGTGGCCGCCACCGATATGATCGTTTGTGTCGTCTCGTCGGCAATGACTGCACCAACAGTCGGATTCGGCGCCGTCGTGCCCAGCGCACGGCGCGCGGCGCTCAAAGCAAGCGACATCATCTGACGATCGAAGGCAGTCGTGGTGGTAATCGGACTATTCCAGTTTCAGCCGCAGGCCCACATGCGGCGGTTCACGATGAGGATTGTGAGCAGGCGGACATTTGAGCCCGACTAAGCCGGCGAATGCCGCCAGCACAGATTTGTGTCCCAGGGGATAATCCGCGCAAGCCGTACTCTGAACGTCCGAAACGCTCTTTTACACCCCTTAGCCCCGCTTACCAACGACTGCGATATCCACGATGCGCTCAGGCTTCGCCGGAGAGTTCGGAGGTTCAGATATGCCCGCTGCCTGCTCGCGCGGTGGGATTGCATCGCCAGCAATCTCGCCGAGAACGCCCGCGAAATCCGCAGCCTCGCGGAAATCGCGGTACACGGAGGCAAACCGG
This sequence comes from Filomicrobium sp., assembly GCF_025698805.1. Lineage (NCBI taxonomy): Bacteria > Pseudomonadati > Pseudomonadota > Alphaproteobacteria > Hyphomicrobiales > Hyphomicrobiaceae > Filomicrobium > Filomicrobium sp. Next base: position 550,236 of record NZ_JAILWT010000003.1, read on the forward strand.
ACATAGGCAACGGGGTCTAATCCGCGCAGCGCGTCCATTACAAGCTGACCGATCATGGCGGAATCGATTTCGGTCTCACCGCTCGCCTCAAGTTGGCGAACAATGCCGGACACCATCCGCTCAATGCGCTCCGTATCGATGGGCCGCTTGCGCAGCGCGACCTGCACGGAGTTCATCAGCTTATCGCGGTCGAACGGGACTTTGCGCCCGGAACGCTTCGTCACGATGAGTTCGCGCAGCTGCACGCGCTCAAACGTCGTAAAGCGGCCGCCACAGTCCGGGCAGACGCGACGCCGGCGGATCGCGGAATTTTCCTCCGTCGGCCGGCTGTCCTTTACCTGCGAATCTTCGCAAGCGCAGTAGGGGCAGCGCATAGGTCTCTCTTCTCCGCAAAAGCTAAAGGCGCCGCGCAGGTCGTTGGCCCGCGCGACGCCTCTATCTTATAGCCCGTTACCGATGCTCCGGTTAAGGCTCAATTCTGGCTGTAGATGGGAAAACGTTTGCAAAGCGCAATCGCTTCCGCCTTGATCTTCTCTTCCACAGCTGCATTGCCGTTTTCGCCATTCTTCGCGAGGCCATCTAGCACTTCGGCGATCATACGGCCGATGTCACGGAACTCAGCGACGCCGAAGCCGCGTGTCGTGCCAGCAGGCGCGCCGAGACGGATACCCGAAGTCACCATCGGCTTCTCGGGGTCGAACGGCACACCGTTCTTGTTGCAGGTGATATGCGCACGGCCCATCGCCTTTTCCGAGATGTCGCCGGTCACCTTCTTCGGACGCAGGTCCACCAGGATGAGGTGGGAATCGGTGCCGCCCGAAACCAGCGCAAAGCCGTTTTCAACGAGGACTTCGCCCATGGCCTTGGCGTTATCGATGACGTTCTTGATATAGACTTTATAGTCCGGCTGCAGAGCTTCACCGAAAGCAACAGCCTTAGCGGCGATGACGTGCATCAGCGGGCCGCCCTGAATGCCAGGGAAGATCGCCGAGTTGAACTTCTTCGACAGGGCTTCGTCGTTGGTCAGGATCATGCCACCGCGCGGGCCGCGCAGGGTCTTGTGGGTCGTCGTGGTGACGGCGTGCGCGTGCGGGAACGGGCTCGGATAGAGACCGGCGGCAACAAGGCCAGCGAAGTGGGCCATGTCGACCATGAAGTAAGCGCCAACTTCATCGGCGATCTGACGGAACGTCGCGAAGTCGATCTTGCGCGGATAAGCGGAACCGCCTGCGATGATCAGCTTCGGTTTGTGCTTCTGCGCGAGCTCACGAACCTCATTGAAGTCGATCAGGTGCTTTTCGCGGTCGACGCCGTAGTGGACGGCATTGAACCACTTGCCCGACTGGTTGACCGTGGCACCGTGGGTCAAGTGACCACCGGCGGCCAGACTCAAACCAAGGATCGTGTCGCCTGGCGCAAGCAGTGCGTTGAAAACGCCCTGGTTTGCCTGGCTGCCCGAATTCGGCTGAACGTTGGCGAAGCCACAGCCGAAGATCTTCTTGGCGCGATCAATCGCCAGCTGTTCAGCGATATCGACGAACTGGCAGCCGCCATAGTAGCGGCGGCCGGGATAGCCTTCGGCGTACTTGTTTGTCAGAACGCTTCCTGCTGCCTCAAGAACAGCCTTCGACACGATGTTTTCAGAGGCGATCAGCTCAATCTCGTGCTGCTGACGGTCAAGCTCTTTCGCGATCGCGTCGGCAATCTCCGGGTCGCGCTCAGCGAGTGACTGAGTAAAGAAGTTATTGGTGTCTGCGCCCGCTGCGGCCGTGGCTGTCGACATGAAGCTGTCCTCGTGCTTGCAAAAAGTTGCGGCGTTTCAAAGAAAAAAGGCTGGTTCGCCGCAAGAACCCCGGCATCTCCAGCGTTGGTTGATCGTATGCCCTACCATAGTCGAATACGGTGGAACAAGATGTCGGACTAAACGCGGCGCTTTGCCGCCACGCTGTAAAAGGCCCTACAAACCCGGCAGGAAGTGCCTTTTCTATCTAACTTCTTCAAATTCTGGATTTATTCCGCAGCGAGGCGCACATATTCGCCCTTGGCGACTGGGCAGCGCTGCCAAAGCTCTCTCAGCGAAGCTACGAGATGGTCCATGTGCGCGTCTGTGTGGGTCGGACCAGGCGTCAGGCGGATACGCTCGGTGCCCCGCGGTACGGTCGGATAATTGATGGGCTGCACATAGACTCCGTAATGATTGAGAAGCGCATCCGTGACCGCTTTGCAGTGCACAGGATCACCAACCATCACTGGGACGATATGGCTCGGGTTTTCCATAACCGGGAAGCCTTCGTCCGCGAGGCGCCGTTTCAGCGTTGCCGAGCGCTCGTGCATGTGTTCCCGCTCAACCTTACTGGACTTCAAGTGGCGAATGGACGCCAGCGCGCCAGCGGCAATGGCGGGCGCGAGCGAGGTCGTGAAGATGAAGCCTGCCGCATAGGAGCGGATGGCATCGCAAATGACGCGGCTTGCCGCGATATAGCCACCCATCACGCCAAAGCCCTTGGCAAGGGTACCGTTGATGATGTCGACACGGTTCATCACACCGTCACGCTCGGCTATACCGCCGCCACGGGGGCCATAAAGACCAACTGCATGGACCTCATCGAGATAGGTCATGGCGCCGTACTTTTCTGCGAGATCGCAGATCGCGGAAATCGGCGCGATATGACCGTCCATCGAATAGACACTCTCGAATGCAATCAACTTGGGCGTTTCCTTGGGATACTGCGCAAGCTGAGCTTCAAGATCCGTGATGTCGTTGTGCCGCCAGATGTGCTTCATGCCGCCACCGTGGCGGATACCAGCAATCATCGACGCATGGTTTTTCTCATCCGAGAACAGCACGATGCCGGGGATGAGCTGTTGGATGGTTGACAGTGTCGCGTCATTCGCGACGAAGGCCGAGGTAAACAACAGCGCCGCTGGCTTACCGTGCAGGTCGGCCAGTTCAGCTTCCAGTTCGACGTGATAATGCGTCGTGCCGGAAATGTTCCGCGTTCCGCCAGAACCTGCCCCCACCAGATCAATAGCCTCGTGCATCGCATTGGTGACCACGGGGTGCTGGCTCATGCCAAGATAGTCATTGGAGCACCACACCGTGATGTCGGACGCCCCATGTGTATCAACATGATAAGCGTGCGGGTAATTCCCGCGCTGGCGTTTCAGGTCCGCGAAAACGCGGTAGCGCCCCTCCCGATGTAAGGCATCGATAGCGTCCTGAAACTTCTTGCCATAATCCATGTTGCGGTCCCGAATGCCCGTGGATGGCCCAGTTCCAGAAAACCGAGCTGGTTAATCGGTGGAGTCATAGAATGACTATAATCTGCGATAGAGCAAGACAATGCGGCGCATAGTCATAAATGCCGTTGAAATGCCCGATTTTCCTCGGCGTCCAGTGAAGAGCATCGTGCAGCCGAGTTCAACCCTCGTTTTGAGGGTAAATCTGCGCAGATAGCAAAATTAGGATCAGGCACACCCGCGGCAAGGGGAGAACGGACTACCTCAGTAAGAAGCGACGTCTCGCCCCACGCCATCTTTGAGGTAGAGATCGCGGCGAAACTGCACCACGCCATCTTCCGTGGCCCAAGCCGTGATGTAGGCAAAATACAGCCGTACAGGCTTCTTAAGCCGCACATCTTCGCGTTTCACTTTGGCCTTCATCTCGTCCACACGAGAACGGTCCCAACCACCTTGATTCGCCAACAGCCATGTCGCGAGTTGTTCGATATTTTGCACACGCACACATCCGGAACTCGCCGCCCGGAAATTTCGGCCAAACAGGGAATCGGAGGGCGTGTCGTGCATATAAACGGAGTGGCCATTGTGGAAGTTGATCTTCAGGAAGCCCATCGGATTACCCTCGCCGGGCTTTTGCCGATAAGACAGCGCGTGCGGACGGCTTGAGTTCCAATTGATCTTCTCGGGGTCCACCTTGCGGCCTTCGCCATCGTAGGCGTCGATGCCATATTTCACGAGCACGCTCTGGCCAGCGCGCTGCATTTGCCGCCCCTTGGGGATCAAGTCTTGAGAAATGACCGTTGGGGGAAGGCGCCAGATCGGGTTGAAATTCAGTTCGTGGATACTCGAGGTCAACAGAGGTGTCTTTCGATCCGTTTTGCCGACGACGCCGGCATGGCGTGACACAACGCGATCATTCTCGATAGCTTCGATCTGGGCGGCGGGGATGTTGACGACGACGTAGCGTCCTTTTGCAGTGTGACGCGTGTATTCCTTCAGTCGCTTCAAGCCCAACTTAAGCTGGCGCAGCCGCACTTCGGCCGACACATTCAATGCAGCTCGCGTGCGCTTATCTACGATCCCGGTCGGTGCGAGCCCGTTCGATGCTTGGAAGCGCTTCACCGCCTTTTCAAGATAATAGTCAAAGTGCTGCGGCATCCAGGACTCATCCTGGAGATCGCCAGACAGCTTAAGACGATCGCGCAGGTCCTCAACAGCTGGACCATTGGACCCCATTGCCAGCTGATCGGAAGGTAATTCTTTCCAGCCGCCGCCTTTGACGATTAACTCGTAGCGTTTGATTGCAGCGTCTGTCGCTGCGATGTTGCCGGGGGACAGCGTTGGATATCCCGGTGGGGGATTGGCTTCCCAACGTCGGATGAAGTTGCGATCAACCGCGCCTGTATTGGGCTTGTTGAACGACATCCAGTCGTTGGGCCCCACTGCATGTGCGGGCATGACAACCGGCGCAGCAAACAAGGCCAGCACACACACAGCACGCCACAAGCTTGACTTGAAACGTTGATCGAGCACGGTCCCACCCTCGCAATAGCGCCCACGTCTTGTGAACCTTTTGCAGAGCCGCCAATCCGTCGACGTTCGGTGTTAATTGGCTCAATACAAATAATCAGCCCAAGCCGCGCGGGCCGAGCCAAGGCTCACGAAAATCATGATCGTGAGGTTGTGCTATTCGCCGCCAAATGGAAAGCCGTGTCCCAGCGCCTGCGTGCGTCCAGACAATAAGTGGTGCGGCCGGGCCACATAGTCGCCGTGAGGAAGCCTTTGAGAGGGCCGGTCGCTGGACAAAAAAAACGGGACCGCGGTTCGGCGCAGTCCCGTTCATATGAATGCGATCACGTTTTTTGTCCTTGGCTGGGACTTATCCTTCCTCAGCCCTAATTACAGACGGTAGCGGATCTGATCGGTCCAGAAGCGCTCAAGGCGAACCAAAGCCCGGTTCAAGCGGGAGAGATCGTCTTCCGCAACTTCGCCAACAGCTTCGATCGAGCCGAGTTGGCGGCGATAGAGATCATCAACTACTTCACAAGCGCTTAGCCCCTTATCGGTAAGGCTTACGCGGACCGACCGACGGTCGACCTCGGAGCGCTTGTAGTGGATGTAGCCCATGTCCACGAGCTTCTTGAGGTTGTAGGACACATTCGAGCCAAGATAGTAGCCGCGTGTCTTCAACTCGCCCGCGGTCAGTTCGCTATCGCCAATATTGTAGAGCAGCAGCGCCTGAACTGAGTTGAGGTCGGAGCCGCCCTTGCGATCAAACTCGTCTTTGATGACGTCAAGAAGCAGACGATGGAGCCGTTCAATCAGGCGAAGAGCCTGCATGTATTCGGAACGGAACGTTTCATCGTCCTCTACTGCGGCGTGTGGGGTCACGTCGTAAGCTAGATTCATTGGACTGCCTCATACCTGTTTACGCCCCGATTTTGTTCCGGGTTAGGCACAAGGTACCTTGGACAGCTAAATCTTGCCTAAATAGATATAGTAAAAGAATAGTAACGGGGGGTTCCAGAAAAGGATTTATTAACTCATCAGCTCTCGCACGCCCGTTTTTTGGGCTTTTGCCATTACTGAACATTGCGCGCGTGCCACCAAAAATACTTTCTTTTGGCGATGGCGGACGCTCATGAAGCTCTGAATATTAACCTCGTTTCGCAATTCGGGCGACAATCTCAGACACGTGCGGCCTGCATTTCGGAACGGGTCGGCAAATCCAAGCCATCATCTGTAAGTTGTGAAAAATGGTGGGCGACCATCTCTGCCGTCACCCCGGACAAGTCGGCCGGCTGCCAGTTTGGCTTGTTGTCTTTATCTATAAGCACAGCGCGTACCCCCTCGCGGAAGTCCGAGTCTTCCAAGAAGCGGCACGCTAACTTGTAATCGACACCCAATGTCTGTCTCAGGTCCATGGCCCGCGCCTCGCGGATATGGCGCAGCGTAACCTTGAGTGACAATGGCGCCTGCTTTTCGAGATCCGCAACGACCGCTTGCGCCCATTCCGCATGAGGCCCACTGGCCGCCTTCAGGCGCCCAATGATCTCTTCGACCGTATCTGTCGCAAAACATTTGGCGATGAGTTCATTATAGGGCTCCAGTTCTCCGGGCCCCGGATCGCTGTGACGCTCGTCCAGCAGCGTGTCCACCGGCCATGCCTCACTTAAGCCCGCTTTAATCGCGGCAAACTCACTTTCCGGAATGCAGTGAGTTGCAAGGCCCAGCTTAAACGCATCGGACCGGGAAATGGCGCGTCCCGTTAAGCCCAGATAGGTTCCGATTTCATGGGGCAAACGGGCTAGGACGTAAGCAATACCGACGTCCGGAAACAGGCCGATCGCCGTCTCCGGCATGGCAAACTTGTAGCGCTCCCCAGCGACGCGGTGCGTGTTGAAGGCGGTCAAACCGACGCCCGAGCCCATAACAATGCCGCTTATCAGAGAAACGGTTGGCTTAGAGAAGCACTCCAGGAGCCAGATCAGCTCATATTCTCTTTTGAATGCCACGCGTGCTGCAGGCATGTTGCTTCTCGCAGCACTTACGCTTTCGCGTACATCGCCGCCTGCACAGAAGGCCCGCTCTCCAGCCGCTTCAATTGCCGCGGCGTAGATATCCGGATTGCGGGCAAAAGCCGGGAACGCCTCCGCCAGGCGCGCTTTCATGGGGGTATTGAGAACGTTGAGGACCTGAGGGCGATTGAGCGTGATCAAGCCCAGCGCGCCATTCTCACTTACGGTGACGCCTTCGACATCAGGTGCAGTCAAGTCTGATGTGCTCATAATCCCCCGACATTGGCTATCTCAGGCTTTATCCCAAGACTGTGGTTCATCGCGCATTGGTTAGTTGCGTTGACACGTTTCGCAGGTATATGGCGACTTATAAGCATGGCGAATCATCGGGGGCAACTGCACCTCGCGCGTCCATTTGCTAGGGGTTATGTTGCCGGCGTAATGGCGATCTGAAAGTCAGGGGGAAACTTTGCGTTCCGTCGGTTGGATCACATTATGCTTGGTCAGCTTAACCGCTTGGCCAGTCGCCAGCGCTTATTCACAATCCTTCCCGGACGTTGTCAGTCAGACAGCGCGATCCGTCACAAGCTCATTTAAAGCTGTGGAACGGGCGGCTCAAAATTTGGCTGCCGAGGGACCGCAAACTGGCACGCCAACACGCAAGCAAGCCAGCGCTCGTCGGGATCAGGCGATGCGCCTCGCGCCTCCGGATCCGGAACGCAAACCTCGTGCTCTCCTCGCGAAACCTCAGATTACTGCCTCTTGGCCAAAGGTGCTTCCACCTAACGGCGAGGAGACACGTACGAAGGCCGCTGAAGACAAGTGGAGCGCCGTCGAGATCAACCTGGCGCGGGCGCGCTGCGTGCATCTCTTCAAATCTTTGGACGCTGTGACGCTACCAGAAACTCCCATCAAAGAGGGAGCTTGCGGCGATCCCGCCCCCGTACGACTCATCAGCGTCGGTACGAACCCGGCGGTTAAGCTGTCGCCCGCACCGATCGTCAATTGCCAGATGGTTGCCGCCCTCCACGATTGGGTCGAAAAGGATCTTCAGCCTCTCGCCCGCAAACATTTTCGCAGCCCCATCGTTGCGATCAATGTGATGAGCTCCTATTCCTGCCGCAACACGTATGGACGCTCGAAGGGGCGCCTATCGGAACATGGTCGCGCCAATGCCCTGGATATCCGGGGGTTCGTGACGAAAAAGGGTGTCGAGCCAGAACTTCTAGCCCATTGGGGACCGACGAAACGGGAGGTGACGGCCGCTCGTAGAATTGCTGCAGAGAAGGCGGCCGAGAGGAAGGCCCAGCGCCTCGCAGAAGCAAAGCGGCGTATTGAAGCCCGCCGCCAAGCCCAGGTGGCTCGTCTCCAGAAGGCTGAAACCGCCCCAAGTTTGGCCATGTTGGGCTCTACCGGCAGTGCGCTCTACCAAACTATTGTCAACGACGACAAGGATGAGGTGCAAGCCGCAAGCTTTAACGCGAGCAAGCTTGGCGGCCCCAAACCGCCCTCTCAAGCGCCACTACCCGAATTCAAAACCGAGGTCACTCCGACCGCCGCCCCCACCGTGCGCGCGCCCGTTAATACGCGATATGCGCGCTTCCTGCGCGATGCGCACACGAGCGCTTGTGCGATTTTCGGCACCGTGCTTGGCCCAGAGGCTAATCGGGCGCATAGTAACCACTTCCACGTCGATATGGCAGAACGCGATCACGGCAACTATTGCCGGTAAGTCCAGCTTTTTATGCGCGCTCGCCCCCGTGCATTTTGCTGGACTTTACGGTAATCCGTGATGGCGTGCGCTTAAGCCCTCGCGATGTTTATGCTGGATTTACATCCGGCAAATGTTTCGCCAATCGCCCCCCTGCAATCCTGGCCATCTGATCCATGACGAAGTCAAACGAGCGATCCCTCGCAGCTCCGCTGGAAAATGTCAGCCCTGGGAGCTTTCCCCTCGTGCGTCCGCGGCGCGTGCGTCAAGCGGATTGGAGCCGGCGCTTGGTGGCTGAGACCCGCCTCAGCGTCGACGATCTCATTTGGCCAATTTTTGTGGTCGAAGGTGAAAACCAACGCGTGGCCGTTGCTTCGATGCCAGGGGTGGAGCGGCTGTCAGTCGACCTTGCCGTCGCTGCAGCCCAAGAAGCCACAGAACTCGGCATTCCTGCCCTTGCGCTCTTTCCTTACACCGATCCCGCTTTACGCCGTGATGACGCACGCGAAGCGTTCAATCCTGACAATCTCGTTTGTAAAGCGACGCGAGCGATCCGGGAGGCGAACCTCAACATCGGGATCGTTCTCGACGTCGCGCTCGACCCTTATACGAGCCACGGACACGACGGCCTGCTGATCGAAGGCCGGATTGCGAACGACGAGACGCTTGAAGCCCTGGTCAAGCAGGCGATGGTTCAAGCGGAAGCTGGCGCCGATATCCTGGCTCCCTCAGACATGATGGATGGCCGCGTCGGCGCGATCCGTCGGGCGCTCGAAGCTGGCGGTTATCGCGACACGATGATCATGTCCTATGCGGCTAAGTACGCATCGGCCTTCTATGGCCCGTTCAGGGACGCGGTCGGATCTTCGTCGACGCTGAAGGGCGACAAACGAACCTATCAGATGGATGCCGCCAATACCGATGAGGCTCTGCGTGAGGCGGCGCTCGATCTCGCTGAAGGCGCCGACATGATCATGGTCAAGCCTGGCATGCCGTATCTCGATATCCTGCAGCGCATCTCCCAGGATCTGCGCGCTCCGACGTACGCGTACCAAGTGTCGGGAGAGTACGCGATGCTGATGGCTGCGATCCAGAATGGATGGCTCGACGGAGATCGCGTGGTGGTCGAAAGTCTGCTGGCGTTCAAGCGTGCAGGCGCGTCAGGGATCCTGACCTACTTTGCGCCGCGTGTTGCGCGCGAGCTGCGTGACCGGCCGACGGGCTGAGGCTTTTGCGCGGATCAGCGACGGATGCGGCGGCGCGGAAACGGTGCTGGTGAGGCGTCTTCGCTCTCGGCGGCTGTCGCTGCCGAAGGATCGGTTGCAGGTGACGTGGCCACGCTGCCACCGATGGGCTTACGGCATTCGGTCAGCCAGATATCGAAAACGGGATGCTCCACAGCGTTCAGGCCCGGGCTCTCAGCAAACATCCAGCCCGCAAAGAGCCGCTTAACGCTGCCATCCAGTTCCGTTTCGTCGATCTCAACAAATGTTGTGGTTTTGGGTCGCTCAGTGGGTGGGCGCGAATAGCACACGCGCGGCGTAATCTTGAGCGCGCCGAAGTCGATAGTTTCGTTGAGCGGAACTTCAAGGGTTTTGATCCGCGCCGTCACTTTGTCGAGCGCAGCAAAGACGGCGACCTGATTCGATAGCCGCTCGGCCATAGCCGCGCCTGCGCTTGCAGTTACCCCGACAGCGACAACCGCAAGGGTAATTGTAAGATACTCGGAAGCAGGTCGGCTGCGCATCGTCATCCTAAGTGTGGGATCATTCCCCTGAACGGGGCCTGTCCGGCGGCTGTTGCACGCCCGTCGGACCTCGCCGTTATCGACAGTGAATTTGTCTGCAGCAAGATGCCCCGCACCTCTGCGGGGTGCCGCGGGCGGCACTTTTCACTTCATATTGCCAACCGGGTCATTCCGGCTTCCAGGCTTTATAATCACCTGTCGCACGTTCACGCTTTTGCGGACGCAGAATTGAGCCCTTCGGGCGATAGGCTTTTCCGGTCCCAGTCATATTCATCTTGTGAGGTTTTTGCCACGCTCGCGGCTTGTAGTTTTCGTCGGGTAGATCGTCGACGGTGTAGTGCAGCCAACCGTGCCACTCCGCCGGCACCTTAGAGGCATCCGCCAAGTCCTTATAGACTACGAAACGGCGGGGCTTCCCAAGTGGCCCCACGCCACTGCGCTGCAGGTAATAGCGATTACCGAACTCGTCCTCGCCGACTTGGCTCGCAATTTTCCAGATCGTGAAGCGCGTCCCCCAGGTGTTGCCACCCCACCAACTGAAGATTTCGCTAAGGATGCTCATTGCCGCTCACCTCATCCCGACGGCGCGGTTGCGCCGCTAAAAAGTGACCACAGCTTAGAGCAAAGCCGGCCGATGATGTCCATATGCTGACGAGGCTTGCTGGGATGCCACAGTGTCTCGGATCGGAATCGCGTTAGCCTTAGATGCGTAGCTCTTCTCGGGGTTCGATTTGTCCTGAACGCCTAAGATCAACATTGGCGGGCGCTTCAGAAGGTTCTGTGCTCGGTCTGTCCCGTACCGGTCCACGGGTTTTCCACATACCCTCCCCACACACCCCACATATAGTCCCTCAGCAACACTCGAGCCCCTAGAGGTTGTATGGATGTCTTTTGACGAGGGTCGAATCGACCTAGTGTGGTCGACGTGGTGGGACGACGTTGTTGCATTGCTCTGGATTGATCTTTGAGCGTCTCAATCGAACCAACACACCTGTAGCGTTCAAGTTTTCAGTCACAGTCAAAATCGTAGGGAAGAGCTGTGCGACGTGCAGCGCAGCTGGATTTTGGTGTGTGTTTTCACGGGGTTGTTCTGCGCTCCTTTCTTAATGGCCGATTCAAAGCATCGGCCAAATGAGAGGGTGTGTGCTCAGGACCCCGACTGTGGATCTTGATCGAGCCAGGTCGCGTCCCGTCTCAAGTGTTTGCGTTCCCAAAAAATAACGCAGCGTCATCCTCGTCGTACGTAGGCGCCGCATCCTGCGAAATTACTGTCGCAGCGATTTCCTTTGTATCGCGCGCAGTGCCTATGACCTTGGGGGTTTACGAGAATGAAGATCACACGGCGCTTCACCAAAGCCGGCACTTCGCCTTACGCCAACATCCCCTTCCGCAGCGCCACCTCCGAGATCAAGAACCCAGACGGCTCGATCGTTTTCAGCCTCGAAAACTTCGATGTTCCGGAACATTGGAGTCAGGTTGCCGCTGACATTCTTGCGCAGAAGTATTTCCGCAAGGCCGGCGTTCCCGCACGCCTGAAAAGGGTTGAGGAAAACCAGGTCCCGTCCTGGCTGTGGCGCTCGGTGGCTGACGCTGACGCTCTGGCTGAGCTCCCAGAAGATGAACGGATCATCGGCGAAACCGACTCTCGCCAGGTCTTTGACCGGCTCGCCGGTACCTGGACCTACTGGGGCTGGAAGGGCGACTACTTCAGCAGCGAGGAAGATGCGCGCGCATTCTTCGATGAGCATTGCTACATGCTGGCCATGCAGATGGGCGCGCCGAACAGCCCGCAGTGGTTCAACACTGGATTGCACTGGGCCTACGGCATCGATGGCCCCGGCCAGGGTCACTATTATGTCGACCATGTTACGGGCGAGCTGACTGCTTCAGCTTCCGCTTACGAGCACCCGCAGCCGCATGCTTGCTTTATCCAGTCGGTCGAGGACGATCTCGTCAACGAGAACGGCATCATGGACCTGTGGGTGCGTGAAGCGCGCCTCTTCAAATATGGGTCCGGCACCGGCACCAACTTCTCCAGCCTGCGCTCCGCAAATGAAAAACTGTCAGGCGGCGGTCGCTCGTCAGGTCTGATGAGCTTCCTGAAAATCGGCGATCGTGCTGCCGGTGCTATCAAGTCCGGCGGGACGACACGGCGTGCGGCTAAGATGGTCGTTGTCGATGTCGATCACCCGGATATCGAGGAATACATCAACTGGAAGGTCAAGGAAGAGCAGAAGGTCGCCGCTCTGGTGACCGGCTCCAAGATCTGCGAGAAGCGCCTCAAGGCCATCCTCAAGGCGTGCATCAATTGCGAGGCCGACGGTGAGGACTGCTTCGATCCGGCGAAGAATCCTGCTCTGAAACGAGCGATCAAAGAGGCTCGCCGTGAGTTCGTGCCGGACAACTATATCCGTCGCGTTATCCAGTTCGCGCGTCAGGGTTTCAAGGATCTCAACTTTGCGACCTACGATACCGACTGGGATTCGGAGGCTTATCTGACCGTCTCTGGCCAGAACTCCAACAACTCCGTTCGAGTTAGCGACGACTTCCTGCGTGCTGTCGAAGCGGGTTCGGATTGGAACCTCGTGTCGCGTATCGACCGCAAGCCGGTGAAGACTATTAATGCGCGTGATCTGTGGGAACAGATTGGTCATGCCGCTTGGGCATCAGCCGATCCCGGTATCCAGTTCCATACGACGATCAACGACTGGCACACATGCCCGAACAGCGGTGAGATCCGCGCCTCTAATCCGTGCTCGGAATACATGTTCCTGGACGACACGGCGTGCAATCTGGCGTCGCTCAACCTGATGACCTTCCGGGATGCGGATGGCAACTTCGATACAGAAATGTTCGAGCACGCCTGCCGGCTGTGGACGATCGTGCTCGAAATCTCGGTCACGATGGCCCAGTTCCCGTCTCGTCGCATTGCGGAATTGAGCTATCGTTACCGTACTCTGGGCCTGGGCTTTGCCAACATCGGCGGCCTGTTGATGGCTTCGGGTATTTCCTATGACTCCGCACAGGGGCGAGCCATCTGCGGTGCGATCTCCGCTATCATGACCGGAACCTCCTACGCGACCAGCGCCGAGATGGCTGGCGAGATTGGAGCTTTCCCGGGTTACGAAGCCAACGCGTCCGAGATGCTTCGGGTCATCCGGAACCATTGGCGTGCGGCACACGGCGAAGCTGGCGGTTACGAAGAACTCTCGACGCTGCCGGTGCCCCTCGACCACAATGCATGCGAAGACAAGCGTCTCGTCGACGCGGCTATGCGGGCTTGGGACAAAGCCATCGAACTGGGCAACCAGAATGGTTTCCGCAACGCGCAGGCCACGGTGATTGCGCCGACGGGCACAATCGGCCTTGTTATGGATTGCGATACGACGGGTATCGAGCCGGACTTCGCGTTGGTGAAGTTCAAGAAGCTTGCCGGAGGCGGCTACTTTAAGATCATCAACCAAGCCGTGCCGGGAGCACTCCGCAAGCTCGGGTATAGCCAAGCGCAGATCGCAGAGATCGAAGCTTACGCGGTTGGACATGCCTCGTTGGCTCAGGCGCCCAATATCAATCACACCAGCCTCAAGACAAAGGGTTTCGATGATGCGGCCATCAGCCGGATCGAAGCCGGACTGGAAAGCGCATTCGACATCAAGTTCGTCTTCAACAAGTGGACCCTTGGTGAGGAATTCCTGACCGGAAAACTCGGTGTGCCTGCCGAAAGTCTCGTTGACCCGAAGTTTGATTTGCTGAGCCATCTTGGATTTACGGCGAAAGAAATCGAAGCGGCCAACGATCACGTCTGCGGTGTGATGACTCTGGAAGGAGCCCCACACCTCAAGGCTGAGCACTTGCCAATCTTTGACTGCGCCAACCCATGCGGACGTACGGGCAAACGCTACCTTTCGGTCAACAGCCACATCGACATGATGGCCGCAGCCCAGCCGTTCATTTCCGGCGCGATCTCTAAAACGATCAACATGCCGAACGATGCGACGGTCGAGGACTGCAAGCAGGCCTACACGCGTTCTTGGCGGTTAGCTTTGAAGGCGAACGCACTCTATCGCGACGGCTCGAAGCTCTCACAGCCGCTCAATTCTCAGTTGCTCGGTGAAACGGCCGAAGAGCAGGACGAGGCGGTAGAACAGCTCAGCAGCGAGAGGCCGCAAGCTTTGCGCGCAGCCGCTGCAGCCGAGAAGATCGTGGAACGTCTGGTTCCACGCGGTCGGGAACGCTTGCCAGGCCGTCGCAAGGGCTACACTCAGAAGGCGACCGTTGGCGGACACAAAGTCTATCTAACGACGGGCGAATACGAAGATGGCCGTATCGGCGAGATCTTCATCGACATGCATAAGGAAGGCGCGGCTTTCCGCTCGTTGATGAACAACTTCGCAATCGCCATTTCGCTGGGCCTGCAATACGGCGTGCCGCTCGATGAGTACGTTGATGCCTTTACGTTCACACGCTTCGAGCCTGCTGGCTTGGTGCAGGGCAATGAAACAATCAAGAACGCGACCAGTGTTCTCGATTACTTGTTCCGCGAGCTTGCCGTCTCTTACCTTGGCCGCAATGACCTCGCGCATGCTGACCCTGGTGAGATTTCAGCTACGGCACTCGGCGGCAAAGAAGCGGAATCCGAAACGCCATCGGTGCCCGCGGCTCAAATCGTGTCGCATGGGTTCACGCGTGGTGCTCTCGTGGGTCGTATCGGCCCCCGTGACAGCTCAACTGTGCAACTCGCACCGAGCGACGTAACAACGGCTTATTCCGGCTCGGGTGTGAATGATGGCGGTACGCAGTTGTTTGCGCGTCAAACCATCGAAACATCCCGCGTGGTCACCGAAGGTGCTCTGGCGCTTAAGCCGGATCTGGTGTCCGATCGGATCACGGAGGCGCGCATCAAAGGCTACGAAGGCGAAGCTTGCGGCTCTTGCGGCAACTTCACTCTGGTGCGCAACGGTACCTGCCTGAAGTGCAACACATGCGGCGGAACCAGCGGCTGCTCGTAAGACTGGCGCAGTACACAACCAATACACAGGTTTCACCACATGGTGTCCACAGCCCTCGGGAATCCCTTTACACTGGGATTCCCGAGGGGACAGGTTGACCTTATGAGCAGATTGAAACGAAACGAGCAAATCCCGCCATGCGTCTATCTGGTGGCCGACCATTTGGATGCGGCTTTGGCTGCGGGCGAGGATCTCATTGCTGCGGCTCAGTCGTGGCAGCCAGGCGAGTGTTGTGATCCGGCGATAGTCGGAGTACAGCGCTGGACGCTCTCACGCGTGATGACCTATGAAATGGCGCTGGTGACGCGGGTGGTCAAAGCGCGCGAGCATGTAGCAGATCTCGCCGATGCTGCGCCTCACTTCAGACCTCTGGCTCAGCTGTTCGTTTCCGGAACGCGGGACCTTTATGAAGCTTTGAAGGTCATTGGCGACACGGCTGCGCTCGACTTCGATACGGGTGACGGGACGATCGCGTATTTGCGGTCTCGCGGTCTCATTGCAGCAGACGCGCCGGGCCTTGCCGATTACGCACCGCTTACTGTGAATGACGATTTCCTCGTGGCGAGCCGCATTCCTCTCGGGGTCGTGCTCGACCTCATCTCGGAGTTCATCGAAGCTCTTGATGCACAGTTCGAGCTCTATCCCGATGAGCCAGAATTCGCATCGGACTCATCACCGGATGGTAGCTTCTCCGTGTTGCCAGGCGATGAGCCGTCAGTCCGGGCAGATTCGGCCGCTTAATCGCGCAATCGACCCCAATAAAGTTAGCCCTTCATGTCACGTGTTTAGCCCGACAGTTTGTCTGCCGGGCTAAATCTTTTGTCGTCCTCATGCAAAAGCGGCGAGGCGTGCAATTTTGGGGACGGCCACTGCGTAACGTGGCCGCTGTGGTGTCGGCGAACGCCGGTCCTCATCCCATTGGCTCAAGCGGCCCCAGCTCCCGTCTTTCGCTTCGATTTTCAGATACTCGTAAAGCAAATACTGCCAGGAATCGGATCGTGCGGCCCCTACTTCCTTCGTTCTGATCACCATAACAGGCGTGGTGCTTGAACGCGTGTGTGCCGCTATTATCCGTCCCCGGAGCCCTGCTTGGACGCTCGCGGGCCTATCTTTGGAATTGCCGGAAGCAGGCTGTGCAACGGCTTCTACCGCCACCGCAGATGCTCGGCCCGTCTTCGATGCCATGTCCTTCCGCAGCTCCGCCGCCCTTGCAGCCGGCTCAACGGGTTGGACCCAAGCGTCCGTTAGAGCGCTGGCCGGCGGCGACGGTATTGTGACAGCGCGTACCGGCAGTTCCTCGATCCGGTGCAGCGCCTCGCGGATCGGTTTCGCGCGCCGCGCGCGTTCCATACGCGCATCTGCTTCCTCGTTTGTTTCCGCCTGCGTCGCCATAGCCATCGCGCCAGAGGATGGCGCGATCATGCTGGCGGCGATTGCGCTGACAGCCATGGCCGCAACGGCGGCACGCTCAGCATCCTCAACGTTTTCGTGCTTGCCAATGTAACCGGGCACAGGCCGATAGCGCCGATGCTTCCTGTATGTCGCTTCACGCTTGTCCGGGGCTTGAAGAATGCGGGTCTTAAGCGTCGCCACCCCGCGGTTGCGGAACCCGAGCTTTTCGGCGGTTGCAATAGAGACGTCCAGCTTCCGGTTTCCCCAATAGGGGCCAGCGTTGTTTATGCGGATCACCGCAGCATCCTGCGTGACTTCATTCCAAACCAAAAGGACGGTGCCATCCGGATAGATGGGACTCGCAGCGTTGTCCGCGCGATCTGGATGGAATCTCTCACCCGATGATGTCAGCCCACATGGATTGTACCGATCAAAACGGCAGTCATTGTAGTGAGAAGCCGCGAGCGTGACGTCCTCTCCGACAAGAGCCTTTGTTTCATTGAGGCTCTTCACGCGGTGGCACTTTTTATAAAAGCAGTAAGTTGAGCCGGGCGTCTTCGCTTCTACCTCTGTGACAGCAAGCCCAGCAAAGATAGCTGCGAGAGCAATCATCAGTCCCGTCGCGGCAATCAGATACGCGCGGGATGGCGAGCACACGCTATCGTCCGCTAAAAAGCTTGTACGCATTTAAGGTACCCCTCGTATCAACAGTCTTCGTCTTATTGCGATGCAGACACGGGGGTTTCAGTCAGAACCCCCGCCCGCGCCTGAATCGGAGTTAACGGCGGGGGACACGAGCAGGAGTTGTTGGCACAATCGAGTTGTTATAATGAATTATGGTTAACGGTGCATATTGCGCTCGCTACGGAGCCGTCCGTGGGCATGTTCTTTAACTTTCTGTTTTGGAAAATGAAATTCCAGAATCTGCGAGTTTCTGACACAGCGAAATCATCGCCTTTTCAAGCTCTTCTGCGTCGATCGACCGCAGTACCAGTTCGCACCTGAGGCCGTCTGCAACGAACTTTGGGTAGCTGCCCATCGCCACATCGGGGAATTCGGCTTGATGCGCGGCGAACATGTCGGCGATGTCGCCTTCCGGTGCGGCGACGACGATGCTTTCGGACAGCATCCTGGCTCCCGTCCGAAGATACTGCAGGGCGTCGTCGAGCATCACCTGCATGATCTCAGGGACCCCGGCCATCACCGTGACGTTGTCCAGCTGGAAGCCGGGGGCGATGGAAATGCTGTTGCGGATAAGACGGGCCCCTTCGGGAATACGGGCCATGCGCAAACGCGACGGCGTCAATTCCAAACCACGGCGCTCGTAATAAGGCCGCATCAATGCCAGCGCGCGCTCGTCCACATCAATCGGGACGCCGAACGCTTTGGCGATGGCCGAGGCAGTGATGTCGTCATGCGTCGGACCAATCCCACCCGTTGTGAGGACGTACGTGTATGCGGCGCGCAGTGCGTTGACCGCGGCAACGATAGCTTCCTCCTCATCCGCGACGACACGCACCTCACACAATCTAATTCCGGAACGGGTCAGATGATCGGCGAGGTAACCTATGTTCCGGTCTTTCGTGCGCCCCGATAGGATCTCGTCGCCGATGACGAGCACTGCTGCCGTTACCTCATCCTTCGCCGTAGCCTGATCCGGATTAGCCTGTGTTTTGGTCATCTCATTCACACTCTCGTCGTCTTGCCCCCTGCTTCAATTTCCCGCCGCGGGCGAGGGCACATTGCCGGAAATTGCGTTCCGGCAGAAGCAGGCAATTTCTCCAGCGCTGTGATAGGGCTGCCCGTTCGTCGTCAAACCTCACCAGGCTAACACTCCATGCGATTTCCGAACCCTCTTGTCCGCGGACGCCTCATCAAGCGTTACAAACGCTTTCTTGCTGATGTCGAACTTGATAGCGGGGAACTCATTACGGCAAGCTGTCCCAACACCGGCGCCATGCTTGGCTTGTCCGCCCCTGGCACGTACATCTGGCTGTCAACTAATGACAACCCGAAACGGAAATACCGGTACACATGGGAGCTGGTTGAGAACGATCTCGGCTTTGGTCCGGTTCTTGTTGGGATCAACACAAGCCATCCGAACAAGCTTGTTGCCGACGCGATCGGTGATGGTCAGCTTGAAGCGCTTGGTGGATATGAGAGCCTCAAGCGGGAGCAGGCCTACGGGAAGGCGAGTCGCATTGACCTCCTGCTGGAGGATCCAGCGAAAGGCCGGGCTTATGTCGAAGTCAAGAACGTGCACTTGATGCGCGAACGCGGTCTGGCGGAATTCCCCGATTCAGTCACGCAACGTGGCCTCAAACATCTTGAGGAGCTCGGCGACATGGCTGAGGTTGGGCACCGCGCGGTGATGCTTTATCTGATCCAGCGCAGTGATGCTCGCCAAGTTCGTATGGCCGCGGATATTGATCCAGCTTATGCGAACGGGTTAGCGCGTGCTGTTAGCCGTGGTGTCGAAGCACTGGCTTACAAATGTGATCTATCCAGCGAAGAGATACGCGTGACGGATGCGGTCCCTGTTATCGTTTAGCTTTTGCGTCTCATGCGTTTTCATCCAGCGCGCGAGATTGGCTGTTGTCTTGCCTTTGCGCACATTGATTTGATGTGGGGGTGACCTGACAAATACGGTGTTATGCCCCCAAGTTACGGACACCAATCGATATGCCCACGGAAGGGCCCCACGAACCCACTCCGCTCCTGCGGATCAGGGAGGACACGCGATGCTAAGCCGCCGTACATTTAGTATAGCCGGATTGAGTACCGTTACCGCCGCCGTGTTTACGTTGGCGTCCAACCGAGAAGGTGCAGCGGAGAACTCTATGACAACGACATTTCCAATAACGAAAACGCCGGAAGAGTGGCGTGCCCAGCTCACCCCCGAGCAGTTTCGCGTGCTGCGCCAGCATGGCACGGAGCGCGCACGCTCTCACCCCTTCGACAAGAACTACGATGCAGGTACCTATTTGTGCGCAGGTTGCGATCAGCCGGTGTTCAGCTCTGACACCAAGTTTGACAGCCGCACCGGATGGCCCAGTTTCTGGAAACCGATTGAGGGCGCCATCGGCACCTCTACGGACCACAAGTTTTTCATGGTTCGCACCGAAGTCCATTGCAGCCGATGCGGCGGGCACCTCGGACACGTATTTGATGACGGCCCAGAGCCGACGGGCCTGCGTTATTGCATGAACGGCGTCGCGATGAAGTTCGTCCCTGAGGGGGGTGAGAAGCCGTAACTGTCTCGGAAAAGATTTTGTGTTGGCCGGATCGTCGGCTCCGGCCACTGCTCTAATTTTTCTAGATTGCATCGCCTTTTCGGAGATTTATCGATGCGTATGAGCCGCGGATTTTGGTTTAGCATTTCAGGCTTGGTTATTGCTGCCCTTGCCGCAGGTGTAGTCGGGCTCGGAGCTCAGGCGCCATCGCATGCCAAGACCGAGGGCTCCGTATCGAAAAATGCGAAGCTTGACGTCGCAACGTTCGGTTCAGGCTGCTTCTGGTGTACTGAAGCCGATTTTGACAAGGTCAAAGGCGTTGTGTCGACCATTTCCGGATATATGGGTGGCAAGACGCCCAACCCCACATACGAAAGTGTCTCGGCCGGTGGCACCGGCTACGTCGAAGTCTTGCAGGTGACATATGATCCGTCCCAGGTCTCCTACAAGACGCTACTCGATTACTACTGGCGGCATACCGATGTCGTCGATGGCGGCGGGCAGTTTTGCGATCGCGGCGATCAATACAAACCCGTCATCTTCGTTCACACGCCGGAGCAACGGCAGCTTGCCGAAGCGGGCAAGGCCGAACTGGAAAAGAGCGGTCGCTTTTCAAAACCGATTGCCGTTCAGATTGTCGCTGCGAGCACCTTCACGCCCGCCGAGGACTATCATCAGGACTATTATGAGAAGAACCCGCTGAAGTATCGCTACTATCGCTACAGTTGCGGCCGGGATGCACGCATCAAGCAGCTTTGGGGCAGCGGTGCGACTCATTGAGCCAAAGCACGAATAAAAAAGGGCCGGCGCGTCAATCATCGTCCGGCCCTCGAAATTTTGTGTGTCACGCTGTTGCGTGCATCTGATCCGTGATCGCGTGATCGGCCAGTTTGCCGGTCAGTTCGGCCAGATGATCAAATCGCGCCGAGTATGACCCGACGCCAGCGGTGGCCGACCGCAACTCAATAATCAGATCTTCCATCTCAGCTGCCGGGATGTGCGCTTCGAGAACATCCCAACCGGGCCAGCCTGGTCTTGCGTCATATCCTAAAATCTGCCCCCGTCGTTGTGGGATCATACCGTTGACTTTCGCGGTGGCCTCAGTCGGGACGGCGATCGACACAGCCATAATGGGCTCAAGCAAGACAGGCGAACACTTGGGCATGCCGTCAGCCATGGCGAGCCGCGCAGCTTGTCGAAATGCCATGTCCGATGAATCCACGGAGTGATACGATCCATCCTTCAGCGTCACCGAGATGTCGACCACGGGAAAGCCGAGCGGCCCGCGTTGCATGAAATCCTTCACACCGATTTCGACAGACGGAATGAACTGCTTGGGAACAGCGCCTCCGGTGATCTTTTCGTTGAACGAAAATCCGGTGCCACGCGGTTGTGGACTAATTTCAATCACGACATCACCGAACTGTCCGTGTCCGCCAGATTGCTTTTTGTGTCTTCCCCTGATCTCCGTGGGTTTACGCACCGTTTCCTTGTAAGCAATCTGGCGTTTGATGCGGTCGACGGCCACGGAGAATTTGCGCTCAAGGCGTTCGAGCGCGACCCTCAAGTGCATTTCTCCCTGACCTAACAGAACGATCTGATTTGTATCCCGCGAGTGCTCGACCTGCAGGGAAGGATCTTCCTCCATCAGCTTGCCGAGTGCGGTGGTCAATTTGACCTCATCCTTGCGATCTTTGAGACCCAGCCCCGTGCCATAGACAGGTTGGGGTGGTTCGGGAGCTTCGATCTGGACGACCGGCGTCTTGCTGGTTGTTACCGTTTCTCCCGTCGCCAATCCGTCGACTCGTCCCAGCCCGACAGTATCGCCAGCTGCTGCTGCGTCGCACTTCGTAGTGTCTTCACCCATTAATCTGAACAGGCCGGATATGCGCTCTTCCTGACCTTGCGCCCCTCGTAACACGGCGCCGTCAGTCAAGCTCCCGGTCAGCACCCGAGCAACCGACATCTTGCCACCGTGCGGGGAATGAACCGTCTTGAATATAAAGGCTGCAGAGTCGGTGTCGGCAACGCCAAGCCGTTGGGCGGTCTTCGCTACAGCAGGCACCTCATGGCGGAGAGCTTTGAGCAACCTGTTGATGCCATTGCCGTGCTCGGCACTTCCCAACAACACAGGACAGATAACGCCCTTCCGCAAATCTTCGGAAAGGTCATCAAAAACCCTGTCACGCGAAGGCTCCACATCCGAGAGAAGTTGCTCCAAGAGTTCGTCGTCGTAATCGGCGAGCTGCTCGAGCATCTGGTAGCGTGCTTCGGACTCGCGGTCCTTCAGTCCGGTCGGAAGTTCGATAATCTCAGACGTATCTTGTTCGCGATAAACATACGCACGTTCGGATGCGAGATCGACGAACCCCGTGGCTACGCCATTTTCCCAGATCGGGATCTGACGCAGCACAAGCGGCTTCACGCTTGCAGGTTGCAACATTGGGATGATGTCGCGAACCGGAGTCATGAAGCTGTCGATCTTGTTCAAAAACAGGAAATGGGGAATTCCCCGATCATCCAGTTGCTTGAGGATAAGTTGTAGGGCCGGCAGTCGCTTAGTATCCGGCTCGCACACGACGATCGCGGCATCGCAGATCGTCAGAGCCAATGAAGACTCGTGTTGGAATTCAATTGAGCCGGGGCAATCTATAAACGTGAACTGATCATCAAGGTATGTCGTGTCTGCAATGTTGGCTGACACACTCATGCCGTGCGCCCGTGCCTCCGGGCTAGCGTCACCGATGCTGTTGGGATCTGAAGTTTTGCGTTGACGCGGCACAGCGCCTGTGCGGGCTAAAATTGCTTCTAGCAATGTCGTCTTACCGCAGAGATAAGGTCCGACAATCGCAACACAGCGCGTGCCGTTACCTCGTCTGCCGCCCGTTTCAGAGCCGTTGGATTGGTCCATGTGCTCCTCCCGATCTGGTTGTTGTCCCCTAATCTGAGGACGTGCCCAGGCATGCGAGTGCGCTGCCGCACCCCGCGCCTGGAAGGAGCGCGGCCACGAGCATGTTCGCGCCGTCTCCGCAACGACGCAAGCATCAGTTGTCAGCAATGTACTCGCAGGGAGCAGCTAAGCTGCTGTTTTTCACGTATTATTTATATTTTTCAACCGCATAGACTCATAGCTTAAGGCAGACCATTAGCTCTCTGCCGGCGGCGACTATTGTATTGCAGTGCAAATTACTTTTCTCGCTGCGCCGCAACACTAAAAATAAACCAAAAAGATCTTGACCCTGAGCACCTATGCACATGATATTTTCAACATTGGTTGGTAGGAATCGGTAGACCCGCCGCAACGAACGAAGCGGGTCGCGCGTTGGGTGAGGCAGAACACGGCGAGGAGAGATCGATGGGAATAAAATCCCTTATGTCCGCCGCGCACGCCGCCGGTTTTGCCATGGCGTCGTCCGAGGACCTCCTAAAGTCCAGTTCTAAATCTCTTAGCGAGATCGGGCGGGACGACGAGCCACAACGCCCTGTTTATACTTATGTCCCGGTTTTGGAACGGGAAGTGGCTGCTCTTCCAGCGCCGCGTCCGCGTGCAATTTACCCGATACCCGCTGGACGCGCACTCGTACCGGTTGCTCCGAAAGCAACCGACACGTATGAGCGTTGGCGCCATTATTGGCTCGGCTGGCTCAGTGGTCGTGCCGTAGCCTGAAGCGCGTTACGTCTTCATCGAGATCTGTCGCGAGCCAATCGAATACCTCTCGGTAATTTTCCATAATCCAGAAATGCCCTGCCCCGACGATTTCGGTGAGCTTTGCGTTGGGTATTGCCGACGCTAGGCGGCGGGCGGGACCTAGAGGAATATTGTGGTCTTCAAGACCGAGCCACAAATGTGTTTCGGCCGTCACCCTGGATAAGTCGACATTCCAATTTCGGCCAAACAACATCATATCGATGACAGGCCCTTCAACGCTGCGAAGGAGGCCCGCGCGCATAATTTCGGCGAGGGCTTTCTTATTCTCGCGTTCGCGAAGGATCTGTCTGTCAGCGTAACCTGCTCTTGCAGCCACCGTAGTAATGGCCAAGTCTTGGCTGGCGGACAGGAGCATGCGAAACGTCGCGAACGTAAGCCGCATTCCGCCGGGCATTCTAGGCCACGCAGTAAAAGCGAACCTGTGAAATGGCCCAATGGGCCCATGGAACGGCCGCGGCAGGATTGGTCCGACCGGGCCGATCAGAGCGAGTTTGTCAACGCGCGCACCCAACGCGGCAGCAACCGTAGCTGCGAACGGTCCACCTCCCGAAATGCCGACGATTGAGAAACGCGCGAGACCCAAGCGGTTTGTGACCTCGCAGATGTCATTGGCGAACTCTGCGAGGGAAGGCTGTAGGAGAGGTTTGGCGGTGAGCCCGTACCCCCAACGATCGGGACAGTAGAGCTTTAGACCTAGCTCGTTGGCCGCTTTACTCGCGAGACGGAATTTCAACCGCGACCCGGGCGTGCCGTGCAGGGCAAGCACGGGCTGCCCGTTTGACGCGCCGTACCAACGCAGGCCGAATTGCCTTCCGTCGGAAAGAGGGATTGAAAAGTCCGTATCCTCTTTGACCATGCCCGGATCCATTTGACGCGGACCTTAATATTTGTTGGTGCCTTGGGATTGTCTGATTGACCGTTTAGCCACCGAAATGCAGGTTTAATCGGGTTTTTCGGCCCGCTGGTCCGACGGGGAGTTCCTTATGCTGCGTTTGTCCGTTGCCGTGTTCGCGATCACCGTTGGTGTAGGCGTCGCTGCGGCTCAAAACCACGATATCATCAAGGCACGCCAATCGGCGTTCAAGGCCATGTCCGACGCTGCAAAGCCGACGATCGCGATGATGAAGGGGGAGCGACCCTACGAACAAGCGGCCATCGACAAAGCGCTGGCGACGATGGCTGAAAAAGCAGCCGTTCTCCGCAATATGTTTCCTGAGGACTCCAAGACGGGCGAAAAAACAGAAGCTCTACCGGTTATTTGGGAGAACAAGGAAGACTTCGTCGGTCGCTTTGGCAAGCTGGCCGAGACCGCAAAGGCGGGGCAAGCCAGCATAACCGACGAATTTGTTTTCATGGACGAGTGGCCAAAGGTTATGGGCAATTGCAGCGGTTGCCATAAAAAATACCGCAAGGATGACTGAGACGGTCGTCGCACTATCGGTCACAACACTTCTTTAGGGTGTGCCCGATAGGTCGATACGATCCGGCGCTCGCGGCGGAAAAAATTTGGCGAATGCATAGTTCATCGTAGCAGGGAAGCAATCACCGTGACCCAATCTCAAGGCGTTGCCATTATTAGCGACGATACAGTCCTTAAGGGCCGGATCGCGCACTGCAAGCTGCTTGAAGTTCATGGCTATGTTGAAGGCGAAGTCGCCGCCGAGCGCCTGATCATACATCCTGGCGGTCGAGTTTTCGGAACGATCAGGGTCGATAACGCAGAAATCAACGGTACGCTTCAGGGAAACGTCGCGGTCAAACATCTAATCGGGATCGGGGCTACTGGCTCCGTGAACGGGCAAGTGCAGTACGGCCGCATTTCACTGGCGTCGGGTGCGGAACTCTCAGCTGATCTTCGCAACGTGCCGCCGGAAATTTCCGGCGATCTTGACCTCGTCGTGCGGCGCGGTCGCACCGTGAGGATCACGACCATGGATCTGACTGCGGTCGATCCGGACGACAGTGCGCACAACCTCAGCTTTTTGGTTTCAAATCCGATCAACGGCTTCGTCGCGTTGAACCATGGCCAACGCGTTCCCGTGGAGACATTCACGCAAGCAGATCTCGAGAACGGCCATGTGATGTTCGCGCACGATGGCAACGCCGCGGAAACCGCGAGTTTTGATGTCATCGTTTCGGATAGCGCGGGCGCAACGTCAGGTGCAGCCAAGACGGTAACAGTCGCCGTCATCGCCGCCTGATAATGTTCTCATATCAGGCGTTCTTTTAAAAATGCCGGAGCCCCGACGTGGTGCTCCGGCATTTCTTTTATTCTTACTTCAGGTTCGCGCAGAAGCGTTGAATCCGTTCGCAAGCATCCTGCAGCGCCTCAGTCGACGTGGCGTAAGAGATGCGGAAAGCAGGAGATCCCTCAAACGCCGCACCATGGACGCAGGCGACACCCTCGGCTTCCAACAGAGACGTCACGAAGTCCTCGTCGGTCTCGATCTTCTTGCCGTTGGATGTCGTCTTGCCGATGAGGCCGGCGCAGGACGGATAAACGTAGAATGCCCCCTCCGGCTTGAAGCACGAAATACCGGTTGCCTGATTGAGCATCGATACGACGAGGTCCCGGCGCTCAACAAAGATCTTGTTGTTCTCTGCGATGAAGTCCTGGGGCCCGTTCAACGCTTCGACACCGGCCCATTGCGTGATGGAGCATGGGTTCGACGTCGACTGCGATTGAAGTTTGCGCATGGCGTTGATCAGCGGCTCAGGGCCACCGGCATAGCCCAAACGCCAGCCCGTCATAGCGTAAGCTTTCGAGAGGCCGTTCATCGTCAATGTCCGGTCAAAAAGCCCCGGCTCCACCTCAGCCGGCGTCGCGAACACATTACCGTCATAGATCAAGTGCTCGTACATATCGTCCGTAAGCACCCAAACATGGTCATGCCGCATCAGAACATCGGTGAGCTTCTTGATGTCTGCTGCAGAATACGCCGCGCCAGTCGGATTGGAAGGCGAGTTGAACAAGAACCACTTGGTCTTGGGTGTGATCGCGGCCTCAAGAACCTCTGGCTGCAGCCGGAAACCATGCTCCATCTTGGTTGGTACGAAGACAGGCTTGCCGCCCGCGAGCATGACGATATCCGCGTAAGACACCCAGCATGGCGCTGGAATCACAACTTCGTCACCCGGATTCAACGTCGCTAGAAGGGCGTTATAGAGAACCTGCTTACCGCCCGTCCCCACTGAGATCTGGCTCGGCTTGTAGTCGAGTTTGTTGTCGCGCTTAAATTTCGCGATGATGGCCTGCTTGAGTTCGGGAATGCCATCGACGTCAGTATATTTTGTTTTACCTTCAGCGAGCGCTTTGACAGCGGCTTGCTTGATATTTTCAGGTGTATCGAAGTCCGGTTCGCCTGCCGAAAGCGAGATGATATCCCGTCCCTCGGCCTTGAGCTGACGCGCCTTTGTTGCGACGGCGATCGTGGCGGAGGGCTGGATGCGGTTGAGGCTATCGGCAATGAAGCCCATCAGACTAAGCCTTTCTTTCAAATGTAGGCGTGATTAACTGGCCGGCAGCGGGGATCATCCGCACGCTGCCGCCGAACAGCTGCTCTATGTAGGGCGCTTTCTGGCGGCGCGCAGGCTAATGTCGGTTTGCTTATGGGGCAAGCAAACATCTTGCCCTTCCCATTGGTCTTTTGGACTATTCGCGCGGCTCTTCGCCTCCAACCCCCATCTGATGCGCAGCGACAACATCAGCGAAGAGTCCGTTACTCCTCCACCGCTGTATATGGCTCGGCCACAATCTTGGCTCAGCCTCCGCTCAAATTGCGTTCTCATAACGCTGAACTCGGCTATGCTCGTGCGCAGTGATAGGAGGCGCTTCTGAAGAAATTTGCGGGAATTCCGAAGCACTTTGCCCGGATTGGGGCGGATATTGCCGTCGGTCTCGGGTTGTTTTGCCTTATCGTCAGTCTTGTGGGGGCCGAACCGGGCCCCGCCGTTCCACAATTCAGCGATCTCATCGCAATTAGTGCCAATGCCTCGGAAATCGGGAAGGTTCCCGATCAGGCGCAAGCGGCGGCCAAAGCTGCGGAAGTGGTTAAGGTGGCCTTACCGGTCACGCAGTCAAAGGCTTCCAGCCTGCTTCTGTTTGTCGACCAGCGCACCGCTATGTGGATGCTCGCGGCCATATTTTCCGGCATCTTTGCGTTTAATCTGACGTTTCTGCGATACCTCAGGCGTCAGCACGCACCGGTTCGGATACATCGCCGTCGGCTCAGATAACAGCTTAGCGAATGGCCGGGGCCTTAGACTCCGGCCAAGTTGCCCCTATATTTAGGGCTCAGTGAGCAATAGAAGCAGGAGTAGACGCACATGCGAGATGCGAATGCGCGCTTTACAAGCAGGCCCGTGGCCATTGGCTTGGGGGCGTTTTCGGCTCTACTTGCCACTGGCCTCCTATTTTTCTCGACCAGTGAGACGATGCTGAAAGCGCAGTTCGTAACCGCTTTTGATTCTTATTCAGCACCGACCCCGACCGGAACCTCCAAAACCGGTGGGCCTTCCCTGGCTTCGCTGCCGTTCGCGGCTGGCGAAGATTTCTGGCTTGGCAGTTCGTCTCCTGGCGCAGGTCTTAGCGACCACGTACGCCCGGCTTCCTGGTCCGGGTCCGTTGCGGTCGGGGACGAAATCTCACTCTCCGGCAACAGTGGCCGTCGTGTTTTCGAGATTGTCGCCATCACGGAACTGCCTGTAGAGGGCCTGACGCGTGTCCTCCACGGCGGTTCCAACGATCGAATGATTTTGGTCACTGCTCGTGAAAAAGGCAGCAGCAAAGGTCAGATCATTCGGTTTGTGATTGATCGCGACGATGCCAACGTGTTTGGGGACAAGCTCGCTTCGCCGCATTCCCTTTAAACACTCTGCCTCCTGACAGATCCTGCTTCGCAGACCTCTCCTTGTAGCGTTGCGGGATTGCCATAGCGCTCTCTCTAAGGCTATGGCGAGGTATGCTCGCGCGATGGACGGCGGTGGTCTGCCCGTGCCAATCTCCAGCCGCGCAAATATTTCCATCCAGGCTGGAGTTGTTCATGCGGCTCAATCCCCCAACCGTCGTCATCTTTTTGATTTCGTTCATCCTGGCCGTGCTGGCCCTGATAACGAAGATGGGGTTTGTCGCGGTTCCCCGATACCTACCTCATCAGGAGTACTGGCTGGCGATGACGGCGTATCTCGTGCTGATGGTAGGCAACCTTGTTCGCGGCCTCTAAACGAGGTGCGTCTCAGGTTCTCAAGCCTTCATGTGAAAGATCAAACTTTGTAGCGAAGGCCCGCTTAAGGGCCGCCGCATTGTGATGCCAATTCGACTGTTGGGTCCCTCACCAAGCAATCTGCTTCTTGTCGCGGAAGAACCCACCTGTTGGTCCGCTGTCGTCCAGCGTTGCAAGCCAGACTGCCGTCTCTGCGCCCTCTTCAGGTGATCTCGTCGCTTCTGGGCCGCCCATATCGGTCTTCACCCATCCGGGGCACATCGCATTGACCTTTATGTCGCCATGGCCAAGATCGCTTGCCAATGTCCGGGTCAGCGTGTTCAGGGCGGCCTTCGACATACGGTAAGCAGGATAGCCGCCGCCCATTTCGGAGAGTTGACCAAGCCCTGAGGAAAGGTTGACGATCCGCCCGTACCCAATCTCCTTCATCGTCGGCAGAACTGCCTGGATCATCAGCAACGGTCCAAAGATGTTGGTGGTGAAGGTCTGCTGCACGATCGAGAGCGGAACATTCTCGACAGTGGGAGCCCCTGAACTCGGTCCATCTATCAAGATACCAGCGTTGTTCACCAGAATATCGATCCGGCCAAACAGATCCTTGGCATTCGCCACACCCGTAACGATGCTCTGAGGGTCGTCAACATCGAGTTGAACGACTGCCGGCTCCAGGCCTTCACTCGCGAGCTGCTCAGCGGCCCGCTTGCCCTTGTCGAGTTCACGCGAAGCAATGATCGGCATCACGCCCAATCGTCCCAACTGACGGACGATCTCAAGGCCGATGCCCCGGTTTGCCCCGGTGACAAGCGCGACGCGCGTTTCTGCCATTTCAGGCCTCCTAGCTCGCCTAAAAATTCTTTCAACACGAAGACCTTAGACGGACGGTCCCCTTGCAGGAAGTGTAGGTCGCGAATTTTTTGCACGGGCTTAACAGGTTGCATCTGCTTTTGGCATTATCGCTTGCTCGAACGGGGAGCGTGGCAACTCACTGTCATCTAGGCCCTTTGCTCGCGACACCGGACGCGCCATATTGCGGGCATGTCGCCAACTTCCAAGAATCCCTCATCGGTCAAACCGAAGAAGCCGCGTGCCGCACGTAGCAAATCCGGAAAACCGACACCTCCGCCTTCCGAGACAGCCGCGCGCACGCCTGGGCTCGGCGAAGCTCCGCAGGCTCCATTTGATAGCGGTGTGCTCCCGGCCTTGAGGGCTCAGGCGCTGCAGCCCACGAGCGGAACAGGCAGTTTAACGGCTTATCTAGACGCCTTGCTTGCCAAGCCGCATGAGCGCTCAGCAAGTGCACGGGAACTGCTGAAGCAGCAACCGATGATGGCCGCGCATCCGATCGTCGCAGGATCCGAAATCGACTTCGTGCCGCATCGTCCGCCGCGGCCGGAGAAAAGCGAAGGCGGCATCCGTTTTGAGATCGTCTCGGAATACGAACCGAAAGGCGATCAGCCACAGGCGATCACAGATTTGGTGGCCGGGATAGATGCCCACGAGCGCGACCAGGTTCTGCTGGGCGTTACCGGCTCGGGCAAGACGTTCACGATGGCTCAGGTCATCGCGCGAACGCAACGGCCCGCTTTAATCCTGGCGCCGAACAAAACTCTCGCGGCGCAGCTCTATGGCGAGTTCAAATCGTTCTTCCCAGACAATGCCGTCGAGTACTTCGTCTCGTACTATGACTACTATCAGCCGGAGGCCTACGTCCCCCGCACCGACACGTATATCGAGAAGGAAAGCTCGATCAACGAACAGATCGACCGGATGCGGCACGCCGCAACGCGTGCGCTGCTCGAACGCGATGACGTTATCATCGTTGCATCGGTGTCTTGCATTTACGGTATCGGTTCGGTCGAGACGTATACGGCGATGACCTTTGCCATAAAGGTCGGGGAACAGCTCTCTCGAGATCAGTTGCTCGCAGATTTGGTCGCCTTGCACTACAAGCGCAATGACACTGCCTTTCAGCGCGGCACGTTCCGCGTACGCGGCGACACCATCGAACTCTTTCCGGCTCACTTGGAGGATCGCGCCTGGCGCATCTCTATGTTCGGCGACGAGATTGAGTCTATTACCGAGTTTGATCCTCTTACTGGGACCAAATCCGACGACCTTGAACTCGTGAAGGTCTACGCGAATTCACACTACGTGACTCCCCGCCCGACTCTCCAGCAGGCGATCAAAGCCATTAAGTCCGAATTGAAAGGACGGCTCGACGAGTTGCATGCCGCCGGCAAATATCTCGAAGCCCAGCGCATCGAACAGCGTACGCTGTTCGATATGGAGATGATGGAGGCGACGGGTTCCTGCGCCGGCATTGAGAACTATTCCCGCTATCTGACGGGCCGCCGCCCTGGCGATCCACCACCGACGCTGTTCGAATACCTTCCGGACA
This sequence comes from Filomicrobium sp., assembly GCF_025698805.1. Taxonomy (NCBI): domain Bacteria; kingdom Pseudomonadati; phylum Pseudomonadota; class Alphaproteobacteria; order Hyphomicrobiales; family Hyphomicrobiaceae; genus Filomicrobium; species Filomicrobium sp. Next base: position 581,415 of record NZ_JAILWT010000003.1, read on the forward strand.
ATGCCCTTGTCTTCGTTGACGAAAGCCACGTAACGATCCCGCAGATCGGCGGCATGTTCCGCGGCGACTTCCGACGTAAAGCAACGCTGGCCGAGTACGGTTTCCGCTTGCCGTCTTGTATGGATAACCGCCCTCTCCGTTTCGAGGAATGGAATGCCATGCGTCCGCAGACCGTGTCGGTTTCGGCAACTCCCGGCGGTTGGGAATTGGAACAGTCTGGCGGCGTATTTGCGGAACAGGTTATCCGGCCGACAGGGCTGATCGACCCGCCCATCGATGTGCGGCCCGCGAAGTCACAGGTGGACGATCTTCTCGATGAAGTGCGCCAGATTTCCCAGAAAGGCTACCGTGCGTTGGTCACGACGCTGACAAAGCGCATGGCCGAGGACCTCACCGAATACATGCACGAAGCGGGAGTCCGCGTGCGCTACATGCACTCGGACATCGACACTTTGGAGCGGATCGAGATTATTCGCGATTTGCGTCTTGGTGCATTTGACGTGCTGATCGGCATCAACCTGCTGCGCGAGGGCCTCGACATCCCCGAATGCGCGCTCGTTGCTATTCTCGATGCTGACAAGGAAGGTTTCCTACGCTCAGAAACTTCACTCATTCAGACAATCGGCCGTGCGGCGCGTAATGTCGACGGACGCGTGATCCTCTATGCCGATCATGTGACGGGCTCGATGGACCGGGCGATCGCAGAGACGAATCGGCGCCGGGAAAAACAGCTCGCCTACAACGCTGAGCATGGCATCACACCGCAAAGCGTCAGAAAGAACATCGCGGACGTTCTGGCCTCAGTGTACGAACAGGATCACGTCACAGTTGATACCGGGCTGGCCGATGCACCGGTCGCCCACGGACACAATCTTGCGCGCGTTATCGAGGACATGGAAGCGCGTATGCGTACGGCAGCTGCAGATCTGGAATTCGAGGAAGCCGCGCGACTACGTGATGAGATTAAGCGGTTGCGCGATACCGAACTTGCTATTGCCGACGACCCGCTGGCGCGGCAAGCCCAGGTGGAGGACCGGGCCGGACGCTATGAGGGCGACCGCAAATATGGTGCAAAAGCCAATCTTCCTGCCACCGAAAAAAGCCGCATCCGCAAACCCTCCCTTGACGACATGGGTCCGGGTACGGACATGCCCGTACCACGCCGCGATGCCAAAGTTGATCCACGGACAAAAGCTGGTGCGTTCGGAGAGCGCATTTCGGGGGCGCACAAGCCGACTCTCGACGAGATGGGCCCTCACGCCATGCTCTCCGTGCCAACCGGAAAAACGAAACCCGTGAAGCCTGTGAAGACGACGGAATTTGATGATCCGTCTGAAAAGAAACAACGGCGCGGCCGACCGAGGAAGACCGGGCGGCCTGGCGCGTAACGCTTCAGCTGCCTCTCTGTAAACCACACTTTGGAACTTCGCGTGCGGCGGCGCGGTTGGAGATTTAAATTAATTGAATTCAATTTGCGTCCGTGACGGCGGTCGCACATTTCGTACAGTTATTGATTATCCTTGGATCCGCCGGAAGCTGACCTCGCACATTTGTCGTTCAGTCCGAGGGCTCATTCATGCCCGTCGTTGCGTTTCTGATTGTGTTTGCGCTCACATTTTGCGCGGCATTACTCGGCCTGTTTTTGGCGACTGTTCTGCCCAAACATCACATGACTGAAGAGTCTCAGCGGGCCATTCATTCGTTTCTTGAATTGAACGGTCTGCTCGCAGCGGTCGTGCTCGGATTTCTCGTATTCTCGGCAAAAACCTCGTTCGATACGAAGGACACGGAATGGCGACATGCTTCGGCGGAGGTCATTCTCCTCGATCGATTGATGTCTCATTATGGCCCCGAAACCCGTGATTTGCGCGCCCTGTTGCGGAAGGCCGTTGCAAGCAAACTCGCCCAGTTCGAAAAAAGCCGGAAACCCACTGAATTGGTGGTAGGGATCGACCAGGTTCAATTGCAACTCAGCAGCCTTGTGCCGACCACGGATGCACAATCCTGGCTCAAAAGCAGAGCGCTCGACGTAACAAATGAGATCGCGCAGACACGCTGGTTTCTACTCGACGACGTCGACAGCACCATGCCAATCCCCTTCTTGGCGCTTCTCATCTTGTGGCTCGCCATAATATTTTTCGGCAATGCTCTCTTCGCCCCGCGGAATACCACCGTGCTTTCCATCATCGCGCTGTGCGCTGTTGTGTTAGCCGGCTCCGTGTTCCTGATTATGGAAATGGACGAATCTCAGGGCGGCTTGATTTCGATTTCAAGTGCGCCATTGCACGAAGCGCTCACCGAACTGACCCCGGGACAGGCCCACTAAAATCAAACGCTAAAAGTCAACACGAGGGCAGATCTTTCCGTTGTCGTTAGAATCTTGCCTTAGCATAAGTTTTGCGCCGCGCGCCTGCACACAACTCCCAGGGGTTGCACGAGTTCTATCTTTGCTAGCTATAAGGGCGTTAGGCACAATCGAATAGAGCTGAGGTAAGAATCCAATTTGGTGAGATCTTTCAGATCGATAGCCTCAGCTCGCACTCTCCGTAAAATCAGTGTGACCCGCAGGACCTCGTCAATTGGCTCAGAAACCTTATTATTCCGCGCCGAAACCGGGAGCGGAGATCAGAATGAAACTTTCGACGTCTGGACTGATTGGCGGCGTCTTGATGTCGGCGTCAATCGCATTGCTCGGCTTCGCGCAGCAGGCTACGGCTAATCCATTGAACGGATATGTCGGCACTTGGAGCGGCTCGGGTTCGGTCAAACTCGATAGCGGCAAAAGCGAGCGGATCGATTGCCGCGCGTATTACACCTCGCGTCAGGAGGGAACAGACCTCAACGTGGCCATCCGGTGCGCCAATCCTTCGAACAAGATCGAAATGCGTGCCGGCTTGACCTATTCCGGCGGCGCCGTTTCCGGGACCTGGGAAGAGCGGACGTTCAATGCGACTGGCGCTGTGACTGGAACAGCAAACCCTGCATCAATCAAGTTATCAATCAACGGCGCCATTACGGGATCCATGTCGGTCTCCCTCAGCAACAACCAGCAAAACGTCTCGATCTCGACTGCTGGATCCGGCTCGGGGCTTAGCGCCGTCAAGATCAACTTGAAGCGTCAAGGCGGTTAATCCGCCGTAGAACGCCGCTGTGATTGGCAATATCGGTGCCACAGGGCCACATGAACTCTGCCGTCGGGCAGAAGGTCCCCTGGAACCCCTCCCTGTCCGGAATCCGTTATGTTATTTTCATTCTTCGTTGCCATGTTTGGCATGCGGCGTGTTGTGCCCGCGACCCTAGACCCTGGAGAGCTTCCGATGTCATTTGGAAACCGCTTCGCCCTGATGTGCGCGGGCCTATTAGTAAGTGTCGTGTCAGCCCTGCCACAGAGCGCAGAAGCCGGCCGGATCGGGCGCCTTCCCGAGGACCTCAGCAAAGGCTACGTCGTGGCCGAAAGCAACTTCGGCAACGGCACCGTCTCAGGCCCCGTGCGCCTCACGCGGCTCGGCCCGCAAGTGCGGCTCCCCGGAGGCACCTGGGAATACTGCCGCCGCAGTTGCTCCGAGACGCTCCGCGTCGAGACTGTCGACTTCTGGGAAGGCCGAGCCAACGGCGAGCAGGGGCTGTCGCAGGAGTGCGGTTTGCTTTGCCTCCAGTTTAGAGGTCGTTACTGAGCCGTAGGGCACCGGATCTGTGATCCGGTGCTATGCACGCCTTGCACAGGGCCCCGCCACTCCCGGGGCCTATAGTGCTCCCGTTCAGGTCAGGAACGGATTCGCGTTGCGTTCGAGGCCGATTGTACTGCCCGGACCATGACCGCAAATGAACGCGAAGTTGTCTCCGAGCGGCAGCAGCTTCGTTTTAATCGCTGAAATCAGCGCATCGTGGTCGCCATAGGGAAAATCCGTTCGGCCAATTGATCCCCTGAACAGGACATCGCCAAATAGCCCGAACTTATGGGGCTGGTTGATAAACACGACAGAACCTGGCGAATGTCCGGGGCAGTGCATGATATCGAAGTTATGCCCTGCTACGGTGACCTGGTCCCCTTCCGACAGCCATCGATCAGGTGTGACATTACGGGCCGAAAAGCCGTACTCGCGTCCCTGCGATTCCAGCCCCTGAAGCAGGAAGTCATCGGCCCGGTGGGGACCTTCGATCTTCACACCCAGCTTTTCGCGAAGCTCGTCTGCGCCGCCAGCATGGTCAATATGACCGTGGGTCAGCAAAATTTTTTCTGGCTTCATGCCCACTTCTGCGATCGCGTCTTCAATACGGTCGATGTCGCCACCAGGGTCCACGACGGCGCCGACACCGGTTGCCTCATCCCAAATCAGCGAGCAATTCTGCTGAAATGGCGTGACCTGCAGAATTGCGGCTTTAAGCGATGGCTTCGTATCTGTCATCTTGGCTGGGCCTTTCGGGCTGAGTTTCGGCGCGCCCTTCCTAAAGCATTTTGCCGATAAGAACAAAAAAACGGGGCCTTTCGGACCCCGTTTTGAGTAGTCTCAGGTGCTGCGATCAGCGCGATCAGGCTGCGGCATGTTCGTCGTCAGGATCTCTCAGCACGTAACCACGTCCCCAGACGGTTTCGATGTAGTGCTGACCGCCGGTTGCCGTCTGCAGTTTCTTGCGCAGTTTGCAAATGAAGACGTCAATGATCTTCAGTTCGGGCTCGTCCATGCCACCATAAAGGTGGTTGAGGAACATTTCCTTGGTCAGCGTGGTCCCCTTGCGCAAGGAGAGCAGCTCCAGCATCTGATATTCTTTGCCCGTCAAATGCACGCGTTGGCTGTTCACCTCTACAGTCTTCGTGTCGAGGTTAACCTTGAGGCTTCCCGTCTCGATAACGGACTGCGCATGACCCTTCGACCGCCGGACGATGGCGTGGATACGCGCCACGAGCTCATCTTTATGGAAGGGCTTCGTCATGTAGTCGTCAGCGCCAAAGCCGAGGCCCCGAACCTTGTCTTCGATGCCGGCCAGGCCGGACAAGATCAGGATCGGCGTCGAAACCTTGCTTACACGCAGAGCTTTCAAGACTTCGTAACCCGACATGTCTGGAAGATTGATGTCGAGAAGGATGATGTCGTAGTCGTACAACTTGCCGAGGTCTGCTCCCTCCTCGCCAAGATCCGTCGTATAGACGTTGAAACCTTCAGACTGCAGCATCAGCTGAATGCTTTGCGCAGTCGCACTGTCGTCTTCGATCAGAAGCACCCGCATTTTATTTCCTCTCTTCTCCGGCCGCCGCCAGCGCCGCAGTTCAATTAATGCAGAGCACGCAAACTTCGATCTCTAGCTAAATCCTCTTTAGGACGTTAAGCATTAGAAGTTTAACAATTCCTAATTTTGTCTTGAGGCTGCCCGTCGAACTCTCGACAATTTGCTCACAAGACATCAACGAATCTCCAAAACACCTGTGACCTTGCCTTCTTCGCGCAATACTCCAGCGCCCGCTGAATCACCGCTCCGCAGACACGAAGTGAAGACCACCGGTTTCTTGCAGGTACACAGGGAACTCTAATTCGGGCTGGCAGGTCGGGCGGATACACTCCGCCTATGGACGGCTCAAATCCAAGCTTCACACCATTCGGCGCAATGCCGGACCTTTCGATTCGGCCGCTGACTACCCCACAACGCGCACTATCAACAGTTAGCATTATTCGCGACCGGCCCCTAGACCGCAGATTCATATTTCTGAGTCTCGGGACGTTCCCAGTTAATTAGATCCGTCAAGCGTTGTTTTAGCGCAACGTTAAATAGCATGTGCTACACATCATATTGTACGCTAGCGCGCCGATCTCATATTGACGTTTTCCCGCTATAGTAGCAGGTTAACAGATTGTGTGGAGACTTCAGTCGAGCTTTATCTCGACTGGCATGTTTTTTGATTGTCGAAGCTGGCGAATGGTCGAAAGAGTTAGGGGTATCGAACCATGAAGTCACGTGATGCTGCGCTTCGCCTGAAGCGTTTTGAGGCTGATGAAAAGGCCCGTAAGGTTGTCGATCTTCAGCATATGATTGCAGAATTTGAGCGCATGGCGGGCGATCTCGACCGCCAGATCCGCGCCGAAGAAGAACGTACCGGTGTCAAGGACACGGCACATTATGCCTACTCCACGTTTGCGAAGTCGGCTTCTCTTCGTCGTGACAACTTAAATTCATCGGCTAACGAGTTGCGCATCAAGCTTGAATCAGCTCAGCGCGAGCGCGACGAAGCCATGGAACAACTCACGCGCGTTTCATCTGGCGAGAGCCAGGTTGGCCTGCGTGAGCCACAGCGTCCCGAACGCCATTCAGGAATGGCGGCACGCTGATCCCAATCAGCGCGCCTTTCCTACATTTAACATAGTTATGCAGTCAAACGCGTGGGTGCCGGGCCACTTGGCCTTGCGCCCCACGTTTTTTTTATGACATTGAAACAACGTTCTCTCCGGCGGGAGACAGCTCTTAGCTCCTCGTTTTTTAAACGGTCAGGTAACGATCGGCATGACGGGATCTACCCGAGGTTTGTTCGCATGCATAAGCCTTTGCGTTGCGCTCACCGGCTGCGCCGGAAACGGGCCGGTTGACACGTCGGTGTTAACGTCTGGGACCACGGGCGCACTTTCAGCCATTCCCAATGCAGCGAGTGCCCTTGCCAAAGGGATGAAGCAACCAACCGGTTCGCCGACCGAGATTTACACACGCATTGCCCGTGGTGTCCTAACCTGCTGGCTCGGCGGCTACGGCCCGTTACGTACTCAGTACCTGTTCCAAGCCGAGGCACGGCCGGAACACCAGGGCGGGGGAAGTAAGATTTTGATTCACGAGCGCATCAAAGATGCTCCCAATCAGCCCGGGCGGGTTGCCTTTGAGATCCAGATTGAGCCAATCGGTGAGACAGCGACAGTATCCGCCAACAATAAGCAGCTACCAGCAAGTATTGGCGACAACCTCAGTCAGGATGTTTACCGATGGGCCGCTGATGAAGAGGGATGCGTCGAAGGCGGGGTGAAGGCGGGGTGGGGCGCAACAGCTGCAGCCGGGCAGGACAAAGCACCCAAGTCGAAAAATAAACGCAAATAGAGCAGCCCGCCTCAATCGCAGCCAAGAGCGGAGCGCCCTGGGGACGCACCGCTCTGGGGGCTAGGGGAGGGGGGATTACTAGCCCGGGGGATCAGTCGCGGTAGTCTTGCACGCGGGTGGCGCGCAGACCCGGCAAGCCATGCCGGTCAATCGAGCGTTGCCAGGAGAGGAACTCGTCGACCGTCAACTTGTAGCGGTCACACGCCTCTTCAATGCTGAGCAGACCACCACGCACAGCGGCAACAACTTCCGCTTTGCGACGGATGACCCAACGCTTGGTGTCCTTTGGAGGAAGATCGGCAACCGTCAGAGGGCTACCGTCGGGTCCGATTACGTAGCGCACGCGGGCGCGCATCTGTTGTTCTGTCATGGTACTGGTTACTCTGTACTCGTTACACTTTTTATGACGCCTAAAATCCTTATAGCCGATCTCGATTAAGTTCCGACTAAAGCCTTATGTAAAAATAGCATAAACAGCCGTCCCTTTAGTATTCGCCCGACCATTAACCTTGACGTAGAAATCCTAAACAAATGACCCTAAGTAGTTATCGGCGCCGATATCCTTGGACATTTGGCACAATAACTCTTGTTGCGAGCTGCGGCTGCCTGCCTCTTGAATTGCGTGCGCTCGCAAACCTAAATTGCTTCCCAGCCGCGATGCGGGCATAGTGAGCGCCGCGCGCAACTGCGAGTGCGCGGAACTTGTCCGCGATTTTCAACTATGTGTCCGTGACTTGAGTCACTGGATTCAGTCCTCATCTTATCAATGAAGTGTTAATGACCGCAAATTCAACCGTCTCCACTTCTGATCGTCCCAGCTTAAACGTTGGGGAACGTCGCCGCGTGGTGGTTGCCATGTCTGGCGGCGTCGATTCATCGGTTGTTGCGGCGCTGCTTACACAAGCGGGCCATGAGGTTATCGGTATTACACTTCAGCTTTACGATCACGGCGCTGCTGTGGGGCGCAAGGGTGCGTGCTGTGCCGGTCAGGATATTCAGGACGCGCGCAATGTCGCGTCCCGGCTTGGCATTCCGCACTACGTTCTCGATTATGAAGATCGATTTGCCGCCACGGTCATCGCTTCGTTCGCGGACAGCTACGTTGCCGGCGAAACCCCGATCCCCTGTGTCAATTGCAACAGCCAGATCAAGTTCCGCGATCTGCTAGATACGGCACGCGAACTCGGTGCCGACGCCCTTGCCACCGGGCATTATATCCGACGCCGGGAAGGGCCGGCCGGCCCCGAACTCGCCCGTGCGCGCGACGCCGAGCGCGACCAGAGCTATTTTCTGTTTACGACCACCCGGGAGCAACTGGCGCAGCTTTGGTTCCCACTAGGGGACCTGCCAAAATCAGATGTGCGCACTCTGGCCCGTGATCTTGATCTGCCGGTCGCCGACAAGCCTGACAGCCAGGACATCTGCTTCGTCCCAAGCGGCCGGTACTCAGACATCATTGAACGGCTTAAGCCAGAAGCCATGACACCGGGCGATATCGTGCACGTGGACGGCCGCCGGGTGGGGCAGCACCAGGGCATTGTCCACTACACCGTGGGCCAGCGCCGCGGTCTTGGCGTCGCATTCGGGGAGCCACTCTTTGTCATCCGGCTAGATGCTGGGCGAAATGAGGTTATTGTCGGTCCGCGTTCGTACCTTGATACCCGACGCATAGTCCTGCGTAACGTCAACTGGATCGGCGACGGTATTCTGGAAGAGGCTGCTCGCGAGGGCTTGACCATCCATGCGCGGGTGCGTTCAACGCAACAGCCCCAGCCGGCCGTGCTGTCCGCCGATAATAATGGAGAGGTTTCTGTTGTACTGACCGATCCAGCAGGCGGTATCGCAACGGGGCAAGCCTGCGTCTTTTACTCCGATGCCGGTAATGATGCGCGGATTCTGGGCGGCGGCTGGATCTCTGCGACAAAATCCGCCAACGACGACGTGCCGCTGGCACGGCCAGCCTGAGCCTATAGCCGGGGCATTCGGTTCGCGTATTCTGGTAATTTCCAACGCCACAAATTGGATTGCGTGCATTCCGATGCGCACAGCCTCTTGCACGGGATGATCCAATCAGTTACATCCTCTCCGGCATTCTCGAGGTCCGGACAGCCATGCTGGACACTCAAGCGCCAGGGTTCCTGGATTTTCAGTTTGAAACGGGTAGTGGCGCGTTGCGTCACGCAATCCGGCGCTATGCATTGGCCGACAGGCTTTGGCGGAGTAGCTCAGCTGGTTAGAGCAGCGGAATCATAATCCGCGTGTCGGGGGTTCAAGTCCCTCCTCCGCTACCATCCAACACCCCAAATCTGGAAGTCATGGTCAGGCCGCCGCTTGGTGGCACGCGCCCGCATATCGCGGTTTTGCATCCTTTGCGGCCGCAATCGTCATCACATTATATATACGCATGAAGCCTGCCCGATTTCGCTGCCGCCTTTCCGGCAATGAATATCGATGCATTGACGAGCCGAATTCCCCCCGTTTCCTAATATGGAGCGTCTTCACTTTTAGCATCCTGCGCAGCGCGCCAGCAAGGCGGTCCGAGACTGGGAATGGTGTCATCTTCAGAGTTTCCTCCCCCTCGCCGAGAGCAAAGCACCCAAAGGCGTTCTTTCATTTTTTCTCAATCGTTGCAGCGTCAAATTTTTCTCGCCTTGAATAAATTCCGGACCCGAGCCAAAAGCCGGCTTACCTCTTTCGTATTGCATACTTTCTGACAACTCCCGAACTCAGGCTTTAAATGTGTTCGGTGACTGAGGTGCTATTTTTTCTTTGGGTCGCATGCACTTTTCGACAGAGATTCACGTTTCATTCTCATATTAACGGACTAACATCACTAAAACGTTCCCTCCCTATAGCGCGCAAGATTCGCGGAATTATTTTTCATATTCCCCATCGCTCCCAACCAAATGAACAAATCCATTCTGTGCACAGAAGGTAATTGTTCATTTCTTCAAAGTAATTTTTCTTCCGGGAAATGATACCGGCCGTTCCGTGCCGGCTATTTTGGGGTTGGGGGCCAATAATGAGTTCTATTCGAACGCTTACCATAGGTACCGTTCTGAAACTTCTTTTCGGAACGATGGTCATAATTGCAATCGCCACATTGGCAATTCCAATACACAATGACATCAACCAGCTGAGAGAGAGCCAGCGGGTGGTTAGAGTTGCAGAGGCCGGACAAGCCGTCTTCATAGCACTCCAAAACAATCGTATCCAACGCGGCCCGACGCGGGTCCGGCTCCAAGCCGAGGCACCGACTTCGGATAGCTATTTCGCAACGCTGAATGCGGCGCGCGCCAAAGTAAATCCGGCTGTCGCCGATATTCTGCGGCTTTGCGCAGAGATCGACTGCACCAACGGACAAACGGAAATCTTCACCGGCTTTCCAGGTAGCCTTGAAAGATTGGCAACCATGCAGAAGCGCTCGGATGCTGCTCTGAAGGTGGCGCTTTCCGAACGGCCGGCTGGCATTGCTCAGGAATTTAATACGGTCGCCACGGACGTTATCGATCGCCTTGAAAAGATGTCGATCGCACTGGCGACCGAGGTGCGCATGAGTGACGTGCAGATCGCGGAGCTTATGGCGGTGAAGCAGGCCGCCTGGCTCGCCCGCGACGGTGTCGGCCTTGGTCGCACGGCGCTGGCCGAAGCTCGCACCAAGCAGGCGTTGACGCCGGCACTTGACCGTAAAATCGCTGATCTGCGCGGCCGGGCTCTCGTCAATTGGTCTGTTGTTAAAGAGCTTATCTCGCGTCGCGGTGTGCCGGCTGAACTGAAGGCTGCCGTAGAGACGGCCGATACAGAGGTGTTCCAGAACTATTATGAAAGCGTCTGGAAGACTGCTTTCGAGGAGCTCTCCAACGGCGTTCCCACAACGATTTCGAACGACACCATGAATGCAACCAGCATCAAAGCACTTAACACTTTGACCGCTGTTGCTGACACGGCCATGCGGCTGACCCAGGAACACGCTGAACGTAAGTATGGGGAAGCTCAATACACATTGATGGTTCAAAGTGGCGTTCTCGTTTTTGTGCTCCTCCTTGGCGCCGCAGGTTTTGTGATCGTTCAACGCCGCATCACACATCCTTTGGGTCAGATGACAGACGCCATGCGCCGTCTGGCGGAAGGCGATCTGATGATCGAAGTTCCAGGTGCGGATCGCAAAGACGAAATCGGTGCGATGGCAGGTGCTGTCGAAATCTTCAAGGAGAGCGCCATCCAGCGGGCTCGCCTCGAGGAAGAAGGCCAACGCCTGCGGGCGCAGGCGGAAGCAGACAAGCGCAAAGCCATGTCGCAACTTGCCAAGGACTTCGACTCCAAGGTGAGCAGCCTAGTGGAATCCCTCGTCTCAGCTTCCAGCCAGCTGGAAACTACGGCAAACGAGATGTCCAACACGGCGAGATCAACCAGTGATCAGTCAAGCGTTCTCTCCGAATCCGCAAAGGAAACCGGCGCAAACGTTCAGGCTGTTGCGGCTGCGACGGAAGAACTTGCCTCCTCGGCGAGCGAGATCGGCATGCAAATCGGCCAGACGGCCAGGACCGCCCGCAAAGCCGTTGAAGATGTACGCATGACGGATAGCACGGTGCAGACGTTGTCTGCTGCGGTTGAAAAGATCGAGACTGTTGTCGCGCTCATCAATGACATTGCCGCACGGACCAACCTGCTCGCGTTGAACGCCACAATCGAGGCTGCTCGTGCAGGTGAAGCCGGTCGTGGTTTTGCTGTTGTGGCCAGCGAGGTGAAAGACCTTGCGAACCAAACGATCCGCGCGACTGATGAAATCGTCTCGCAGATCAGCGAGCTTCAACAAGCAACGACCGGTGCTGTGAGTGCAATCCGGGCCATCGGGGAGCGCATCGAACAGGTCGACGAGATCGCGAGCTCGATCGCGGCGGCCGCTGAGGAACAGCAGGCGGCGACATCCGAAATCGCGCGAAGCATCTCGCAGGCGGCGCAGGGCGCTGACCTCGTCGGCCGCAGCGTCGATACGGTTCGCGATGCCGCTGAGAGCACCGGCACCTCCTCGAGCGAGGTTCTTTCCTCGGCCAAGGAACTCGCAAAGAGCTCGCATGCACTGCAACGCGATATGCGGGACTTCATCTCCGGCCTGGAAGCTGCTTAAGCCTCTTTTTCGCTCTCTCTCTTACACACCAAACAGCAAAGGCCGCCCTTGGGCGGCCTTTGTGTGTCCAATCAGGGCCTCGTAAGAACCTTAGTCGTCATACCCCACGAGAACCTCTCCCGTGGCGGGATGAACATGAACTTCGATCCGAGTGCCGTTCTTGCTCATCTCGACCTCATAAGCGCCATCGTCGGATTCAATTTCGTGGACCGTGTACCCTTGCGCTGAGAGCTTCTCGATCATTTGCGTAGGGGAAAGCCACTGATCCCTTGGAACATTGAGGCGCTTGCCGTTCCAGTCGGCGGCGGCGGGAAGAGCGCTTGCCAGAGTTGCTGCAAGGGCGGCTGCAACGATGAGATGCTTCATCTATAAGTTCTCCTGTTTTGCTGGGCTCGTTGCCCGTCCCCGCAACATTGCAAAGGCGCACTGACCGCGCCCTGACCGACGCTGTCAGCGTTCTGTCAGCTTCAAGAGTGGAAAATGCTCTGATGCCGCATCCTCTAAAAATCCTGCTCACGCTTCTTGTTTGTGGCCCCGCCCTGCTTACCGGGGTTGGGACCGCTGTTGCCGACGACATCGGACACGAGGAGGCCCGCCGTCTGGTTGAATCCGGGAGGATCCTGCCGCTCGCAGAAATCGTCGATAAGGTGAGTGTGGAGGTTCCCGGAGATATTCTGGAGACAGAACTGGAATACGATGACGGGATAATCGTCTATGATTTTAAAATTCTGAGACCTGATGGACGGGTCCAGGAGGTTGAGGTTCACGCCTCGACAGGTGATATCCTCAAGATCGAAGACGATGACTGATGCGCATACTTGTCGTAGAAGACGAGCCTCGGATCGCAGCAGACATAACGACGGCGCTTGGTTCATCTGGGTTCGTTTGCGACGTATCGACCGACGGCGAGGAAGCCTGGTTCAAGGGCGATACGGAAAACTACAGTCTCGTCGTGCTCGACTTGGGTCTGCCAACAATCGACGGCCTCAGTGTTTTGAAGCGATGGCGCGCTGCCGGCCGCGACATGCCCGTATTAATTCTTACCGCGCGCGGGGCTTGGCCGGAACGCGTGGAAGGCATTGATGCCGGCGCCGATGATTACCTTGTGAAACCATTCCAAATGGAGGAGCTCATCGCGCGGGCGCGGGCACTCATCAGACGCTCCCGTGGCATTAGTAGTCCTGTGATTGAAGCTGGCCGAATCAGAGTCGACACGCGTCAAATGCGGGTCCTCGTGGACGATGCGCATGTTTCTCTTACTCCGCTGGAATATCGGCTGGTCTCGTTCCTGGTGCACAACAAGGGGCGGGTAGTCTCGACGACGGAACTGCTCGAACACCTTTACGGTGATGACGACAGCCGCGAAACAAATGCACTTGAGGCCGCGATCATGCGCGTGCGCAAGAAGCTCGGGACAGGCTCGATCGAAACCCGACGCGGCTACGGCTACATCATCATGGATGAAGCGTCGTGACCGCCCGATCACTCAGGTGGCGATTGCTTATCGCTGCCGCAGCGTACATCTCCACCGCACTTGTTATTTCAGCCTTAGTGCTTTCCCTGCTTTTCGAACGGCACGTAAAGGCGTGGATCGACGGCGAGCTCAACGCGCAGCTTGATCAACTCATTGCCGGCGTCGAGAAAACAACCTCCGGCGAGCTAACACTTTCCCGCACGCCGAAAGATCCGCGGTTTGAGAAGGCGCTTTCAGGGTTGTACTGGCAGGTGGAATTCGGGGCGGAACACCGCGTACTCCGCTCGCGGTCTTTGTGGGATTTCAAGCTGACACTACCGCGGGAACAGCAGATCGACCAGGAATCTCGCCACCATCGGGTGGCTGGCCCCGGCGGCCAAGAACTTTATCTCCTTCAAAAGCGCGTGGAGCTACCGGCACGGCTCGGCCGCGAACAAGCTTACTTCGCCGTGGCAATCAACGAGGCGGAGGTGCAGGCCGCTGTTTGGCGATTTGCGAACGCCTTGATCCCGTTGCTGGTGACATTGGGCATCATGCTTGCCGCCGCGGCGTGGATACAGGTTTCCATTGGGCTTCGTCCTCTCGCGTCAATTCGCGAGAAAATCTCAAGTATCAAGTCCGGTGCCCAGGCTCGGCTCGGTTCAGAGTTTCCTGATGAAGTCCGGCCGTTGGCAAGTGAGATCGATTCACTCCTGGACAAGCGCGACGATGAGATCGAGGTTGCGCGCACACGGGCAGCGGACTTGGCACACGGTTTAAAAACGCCACTTCAAATCATCTTCGGCGGCATCGCACGTCTCAAAGCCAAGGGAGCCGCCGAGTTAGCCGAGGATCTAGAGACCGCCGCGCGCATGATGCAACGGCATGTCGACCGGCAACTGGCACGTGCGCGTTTGCAAGGACGCCGCATGGACGCCGTTGCGGATGTGAAGAGCGTCGCCACTCAGGTTGCCAATGTTCTCAGACGCTCTCCTGACGGGGAGCGCCTGGAGTGGCTCGTTGACGTGCCCTCAGGCACCGTTGCGAAAATTCACACCGATGATCTCGCCGAAGCCTTCGGATGCCTTGTTGAAAATGCAGCACGGTATGCCCGTTCGCAGGTCACCATCACCGCCATGAAAGAAGCGGGCGGCATTACCATTCGCGTCAGCGACGACGGTCCTGGCATTCCTAAAGACAAAATGCCGGACGCACTCAAGCGTGGAGAACGGGTGGATACGTCTGGCCCCGGATCTGGGCTGGGCCTCGCGATCGCTACAGATATCGCAGAAGCTTGGCACGGCACGCTCGGCTTCACGCCTCGCGCAGATGCATTCGCTGTTGAGTTACGCCTCAAGAGTGCGAAAACTTCATAGTCGATCCGGAAGCGGCAACGGCACGTTTTCTTTGACCGTCCGGATCACGACATTGCTGCGAATATCCTTCACCATCGGCAGCTTCAAGAGCGTCCCAAGCAAAAACTTCTCATAACTCTCGAGATCCGGAACTGCGACCTGAAGCAGGAAGTCAGTCTCGCCGGATACGAGGTGGCACTCGATCACTTCCGGCATTGCGCAAAGCGCTTTCTGAATTGCCTGAGCATTGTCATCTCGATGACCGTCAACCTTGATTCCTACGAGTATAGTCAATCCGAGGCCGACGCTCTTTCGATCAAGGATTGCGCGGTAGCTCTTTATAACCCCGCTCCGCTCAAGCGCTTTAACACGCCGCAAGCAGGGGGTTGGCGAAAGGCCGACACGTTCGGCGAGTTCGGAGTTCGGCATCCGCCCTTCTGTCTGCAATATCTTGAGAATTCGACGGTCGAAGTCATCCAAACGCTCTAGCATATTCCACCATTTCATTCGAAATTTTTGGCATATTATGTCTTAATGTCGGCTCTCTTCGCCTCAAATAGCACGTTTCTGCTTTCCTTTTCATGAGACACTGCGGGTCCCGCTCGTAACATGGAATGGAATATCATGGGCTTTCGAGAAGACGTCTCGATTACGGTAGATGCCTTGGATGCGTTTGCCCGCGATGCGCGCAAACGAGAAGGCCCCGTGCTTCGCCAAGAACGCTTAGTCCCACTCCAGAACGCGCTTGACGTCGCGCATCTCATCGAACACGGCGGCCTTGAGGGGCAAACGCTGCAGCGTTTTCTGGACACTTATCTCGCTGCATCAACACGCCTGCATCACCCTGGCTATATGGCGCATCAGGTTGCCGTGCCACTTTCTCAAAGTGCAATCGCGGCTCTGGTTGATGGCTTCACAAACAATGCTATGGCCATCTACGAGATGGGGCCTGCCGCTGCGGCGGTCGAACACGCCGTCATCAATTGGATGCTGGAAAAGATCGGCTGGCGCCCTTGCGTTTCAGAGGCCTCAGACAAAACAGCGGACGGCGGCGGCGTGCTGACGCATGGCGGCTCGCTCGCCAATCTGACGGCGTTGTTGGCCGCTCGTGCGCGGGTCGCGCCAAATGCTTGGCAAGAAGGGAACCCCTCTCACCTTGTCATCGTCGCATCGCCGAACAGCCACTATTCCGTCTCTCGCGCGGCGGGCATCATGGGGCTCGGTCCCGTTCGCTATGCTCCAACCGACTCCGCCGGTCGACTTGACCCAACCAGACTTTCTGGATTTCTCGCCGGATTGCAGCAGGAAGGAACGCTTCCACTTGCCCTCGTCGCTAACGCGTGCGGAACGGCTCTCGGACTTTACGACCCTTTGCGAGAGATCGCGCACATCTGCCGGCAGCATCATATTTGGTTGCACGTCGATGGCGCGCATGGCGCATCCGCTTTGCTCTCCCAACGGCTCCGCCATTTACTGGATGGAATTGAATTGGCCGATTCCGTTGTGTGGGACGCACATAAAATGCTGCGATCATCGACGCTGTGCGCCGCCGTTCTCACACGCGACCCGTTGGCCCTCGATCGGGCTTTTCGGGAAGAGGCGAGCTATCTCTTTCACGAAAAAGATCAGCCCGGCATCGACCTCATTCACCGAACGGTTGAGTGCACGAAGGCAGCTCTTGGGCTGAAGGTGTTCTTTGCGCTTGCCTCTCAGGGGGAGAAGAGCATCGCCGCCACGATTGAACGGCAGACCGCCTTCGCCCAGGAGACCGCTGCATATTTGCGAACCGAGCCTGAGATCGAAGTCGCCGTGGAGCCTCAATCGAATATCGTGTGTTTTCGTTTTGACGGCCCAGACTCCCTTCAACTCAAACTTCGCCGGCGCCTGACTGAATCAGGAAATTTCTACATCTCGACGGCAGAGGCTCTTGGACGACGCTGGCTCCGTATCGTGTTCATGAACCCTTCCACGAATTTGAATGATGTCGTCGCACTCATCAATGAGCTCAGAGAATATCTCAAGAGTGGAGTTTGAAGGAGACAGCTCCGCTTGCAGAATTTTCTTTACCGTTTTGATTATTCTAATCTGTCAAAGATCAAGATCGAGCTTTGGTGAATAGCGTAGTCCGGCAAAATATGGCCATCTACGCTGTGAGGGATTTCCAACAACGCGTACCGCGCCAAGCGCTACCCCTGTCGCGATGAGGCCTGGGCAATAGTGTCAAAATCATTCATCGAGAGCCTGACCGGAGTTCTGCTCTTTGCAACTGCGGTCCTGGTGATGCTCTCGGAATGGCATGCAAACAAGCTGCTCTCCTGGACGGGAGACCTCTTCGCAGTATTGACGTTGTTGCTCCTCGTCGCGCAAGTTCACTGGGGTCGGCAAATCTTTGTCGTTGTCGGTCTAGCCCTCGCAGGTATCGCCTTTGCGACACGGCCCGACTGGTTTCAAATGATAGTTGGAGCCACCGGAAAAGCGGCCTTTATCGCGGCCTTGTTCACGGCGCTTGCCACAATGCGAAATGCAGCGGCGAGTTCACCTTCGATCGCCGAGTGCGGCCATTTTCTAGCTTTGCAGCCCCCGGGGCGCAGGTACATCGCACTTACCGTTGGCGGCCAATTGTTCGGTCTGCTGCTGAACTACGGCGCACTTGTTTTGCTCGGCACCCTCGCTGAGGCGAATGCGCGACAAGAACCTAATGAGGAAATTCGCAACCACCGCATTCGGCGGATGTTGCTCGCGATCCAACGCGGCTTCGTTTCCATGCTAACTTGGTCACCTTTAGCTTTTTCCGTCGCCATCTCAACGTCTCTTATTCCGGGAGCGCGATGGTCGGATGCTCTCCTTCCGTGTCTTGTTAGTTCTGCAATCCTTGCTGGCGTTGGATGGGGGCTCGACACTATATTCAAGCCCCGCCTTTCCGTTCAGCCATCACCACGAACAGCTGAGGGAAGCTGGCTCAGCCTCTGGCCGCTTTTTTTATTGCTCGCGGTACTGGGTGTCCTCGTGGGCGTGCTCCATGCCGCGACCGACATCCGCGTCATTGGAATCGTTATGATGGTGGTTCCCGTCATTTCGATCATCTGGATCAGCATTCAAAACTCGGGGAAGGTGCCGGCGACATGGGCTCGCATTAAGACGTACGTGACGAGAGATCTGCCGTCCTATCGCTCCGAAATAGTCCTGCTCATGATGGCCGGTTGGATTGGCACGCTCGGGGGCGCACTTTTGTCGCCCCTGGCTGCCGCTTCGGGGTTTGATCTTTCAAACGTACCCGCGTGGCTCTTACTCGTTTGCATTGTGTGGTTGATACCGCTGACCGGTCAGCTCGGCATGAACCCGATTATGACCGTCACACTTTTGGCCCCGCTTCTTCCCAGCGCGGCCGCTATCGGGGTCGAGCCATCCGACATCATTGTGGCGATCACAGCAGGCTGGGCGATGAGCGGAGCTAGCTCACCGTACACTGCCACGACCCTGATGATCGGCGCGATGGGCGGCGTGAGCGCACACCACGTCGGCCTGCGATGGAACGGGCCTTACATTCTGGTTTGCGGTGTCGCGCTCTCAATCTGGGTCGTTGTCCTGACGCTCCTTTAAGGTCGGGCGACGCGTAGCGCGACTAGATGCCAGCGTACCATTCGTATCCGCGATCTTCCCAGAAGCCGCCGCGGCCGCGTCCGATAGCCTTCAAGCTATCGACGATTTCAATACGCATGATGTATTTGGCGTGCTTATAGCCAAGTTGGCGCTCGACGCGCAGACGAAGCGGGGCTCCATGTGCCACTGGCAGGTTCTGATCGTTCATGGTGTAGGCCAGGATTGTCTGCGGATGGAACGCATCGACGAGATCGATGCTCTCATAGTACTGGCCATCGGCCGTGTTTTCGTATTTGTCGGCGCAATGGAAGACTGCATAACGCGCGTCCGTATGCAGGCCTGCTGTCTTTAGGACGGTACCCAACTGCACGCCGGTCCATTTGCCGATTGCGCTCCAACCTTCCACGCAGTCGTGCCGTGTGATCTGCGTGCGCGCAGGCAGCTGCTTGAGCTCCGCGAGAGATAGGCTGAGTGGACGGTCGACCTTACCGTCTACTGTCAGACGCCAATCGGCAAAGCCGTTGTCGAGAAGGCTGGCATAGGCATCGCCCTCGGGGTGTTGCGTCCCATTCGCTTTAAATACGGGGGACATATCGGCCTCCGTATATTCGCGCGCCAATGTCGTGTCCGACAGCAAAGCGCGCTGCAAGTCCTTGTTCAGTGCTTCAGCACCCTCTAGGACGCGTGCCACGTGTTGGTTGTCGACCAAAGCATCGCAACCACCGAGTAGGGCTGCGGCCGCCGTAGCAGCAGAGCCGATGAGAAGGCGCCGACGTGTCGGGCTCACAATCATGGATGCTTCTCCACTTCAATCGCATAGCGGCCCGTAACCATCGAGCGCAGGTTATTCCACACGCCCGAAAGCAGGACCATCGCCACGTGCACAAAGACGAAACCGACGATCAGTGTCGCTGAGATGAAATGGATCGTGCGTGCAGACTGGCGGCCGCCGAACACATCAAGCAACCATGGCCACGCTGCATCCATTGCCGGCGACATTGTCAAACCTGTCGCCACCATGAGGGGCAGCAGAATGAAGATTACACTTAGATAGGCCAACTTTTGCAAAGTGTTGTAGTGGCGTGCTTTATCGCCTTTGGGAAAGCGCAGACGCGCGTGATCGGCGATTTCGTGAGCTAAATGCGAGGGGGCCAGCTCATTGGTGTTCGGCACCAACTTGCGCCGAAAATGGCCAGCGGCAATTCCGTAGATCACGTAGGCGAGCCCATTGAGGACGAACACCCACGCGAAGAAGAAATGCCAGCGCCGTCCCGTGGACAGATCCCGGTAACTCGGGATCGTCAGCCACGAGGGGAAAGCGCGCACGCTTAGTGCACCGTTATATTCAGAGGCGCCCAAAAATCCGGTGGTCGGAATTGCCAGAGAACCGATCCGGGTTTCGCCTCGGATGCTGTTACCGTCTCTATATGCGCGAATATCGATGAAGGCTGGATCCGCATCTGCTCCGTACTTCCCCCAATAAAGAGAAGGATGGGCATTAAATATTTGCAGCCCGCTCAGAAGCAGGATGAAGAGGCACAAGACGTTCATCCAGTGGGTCAGACGCACCAGGAGTGGATGACGAAAGACCAGTTTTTTTTGAGTTGCGCCAGCCACGTCGGATGACGATGGCTTCCCTACCGACCGGGATCTGGGATGAAACATGATTTTTGCTCAAGATTGTCACATGAAAATGGGCCCGGCTCCAGCCGGTTGAGCGCAAGAACCGGGCGCCTCAGTGCCTAGTTCTTCTTCATTGCGTCCGACTTCATGGAGTCTTTTTCCATGCCGTCGTGTTTCTCCATCGCATCCGATTTCATTGAATCAGACTTCATGGAATCCGTTTTCATGGCGTCGGATTTCATTGCATCGGACTTCATGGTGTCTGATGCCATTGCATCTGACTTCATAGAGTCCGTTTTCATCGCGTCTTCGGCCTGGGCGACACCCAGAGACGTCAGCGCTACGGTAGCGATCAAGAGTCCGGCACGTGCAAAAGGTTTAATAGGCGTCATAATAATCTTCCTTGAAAGCGTGCGCTACTTTTAAGCGCGTGGGTGAATGCTAGGCCGATAAGCCCAGCGCGATCCCGAACACCGGAGTTTTGCAAATCCGGCACTCTGGATTTCGGACATGGCGCGTCGTTTCCGCAGGTGGTGCGGACACCGTGCCAAAGTTCTTTTGCTCGGAGGCTGGACTAGAACGGCGATGCCCTGGGCATTGCAAATCTCCCGATCAAATCTTCTCTGTCGACGCGTTGCGCCGGTGTTGAAGGTGAATTCGGGAAGGAGAGCAGGTCGGTTACTATCGTCACGTCCTTGTGATCAGTAACCTGCTCGCTAATGGTGTGTGCGTCAGCTTCGCGCTGTAACTCTTGCGCCTATTGAAACGAATAAGGATTAGGTGGACGTGCAGCCGGTAGAAGAACGGCTACGCAGATTGATGATCGAGGCTTTGGCCGGTGACGAGAAGTCGTACCGCCAGTTGCTGAGTGATGTCGGCGACCGGCTACGTGCGTACTACTCGCGCAGGATGGGGCCCGGGCATGCCTCTACGGAGGATCTCGTGCAGGAGACACTGCTCGCGGTTCATACGCGCCGTTTTACCTACGATAGCGACCGCCCGTTTACTGCGTGGCTGCATGCCATTGCACGGTACAAGTTGATCGACCATTTGCGTGCGAGCCGTGCGCATTTATCGGTGCCGATCGATGACATGAACGACCTGATCTCTGCCGATGACTCCGAAGCGACGGGGGCTCGGCACGACGTGGAGAAACTGCTGGGAGACCTGCCGGAACAGACGCGCGGCTTTATTCGCGCCGTCAAAATCGACGGGCGTTCGATTGCTGAAGTCTCTGCGGCCTCCGGAGCTTCAGAATCCGCGGTCAAGGTCGCCATTCACAGAGGATTGAAACTGCTTGCTCGACGCATGAAAGGAAACGACGCGCCTTGACTACTACGCCAGACCTCATCGACTCCCTCGCGACCGGCCTAAAGCCGGCGCCGCGTGGATTTGTGTCGCGACGATTGGGGCTTGGAATCGGCGCGGGCGTCGTCCTCACGATCGCTGCCGCCACGCTTTTTGCTTTGGGCCTGCGCCCTGATTTGCCCACCGCGTTTACGTCTCCGCCCTTTTGGATCAAGTTCGCCTTCACGGGGCTCTTGATGTTAGCCGGCCTCGTGGCCGTTTGGCGCCTGGCGCGTCCTGAGGGAAAAGTGTCCCGCTCGATGTGGGCCGGAATTGTTGGTGTCCTGCTCGCGATGTCTGCGTTGGCCGCCGTGCAACTCGCAAATGCGCCAGTCGCCGACTATCGCGCGCTTATCATGGGCAAGACGGCGGCCATATGCCCCTGGCTGATTATGCTTTTGTCGCTCCCCATACTCGCCGGAGCGCTGTGGGCCATGCGGTCGATGGCGCCGACACACCCTACGCTCGCGGGCGCCTCTGTTGGGTTGGCCGCGGGGGCGTCTGCCGCGTTTATCTATGCGTTTTCCTGCGACGAGAGCGCGATGCCGTTCGTGCTGATCTGGTACGGGCTCGGTATGGCGGTGCCCACGCTCGTCGGCGCGCTGCTCGGCCGCTACTTGCTGCGCTGGTGACAGTTTCCGGACAGCTTCTTCGTCGCACGAAGGGGTAACCTTCGGCCGCCTAGCTTAATCTTTTTGAGCGTCCTATCTTCGGGACAATGTTAGACAACTGGAACGGAGCGCTGCCCTATGCCTCAACGACTTACCGCAGGTCTTTTGGCCGTTCTCTTAGCGGCCGCATTCCCAGCCGTCGCCCCCGCGACAGAGACAAACGATGCAGAGACACTTAACCGTGCACGCGCTGCCGCGAAGGATCTCGGAGAGCGTTTGAAGGGTGAGCTTGTCGCTGCCATTAAATCCGGTGGACCTGTTACCGCGCTCCAAGTCTGCAACACTGTCGCAGGCGACCTCGCAATTCAGACCTCGAAACAGCATGGTCTGACGGTGGGCCGTACAGCGCTCCGGGTGCGCAATCCGAAGAACGCACCTGATGCTTATGAGCGCAAAGTCCTTGAAGAGTTTTTGGAAAAGGCTTCATCCGGAGCTGATCTTGCCAAGCTCGAACACATCGAGGTCGTCTCCGAGAATGGCGAAAAGACCTTTCGCTACATGAAGGCCATACCCATGGCCGCCGAACCCTGTCTCGCGTGTCACGGCACTGAGCTGAAGCCTGAGGTGAAAGCGGAGATTTCCCGGCTTTATCCCGAAGACCAAGCGACCGGATTCAAGCCGGACGAATTAAGGGGTGCGTTCACGATTTCGGGCAAGCTCGACTAGAAATCTGGTGCGTTTCTGCGCTCCCGGATCGGGGAGACATGGTCCCCGACCCAGCGAAGTCAGAAATTCGCGCTAAGCTTCCGCGAACGGATTGGTCAGGTTCTGCTCAACCCATTTGGCGGTTTGCAGAAGATGCTGATCCTCGCCGAAGCCTCCTACCAGTTGAATGGCGAGCGGAAGGCCATTGGCCGAACGCGCGACCGGCATCGAAAGCGCCGGCACTCCGAGCAACGTCCACAACGCACAGAAGTGCGTGTCGCCGGTATACGTTAAGCCCTTCGGGGCTTCTCCGGTTGCCGGAACTGTGAGCGCCGCATCAAAGCCACTCAAGTATTTTGGAAGCTGCTCGCGCAGCTCCGTTTGCATACGAAGTGCCGCGATATATTTGGGAGCAGAGATCGCTGCGCCCTGTGCCACAAGGTCCTTCAATTGCGGGCTTGTTTTGTCAACATAACGTTCAACGTTCTCGGCGTGAATGGCTGCCGCTTCCGCGGCAAGGATCATCTCGCACACCTTCACCCCTTCCCAATAGGACGCAGGAAGATCTATGGGCTCGACGTGTGCGCCTGCTGTGCGCAGTGCCTCTATTGCGTTCTCAAACGCAGCCTTTTGCTCGTCGCTCATATCTCCCGCGAAACTCGGAGTGAGCACGGCGATCTTAGGCCTCACGCCTGTGTCGATACCATTAGCTAAGTCGTCGATTTCCGATGCCTCGACACCCACGTCTGAGAGCAAACCAAATGCATAGGCAGCGTCGTCGATGGAGCGCGTGAAATACCCCACGTGATCCAAGGACTGGGCAAGCGGATGCACCCCCCCCAGAGGAATAGAACCGAACGTGGGTTTGAAACCGACCACACCACAAAAGGCGCCTGGTCGAACGACAGATCCGAGCGTTTGCGTTCCCAGCGCCAAGGGGACAATGCCTGCGGCGACGGAGGCCGCCGACCCGCTCGACGAACCACCGGGCGTATGCTCCGGATTCCAAGGATTGACGGTAGGTCCTGGGCTGCGCCAAGCGAATTCGGTAGTCACCGTCTTGGCGAAAATCGTTCCGCCGAGCTTCTTGATCCGGCTGACAACCTCCGCGTCGGTATCAGGGACGTTGTCGGCATAGATTTTCGAGCCGTTGGTTGTCAGTATTCCCGCGGTCGCAATGATATCTTTTACACCAACGGGAATTCCGGCGAGAGGGCCTTCATCCGCGATGCTGAGTTTCTCGCTTGGCACGCGATACGTGAAGGCCTTCAGCCATAGGTCGACTTCGTCAGCGCGCTTTGTGCAAGCGTCGATATATTCTTTCCGGTCAAGCGTGCCGTTGCTGAAAGCACGGGCCGCTTCAAGCAAACCCATCGGTTTGGACATGATTGAAGAGTTCCTGGAAGATGAGAATGGGAACTGGCCCGGGAGTGTGTTCCGCTCCCGAGCCAGGGGAATGTCATTTCGGCAAGGCCATGGCCTTCTTTACGTAGTCGGGGAATACGAAGGTCGCGTAGTCTGGCGCTTCCTTTAGATTACCCAGCGCGATCTGCGTTTTCATTGCCGTTTCAAAGGCGTCGTTCGTTGTCTCGACGCTTGTTGGATAAACGTTTTCCTTCAGCATGCGTTTGACAGCTGCTTCCACGACCTTCTTGTCGAGCGAAGGAAATTCCTTCTGAGCGATGGCAATGGTCTCGTCCGGGTTTGCGTGCATGAACCGGAACGCCATTTCCATTGCATTGACGACGCTCTGTGCCGTTTCAGGATCGACACCCTTCTTTGCAGTCACGGACGAGAACGCATAGGGGCCGTACTCTTCCGGGAACCCTAGGACGACTTTCATGCCTTGGGCCGCGACCTGATCGAGGCCAGGCTCGTAAAGTACGGCAACCTTGGCCTGACCGCCGAGGAACGGACCGGGTTCAGAACCGATCTGGACCTGGAGAATATCGACGTCGGACTTCGGGTCCATACCGTTGTCTTGTAGGAGCTTCATGAACAGAGACGTGCTCGTTG
The DNA here is from genome assembly GCF_025698805.1 of Filomicrobium sp. Lineage (NCBI taxonomy): Bacteria > Pseudomonadati > Pseudomonadota > Alphaproteobacteria > Hyphomicrobiales > Hyphomicrobiaceae > Filomicrobium > Filomicrobium sp. The sequence goes on from NZ_JAILWT010000003.1 coordinate 606,324, forward strand.
TCGGCATCAGACCGGCAACAACTTTTTCGCCTTTTACATCCTGGATCTTTTCGTACTTGAAGTCCGGCGTGGTCGCGATCCAGACTGCCGCACCGTTGACGACGTTGCTGATGATGTTGACATCGGCGCCTTTGGAGGCCGCGATCGCTGTCCATTCGGGCCCGTGAATTGAGAACTCCGCGCTGTCGGAAAGCACGGCCGCCAAAGCGGCTGTCGGCGAGCCGGCCGTTTCCTTGCTTACGTCGAGGCCCTGATCTTTGAAGTAGCCCTTATTGATTGCGACGTAGAACGGCAGGTACAGCATGGACTGGAAGGCCTGCGAAATCGTGACCTTCTTATCCTGCGCGACGGACGGCACGGACGATATTACCAGCGATGCGATGATCGCAAATATTCCTGCGGCTTTACAGCTAAGTCGCATATCAACTCTCCTTAGATGACAAGTTGGGTAGTTCGCGAAGTGTCAGACTTGGACGTGCGCGCGTCCGGTATCCTGCTTCCAAGGAAGCAAGTTGCGCTCCAGAGCATCGATCCCGTGGTAGAGGACGTAGCCCATGAACATGAGGACGAAGAGGCCCACCCAAACGGTGTTGAGGTCGTAAAGGCTGGACGCGGTGTAGACGATGTGCCCCAAGCCATGCTTGGACGAGATGAATTCGCCGACCACCGCACCGACGAGGCCAAAGCCGATATTGATGCGGAACGTCGCAATGATCGCTGGCAGCGAAGAAGGGATGATGACCCGATAGAAAACCTGGTGTTTGCTGCCGCCCATGGACAGCATCAGCGCCTGCAGATCCTTGTCGGCATCCTTGGCGGCTTGATAAGCAGCGATCAGCGCCACCAATGCGGTCATCGAAATGACAAGCACCACCTTGGACGTGAGACCGGTCCCGAACCAAAGCAGAATGACAGGAGCGAGAGCGATCTTCGGCACACTGTTGAGCGCCACGATGAATGGCTCAACAAGGCGCGCGACAAAAACCGAGTACCACATGGCGAGACCGAGTATCGATCCCACGACCGTACCGATGACAAAGCCAAGAATAGCTTCAAACAGCGTGTAGCCGCTGTCGATCAGCAATGAGCCGTCCGCCATTCGAGTTGCGAAGTTTTCCCAGATACCGGATGGGCGCCCAAACAAGAATTCCGATATCCATCCCATCCAGCAGCCGAATTCCCACAGCAGGAAGAAGATTGCGACGCTGAGTATCTGCAGGGCCGACCGCCCGAGAACGGTGTCGAAGTAATTGCGCGACTTTTTGGTTTTGGCCTTGGGTTTTGCCTCTTTGACATGGCCCTCGGCCTCAGCAGACGTCGTCGATACCGATACCATCAGTTCGCCCTCTTCTTGCTGGTTTGGATATCGAGTTCCCCGCAAAGCGTGTGGAAGTATTCCGAGAAGCGCCGGTCACTCCGTGCCTCGATAGGGGTGCTGCGTTCGATTTCGATGGTGTGCACGTTCTTCACGTGCGTCGGCCGGCCGCTCAATGCGACGACGCGCCGGGATAAGGCGACGGCCTCATCAATGTCGTGCGTGACGAGGATCACCGTCTTGTTGAAGGTTTCGACGGCCTCCATCAGGACTCCCTCCAGATAGAGACGTGTCTGATAGTCGAGCGCGGAAAAAGGCTCATCGAGCAGAAGGATGTCGGGGTCCATAATGAGCGTGCGGATCAAAGCCACGCGCTGGCGCATGCCTCCCGACAACGTCTTGGGATATGCTTTTTCAAACCCGGAAAGGCCGAACGTGGACAGATACTCACGCGCCGTATCGATTGCCTCATTGTCCGCGACGCCGCGCACTTTTAAGCCAAGCAGCACATTCTCAAGGACAGTCCGCCAAGGAAAGAGCAGATCCTTTTGCATCATGTAACCGATGCGGCCGCGCAGGCTGTCGACCTCATCTCCTCGATAGACGAGCGCTCCACTATCAGCGTCCAACAATCCAGCGATGACGTTGAAGACCGTCGTCTTACCGCACCCACTGGGGCCAATGATGCTGACGAAATCGCGTTCATAGATATCGAAGGTCAGCCCATCGAGAACGGGGATCGCACCTCCTTTGCCGGGGAAGCTTTTCTTGATGTTGCGGATGCTCAGCTGGACTTGTGGTTCTGCCATACCAGTCTCCTTTTGGTACGACACAGCAAGAGACATGCCAGCATTTTCAGATCACTAGCTGCGCGCCAGGCCGGTAGAAATAACGCAGTTATGCCAGACACTTGAGAGTGGCGCATGCAGAATTCCGCTTGCATCCTCCGCAAAATCCTGACATCTTTGCGCTGCACAATACATTGTGCATTGTGCACAAAAGACTGGCATTCATATCGCGCAGCCCGCGACCAATTCAGACCATGAGCATTCCAGACTTCGATATTTTAATTGCACCCAGACGCCGCGGGGTTTCGACTGGGTTTTAAAGAAGGAGGAGCCCGAAATGGTTGAAGGGCGGCCCAGGACTATCCGGCAACACGTGCTGAGCACACTAAGAACGGAAATACTCCAAGGCCGATACCCCATCGGGTCCCGATTGCGCCAAGAAGAAGTTGCCCGACGATTAGGCGTCAGCACGACGCCTGTGCGAGAAGCGTTTCGCGATTTGCTTGCGGAAGGCATGATCTCCCTCGACGCGCATCGCGGCGCCGTGGTTCGCGGCCTCACGCTCAGCGAAGTCCAAGAGATCTACCAGATGCGTATCCGGCTCGAGCCACTCCTCGCCGAACGCACGCTCGATGCAATCTCGGACGAAGACATTGCCCGCGCTGAAGCCTGTCATCGGGAAATGTGCAGAACGGAGAACCCTGAACTGTGGGCGAGCTTGAATCAGGAATTTCACGTCACGTTGACCGGAAATTCAAATGATCGGCGGCTTGGAAATATTGTCTACACTCTCGCCCACGCGGCGTCGCCGTATGTTGTCCTGTCGCTGTTTGCGCGCGCGGAGATCCGGGAGATGAACAACCGCGATCACGCAGAGCTCCTGACGTTCTATCAGGCGCGGGATCGCGCAGGCATTGCGCAAAAAACGGAAGATCACCTCGCGCAGACCCTGCGTGCCATAGAGTTGGAGGTCGAGAGCAAATCGGTGTCCGGCCTTCAGGCTGTATTGCTTTCGAAATAGCCCACTGCGCCTAGGTTTCCTTTGCAGCCGCTACCGTCGCGCGACGATATTCGGAATCACGCTCAGCGTTGATACGATCACGCACCGTTTCCGCTGCACATCCGAATTCCTCAAGCGCACGACCGGCGAGTTGCAGGCCAGCTTCCACGGCATCGGGGATGACGAAGTTCGCCCCCGCCTCAAAAAGTTTTCGGGCGTGTTCGGCATCACGGGCGCGCGCTAGCACCGGCGCGTCGGGCCGGACATTTCTCACTGCGCGCACCATCGCCTCCGCATCGTTCGGATCATCGACCGTTACGACGAACATCGCGGCTCCGCCTGCGCCGGCCTGATGCAATATCTCGGGGCGAGCGGCATCCCCAAGATACACTTTCCAGCCCTTCGTCCGTTCGCGTGACACCAGGCTCGCATTGCGATCAAGCGCAACAATATCCGCTCCCTCGACGTCTATAATTCGCGCGATCGTCCGGCCGACGCGCCCGAAGCCTGCGACGACAACATGCCCCGTGAGACTGGAAAAATCCGCAATCGAAAGCGCTTCCTGTGCCGACAATTCGGCAAGGGCCTCCCCGACCTTGCGGCCAACGCGTCCTGCCAGCGGGGTCACCAGCATCGACAAGCCCGCAATCGCCGCAACTACGGTTGCTGCTTGTGCGTCTAGCACGCCGCCCGTTGCTGCGGCGGCAATCACGACGAATGCGAACTCGCCCGCGGGAGCCAATAGGAAGGCCGTCTCCACTGCCACAGACCGCTCGCCTGAAAAAAGACGACAGGCGAACGCAGCGATAATGACTTTGACAATGAGCATTGCCACCAGCCCGCCCACTACGATCGGCAAGAGGCTCCAGACGCTGGCAAGATCGAGCCCCATTCCGACTGTCGTAAAAAATAAGCCGAGAAGAAGCCCCTTAAAGGGTTCCAAGTCGACCTCGGTCTGGTGCTTAAATTCGGTCTCCCCCAACAACAAACCCGCGAGAAACGCACCGAGCGCCAACGAGAGCCCAGCACCTGCCGTGAGTACCGCCGCCCCGACAACGATCAGGAGCGTCAAAGCCATGAGGAAATCTCGCCCGCCCATCTGCGCTGCCAGTCGGAAGGCGCGTCTCAGCACAATCCGGCCAATAACGAAAATGATGACAATGGCGAGCGCGCCCTGAAGCAAGGCATCGAAAATCAAGGTCGAGAGATTCGCTTCGCCACCGCGCGCAAGAAAGCCCAGCAAAATGAGGATGGGCGCGACCAACATGTCCTGGAACAGCAAGACAGCCAAAGCCGTTTGACCGACCGGCCCGGCGACACGGTGCTCTTCACTGAGCATCTGCATCACGATCGCTGTCGAGGACAACGCGAGAGCCAGTCCCACCGCTACGGCCGCCGGGGCTCCCTGCCCCAGCATGAAGGCGGCCCCACCGATCACGAGAGCACTCAATGCAGCCTGTACGCTACCTGCGCCGAAAACCGCACGCCGCAATGACCACAGCTTTTCAAACGATAGCTCAAGGCCCAGGAGGAACAGCAGGAACAAGATGCCCAGTTCGGCGAAAGGTGCTGCTGCCCGCGGATCGGAAATCGTCAGATACGAGAGTGCGGGCCAATCAGCGACGAAGGCCCCGATCCCGTGCGGTCCCAGCGCGACGCCCGCGAGCAGAAACCCCAAAACAGACGGAACGCGGAAAAGACGTAAAACGGGCACGACTATGCCCGCAGCAAAAAGGAATACCAGCGCATCCTTCAACTGGACTTCCTGGCCCTCATGGCCCATGCGCCCCTCCCGCCTAAGACCCCCGATAAAATCTACAGCATACTATTATGCGCGCATCGTCACGGCTATGGACGCCTCATGCATGTCCAGCCCTACGCTTCACCGCAAATACGGGTGTTTTACCTATGGGGCAATCGCGGAGATTAACCGATGTACCCAGCTTCGATATGCTTCATGACCTCGGGAATCCCGGCTTTGGTCATATCCTTATCGATCTCGGCGATCACTTTCGCGCGCACATGGTTGCTCAGCGACTTGCGCAGATCACCCAGCATTGCAGGTGGAGCAACGACGATGAGCCGATCAAAGCCTCTCGCTTTCAAACTAGCGCTGAGCATATCAGCGATCTCAGTCGCAAATCTGGTGACCATTTTGCGGCTGGCATCCTGTTTCGGCTCCACCGCATGTCGCCCCGGCCCGAAGCGATCATGCACGCGTGTGGGGCGTTCGCGTGTCAATTCTCGACTGGGCGAACGTTCTTCTTCAAAATTATAAGGTTCTGAAATTGTTGTGTCGGCGCATGCCCCAAACCCTTCGACGACACGCGAAATGATGCGCGCTCTAGCGCCGTCAGCAACAAGGATCCACGTCGTACGCCGCATGGGACTGCCTCGCAATTAGGCCGGGACTTGAGCTTAAGGTATCTCTTTGGAAGGCAAGCGTGTTGATTTACCTCAATTAAGGATAATCGCCTCCTGCTTTAACGGCCCCACTTTGAGAAAGGAACTTACCTTTCAGCCCCCTCAAAAATGCTTTTCAGAAATCCCCGAACGCCACCGGGCTGACGCGCTGCCTCCCCAGTGCGGTCGACGCCAATCAAGAGTGAGGCGACGATCACATCAGGCTCTTCCTTGATAGCCAATACCGTACCGCCGCCTTCTCTCTGTCCGCCTTTGAAGATGCCATCTGTGCCGGATCGAAATAGTACGGACCTTCAACCGCTTGGGGTAGCAGCGTGCAGGCTCCGGGCGGTTGCGCGCTAGGGCCTGTGGAACCGGTTGGCCCAGTCGCCTCCTCAGCGGAGGCCGTCACGGCTAGCATCCCCGATGCCTGCTGCCCCAACCGTCAACCCTCCGATAACCTGGCGGCGGAAAGCCGACTATCCATTCCTTACTCTCCTTTTGCGGGTCGCACGCCTTGTTAGGTCGGCTTCGAATAGGCATTTGAGTAAAACGTGGTGACTTTGGATATTTATCGCCAGCGCATGCCTGCACCGGCACGGAGGACAAACCATGCTACGCCCAGCGCTGCTGGTTACCGCTTTCGCACTCGTGATGCTTAACATCTCGCCGCCTATTGCGCGTTCGCAGGATTTCACCGGGCTCGATGTCACCTCGGAATCCTTTACCAAGGCAGACATGTCGCGGGACGACGTCATCCAATCCCTTGCCGAGCTTCCGGCTGGCGCTGAGCTTGATCTCACGGGAAAGAGTTTGAACGGTCTCGACCTGTCGGGGCTCGATCTCAGACGGATCAAACTACAAGCTGCGCGCATCAATAAGACGAACTTCAAAGATTCCAATCTCGACGGCGTCACTCTGGATCAAGCCTGGGCTCTCAAGTCTGACTTCTCGGGTGCGTCATTGAAGGGTGCCAGTCTGTTCGCAACTCAACTCTGGGATGCCCGTCTTGATGGTGCGGACTTGAGCAATGCGCGCGTCGCCGCAGATTTCACAAATGCGAGTTTGAAAGACGCCCAATTTGATGGAGCCAACCTATCGGCAGACGAGACAAACCAATCGATGGGTTTGATGCGGGGCGTCCTTAAAAGCGCGAATCTCGATGGAGCGTCATTTCGGAAAGCCAATTTGGCCCGGGTTATGATGGAATTTGCCTCTTTGCGAGATGCGGATCTTACAGACGCAAACCTGAAAAACAGCGAGCTCGCGGCAGCCGACTTCACTGGCGCCAATGTTGCCGGCGCCAACTTTGAAGGCGCCGACCTCAACTCAGCTCATATCGGCGAAATGAAAAATACGGCCAAAGCCAAGAACCTCGACAAAGCCAAAAATCTCGATAAGGCATTTCGGCACTAGGCGCGCAGTTCCTAGATAGGGCAAAAACTTCAGAACCGTCGGCGGGTCTTCGGCGGGCCCAGGTGTTCAGTGAGATAATCGAGGACAATCTTCTCATCTTCAGGCGGAAGCTTGGGCATCCCCTGCTTTTCGTTCATCCATACGAGCAAATCCTCCCAGCGATGACGGGGAAGCTTCTGCTGCGAAACCAGACCGAGAGAATGGCAAGCCCCGCAATAGGCCGCGACTTCCTCTCGCCCCTCACCTTCCGGCAGGCCCTGGTACTCATCTTCCTCTTGTTGCTGAGCGCCAACGGTGGGCGCTCCCGCAAACACCACACAAATCCCAATAACCAAGGCGGAGAGCCACCTTGGTGCCAAAGCAATGATGCTCATGATGTTTTTCAACCGCATTTTTAATTTGAAATAGTGCGAGGAGCCCTTCGCGCTGGCTCCTCGCCGCCGGAGCGTCAGCTAACGGTAACCGCCACGCGATGCATGGCGTTGTTAAGATAGCCCTTGGGGTTCCAGACGATCATGTGCGGCTGGCTCACGCCCTGGTCGTTCGTCGCGCGGGCCCAGATTTCGTAGTAGCCGGCTTGTGGCAACGTTATCTTTGTCCGCCAGTTCTGCCATGCGAACGGATTGACGGGCTTATCGAGTTCCGCCTTCTGCCATGTCTGACCAAAGTCATAGGAGACCGCAACTTCGACAACCTCGTGTGCGCCGCTCCATGCGTGTCCCCGCACGTCGATCTCTCGACTTGAGGGCGAACTGCGGGTCATCGGCGAGGTGATCAGTGACTTAACGGGCATTTCCCCGATGATCACGTAATCCTTGTCCTCGACCTTTTCACCAGGCTCGACCGGTCGGTTTGGAACGCGGTAGGAGCTACCGGTCATCTTCGCACCGTCGTGGACTTTGTCGCGCACCCAAACGCGCGTCAGCCACTTCTGCGAGCACGATCCCGGATAACCAGAGGCCACCAACCGGACGGGAGCGCCATTATCGATGTGCAATGCCCCGCCATTCTGCTCGAAAGCGATAAGCGTATTTGGGTCCATCGCCTTTTCAATCGGCAGTCCCCGCGACAAGGTTTTCTTTTTCTCGTCGCCCGAAAGATGCGTATCGGCGCCCTCGTGTCCGGTGTAGATCGCGCTCTTTTTAACGCCTGCAGCTTTCAGTACGTCGGCAAGCCTGACGCCTGTCCATTTTGAGCACCCAACCGCGCCATAGGTCCACTGCCCGCCGCTCACGGGAGGATCGAAGAAACTTCGGCCGTTCCCGGCGCATTCGATGACCATGGCCTGTTCGACAACGTCGAAGTCTTTCTTCAGGTCAGCAATGGACAGCTTGAGGGGCTTTTCCACCTCACCGTCGATCGTGATCGTCCAGTTCGCGGGATCGGTGTTTTCCGGCGGGTTGCCATTGTTACGGATGAAGTGCCGTGCCGTTGGCGTGATGGCATCGTCGAGCAGGTGCGGCGGCGTCTCTGCGTTCAAGGGTTTGTCATTGACGAGCTGGAGCCCGTCTTTGCCCTCAACCTTTGCGACATCGGCTAGGGCTACTGGAATGAAGCCGCTCGGCATATTGCGATGGAAGGGAATGGATGCCCCGAGCATGGCTCCCATGGACGCCAACCCCGCCCCCTTCAAAAAGCCGCGACGGTCCGCGCCCGTACGGCGGCCAAACACGAGCTCGTCAGCCATTTCTGCGTCCCGTTCGAATAGCTCGAACAGCCCGCGTTCCACGGTCTTCTTTCCCATACGTTTCCTCCCTATTGTTCTCGTCAGACGACGGCTTATTGAGAGAAGACGTTTCAGGGGTCGCGTTTATTCCATGCGCCTTGGAAAAAATTTATGGTGCGTGGGAGAGGGCCGTTCAAGCTTGGCACGGGCGGCTTGCGGCTCGGGCTTGTGCGAGCCGCTGGCGCGTTTTCGCATCAAAGGGCCGTTGGCTACGGATCGCACTTTCGATGACGGTCGCGAGTTCCCGGAAGCGTCGCGGCGCCATTCCCTGAGCCATAAGAAGGAAGCTGTTGCCGCCACTCGTCCAAACCCGCGCGTGCAGTGGTGGGGCAAATGCGTTGGCCGTAATCTCTACTCCCTGTGGAATCTTGAACAAACTCAGGCGGCAACCGCGCGTACCCTCGTAACCAAGCCGATCAAGTATCCTGCCGTCGTACACAAAGCTCTCACGACCCGCGAATGCGAGTTGAGCAGCCGTCAGGTCCAGCATCTCAGGCTGTGACCCAGCATAATCCACGCGCGCTAGCCCCCCTGCCGGCGCCGAGCGATCGAAGGTCCAGTCACGATGGTGCGTTTCGAACAGGGCTGTCAATGGCGTTCCCGGCTTCGGATCGAAGTGGCCGGATAGTACGACAGCCAAGATCAACACAGCAGCCAAAGACGCTGCCGCAGCCATCGCTGGCAGGGCAAATGGCCAACGTTTCGGCTTTTCCGGCATCCGCAGCGTAACGGTCGGTGCCAAGTCCGCGATCGCGGCTTTCATCTCGCGCAGGGAGGCGATTTGTGCGGCTATAGCCCGATCCCGCGCCGCTGCGCGCGCAACGTCAGCAGCTTCCGCCGGCGTTAGTTCACCGTCGACGTAAGCACTCAGCGTTTCGATACCGATACGCTGGCTTGTCATTAACTGCTGCCCTTTCTGCCTGCCCTTTGCACGGGTAGAAACTCGATCGTCGTTTCCGCTCTGGTTTTCGCCATTGCTTTGTATAGGGCTGCACGCGCTCGGGAAATGCGGCTCATGATCGTACCTACCGGAACCTGAAGTAGATCCGCCGCTTCGGCATAAGTCAGACCTGATATATCGATGGCACCGATAATCTCCCGGTGCGCGACTGGCAATTCGCCAAAGGCCATACGGACCGCCAATACATTGACTTGCTGGGTTTCGGACCCGAAATCCCACATACCGATGTCTTCCTCGCCAAGGTCCGCGGCCCACTCGATATCGCGCTGACGGCGATGCCGGTCGGTAAAGGCGTTGCGGAGAATGCGAAAAAGCCATGCCCTATACGCGGGCTCGTCGCAGGGAACTTCCCTGGCCGCCAGAGCTTTGACTACAGCCTCATGTAAAAGCTCGCGCGCAATGTCAGCGTCGTGCGTGAGGCTGAACGCGTAACCGTATAAGCGACGCAAATAGGGCTCGATCCGCTGCCGCTTGCCTTTCACGACTGCCCTCTGCCCACTGGAATTATCCGTTTCCTACCTCGATGCATCTTAGGCAAAGCAATGGTTTTCTCGCAAGCGGCCCCGACAAAAGGAGGATAATTGCACGGTGCACACTGGCTTGAGCCACCCGCAGCTTGACCCAGATCAACGCGATTTTTCAAACCGCGGAGAGATGATACGATCTCAGTGACCTCGACCTCGGCCGTGGTCGTGCGAAAACGCTAGTTCGGAGTACGCAAAATGAAAGTCAAAGACGTCATGCACTCCGGTGCCCAATGGGTTGGCCCGGATACGCCGTTGTCAGAAATCGCCAAACGCATGAAGGATCTGGACGTTGGGTCCATTCCCGTCGGAGAAAACGATAGACTTATCGGTATGGTAACTGATCGCGATATCGCATGCCGTGCTGTTGCCGATGGCAAGGACTGTTCCCGGCTGACGGCCCGAGACGTGATGAGCGAAGGCATATTTTATTGCCGCGATACGGAAGATCTCGAAGATGCGTTGCGTATCATGGAGCAAAAGCAGGTTCGCCGTTTGCCGGTCATCAACGACGAGAAGCGGATGGTAGGCATCTTGAGCGTGGGAGATATCTCACATGCCGCGTCACATGAGCTGACCGGCGAAGCGATGACCGCCTTATCGGCACATCACGCCTGAACAGACAGAAGAACTAAATTTGGAGACGAGTCGTTCTTGCCGATATGGCGGGAATGAAGGAGGTCGTGAAAATATCGGGGGGCCGAACTCCGCTTACGCTTTCGGAGTATCAGCCATGACGCTACCCGCAACGGTCTCACATACCGTGCAGCAGACCCAAGAGTGGCTTAAAGAGCTGCGCGATAACGCCGACCTTGATGACGAGGCGGCCGCGTTGAGTGTCTTACGTGCGGTCTTGCATCAACTGCGTGACCGTCTGACCCTCGAAGAAGCCATCGAATTTGGCGCGCAATTACCAACACTCCTCCGTGGGATTTATTACGAGGGATGGCGTCCCTCGCGCACGCCGGAACGAATTCGCTCAAAGCAGAAATTTCTCGATGAAGTTTTGATGAAGCTTTTGCCGCGTCCCGTTCCGCCGGAACAAGCGGTCCGTGACGTCTTCGCGCTAATTGCCCATCACTGCGATCCAGGAGAAGTTTCGCAGGTAATTGGCCAACTGCCGGCTGACATAAAGCAACTATGGCCTGAGACAGCGCGTACATATCAGCAACGCATCTAGAACTCCCGCCGCACAGGAGGTGCATATGAGCGATCAACGCCATGCGCCAAGTCAAGATAAGCAGAGTAAGACACTGGATTTCTCGGCCCGCCGGCGAGCGATGGTTCACAATCAGATCGCGGCACGCGGCGTTGAGTCAGAGCACGTGCTCAAAGCGATGGAGCGTGTCCCACGCGAGCAATTCCTCCCTGAGCATATGCAGGAGTTCGCTTATGACGACACGCCGCTTCCCATTGAGGAAGGCCAGACGATTTCGCAGCCCTACATCGTTGCGTTTATGACGGAAGCGTTGAACCTCGAAGGTGGTGAGAAGGTTCTCGAAATCGGGACGGGGTCAGGATATGCCGCCGCTGTACTCTCGGAAATCGCCAGCGATGTCTACACGGTCGAGCGGCTTAGTGAACTCGCGGTGACAGCAGCTGCAAAGCTTTCTGACCTCGGATATCGCAACGTTCACGTACTTCATGCGGACGGGACGCGGGGCTGGCCCGAGCACGCTCCCTACGACGCGATCATCGTTGCAGCTGGCGGCCCGGAGGTCCCAGCTTCCCTGAAGCGCCAACTCAAAATCGGCGGCCGGCTTGTGATCCCCATAGGGACCGATCCCCGCGCTCAGGAACTCGTACGTGTCACCCGCGTGGGTGACGATGCCTTTGAGAGCGAAGACATTGCTGACGTACGGTTTGTTCCGCTCGTGGGGGAAGAAGGCTGGGCTTCGGGGAGGCCGCAATCCTCTCCGCGTCAACGCACTCGTAGATCCGCCGACCCCGACGATTCTGCTATCAGCACCGTACGCGAATTTTCGGAACCGTTTGACAGCATGGAAGATGCTGATCTTGATGCATTGATCGCGCGGATTGGCGATGCTCGCGTTGTGCTTCTCGGTGAAGCGACGCATGGCACGTCCGAATTTTACAGAATGCGAGAGCGTCTCTCTCAGGAACTCATCTTAAAGAAGGGCTTTCGCTTCATCGCGATTGAAGGTGACTGGCCGGATGCTGCGCGAGTGGATCACTATGTCCGTCACTTTGAATATCCGGCTTCGGAATGGACGGCTTTCGCCCGCTTTCCCACGTGGATGTGGCGGAACCGAGAGGTGCAATCGTTCGTCGACTGGCTACGCGATTACAACGAAGCAAAGCAACCAGAGCAACGCGTCGCGTTTCATGGCCTTGATCTTTACAGTCTGTATACGTCAATCCGATCCGTTCTTGCCTATCTCGACGACGTCGACCCTGAAGCGGCGGAGACAGCACGCGAACGCTACGGCTGCTTAACGCCGTGGCAAAGCGATCCCGCCACCTATGGTCGGGCCGCACTCACGGGTCGGTTTCGGAGTTGCGAAGACCCGGTGGCGCGTATGCTTTCGAGCTTGCTGGAACGGCGACACGCCTATGCGTTACGCGATGGAGATCGCTATTTCGATGCGGTGCAGAACGCCAAGCTCGTCGCCAATGCAGAACGCTATTATCGGATCATGTATTACGGCTCGCGCGCGTCATGGAATTTGCGCGATCGCCACATGTTCGAAACGCTGACGTCTCTTCTCGAATTTTATGGCGCGAACTCGAAGACGATCGTCTGGGCTCACAATTCTCACGTCGGAGACGCGCTCGCGACAGAGATGGCGCTGCGCGGCGAACATAACCTTGGACAACTTTGCCGTGCCGAATTCGGACGGGGTGTCTACACCATCGGGTTTGGAACTGACCATGGCCAGGTCGCCGCAGCATCGAACTGGGACGGGCCGATGGAGATCAAGACAGTTCGGCCCGCCGTCAGCAATAGCTATGAGCGACTGTTTCACAAGGCCTCCCAAGCTGGCAACAGCTCACGTTTCCTTTTGAACGTTGCTCAGAACGGAAAATCGGACCTTTACAACGTCCTCGGAACGCCGCGGCTCGAGCGTGCGATCGGCGTCATCTACAGTCCAGAAACGGAACTCGCCAGCCACTATTTTCAAGCCGTTCTGCCAAAGCAGTTCGACGACTACTTCTGGTTTGACGAGACGTCGGCGATCACTCCGTTAGATACGAAAGAACTGGAGGGCCTCCCTGACACTTACCCCTTCGGGGTCTAGTGTCACTCTAGTTGCATATCTCCCTAAAGCTCCGCGAATCACGGTCAAACTCAACTGTGTTGGATTGCCTGCTTTTGTTGCGGTGCCGTCGTGATGTGTTGTGGTCACACCCGCTTCTAAAACATGCATTCCATACATTCCAAATCCGGTTTCCATTATTGACCAATTTGCGTTCAACGGTTTTCAGTATTACCCGTTAAGTCTTGGAAAAATAAGTAAAATCGGGATTATTTCCCACCATTTTTGGGAATTTTTCCCTTTCGGTCGACCCGCATCAGAGTTGCTGACCGTATCTCGATATCCGGTGGCACGTGTGGTGAGAAAGAGCGTCTCGTGCTCCAGTCCTAGGGGGGGCTAATGATTTTTAATATTTTGAGGCATTGCGCATTCAGTACGGGAATAGCTTTGCTGTTGTGGCCAACCTTGGCTCTAGCCCAAGGCACCGAGCAACAGCCAGCGACAACAGATACACCCGCCACCACTCAGAACGGTCAGGCGCCCGTAAGTGGCGAGCCAACCGGTGCTGACTTGCCAGCGGTCGAGGTCATTCAGGATCAACCCAAGGCCAAAGCGGCGAAGGCGGCTCCGAAACAGAAGCAGAAAGCGACACCTGTAGCTCAACCTGTGGTTTCACCCGAGCCGCTTCCGCCAGAGGCCGTTTCGTCTCCTAGCGCACCCGTTTCTACAGCAGCTGGACGCGCCAACGGTGACCTTGTCCCCATGTCCCCGTCGGGAGGAGAGATTCCGGTTGGGAAATACCCGGGTGGCGTCAGCACGGTTTCGTCTACGATGATCTTGGACAACGGCCGTGTTGAGACGCAGGATGCCCTGCAAAAACATGTGCCTGGTGTCATTCTTATGGATGCCGGCGGCTCGACGTTCCGTACCCAGCTCGATTATCGCGGCTTTGGGGCGGGCTCCATCACCGGTTTCCCCCAGGGCGTCGCTGTCTATCAAAATGGTGTGCGCATCAATGAAGTCTTCGGGGATGTCGTCAATTGGGATCTCATTCCGTCAAATGCCATTAGCGATATAACGATCCTCAGCGGCAACCCGGTTTACGGACTCAATGCTATCGGTGGCGGTGCGTCAATTCTTATGAAGGACGGCTTTAGCTTCCAGGGTGTCGAAATCGACGTCATGGGCGGTTCCTTTGGACGCAAGCAAATATCGACTCAGGTCGGTATGCAGAGCGGTCCGGCAGCAATCTACTTTGCTGGCCAGAAAATCATGGATGATGGCTATCGCGATTTTTCCGATGCTGACCTTGAGCGCATGTATACGGATTTGGGTTTCCGCGGCTCTGCCGTTGAGATGCACTTTAATCTCACCTGGGCAGGCAGCTCGGCAGGTGTCGTTGCGGCGTCTCCAGAAGAGCTCCTGAATCTTGGGTGGGAGCGTACCTTCACCTCCCCGCAAACGACTGACCTTGAACTGCTGATGCCGTCGATCAACGCGTCGGTGAAGGCAACGGACACGCTAACCTTCTCCGGTCTCGCCTACTACCGTCGCTACAGGTCCAACCTCATCGACGGCAACGTTCTGGAAGGTGAAGAATGCGGTGAAGTTCTCGCCGAAAACCCGGGCGCGACGACGGAAGCCGACTTCAACGCCGATAACGTTTGTTCGGAGGAACTTGAAAACAACGAAATTCAACAGCTTCGTGACCTCGACGGTAATCCGATAGACGGCGACGCTGCTGGTGGTGAACCCTTCGGCGTTATCGACCGGATCAACCAAAAGGCAGAAAGCTGGGGCGGTTCCGTCCAGGCTGTTGAGAAGTCAGATCTGTTTGGCTTCAAAAATCAGTTTTTGTTCGGTGCGAGTTATGATCGCGGCTCGGTTCGGTACGGCACCTCATCG
This sequence comes from Filomicrobium sp., assembly GCF_025698805.1. Lineage (NCBI taxonomy): Bacteria > Pseudomonadati > Pseudomonadota > Alphaproteobacteria > Hyphomicrobiales > Hyphomicrobiaceae > Filomicrobium > Filomicrobium sp. The sequence goes on from NZ_JAILWT010000003.1 coordinate 621,580, forward strand.
GAGATCGGTACCATTGGCCCGCGTTTCGTTGTGGACGGGTCAGGTATCATCCTCGGCGGACCTGATGACTTTATCGGTCGCGATGTCGATGTTCAGACTGAATATGTCGGTGTCTACTTTACGAACACGCTCGACCTTACCGACCAGCTGGCTGTGACCGTCGGCGGCCGTTACAATTACGCTGCCATAGACATGGTCGACCTCACCGGTGAGTTCGATGGAATTACGCGAGATCACAGTTTCGAGCGTTTCAACCCAAGCGTCGGCGCGACCTACGAATTCATGCCCGGCATTTCACTCTACGCCGGCTATTCGGAAGCAAACCGTGCGCCCACTCCCGCCGAATTGGCCTGCGCAAACCCGGAAAATCCGTGCCCAATCGAGAGCTTCCTGACGGACGATCCTCCGCTGGAACAAGTGGTCTCGGACACGTGGGAAGCTGGTCTGCGGGGACGGATGAAGTCCTTTGACGGCTCGCAGCGCTTCGACTGGGGTGTTGGATTGTTCCGCACTCAGAACACGGACGACATTCTGTTTGTTTCGGCCGCACAGACGGGTCGCGGCTACTTCTTCAACGCAGGCGACACGCTTCGTCAGGGTGTTGAGGCTGGCATGCGCTATTCCAACAGTGTCTGGTCTCTTTATGCAGGCTACAGCTATGTAAGTGCTACATTTGAGACTGCGAATGAGTTCCAGTCACCCGCGCATCCCTTGGGCACACCATGCGTCGGCGATCCTGATACTTCCTGCATCAATGTCTCTCCCGGTGACAATATTCCGGGGATCCCTGCCCATCGCATCAAGGCGGGCTTCGATTACTGGGTGACGGATCGCTGGAAGGTTGGTGCTGACCTTGTTGCTGCTTCAGGACAGTACCACCTCGGCGACGAGGCTAATCTTCTGCAGCAAGTTGGCGGATACACGCGCGTCGACGTGTCGACGTCATATCAGCTGACTGACAACGTTCAGATTTACGGCTTCGTAAATAACATCTTCGACCAACGGTACGGACTGTTTGGTACGTTGTTTGAGGCAGATGAGGCCCCGACGGATCCCGTGGGCCCCGGCTTTGAGTTCACTAACCCCCGGTCGATCGTACCGGCGCCACCGGTTGCGGCGTATGGCGGTGTGAAGGTCACGTTCTGACAATTTTACAGGGGAGGGAGACAGTGTCTCCCTCTGCCTCATAACCGACGAATATTCGTCGTGCTTCGATCTCCTCGGCATGTCGTTCTGTCTGGCGTGACGACGATTTCGTTCCACTGCTGGACTCGTGTTTGCGAGCAGAAACGGCATTATCTCTTTCTTCGATCCAACGCTTTCGTTGAGCGCTTTTTGCCTCGTCAGCCCGGCGGCTGAACCATCGGCGCATTTCCTTTGACCTGTGCGTTCTGATCGCGACTCGCAACAGTTCCGCAGCGCTGGTGACGAGCTTCTTGAGCGCATTCTTGGTGCCCCCTCTCACCTCCGTCTCCCCCTCCCACACGCAGATCACTGGAGACACCATAACATTAAACTTATTGCCCTTGACTCCAAAAGTTAGCTTAACCTAATTTCCTATTCATCACCTAACTGAATGGGACATTCCGAATGCGCATCAATTTTGTTTGCCTTCTCGTCGGCGCAGGCCTGCTCGTGTTGCCCGTAGGCGGTTCTTTAGAGGCTGTGGCTGGCGACAGCACAAAGCGGCGGTATTCGTTTTTTGCTCCAACACCAGATCACCTGATGCGGGACATGTCGACGGACCGGCCTGATGCAACAGAGAGCCCTTTCACTATCGATGCCGGGCACGCACAGGTTGAGACCAACATCTTTGGGTTTTCGCGATCCACGCGTGACAGTGATGGCTTCAGGACCGACACTTATGAGATCGGCACGACGAACATCCGCATTGGTGTCACGAGTTTTGCCGAGCTGAACCTTGTCTGGCAGCCCTACGGAGTGGTGCAGACGAGCTCACTTCTGTCGGGGCCTGCATCCAGGAGCTCGGGCATCGGCAGCGTCGACATACGCGGCAAGATCAATCTTTGGGGTAATGACTTGTTCGGCGACTTGGGCACGAGCGCGTTTGCTCTACTCCCGTTCGTCACTCTGCCTACAGACCGTAGTAACGATGTCAGTGCGGCAGGGTTTTCGGCAGGTCTTATCGTGCCTTTCGCACTACAGCTGTCGGACAAGATCGGCTTCGGGCTCAACGCCGGATTTGTCTCTACGAAGTCGGAGGAAACATCGAGCTACCGCACTGAATATCTGGTGTCAGCAGCCGTGTCATACGAATGGACTGACCGTTTGGGAAGCTATTATGAAGTGGGCGTGGCATTCGAGACGGATGATCCGCGCAGCGATGCCGTCTTTCTTGGAACGGGGCTCACCTATGCCGTCAACAGCAATACACAACTCGATATTGGCCTCAACGTAGGTGTCTCGCCTGCCGCCGACAGGATCAACCCGTTCATCGGTATCTCCCGCCGTTTCTAAAAAATCGCTTTGCGCGGATTATCGAAGGGCGTCGACGTCCTGAGAGGACCGGCCCGGCGCCGCGGGACGTCCGGATTGCATGCCGGCGGCGCGCAACATGAAAAATTCTGCCATGTTTTCCCAGGTCACGTACCCCAGAAGCCGCTTGTCGGCATCTACTATTCCGACAGCTGGGGCAGCCTTTTCCTGGAGAAGTTTAACGACGGCTTCGAGGGGCGCATTGATGGGCCGCTCAGGAACGTCGCGCTTCATGACGTTGAGAACCGGCGTCTTCCCGCCGCTGGCTGCCAGCGCCTCTATGATTGATTGACGCGTCAACAGTCCCCGCAGTCGCCGTGCGCCATCCACCACCGGAAATTCCTGCTGCGTGGTCTTCAGCAGAAGATCTGCAGCGTGGTCGATGTCCGAGTTTGGCTCTAGGCTCTCGAATTCCGTGATCATGACATCTCCCGCATGGCGTCCACGCACGAAGTCGCGCATGTTGGCGCTATATGCTTCAGCGCCCGCCGCCAGGAAGATGAAGATTGCTATAAGCACCAGAAACGGATTGCCCAACAATCCGAGGAAACCGAATACGATCGCGAGAGCTTGCCCAACCCTGGCCGCCACACGGGTCGCCGCCTGGTAGCTCATGGCGAACCCCAACAAAGCTCGCAGAACGCGCCCGCCGTCCATCGGGAAGGCTGGAATAAGATTGAAGATCGCCAAGGCTAAATTAACCGTGACAAGTCGGCTCGCGAGATCCGCTCCAAATTGCGAGGAAATCTGCGGAACGGTCAGATCCACTTTTGCGCCAAAGAGAAGCATCAGAACGCCGGCTATCGCAACGTTAACGGCCGGTCCTGCGAGTGCGACGACGACTTCCTGACCCGGTTTTTCGGGCATACGGTCAAGCGCGGCGAGACCGCCGATGGGAAGCAGTGTGATATCTCGGGTTTTTATTCCGTAATGGCGCGCGGCTACGACATGGCCAAATTCGTGGAGCACGACGCAGGCAAACAGCAACGTTACGAAGACAATGCCATCCAAAGCGGCGACTGGGCCGGCCTGAAGCCAAAAGACTGTTCCCAACCACACAAGCAGCAAGAGAAACGTAAAATGCACCCGAACGCTTGTGCCGCCCACTTCAAACAGCTTGAATGACCACGCCATGGACTGCCTCATTTTCAACGATGCCGCTACGGTGCACCGGCGGCTGTAGCCACATTTGCCGCCACAATCGACATAGTATTTTTACCGGGTTCTCATTGCATCTTAGCAGACAGCCCCAAATCATTATAAACAAGCCATAGATTTTGTTTCTTTCGGTCGCATAACAACCCTGAAAGGACCCATTAATATAAACAAAATGTATGAATTTTGGGTCGATCATACCGAGTGTGGCGCGTTAAACTGGATTATGCAGAAGGTCCTTAGGATGGCCGCGGAATCCTGCAGGAGGGAGTCCTTAGTTACATGGGATTGGATATGAACAAATCCAAGTTGCTTTTCGTTACCGCCGTGCTGGCGCTGGCGGCGCCCGGGTCAGCTTCAGCAGCATCGCTAGATGGCACATGGAGCGGCGGCGGCTTCGTCAAACCCAGTTCTGGAGATAGCGAGAAGGTTCGCTGTCGCGTTAGCTACGATCGACAGACGGACAAAGTTTTCGGCGTGACGGCGACTTGCGCAACTCCTTCCAACAAGATTCATCAAACCGGCACGGTCTTGAAAGTGTCCGAAGATCGCTATGTCGGCGATTTTTATAATGGTCAGTTCGACATCTCCGGCCGCGTTCGGGTGGTCGTGCATGGATCTCGCCAGACCGTGACCTTTTCATCGCCAAAAGGAACCGGGAAGATGGAGTTGCGGCGCCGTTAGAATGGACAGGCTGAGATGATGTCCCCATCTGCATAAAAACGTTGAATTGCGGTCACTGCTCACCTGCCACGATGGTCTGTGCTTCGCTGACGAGCCTTCGCCGTGGCTGACCGCCCATTTTGACCCAAAGCAGATATCGCGACGAGAGAGCTCTCAAAAACTGGAACCCGTTTGTTACCGAACACAGTTCACGATAGATCTGGAAGAACGGGCTCAGAACATGTATGAAGAAGATTAAATTGCCCTAAGAATAGTCATTAATTTCTTGGATGGTGGGGTTTGTCTTCGGGGGATAACTGCAAGGAGTTTCCCATGACGACGAATTTGGTCTCCACTATCACCCAAGTCCTCAACTCTGATGTCGTGGCGCGCATCGCCTCAAGCCTTGGCTTAGACAAGGCAAAGGTCGGAAGAGCGATCCAGGCAGGTGTCCCTGGTCTGCTGGCTGCGCTCACTTCGCTCGTCTCCAAACCGGCAGGTGCCTCAGCATTGCTCAAGACGGTCTCCCAGCAAGATCCTAGTGTGCTTTCGAGCTTAGCCAGCACGCTCGGTGCCTCCGGGAAATCGGCTTTTATTGATCGCGGTGCGAACACCCTGTCATCGCTTCTTGGTAGTACGACGATGTCGGCGCTTACCAACTCGATCGGCCGATATGCCGGTGTCGGCGCAGAATCTTCAAAGAGTCTTATGGGATTGCTTGGGCCTGTCGTGTTGGGCGTTCTGGGACAACAGCAGCGCACACAAGGGCTAGACGCTGCGGCGCTCGGAGGCCTTCTTGCGTCGCAGAAGGACAATATCTCCCGCGCCCTTCCAGCTGGCTTCGCCGAACACCTCAAGGATACTGGTATTCTCGATGGCATCGGCGGCGTTAAAGCGTCAAGCTTCAAACCCGCCTACGCTAAGCCACAACCAACTTCGTCGAATCTCGGGTGGGTGTTGCCTGCGCTCGGTATTCTAGCCGTGGGCGCCCTTGCTTGGTATCTGCTTCGGAACCCGACCAAAGAAGTCGCAACCCTCCCACCGGCCAAAATAGAGTCCCGGACTACAGCTCCCAATCGCGTAACCTTTACTGTCACAGCAGATGAGGCGAAGAACTGGATTGCGAAACCGGTATACAGCAGCGACAACAGGAAGATCGGGGAGATTGTTGAGATCAATCGTGACCCCAACAACAACGTCACTGAAGTGTTCATGGACACGGGTAGTTTCCTAGGCATTGGCGCCACGCGCTACAGGATCACCTCAGACCAAATTCAAGAGGTCAAGCCCGATGCCCTTATGCTGACGATCAAGGAGTCGGAGGTTACGAAGGAGCTCCAAGGGACCAAGAACCAACCGCAATAGGGTATGGTTCACCCCCTCTGCAGGTGAGCAAAGTGGCCCTAGCCGTCGCAGTTCGCTGCGTTTCAGAATAGCGAAATTCAAGTTACTAAGACGGCTGCTGCCACCGTTGCAGGCACCATAACGGTGCTTGATGTGGGGGAACGATGGGCGGCGCCAGCCCATGATTTTGCAGAGCGGGCGCTCTCCACTCAGCCCGCGCTGCTCCCAGTTCATGGCTGGAGGCGGTCGCGCATCAATTCGTCCAATGGTCAAGCTCTCCGAACAAGCTCAATATGAGCGCGCTTACGAAATTACATGGGGAGCGACCGTGGGCCCTCACTGGACCCCCGGCCGGGTGCTGATTTGCAGAAATCTGTGCGTCCGCCGGAGCCGACGTTTGCCGAGCTCTTTACGCCGAAACTGATCACGGTGCTTCGCGAGGGCTATCACCTCGCGGATTTGCGCAATGATGCTATAGCTGGATTGACCGTCGCCATCGTCGCATTGCCGCTGTCGATGGCAATTGCGATTGCCTGCGGGCTAGATCCGGCTAAGGGGCTGTATACCGCTATCATCGGCGGTTTCATCATATCTGTCTTCGGTGGAAGCCGTTTTCAGATTGGCGGGCCCGCCGGCGCGTTCATTGTCCTTATTGCCACTATTGTCGAGCGGCACGGCTACGACGGGTTGGTGCTCGCCACGTTGATGGCCGGCCTCCTGATGATGGCGATCGGGTTCCTGCGCCTGGGAACCTACATCAAGTATATTCCGTATCCTGTCACGATCGGCTTCACGGCAGGCATCGCCGTGATCATCCTTTCGAGCCAGCTCAAAGAGTTTCTTGGGCTGGCCGTTGAGAAGGAACCTGCCGCTCTTATTCCCAAACTCGAAGTTCTCGTTGGAGCGCTGCCAACGTGGAATTCGGCTGCCGCTGCCGTCGCCGTTTTATCCATCGCGTTGATCTGGTTTGTTCGAAGAGTGCGGCCAACGTGGCCGGCATTCCTGATCGCGGTCGTGGCTGGTTCTGTACTGGCCTACGTATTCCAGCTTGATATCGCCACGATTGGTACACGGTTCGGTGGGGTACCCTCCACGCTGCCCCAACCCGCGTTGCCCGCCTTTAGTTTTGAAAAGGTGCGCGCCGTCCTTCCTGACGCCATCGCAATTGCTTTGCTCGGCGCTATCGAGTCGCTTCTGTCCGCTGTCGTTGCCGACGGGATGACTGGGCGCCGCCATAGATCGAATTGCGAACTCGTGGCGCAAGGCGGGGCAAATATGGCATCGGTTGTCTTTAGCGGCATGCCCGCAACGGGGACGATTGCGCGTACGGCGACGAATGTGAGGTCTGGAGCCAAGGGCCCGCTCGCCGGGGTGTTCCACTCCGTCTATCTTCTTCTATTCATGGCCGTGGCCGCCCCATTGGCGTCATACATACCCCTCGCGACCTTGAGCGCGGTGCTCGTGGTCGTCGCCTGGAACATGGCCGAGCGAGAGGAGTTCATTGCCCTCATCAAATCCTCGACGGGGGATCGCCTGATCCTTCTTGCCACCTTCCTGTTGACGGTCTTTGAAGACCTCACCATGGCAATAGGTGTCGGCGTTGTCCTAGGAGCCTTCCAGTTCCTGCATCGCATGGCCGAGTCCACTCGGGTCGACAGCGAAATCCCCTTGGTCCCCGAGGATGTCGCCGACGATGTGGGATCCACCCGCACCTCTTACGAACCATCACAGATGGGACGCGACGTGATCGTCTATCGGGTTCGCGGAGCGCTGTTCTTCGGAGCAACAACCGCCGTCAGCAGCGTTCTCGACCGTATCGGATCGACGCCGAAGCTGTTCGTGCTCGATCTTACGGAGGTGCCGCTGGTGGACAGTACGGCAGCGAACGCACTTAAACGCTTTGCCAGCAAACTCCAGGCTGCGGGCGCCACGGTTTATCTGACAGGAGCTTCAAAAAGCGTGCGGCGTTCGCTCTTGCGCGACGGCTTGCGCCGGCCGTTGGTGCGGTACGCAAAGGATGTGGAGACAGCGTTGGCTTATACGCAAACAGAAAATGTGGAGTTGGGCTGACCGCTTCTCGCAATCTGGCGGGAACGAACTATGTCTCAAGACGTTGATTGCTGCCGCATAGCTCGGTTGGTCGTCGGCACGCGTTCCCGAGATCACCAAGCGTCATCGAGAGGCCCGCTGTTGCGTATCCCCATTCTCCTGTCAATATGTGCCACCATCGTTATGGGAACCGGCAACGCTCAAGCCGACGATGAGCCGGAGCTCATCTTCAAAAAGACAACCGTCTGGAAGTTCCTGTCGCCGGACCATAAGCTCGCGACGTATGCGATCGACGACCCAGATGTTCAGGGCGTGACATGCTATTTCACGGTGCCGGAAAAGGGTGGATGGACCGGATGGCTCGGCGTCGCCGAACAACTATCGGATGCCTCCCTTTCCTGCCGTCAGGTGGGCCCTGTCACATTCACCCGGCAACTGGAGCAAGGAGCCGAAGCGTTCCGCCAGCGGCGCTCCCTCTTCTTCAAAAAGATGCGCCTCGTTAGAGGCTGCGACGCGCGAAGAAACGTGTTGGTTTACGTAATTTATACGGACAAATTGATCGAGGGCAGCCCGAAGAACTCCACGTCCTCGGTGCCAATCATGCCCTGGGGCACGTCACAGCCGACGCGTTGCGCCGACTGGATCAAGGACTAAAATCGTCGGGAAGTGCACGACACGCATGAGGACACGGAACCAGTCCTGAAAAGCCGCGTTTCAGGTTAATACAGACCGTTTGTAACGCGTAGGGTTTGAAATGGTTGCGGTCCGCACATTTTGGAAAGGGCACATGCGCCTTGCGCTGGTGACCATCCCCATCAGGCTGGTCAGCGCGATATCGTCCGAAGAAAAGATATCATTCCATCAAGTGGACCGCAAAACGAAGCAGCGGATCCGATACAAAAAGGTAGCCGGAGAGGGTGGGCGCGAAGTCCCCTCACAGGACATCTCCTACGGTTATGAAGTCGAGCCCGGCAACTATGTGTTGTTTGACAACGACGAGCTTGACGCGCTGAAGCTTTCCTCGCGCCATACGATCGAGTTGACGGAGTTCGTGGACGCGTTCTCGATCAATCCGCTCTATTTCGACCGGCCTTATTATATCCTTCCGGACGGCGAGGTGGCGGAAGAGGGTTATTGCGTAATTCGCGACGCGCTTCAGAGCGCAAAAAAATGCGGAATTGGGCAGATCGCCATGCGCGGCAAGGAAAACCTTATCGCTCTCATGCCGGCCGGAAACGGGCTCATGCTCGAGACCCTTCGTTATGACAGCGATGTGCGCGACGCGGATGACATCTTTTCCGGACTCGGAACGCAGAAATTTCGGCCTGGCCTGATTGATATGGCGAAGCAGCTCATTGAAGAGCGGTCGACCGAGTTTGATCCCAGCGCCTACAAAGATCATTACGCCGAAACGGTTCGAGAGTTCGTCAAAGAAAAGCTCGCTGGCGGCGAAACGGTTGCGGTCAGTAGTGGCGAAGAAGCGGCCACCGGTGCGGGTACCGTCATCGACTTCATGGAGGCACTCAAGCGCTCGGTCGAGAAGGCTCCTGCCAAAAAGGGCGGTCGGTCAGAGCCGAAACGCGCGGCGGCAGCCTCGACAAAGCGCGATCCCGTAAAGCGATCCAAAGCACCTGAGAAATCAGCTGGCCGAGGCTCTTCCGGCTCAAAGGGCCGATCCGCAACGACGAAGAAAAAAGCGTGACCTCCCGCACCAAAACCCAAGCCCTGCGGCTCAATACGTATGCGGCCAAGCGCGACTTTAAAAGAACACCGGAGCCGCCTCCGACCCGGGGAACTGCACGAAACAAGTCCCAGTCTCATATCTTCGTTGTCCAGCACCACATCGCCCGCCGCGATCATTTCGATCTGCGCCTCGAGATCGATGGAACGCTCAAAAGCTGGGCGGTCACGCGGGGGCCGAGCGCACTCCCTGGAACACGCCGCCTTGCCGTACGGACGGAAGATCATCCTCTGGATTATGCGAGCTTTGAGGGCGTTATCCCGGAAAAATCCTATGGTGCGGGCACCGTCATGCTGTGGGATCACGGCACTTGGTCAGGTGCTTCCGACAAAGAAATGCTACACAACCTCACGCAAGGTCATCTCAAATTCACCCTGCACGGTGCACGCATCCGCGGACGGTGGGCACTCGTGCGCATGGGGCACGAAGGACAGCGCGAAAACTGGCTGCTCGTCAAAGACCGGGACGCTTATGCGGAAGATGACGACAGCCTTGCCGCGCGCTATTCAACCAGCGTTGTTTCGGGACGGTCGATGGACGAAATCGCGGAGGGGCGAGCCTCCTACCGTCAGGCTTCTTCGAGCAGGAAAACGACATCCCTTCTCAAGTTTATCCCGCCGATGTTGTGCACGTTGGCCGACAAGGTGCCCGAGGGTCGCGACTGGCTCTACGAGATGAAATACGACGGCTACCGTACGGAACTCATCACAGGAAACGGCGCGGCGCGACTGTTCACTCGCAACGGCCATGACTGGACAGATCGATTTCCCGACATCGCCGAAGCAGCCGCGACGATTCCTCCTGCAATCCTGGATGGGGAAGTCGTCGTATTCGACGCGCATGGGCTCTCTGATTTCGGCGCGCTTGCCGCCGCGCTTGGCTCTGGGCCTAAAGCTCCGATGACCTTTATCGCCTTCGACGTTCTGCGAACAGGCAAGCGTGACGTGAGGGGCCAATCTCTGAGTAAACGCAAAGCGCATTTGGACACGCTACTGGCCACCTTCGGAAAGCCGGAACTCATTCGGATCGCACCCACCTTGCAAGGAAGCGGCCCCAAGCTTCTGGAAAGGATCGCGAAATCGGGAGGCGAAGGCATCATCGCGAAACGCGCGGGATCGACCTACCGCTCTGGGCGCTCGAAGTCATGGCTTAAGATCAAAGCAATTGCTCGAGAGGATGCGGTCGTCATTGGCTTCACGCCGTCGAGCGCCGGCCGGCCCTTCGCTTCGCTTGCTGTCGCGCAGTCTGATGGCGACAGGCTGCGTTATTGGGGGCGCGTTGGCACCGGGTTTAGCGCGCGGACGGATAATGAGTTGGGCGCGAAGCTTTCCAGACTCGTACGCCCATCACCGCCAGAGGGCTTGGAAGGTTTGGATCTTGTTCCTAAAAAGGTGCGTTGGGTTGCCCCGGAACTCAGGATCGCTGTTCAGCATCGCGGAAAGACGGTCAACGGATTGTTGCGAGCTGCGCGTTATGTTGGCTTGCGCGAAGATCTTTCCAGCGGCAAATCCCATCGATCTAGCTTGCGAGGGTCGCCCGTGCCAAGTCCGTCACGCCAAACGGTTAGCAGGGATACCAAGGTGCCCTTGACGCATGGCTCTCGCGTCATATTCCCAAAGGTGGGCCTGACCAAACGTGACCTCGCCGACTACTATGCCGAGGCTGCGGATCTCATCCTCCCGCATCTGGAAAACCGACCCATCAGCGTTGTACGCGCGCCGGACGGTATCGATGGTGAAACTTTCTTCCAACGCCATCCCATGAAGGCCATGAAAGCCGGGATCATCAGAGTTCCGGACCCCGCTAAATCACATCCCGACTATATGGCCCTCGACGGCAGTCCCGGTCTTGCGACCGTCGTGCAATTTGGTGGCATCGAACTTCACGGATGGGGGGCGAGGCTTCCCGACCTTAATGCCCCCGACCGCATGGTCTTCGACCTCGATCCGGATGGTGAGGTCTCCTTTGCTACAGTGCGGGACAGCGCCTTTCTCGTGAAGGAGGTGTTGTCCAGCGCCGGGCTCAAGAGCTTTGCAATGGCCACCGGCGGCAAAGGCGTTCACGTCGTCGTCCCGCTCAATCGCACACAGACTTGGGACGATATATCCGGGTTCGCCTCTGGCTTAGCGCGGCGGCTTGCTAAGCTCGAGCCGGGTTCGTTTGTCGCCACGGCGAGCAAGTCGCGACGCAAGGGCCGCATCTTTATCGATTGGCTGCGTAACAAAGCGATGGCGACGGCAATTGTGCCTTATTCGGTTCGAGCGCGAGATGTGGCGTCAATCGCTTGTCCGATTTCATGGTCAGCGCTGAAGGACCTGGAGAGCGCCAAACCGTACACTGTTAAGACTATCCGCCTTTCAGGCCGTCAGCCGTGGGCTGGATATTTCAATGTGGATCAGGCGATTGCGCCGCGCGCGCTGGAAATGATGACGTCTTGATCCTTTGTGAAGATATAGGCTCCAATACAGTTCATCGGGTCATACTGTTTCATCGCGTCTGTCGTCCTTCTGATCGGCAACGCCTTTCCATAGGGAGCTGCGGATCAATGGCACCAATACTGGAACACGGGCATACGCCTTCCGAAATTCGTCGGCGTCTCGCTTCCGGTGCGCAGGTTAGCTACACGCGTGACTGGGTCTATGGCGGCATTGATGGAACGGTCACGACCTTTGCTGTTGTTGCCGGTGTTTCAGGGGCGGAGCTGTCCAGCCAGATTATTCTGATCCTCGGCACGGCGAACCTTCTGGCCGATGGTTTTTCGATGGCGGCGGCCAACTATAGCGGCACCAAGACGGAGTTGGACGAATACGAGCGCTTCCAACGCATGGAAGAACGCCACATCAAACTTGCTCCAGATGGAGAACGAGAGGAAATTCGGCAAATATTCCAAGCAAAGGGGTTTGAGGGTGCGGATCTCGAACGAGCCGTTGAAATCACCACGGCGACGAAAGAGCGTTGGGTCCAAACTATGTTGACGGAAGAACACGGGCTGCCTCTGGCGAAGCGGTCTCCCCTACGCGCGGCCGTGTATACCTTCTCCGCATTCGTCGTCTGCGGCCTCCTACCTCTCATTCCCTTCATATTCGGTTTTCATGCCGGTCTGTTCATCGCCACGATTTTCAGCGGGCTGGCATTCATATTGATCGGGTCCCTCAAAAGCCTATGGTCCGCCCGCAGTTGGTGGCGCTCAGGGCTGGAAACATTGGTTATCGGCCTCGCCGCAGCGGCCCTATCTTATTTGGTTGGGCATCTCCTCAGAGGTTTGGCTTGACCATATCTGGAACCGAGGCATTGACGCCACCAAAACGCCTTGGCCATCATCCTGGCGTTTCTTTGGTCAGAGGGTGCGATGGAGTTTAAGGACTATTACAAGATCCTTGGGGTTGAGCGTGACGCGTCCCAAGACGAGGTCAAACGGGTTTATCGTAAGCTCGCACGCAAATATCATCCCGACATCAACAAAGAAGCTAACGCGGAAGCGAAGTTCAAAGAGGTCGGGGAAGCTTACGAGGTCCTTGGCGACGCTGAAAAACGCGCCGCCTATGACCAGCTTGGCTCCGGATATACTCCCGGCCAGGACTTCAGACCGCCACCGAACTGGGATACCGGTTTTGAGTATTCCGGACGCAAAGCGGACGGCGCTGACCACGACTTTAGCGACTTTTTCGAAAGCCTGTTTGGCGGCATGCGCGCTCGCCGCAGCGGTTTTTCAACGCGCACCCAATTTCACTCGCGCGGTGAGGACCACCATGCCCGGGTTGTTATCGACCTTCACGACGCGCTTGAGGGGGCAACGCGGACCCTGACACTAAGGGTGCCCCACGTCGACGAAACGGGACATGTTTCCGTTCAGGATCGAACACTCAACGTCAAGATTCCCAAGGGCGTGACGGAGGGCCAACAAATCCGTCTCAAAGGGCAAGGGACGCCTGGAGTCGGAGGTGGAACGGCAGGCGATCTTTATCTGACGATCGAATTCGCGCCGGATCGGCTCTACCGCGTCGATGGTCGTGACATCTATCTTGATCTGCCGGTTGCGCCCTGGGAAGCTGCGTTGGGCGCTACGGTCAAAACACCAACGCCGGGCGGTCCTGTTAACTTGAAGATTCCGGCGGGTTCCGCGCAGGGGCGTAAACTTCGCGTTAAGGGCCGCGGGATCCCGTCCCACCCGCCTGGGGACTTTTACGCCGTTTTGCGGATCGCCTTACCTCCAGCCGATACGGAGGAGGCCAAGGAAGCCTACCGGGATATGGAACGCCGCTTGAAGTTTGATCCGCGCGCAACATTTGGAGGCTTGTGAACCATGGCCGAAAAGCAAAGTTCCGTTCACACTGCCGAACTCGTCAGTTCGACGACACGCTTGACGATTACCGAGATCTGTCAGTCGTGTAATGTTGATCGGACGTGGATTTCAGAGCTTGTAAGTGAAGGCGTTCTCGAACCCGAAGGACGCTCCGAAGGTGAATGGCGATTTGCGGCCTTTACCGTGAGCCGCGTCGCGACGGCCCGACGCCTCGAACGCGATTTCAATCTCAACATCCCAGGCATCGCTCTGGCGCTCGAACTTCTCGACGAGATTGAGGGATTGCGCGCACGCCTGCGCGCTCTGGAGATACCTTCCGAGGAACCCGAGGACCAGTGATCGCGTCTTTCTCCCACTGTCACCGCAATAACATCGGTTCCCCATGGGCCTGAGCATATGACGATACTGGTGGTCGGCAACTGTGTCGTCGATCGTTCCTACAAAGTGGATCGATTGCCGCGGCCCGGGGAAACAATGATCGCGCGGGAGGCGCGCATTGATTTCGGTGGTAAGGGCCTCAATCAAGCTGTCAGCGCAGCGCGTACGGGCGCGCCTGTCGCGTTTGCAACAGCCGTGGGAGATGATGTTTACGGTCGGGAAATCGTAGACTTGCTGCGGCGTGAAACGATCGATGTCGGACCGACACACATCAGACCCGGACCAACGGACGAAGCTGCGATTTTCGTGCTCCCAGATGGAGATAACTCGATCATCGCGTCGACACATTCGGCGCAGCATGCCGGGCCCGATATCGGCCTGAAAGCGATGGATCGGCTAAAGCCTGGCGATTGGCTGGTAATGCAGGGAAACATCGATCGGGCGACAACCGCGGATACGCTCGAAGCAGCGCGGGCGAAGAATGCTCGCATCGCGGTCAATCCTTCGCCTATCCTTTTCGACTACGAAGGGCTTTGGCCGCTTATAGACTTGGCTTTCGTCAATGCCACTGAGCTGGCGGACCTATCCGGCCTCTCAGAGCCCAACGCAGCTGCAGCGCGATTGATTGAACTCGGATGCGACACGGTTGTTGCGACGCTTGGCTCCGCAGGTGCCCGGCTTTACGCGCGAGGCCGTTCAGAGCCGTGGACCGCGCAGCCACCTGCTGTGAAGGCTATTGATGCCACCGGTGCGGGCGACGCCTTCTGCGGTGTTTTCGTGGGTTCACTTGCGCGTGGGTTATCCCCCGAAGCTGCCCTCTCCGTTGGGGTCCATTGCGCTTCTTTGAGCGTAACGCGGCAAGGCAGCCTGGCCGCCCTACCGACCCGCGAAGAAATTTCAGCGACGGCGCGCGAGTTCGCCACCACGCCGGGATGACAAACTCACGCTTGAACCCATTCCTCAGGTCAAGGGGGCAGGTGCACCGGGTAAGGGTGTAACGCTCACCTCTTTCGTCTTCGTGTCCGTTCTTGCTGGAGACTCGCAAAATCGTCTCCACCGAGCGGCCCGCGTTTCCACCCTACTCACGATATCCGGGACCTTTAAATCTTCGTCGGTGGCGAGCATCAGTGAAATTGACGGCAACGAACATCGGGATGTCAGCCACGTCACCCACGGGGCCAAGATCAGGCCGAGCACGACAGGCGCCATCCAAGCCAGAAGCCACCACGATACGCTTACCGAAATCGCAGCCAGCACTAAGCCGATCATGACGTGCCGCACGTGAAACCGGATTGCCTCCGCAAGGGTAACGCCATCAGCGTCGCGCCGTTGCGCCGCCCAACCGCTATCCCGACCACGTATGATTTCAACGATAGCTTGTAGATGCGTCATCAAAAGGATCGGTGCCAGCAGAACCGATAGGATGACCTCAACGACGGTGCCGGCAATGGTTTGCAACGCAGACGCCACTGATCTCCGCGTCGTAAGAAGCCAGTTCACAAGGCCCAGCGCCTTAGGAAGGAAGAGCGCGCTGACTGTCATAACAAGAACAGTCACGGCATCGCCTGTTACCAGTTCATCCACGTTGGCCATGTTGGCTTCGTCACCCGTGAGAAACGGGAGGGAGAGCGCCATGCCGACGAGCATCAAGGCAACCCAGAAAGCCGAAACGAGATAGCCATATGCGCCCATGAACAGGTGCACACGGCTGGTCAACGTCAGCCCGCGTACCGTGATCAGGCCCAGATGCTGCAAGTTGCCCTGGACCCAACGCCGGTCGCGGATCGCCATGTCGATCAGCGTGGGCGGACTGGATTCATAGCTGCCGGTGAGCTGAGGCGCCATGTACACGGCCCAGCCAGCCCGGCGCAGCAGAGCTGCTTCAACAAAGTCATGACTTTGGATGTGCCCGCCGAAAGGAGGCGCGCCATCGAGCTTCGGGAGGCCTGCGTATTTGGCGAACGGCCGCGTCCGAATGATAGCGTTGTGCCCCCAGTAGTTTGCCGACTGACCCGACCAAGCTGAAAGCCCCCGCGCCAAGATCGGCCCATAGGCCGCGTTCGCAAACTGCTGCAAACGCGCAAAGGTCGTCGTACTGGAAATGAGCTTGGGCACGGTCTGGATGAGCCCGGCGTGAGGGTTGTGTTCCATTGCTGCCGCGAGCCGAACCAGCGTTTCTGCTGACATGACGCTGTCGGCGTCAAAGATCACAAACTGCTCAAATTCGCCGCCATGCCGCACGATCCAGTCCTGGATGTTGCCGGCCTTCTTGCCGACATTCTCCTCGCGATAGCGATAGAAAACCTCCATCCGGCTGGCGACTATTCTCTTCAAAATCTCAAATGTTTCGACCTCAAGATCGCGATCTTGACCCGGCCGCGTGTCGCTCAGGACGAACACAGAAAACTTGTCGCCATGGCCCCGGTCCGCAAGGTCTTTGGCCAATTCTTCAATGGTCGCCGCGATCCGCGCAGGGCTTTCGTGGTAGATTGGAAAAAGTAGTGCTGTTTTTGTTGCGAGCGGCGTATCCGCAGATGGAATGACCGGTATGGCTGGCGCCGCACCGAAACGCATCAGGATGAAACCAAGCAATGCCGCAGACGTGCCGACACTCACCCACACAAAGCAGGATGTCGCAAGAAAGATGAAAACCCCTTCCCACACGTTGATACCGGACGGCGCCAAGGCGCCATAAAGCCAGTAGGCAAAAAATGCGGTCATCATCAGCGTCGCGGCAGTCACGGTAAGCCGTGCCGCCCACGTCGTCGCCGGCGAAGTTCCTAGCTTGGGTTCGGTGTCACGCTCCGCGCGATCCCAAAGCTCCTGCGGAGGCATGAAAACCCCGGCATCAGGAGGAACTTTTGGAGGCGGTAGAGGAAACAGCCTAGCTGTAATCATTGATGCATGCCTTTCGTCCAACGGTACAGCCAAGTTTCCGATCCGCCTTGCAGGGCTGATAAAGCCACGCGCAATTCGGCGGTCTCGCTTGCTTCGGGATAAAACTTGAACGCAACGCGCAACGTGCCGGCCTCTCGATTCACCTGAACCTGGGCTTTGCTGAGGCGGCCTTCGCTTGTTTGCATGGTTGGCAAAATTTCAACTCGGTCGCTCTCGCCTTCGATGCCGTCATACTCAATGACAAACTGCACAGCGCCTTCGCTGCGATCCGAACCGATGCTAAGCCCGGCCATTGTGCGCATGATGCGGACTTTGGGACCAATGTCGCGGAAGGTATCTGGCCACGATAATCTGTAAGCCAGCCGATATGCTTTGCCTGGGGCAAGTGCCTCGTCAGGCCGCCAGAACGCGACGATGTTGTCGTTGGCTTCGGTTTCCGTTGGCAGCTCTACGAGTACGACGCTACCGCGCCCCCAATCGCTCTTGGGCTCAACCCAAACGCTCGGCCGTAAATGGTATTTGGCTTCGAGGTCCTGGTAGGCTGCGAATTTACGTTCGCGCTGCTCAAGACCGAACCCTTTGGGACCATCATCCTGAAACATGCTTACTTCGATTTGTCGCGGATTAGAAAGTGGGCGCCACAGATACTCGCCGCTGCCGTTGTGGATGGTCAGACCATCGGAGTCGTGCACGGATGGGCGAAAGTCACTGACGCGGGTACGATCGCTGCTGGAGACGAGATACATGCTCGTCAGCGGGGCCAATCCGATTTGTGAGATCTCTGTACGAGGAAAAAGTGTCGCCTCGATGTCGATGACCGTTGTGTCGCCCGGATCAATCTTGAACAGGTAGGCACCCGCCACGGACCTACTCTCTAATAGCGCATGCACCACCAATTTATTGGCATGAGGCTCAGGCCGCTCGATCCAGAACTTTGTAAAACGCGGGAACTCTTCGCCACCAATAGCGCCGGTACGCAAGGCAAGCCCACGCGCAGAAATGCCATAAACTTGTCCACGCGACAAAGCTCGGAAATAACTTGCGCCCTGGAAAACGATAATTTCATCGCTCACGTCAGGACTATTCAACGGGCCGTTAATTCGAAACCCTGAAAGGGGAACCCCTTTTGAGAAAGCTGCGACTTTCTTCAATGTTCCCCAATCGAACATATCCGGATCGGCGCGCACGGGGGTTGAAACACCGTTGTCTACAAGAGCCAGCTCAACCTCTTCGTTGTGTATCCACGCGGTGGGCAAAAGTTGCAGCCGGTACTTGCCGACCTTGTCGAGCTGTATCGCTGCTTCAGGACGAAATCTCGCCATTCGATATTCGTCATATGTCCCCGCCAACTCCTTTGCCGGGTCGTGATCGCGCGGCGGGGGTGCGACATATGGCTCGCTGGCGAGCGCTTTGGCTTCTTGGATGACGGCGTCCTGACTGAAGTGGGCAATTGGCCTCTTCAATGCCGGGGGCAGCGCTTCCGCTGCGACCGCGTGCACCTTCACCAAGCCTGCGACAGAAGCGCCCAGGATCAGTAGTAAGCTGCGAATTCCGCTGCCCTTTCTGAAGGTTCTGGACGCAGTCTTTTGACCGTCGAATTTTGCAAAATCGAAGAGTGTCATGATCCACAGATGTTTGTGATTGGCGCGAACTCAACGCAATTCACCGCGTTTGGTTCCTCCGCTGCTGAGTTCAACCCACCAGGTTCTCAGGGGAGGCTTCTCGAGTCTGCGTCATGGAACGCGGACCGGCGCGCTTCCGCCGGTCCGCATCGGACATGCGCCCCGAACGGACATCGCTCGTGTGACGACTCAGAGAGTATGCGCGCATGGTGGCAAAAGCTTGCCGTCGCGACGCAGGTCGGGAACCCCGCCGTCTCACCCGCCATTTTAGAGCTAAGGAAACGCCCGAATCGTTACCTAAGAGCGGGGTACTCACCGTGAAGGCCGCAACTGCTGGAAATATATCGCTTATGCAAAAGAGCCAGGCACCCGTACAAAAACGCGACGTGCGCATCGATTTTTTTCGAGGCCTCGCCTTACTTTTTATTTTCGTCGACCACATTCCCGGGAATTGGCTGGCGGATCTAACTATGCGTAATTTCGGTTTCGCAGATGCTGCAGAAGTTTTTGTATTTCTCGCTGGTTTTTCCGCTCTGCTCGCTTACAGCAAGACCTTCGAGAAGGAGGGCTTCCGCTCCGGGACTTCGCGTGTCGGGCGTCGCATCTTCGACCTATATGTTTGGCACATCGGAACGGTTGTAGTCAGCTTGCTGCTCCTTAGCGCGGCAGCGCTTTTCTTTTCGCAGCCCAACTATCTGAACCACATCGGCCTGCAGTATTTCATCAACTACCCTTCGCATGCGATTCCTCAGGCTGCGGTGCTCTACTATCAGCAAAACATGCTGAACATTCTGCCGCTATACATCCTTCTTCTGGCGTGGTTCCCCGTTATGTATTGGCTGCTGCGCCGTTCGCACGCACTCGTACTCATTATATCCGCTGCGATCTGGCTGGCTGCTTATGCCGGAGGGCTGGGATTGCCGGGGCATCCGGTGTGGGGCTGGTTCTTTAACCCCTTCGCCTGGCAGCTCCTGCTGACTTTGGGTGCAGTGGCTGCAGACCGGGTACGCAGAAATATGCCGCTCTATGAAGCCGTTCTGCTTCCGCCAGCGGCCGCCTATGCGCTCTTTGCGTGCTTAGTTATTGCGCCTTGGACCCGCATTCCCGGGCTGGAAAGCACGCGTCTTCTGCCGGGCGATCTACTTGGCGCGATTGATAAGACGAATTTATCACCTCTTCGCATCTTGCACATTGTGGCGCTCGGGTACATTGTCGCCGCTTGTGTCCCGGCGTCAGCGCGTTGGCTGACGTCACCGGGCGCAGGGGTCATTTCACGTTGCGGTCAACATTCACTAGAAATCTTCTGTCTCGGCACGCTCTTGTCGTTCAGCGGATGGGTGGTGATGCAGGAAGCTGGGACTGACCTCACTACGCAAATTGCTGTGAATACAATAGGTATCTCTGTATTGGGTGTTACCGCATGGTATCTCGCGCAACGCAAGCTGGGGCGCAGTGTCGGGCTCGTTTGGCCCTCCGTTCCGCTTTTCAATCGTGTTTTGCTGCCGCCATCGCGCTGATGGCGGTCGGGTATGTGTCGTCAGCGCATGCTCAAGCAGCCCAAACTGCAACATCTCCTCCAAAGAAAGCCTGTAAGGCACCCAATGAGCTGGTTCATCTGGACTGGCCCATGCCGCGCCTGACCGCCGCTTTTCGGAAGGGAGAAGTCATCCGTATCGTCGCGCTTGGTTCGTCCAGCACACAGGGTGCAGGGGCATCCAGCAAGGCAGCCTCTTACCCGTCGCGCCTTCTGGTCGAGTTGCAACATCGTTTTCCAGAACACAAGTTCGAAGTCGTTAACTTGGGGATCGGGGGACAGCTTGCACGCGATATGCTCGCGCGGATCGCGAGCGCGGTGCTACCGTTGGACCCGGACCTCGTCATCTGGCAAACCGGCGTGAACGATGCGATCCGAGGCGTAAAAATCAGCGAATTTCAATCTACAGTGGATGCTGGTCTAGACCTCATGCAAAAGCATGGGATCGATGTGGTTCTGCTCAATCATCAATACTATCCGGGTGCGGCGCGACTCCCTAATTTCCCGAGCTATTTGCGCATCATGAAAGCGATTTCCACCGAGCGAAAAATCCCTTTGCTGCGTCGTTACGAAATCATGCAGCACATGGTCACTTCGTCACAATTTTCGGTCGAAGAGCTTCTTGCGCCAGACAAGTTCCACCTGAACGACACGTCATATCGTTGCTTGGGCGAGGTTATGGCTGATGCATTGGCGGAGGAACTAACAACTGTTGCCTCTAGAGCCGGGCTGCGGACTCACGTGAGCGGACCATAGTTGGCAAGCTATTCTGTAGAATCCTGCAGCGAGGGGGCTGCTGTCGTCACCCGAGCCAGGGCCAACATAATGTCGTTGATCGCATCGATACGGCTAATGTAGTGGCTGATTTCGCTGGCGGCGGCAGGACCGCTCGCCAGCAAAGCCTGAAGTTGAGCCCAGCACGCACACCGCTCGTCCTGAAGCGTCGCGAGCGATTGCTCTACGTCGTTCAGTGTCTCCACGTGCGTATGCGTCGGCTTATCTTCATGCATAACGTCGGCCATCCCGATAATGACGGGCTACGGGAAGACGCTTCTCTCGTCGCAACGGAGCGACAGTCGGTTCTGAAGCGTTATCACTCTTATGCGCCACTTTTAGTCGCAAAATTCGTTGGCGTAATTCAGCCAGCGGGTGAAGCGGCTTAGGCCTGTAACCAATATTCATTGGGCATAGCTCCGTTCATCTGTTGGCGATCGTGCCCAGACAAACGTTACTACGTATTCACCGTTCCGGTTGTCATTGTCGCAGGGGCTGGGACATTGACATCAGCTCTAAAGCCGGGACCGGCGCGGATAACAAGCTTTGCCCCATGCGCTCACCGAGCAACCTTTGGCCGGCACCGCAGACCACTCTATCGATGGAGCGGACAGGCCCACATTCGCCGCCGAGACGGTTGACGGGGCCCATGCTGCCCAAGCAATCGACGCGACAACGCCCAATCCGACCATTGCCGCCAGAACAAAGGCTGGCCTCGGATAAAACGCGTTGTGATACGGCGTCCTTTCGCTCGGCGTTTTGCCCTGCGGCGATGTCTGTGCGAAAGAGGACTTTAGGTTTCGCCATAACCGGCGCCGGAGGGAAAACGGCAATGCGTACAGAAACGGGACTATCAATTTTTCTCGCGGACTTACGGTCTTTTTGCCGACGTTTTCGACCGCAATGCTATTGTCTCGACGAGCGGAGGCGAACGTCAGCTTCTTGAATTTGCGCATCGAAGACTTCGCAAAAAAAGCGAACCGCTTCTTAAAAGTTTCTAGTCGCGAAGACGCCGGCTTCTTGGGTTCGACGACGTATGTCGCGTTGCCTCTGTCCAGGGCTGTTGCTGTCACCTGACGCGGGCGGCTCGGTATGCGCGGCGCCCCGGCGAAAATCGAACGTGCGATGGACATTTGCGCGCGGACTTCATCCAACATGTCTTGGGCATCATCAAAACACCGCACAAAGCGTTCTTGCGCCTCGGCATTTGGGTTCCGCTTTATTGTCGCTTTGGATTGGGCATCATGCCGGATGCAAGCGCGCGCCGCTTGAATTTCAGTGATCGCCCCGATTATTGAAGCGTCCAACGCGTTCCAATTCAGCGCCGCTCTCGACGGATCGGCCATTTTCATGCTCCGACTCTAAGAACAAATTACATTCGATTCTTAACCAAGTCTGCGTTGCATATATAAAATAGCCGTTAAGCGTAGACAGAAATCAGATCATTTTTTCAGATTTTCATTTAAGCTCCGCTTCTCCCCAAAATAAAAACGCGTTTCTTCCTCATATTCTTATTTTGCAAACGCGTCGCTCCGCGCTTGGCTTGTATGTCGTAATAATTTCCGGTTCCCTCCTCGAATAGTTGCCCCAACAATCAAACTGATCGCCCTACAAATATTTACCGGCGAATTGGCGCATGCGCCTGCTGCTGCCTTAAAACAGCTGCGAATCTCCGCAACACCGGCGGACACATGTGCGTGCCTTTGGTGTCCTCGGCTCCTACCGGGGAACCAGATGACGTCACATGAATTTTAAGAGCGTGGCATGTTGCACATCGTTGCCCGC
Organism: Filomicrobium sp.; assembly: GCF_025698805.1. Taxonomy (NCBI): domain Bacteria; kingdom Pseudomonadati; phylum Pseudomonadota; class Alphaproteobacteria; order Hyphomicrobiales; family Hyphomicrobiaceae; genus Filomicrobium; species Filomicrobium sp. The sequence continues at coordinate 644,322 of NZ_JAILWT010000003.1, forward strand.
CACTAAACAGGAGGAGATCATTGATGCGCGGATTCTTGCTGACAGCGAGCGCCATTGTAGCTCTATCGCCTGCGTTCTTCGCAGCGCCGGCGATGGCTCAAACAGCAACAGATACCGCTAATAGCTCAACGTTAGAGTTTATTTCCGGACCGAGCGCGGATGAGGTCAGAGCCTCTCGCTGGATCGGCGCGCCCGTGAAGAACAATGCGGACGAGAAGATCGGTGATGTCAACGATTTGGTCTTGTCGCCTTCGGGGCAGGTTCAGGCTCTCGTACTTGGCGTCGGTGGATTTGTTGGGCTTGCTGAAAAGTACGTTGCGGTAAAGCTTGCCGATACTGAGTTGCGCAAGGAAAAAGATGGATCACATATCGTAATCGTTGACACGACAAAGGAAGCCTTGCAGGCGGCCCCGGAATTTAAAGTCGCTGGCGAGAAGACCATGCGCGACCGGCTTGATGAGGCTTCAAAGGCTGTTAAGAGCGGATACGAGACCGTGAAGGAAAAGGCCAAAGAGGGCTACGAAAAGGCGAAGGAAGCGATGCAAGGCGATGGTTCCAAGCAGCCCGCACCAGCCGAAAAACAATAAGACAACTTAATTTAATCTCGTACCGAGGGGAGCGGTTATCCGCTCCCCTTTTGTTTGTCTGCACCCTGATATTATTCATATTTTTCTGATACTTATTTCTCAATCTTTGAGAAATAAAAACAGGAACCTCCCCGGGTCATCATCCGTTATTCATGCAAGCCGCTCACGAGCGCAGATTGCTCGTGTGGTCCAATGAAAAATATGCTGCAACCGTTTAAGGAGTTTATCCATGAACTGGGATCAAGTCGAAGGTAACTGGAAGCAATTTAGCGGTAAGGTCCACGAACAGTGGGGCAAGCTGACCGACGATGAACTTGACCAGATCGCCGGCAAACGCGAACAGCTCGAAGGCAAAATTCAAGAACGATATGGCATCGCGAAGTCAGAAGCGAAACGTCAGGTCGAAGAATGGATGCGCCGCTGGTAAGCTGGTTTTGTCCAATACAATGCAAAGCCCCGTATCGCCAGAAGGCGATACGGGGCTTCTTTAGTTTTGGCGGCACTTGCTGTTATCAGGCTGCTTTAGAACCAGCTTTCTGTTCGAAGAACAGCGCCTGACTGATAAGAGCTTTGAGCATGGCGGGCTGGAAAGGCTTGGTCAGAAGGAACGTCGGTTCCGGACGCTGCCCGGTCAGCAACCGCTCCGGGTAAGCCGTAATGAAGATCACCGGAACTTCGATTGAGCCCAGAAGTTCGTTGACGGCATCGATCCCCGAACTTCCATCGGCCAGTTGTATGTCCGCAAGGATCAGGCCTGGAGTCCTCTTTTTAACAAGCTCGACGGCTTCGCGGTGCGTTCTTGCTACGCCGATCGGACGATGACGCAACGACGAAACGATTTCTTCCAGGTCCATCGCGATCAGCGGTTCGTCTTCGATGATGAGCACATCGGTGGCGACCTGCGCAGCAATTTCTGCGCCAGCTTCCTCGACCAGCTCATTCAACTCGTTTTCTGGGACCCCCATAATGGCAGCAGCCTCATCGGGAGAAAATTGTTCAACCGATACAAGCAAGAAGGCTTGGCGAGGTCGCGGTGTAATTGCCTCGAGCTTGCGCTCGATCAGCGTGTCCACGGCTTCGTCGGCCTCACGATTGTGCTGAGAATTAACGTCCAACGACCCCCAAAGTTTGAGGAAGACCTGGAATAGCGCCGCGCGTGGCGGGAGAGTGTCAGGGAAGCTGTCAGGGTCCTCAACAAGTGCCTCGAGCGCTGCTGCGACGTAGGCATCCCCGCTTGTCTGACTTCCCGTAAGCGCGCGCGCAAAGCGCCGCAAATACGGAAGGTGAGGAGCGATAACTGTAGCTAGCGACATAAGATGTTCCTGATTGTGGACGTCTAGTGCGATTTGATTTGGTCATCGGCGATGGAAACCCGCAGGCGAAAAAAAAGTTCCAAACTCCGGAACCATCCCACGCTGCACGCGTTTTCGGCTGGTGGTGGGCACCATGCCGTGCAGGTTTGCCGGACTGGTCTGGTATCCGATAGGATCAGTTGATTTGGGATAGATCAACAAGGAATCCCCCGAGGGAACTGATGGCGAACAAGGACCAGGAGCTGCGGCAGGTGGTGGACCCTACCGACATAGCCCGTAAAGGCGGCGGAGAGGACAAGCATACCGATTGCGGAGAAGAAGAAAAATTGAGGCAAGGTGACATCGACACAATCGCCACCAGTTCGGTGCGCGATAGCAATTCGGAGGTGCGTGATGCCGTCGGTCGACGGGTTCGTGCGTCCTATGGAGAGCTCATACAGCAACCGATTCCAGACAAATTTTTGCAGTTGCTCGACCAGTTGCAAGTATCGGAAGAAGCTGCAAAGAGGCGTAAATCGTGACAGCGGCTCAACAATCCGAAGAGATGAAACGCGCCCTGGTGGCTGCGATCCCCAACCTTCGGGCGTTCGCAATCTCACTTAGCGGCAATGCGGATCGTGCAGACGATCTCGTGCAGGAAGCCTTGGTCAAGGCCTGGGACAAGATCGATACGTTCCAGGAAGGCACCAACCTGAAGGCTTGGCTGTTCACGATCCTGCGCAATGCATATTTCTCTGAGTTTCGGAAACGGCGACGGGAAGTTGCTGATGGCGACGGTGAATATAGTTCGAAGCTTTCCGTCCAACCTGCTCAACACGGTCATCTTGACCTCAACGACCTTGTTTCCGCGCTTGAGCAACTGTCGGAGGATCAACGCGAGGCTATCCTCCTCGTCGCTGCTGAAGGCTTCAGCTACGAAGAAGCCGCTGAAATCTCCGGTTGCGCCGTGGGCACCGTGAAGAGCCGTGTCAACCGAGCCCGTGCACGCCTTGCGGAAATCATGCACATCGAGTCTGCTGAAGATCTCGCACTCGAATACTCAGGCGACGTGACCATTCCTATCAGTGGAACGATCGCCGGACGTAACGGCTGATCCTGCCAAGTCTTTGTCACCCTTCTCCAATTTTATTGAACTTTGCCTTGCCTCAAGCGGGGGAACGATAGACTTGCACAGTGCGTTGCCTCTGCGAGCCGGGACGTCCCCCAGTCCGCGGCCCTACGCGTCGGCCTACGGGTCACGCTGTTTCAAATTCAATTAGAGGCAAACAAACATGGCAAAGACCGCTCTTGCCGCGCAGCCGGCCAACGAAAATCCAAATACCGGGCTCAATCAAAAAAGCAGATCAAAGCTCGCTGAAGATCTCGGGAAGGTCCTCGGCGATACCTACACGCTGCTCGTGAAAACTCATGTCTACCATTGGAACGTCGTTGGGCCTGTCTTCCTTCCGCTCCATGAACTTACAGAACAGCATTACAAAAATCTTTTCCAAGCCGCCGACGATATCGCGGAACGCATTCGGGCGTTGGGCTACCCCACACCGCTGAGCTTTGAGAAGCTAGAGTCTATGACCCAGCTCAATGAAGAAACGAGCAAACGGTCAGCCCAGGAGATGGTCAAACATCTTATCGCGGATCACGAGGAAATGGCCCGGCGCATCCGCAGCATCACTGCAAGCGCGGCTGAAGACGAAGACTTTGTAACGCACGATCTTCTAAACGGGCGCCTCGCGTTCCACGAGAAAGCTATCTGGATGTTGGGTGCAATCGTCGCCTGATTGAATGTCGCGGCGTCGGCCGGCGAAAGGACAAAATCCTCGCGCTCAGCCGACGCACATTTCCTTATGCACGCTTACCGTTCCTTGGCGATCTCTTCACGCACCTGCGCATAGGCGACGACGGCGAACAGCACTGTGCCGCCAAACACATTTCCCGCAAGCGTGGGTAAAAGGAATCCCCCGAAGACATCAGCAAGACCAACGCGTCCCTCAAAGAAGAGATAGAACGCTTCTGCAGATCCTGCGATGACATGGGTGAAATCCCCCAACGCGATCAAATACGTCATCAGGGTGATGATCCAAAACTCGCTGCCCTCGGCGGACGGCATCATCCAAACCAGCGCAGCAATAAGCCAACCCGCCACAATACCCTTGAGGAACATCTCGCTCGGTGTGTTGGTCATCATATGCTCGCCGATTTCCGTCACGGCACGGGCAACCTCGGGCGGCAACACACCGCTCTGCGAGATGAAGTACGCAAAGATCATGCAGCCGATAAGGTTGGCCGCCAAAACAATTCCCCACAGCCGTAACAAGACCAGCCACCAAACGTGCCCACCTCTGGAAATAAACGGTAGGACGGCGGTCAGAGTATTCTCGGTGAAGAGCTGTTGACGTCCGAGAATAACGATTAGAAAGCCAACCGAATATCCGAGGTTGTCGACCAACGGTTTCCACGGCTCATCGGGCAGATGAGCCGCAAGAAAAGCCTCTGCGAGCACGGAAAAACCAATTGAGAGGCCCGCGGCAAGGCCGGACCACCACAATGCGGGGAAGCCCCTCGCCAGCTCACCTTGCCCCTCTCGCCGGATGATCTCGAAAACTGCCGCCGCGCGCAGGCGAGAACGCTCGCGGGCTTTTTCTTCCTCGCCGCGTTCTAGCCGGGAGCTTTTGGTCTCGTCGTTCATTTCCCGAACGGTATCGACGGCGTCTTTCTTTTCCCCGGCTTCATCTTGCATTTCTGCAACCTCGTTTTCGTTCATTGTGTTCCACCGAACAATATTCACCACGCCGCGTTTGCGCGGAGTGTCTTTCATTGTGTTGGCGGTTCAAGATCCAAAATTAGCAAGGTCACTCGAAACTCCTTGTGCTCTATCCTTCTAAGAGATGTCGATAGCGCGCAGGTTGGGACCGCAGATATTGCTTGGGCGCCTTAACGGTCGCACCGAGGTGCGCCGCAGCATGCCAAGGCCAATGCGGCTCGTAGAGTATCGTTCTTGCGAGTGCGACGAAGTCTGCGTCTCCATTCGCGACGATCGCTTCTGCGTGGTCGTAACTGGTGATCAACCCAACCGCGATCGTCGGCAATTTAGTCGCGGCCTTTACGGCGCGGGCGAGCGGCACCTGATAGCCGGGCCCGACCGGGATCTTTTGAGTAGGGACCAGGCCGCCACTCGACACATGGACGGCGCTGCATCCGCGCTTCTCTAAGGCCTTGGCGAAAGCAACCGTCTGCTCGCTGTCCCAGCCTCCTTCCGCCCAATCCGATCCTGATACTCGGACACTTACGGGGCGATCAGCCGGAAAGGCCGCGCGTACGACGTCATAGACCTCAAGCGGAAACCGCATCCGGTTTTCCAAACTGCCGCCGTACTCATCGTCTCGCTGGTTGGCAAGAGGTGAAAGAAATTCGTGCAGCAGATATCCGTGCGCCGCGTGAATTTGTATTGCGTCGAGGCCCAAGCGCGCCGCTCGTTTTGCAGCTTCACCGAAGGCTTCGCGGATTATCTCCATTTCGCCGCGATCCAAGGCCACCGGCGGATTGTCGCCTTCGGCAAAAGGTATGGCTGAAGGCGCGTAGGTCTGCCAGCCACGACTTTCATTCGGTTTAATCTGCGCGCCGCCCTCCCAAGGCACGCGCACGGATGCCTTACGTCCGGCGTGTGCCAGCTGAATAGCGATCGGAATATCCGAGTAGCGCCGCACGGTCTGCAACACGCGGCTAAGCGCTGCTTCCGTATCATCAGACCACAGACCTAGGTCGTCAGGACTGATCCGTCCTTCTGGCACGACCGCCGTGGCTTCGATCGTGAGCAGCCCAGCTCCAGAAAGAGCCAGATTGCCGAGGTGGATCATGTGCCAATCAGTGGCGCAACCTTCTTCGGCTGAATATTGGCACATCGGTGCAATGATAATACGATTACGGAGTTGTACAGATCCCACCTTTGACGGTGTGAATAACAAGCTCATGCTTCATCCCCAATTGATTGGCTTGGAAAATGTCGCTGACGCTTTGCCATCGCGTTGTCAATCCAATTCAGAAGTGCCGTCTCGGGCATGGCGCCGGTGGTGCGCGCCAGTTCTTCACCTTTATGCAGGAGAACGAGGCTCGGAATGCTGCGGATACCAAAACGCGCCGCCAAGTCCTGCTCCTTTTCAGTGTCCACCTTGCCCAGGCGCAAACGCGGTTCGACCTTTTGGGCTGCAGCTGCAAAGCCAGGCGCCATTTGTCGACACGGACCGCACCAACTCGCCCAAAAGTCGATGAGTAGGGGGATGTCGCTCGAAGCGGCATGCTTTGAGAAGTTTTCAGAGGTCAACTCTATAGGGCTCCCCGCAAATAGCGGATTGTGGCATTTTCCACATGTGCCGTGGTCGCCCAATTTTTCAAAGGGAACACGATTAAGCGTCGCGCATTTTGGACATGTGACAATGAGAGTGTCTGGCTTTGCCATCTCAGCCCCTCGTATTGCGAGCACCTAGCAATTTGCGAATGGGCCCACGGTTGTGCGCAGCGCCAATCTCACGAACCCGACCTGATTGAACGCGTGTGCGATGCATGAGTTCCCTTAGTTGCGGTCGAAGAGCCAACATTCATCGGTTGGCGGCCTACAGCTTTACGGGACGCACGCACGATGCGATTGTTTGGCGCCATATAGATCTTTCACCCGAGCTCAGCCGAAAAAGCAGCATAAGGACAGTTATTATACCGCATGCTTCCGACCTTTCGACGGCTTCTATCCCATATTCCTGATTGGCGAGCAGCAATGCGGCCTACGGTACGGTCCGTAATGATCGTCGCCGTGGTCGGATTGACGGCCACGACGCTAGCTTGGCGCTTTGGCGTTTCCAGCGTCACGGAACAAGCCGAAAAGGTCTTTCAGGGACGCACCGAAGCCCTCATGGCGGAAATTGAGCGTTCTACAACCGCTTACGAGCATATGCTGCGGGGCACACAAGCCCTTTTCGAAACCCTTCCGGCTGTCAGCCGCACTCAATTTCGTCGCTACGTTGAAGCGTTGCGGATTACTGAGAATTTTCCAGGGATCAAAGGCATCGGCTTTGCTGCCGTTTTGACGAGAACCGAAAGGGACGCGCATATCGCTGCCGTCCGGGGCGAGGGCTTCCCAAGTTACGATCTGAAGCCCAAAGAAGATCGAGACATCTATTCTGCGGTCGTCTTTGTCGAACCGTTTGTACAGAACCGGGAGGTTCTCGGCTTCGACATGTGGTCAGAACCTGTCCGCAGAGCCGCGATGATACGCGCGCGCGACACGGGATTACCGGCGGCCAGCGGTTATGTTACTAGCCTTCAAACCAAAGAGGCGAACAGTGACAGTTCGTCTGGCTTTCTACTTTACCTGCCGCTTTATCGCGAAAACATGCCGACCGGTACCGTTGAAGAACGGCGCGCGGCGCTGCGCGGGTTCATCTACAGCCCCTTGCGTGTGAAAGAACTAATGAAAAGTGTGGTCGAGCGCCAATATCCGCGCCCCGACCGCTTCACGAGTATCGCGATCTTCGATGCCACCGGTGGTGCCGATCCGAAACAGCTCTATCAATCCGAAAACCTTACCGATGGTATGAGCGCTGCGCGATCGAAGCCACGGTTCAGTGTTGAAGCTGCACGCGACCTGTACGGAGCAAACTGGCTTCTGCGCTTTGAATCCACACCAGAGTTCGAGCAATCAATTGATTATTCAGGTGCCCACACACTGCTAGCTGCTGGCTTGATGGCGACCGCGCTCCTCTCATTCCTCGTGCTCTCCATCGGGCAACGCCAAGCAATGGCAGATGAAGCTAATGAACGTATGTCTTTGATGACGCGGGAGCTTGCGCACCGGGTCAAGAACACGCTCGCGGTCGTGCAATCTATTGCAACCCGCAGCTTATCGGACGGACGCAATGTCGAAGAGGCGCGCGAAGTCTTTTCAAAGCGCCTTCACGCACTCGCCCGCGCCCATACGCTCCTTCTCGATTCATCCTGGTCCGGCGCTCCTCTACGCGAATTGGTCCAGGCCGAGCTCGAGGCTTTTGGTGCACGCGCTATAGTCAGCGGTCCCGATGTTCAGCTAAGCGCCGGCACCGCGCAAACACTCGCGCTTATCCTGCACGAGCTCGCGACGAACGCAGTAAAATATGGAGCCATGTCCAACTCGACTGGCCGCGTCAGTGTCCGCTGGAACGTCGTCGGACGTGGCCGTAACGCCGTTTGCCGATTTGAGTGGCAGGAAAGTGGTGGGCCTCCCGTCAATGAACCTACGCGCCGCGGCTTCGGGCAGACGCTCTTGCGCCAATCACTCGCGCACGGACCGGATAGTCAGCCCAAAATCACATTCGCCGCCGAGGGCTTACGCTATGAATTTTCAGCCCCCCTTGCCGCCATAAGCGCGGATGAATCTGACGAACTTACGTTGCCCGACTAAGCCGGCACGCTGCGAAATCAAGTTCACCCTGCGATCCGCGACGATAAGGAACTCTTCTTCTGATCTCGCGTTAACCTTGTCCGAGACGCCTCGATGCGTGATCTCGTCTGCAGGGGACTTCTCACGGCCAAGTACTTGCGGAGTGGTAAGGGATGAGGAAGATGTCGTCCCGCATTTTTGTTCCGTGGACTGCCTATGCTCGTCGAGAAATCACTATGCCGGGCAACCCGAATCAGTTGCTCCCGCAATTATATGTACGTGATGTTTACTTTCCGGAGTTCTCAGAGAAACAGGAATAGGGAACCTGCCATGCTAAAGAACGTTTCAAGAATAGGCGGCGTGCACACTTGTCCCTAATTTTCGCTTCGCCTTGACGTCTTCATGTTGGGCGTCCGGATATGGTCCGCTCGCCGTTTTCATCCCAAACTTTTTATATCTAGTCGCAGGTAACGAATTGGAGCCAGAAACCGGCATCGCAATCGCAGCTCAAGCCATGGTGGGCGCAGCACTTATTGTGATGGCCATTGGAAGCATCCTTCTGATAAAGCGGCTGAGTGAGCTATCTCCCTCGGGGTGGTGGGGTGTGGCGTTGGGGATCGTGTTTGCATTCCTGACTGGCGTTGCGTTGCTGCTCCCTTCGACCTCGCACTGGCTTACGACCTATCTGTCACCCTTGTTTCCCGATGGGCTCGTAGAAAGCGAGATCGCGGAATTTGCGTGGATCAGTGCGGCTATCGTGGCTCCTTTTGCCGCCATTGCTGTGTGCTTGCTGATCAGTGCGGCTATCGAGATGCCGTCCCGTGCCGACCTTGAACATCGCGTTGCCGCACACCGCCGCACGCTCGAAAAACTTCGCGAAACACGGAAGGATTTGGAGGAGAGAGTCGCGGTACGGTCCCGCGAGGTCTACGAAGCGAAAAAACGGCTCGAAATAGCGCTGCGCGATACAAACATCACGGTATCGATGCAGGATCTTAGTCTGCGTTACGTCTGGATACGTAATGCTCCGTCAGGTTTTGACGCTCAGTACATGCTGGGGCGGACCGATGACGAAATCCTGCCAAACAAGACTTCTGAGGAAACGATGTCTCTCAAACAGAGAGTTATCGATACCGGCGAAGAAGAACGCGGTCAGGTCATCGTCCAGAACGGCCATCAGTTGCGCTACTTCGATTTGACCGCGGAGCCCTATCACAATGAGGATGGGTCGATCGCGGGTATCCTTTCCATTGCGGTGGAAGTCACTGAGCAGAAGGAACGCGAAGAGCGTTTACGTAGCGTTTTGCGTGAAATGTCTCACCGGTCCAAAAACACACTTACGATTTTGCTCGGCATCGCGCGACAAACAGCGCAACGGTCAAAGTCTCTAAGCGAATTCTTGGCATCATTCGATGCGCGTCTTCGCGCATTGGTGGGCAGTCAGGACCTCCTTGTGGAGCACGACTGGCGCGCCATTCCCTTGGATGAACTCGTTCGCACACAAATAAAACCCTACCTGGATGGCGCGGAGAGGAGACTCCATCTTGAGGGACCTAGTGTGCGCATAAGAGCAGAACCCGCGCAGAACCTGGGCCTTGCCCTGCACGAACTTGCCCGCAACGCGCAACGATTCGGGGCGCTTTCCGATACCAAGGGGCAAATCAATGTCTTCTGGACACTCGATCCAGCGGATGATCCGAATACGCTCAAAATTACGTGGCAAGAAAAGGATGGACCGGAAGTGTCCCCTCCGACCTCTCCACCCGGTTTCGGGCAGACGATGACTGAGCGGATCCTAGCGCGAGCGCTCGATGGAAATGCTGTCATCAACTATCTACCGGAAGGCGTCGTTTGCAAAATCGATGTGAGCATGGCGCACGTTGAAACGTGAGGGAGCCACTGCTCAACCTCTGTGCCGTCTCAAAGTTTCAGGATTTTCTTAGCCTGGAATGAATTTCAGGAATTATTGGATTCAACATAAAAAAAACCGGGCGCATGCGACACGCCCGGCACATTCTTTTCGTCAGACAGCTGGTGGACGTCGCCCACTTATCAGCCCGTATATCAGAGAAATGACGAACAGAACGATAAAAACCCAAAAGACGATTTGCGCGATTTCCACTGATACTGCAGCTACTCCACCAAATCCAAGTGCTGCTGCGACCAGCGCAATCACTAGGAATAGGACGGCCCAACCAAGCATGATCCACTCTCCGTTGTTGCGTAGTCTGTAGATCGGAAACGCGATATCACTACTTCCGTTCCACACACTTTGGCACGCACCACCGGTTAGCGATGGACTAGGACAGGAATTTTTGTGTGCGCCAGAACTTTTTGTGTTTCGCTGCCTAAAAATAACTGGGCTAGTCCGGTGCGGCCGTGTGACCCTAACACGAGCAAATCGCAACCATTCTTTTCAGCCGCATCGATGATCGCTTGATAGACTTGATCATTAATGACGTGCATCGTTTCGCACGTCACACCCGCTGCCGCCGCCGCCTCCGTGACCTTCTTCAAATTCTCTTCCGCGAGTTGCTGAATACCTTGCATGTATTCCTCTTCCGGGAATGCCACCATAAGCTCGCCCGGCGCTACGGCCTGCCACGGCCTTGAGACGGTTATGGCCGAGACCTTAGCGCCCAGCAGTTTCGCCAGTTGAAAGCCATCGCGCATCGCGCGCTCGGCCGGCTCCGATCCATCCGTTGCCACCAAAATATGTTTGTACATAGCTGTCTCCTTCTCCACGCCGGCGTCCCGGCGAACATTTCCTCTGCCTTCGACTTGGCGTACACCAATCCGGTCCCAGCGTCGCGACGATCAAATTTTGACGGCGCTCGCCCCCTCCGCAATCAAACTATGCATACGGAGTTTAGATCGTACTCGGAGTCGGATTTTACCAGAGGCTAGTGATCAATCGCCACGGGTATCAAGGCAGACGCAATTTCTGCCTGACGATTTGGCCATATAGAGCATACGGTCGGCACGGTTTATGATGCTTTCGATCGTGTCCTGATCACTTACAAAGGTTGAGACACCAATACTCGCCGTTATCTGTGCACATCCGGAGGCGCAGCGGGGCTCTCGCGGCGGTGTTGCTGCCTGTACGCGCGCTCTGATGCGCTCTGCAACGACTGCTGCATTACGCAGGCATGTCGCGGGCAAAAGCAACGCAAACTCTTCCCCACCCCAACGCCCGAAGATGTCGACTTCCCGGATTGTACTGTTGACGGTCGTGACAAAATGTTTGAGCGCCTGATCTCCATAGACGTGACCAAATCGGTCGTTGATGCTCTTGAAACAATCCAGGTCGATCATTGCCAAGGACAGCGGCTCGCCAAAGCGCCTCCAGCGCAAACGTTCCTTCCGAGCTTCCTCCAAGAATGCACGACGATTGCGTGTCCCGGTCAATGGGTCCGTGCTCGCGAGACGCTCAAGGCTCGCCTCAAGCTCTTTCTGTCTGGTGAGGTCGCGGACGAACGCGATGAAACGCACTCCCAATTCATCCTTCGTCTTGAGGATAGAAATCTCGACTGGGAAGGCTTCTCCGCTCGCCCTCAGCGCGTAAAACGTATGATGATGGTCTGAATACAGAAATCTGGATGTGGGAGACGCACTCAGGCGCTCGATCAAGTGTCGACGGTGTCGCCGGTCAGCGCGAGGGATGAGCATATCCAGCGGCTGCCCCACGAGTTCTTCGCGCCTATAACCAAACAATGTTTCGGCCGCCGCGTTGACGTAGCCGATCGTGTGACCCTCATTAGCAACGACGACGGCATCGACACTGCCTTCGACGATCTCATGGAACAGTCGGGGGATGCACCGGGCGGAATAGTCAGCCGCCTGCAATGTAGCCATCGCGTTACCACCATCTGTGTCGGGAACAGTGACGGACGGTAGATGCACCTCGGTTTACAAATTGCTAATTTACGATTACATGTGATCTATATAACATTTTGATTTTTATGTGTTTTGTTTTCAATTTCACGTTGCTGACGTCGCTAGGATTCGCTCATAAGAGTCCCCGTTCGTCAGTGAGAAAAGAGCTCTGTCATAAATGCTGAGGCCTTAAGTCCACTGCCCGTCAGCACGACGACCGTCGTTTCGTCGGGACCGATTTCCCCACGCCGACACAACAAATCAAAGGCGGCCGCGGCCACTGCACTGGTAGGTTCAACATAGAGTCCTTGGGCTGCCAACCCCCGGCACGCCGCGACGATCTGGGCCTCGCTCACGGCGACCGTGTTTCCGCCTGAACGTCGTATCGCTTTAAGTACAGAACCGAGACGCACCGGGTTCTTTATAGACGCGCCCTCAGCGACGGTCGGCGCGAAATGCAACGCATCCATCGCGTGCCTGTCAGCCTGATAGTGTGCATGTATCGGTGCGCAATTTTCTGGCTGAGCTGCGAAAAGTCTCGGCAGCGTATGAATTTGGTCCGCTCGCATCAACTCTGTGAACGCTAGGTCGCACCCGAGAACGTTGCTGCCTGCGCCTGTCGGTATGATGATGTTATCTGGCGGATGAAAGCCCAGATCCTCCCAGAGCTCGTAGCCGAGAGTTTTCGTTCCTTGCAAAAAAAAGGGATGCCAGTTGTGACTGGCGTAGAAAACTTCCGAAGACTGGCGGATCGCTTCAGCTTCCGTGGCTTCCCGTGGCCCCTCCACGAGTTGTACTTCAGCTCCGTACGCCTTGATCTGGGCGATCTTGGGGGGTTGGGCATTAGCCGGTGCAAGTATCTTGACGCGCATTCCCGCAGCCGCGCCGTAGGCGGCAATCGCCGCTCCGCCATTTCCCGAGCTATCCTCCAAAATAGCGGCGATGCCTAGCTGCTGCAGGAACGAGACCATCACAGATGCGCCACGGTCCTTGAAGCTCCCGGTCGGGGCGAACCATTCCAGTTTAAAATGGCACTGGCGGCCATTCCATGTACGCTGGATAAGGGGGGTAACACCCTCTCCCAGACAGACGGGGTTTGCGATCGGAATCGGTAAGGCCTTGCGATAGCGCCAAAGACTGCGTTCCGACACGTCGATTTCGGAAGCACGCAAACCGCATAGCTCGATGATCGATAAGGGGTGGCCATCATCCGACCGCCAACGGGGGTCGCCAAGTGCATAGTGGCGTCCCGTGACGGGGTCAGAGTAGCAAGGTTCGCTGCCCACGGCAGTCATGACCTCATTCGCTTTTGAAGCAGGCGGCGCAACCCATCAGATTGCTCGTACGTTATTCAGGACGGTTTTCTTCAACTCAACCGGGGTTACCCGACATTAGGGTATCGTTGTTCCATGCAGAAATTCAACTGCTCGAATTGCGGGCACATCGTTTATTTTCAGAACGTGCATTGTGTGCGGTGCGGTAGCCCGCTTGGTTTTCTCCCCGAGCGGCTGACGATGTCCGCGCTGCAGCCCACGCCAGATAATGAGTTGGAAACGATCGGTGAGCAGCCCCTCAGGGTTCATTATTGCAGCAATTCACAGCATGGCGTGTGTAATTGGCTGATGCGGCGGGGGGACTTAAGCGGTCTATGCCGAGCATGTGACCTCAACAGAACCATTCCCAACCTTTCCGATAACGGTAGCACCGCCGCATGGGCAGCTCTCGAGGATGCCAAGAAGCGGCTTATCTATGCTTTGATGCGGCTCTCCCTTCCCTTCGACGAGGAGATCGATGGCAAACCCGGATTGAAGTTCGATTTTGTCAGCGGGGCGATGACGGGTCATGCAGATGGCTTGATTACCGTCAACCTGGCGGAAGCCGATGCCGTGGAGCGTGAGCGTGCGCGTCAGCTATTTGCTGAACCCTATCGGTCCCTTCTCGGTCACCTCCGGCATGAAAGCGGCCATTACTACTGGACAATTCTTGTCGACCGTACGCCGCACATCGATAAGTTCAGGCGCTTGTTTGGAGATGAACGCATCGACTATGAGTGCGCGCTCTCACAGTATCGTGCGGCAGGTCCGCCGACTGACTGGCAATCCAGCTATGTGTCGGCGTATGCCAGTTCACATCCGTGGGAAGACTGGGCAGAGACCTGGGCGCATTATCTGCACATAATCGACGCTGTCGACACCGCCGAGGCAAATGGCATTACGCTCGCCAACGATCAAGATTCCGCCAATAGGTTTGACAGCTATTCAGCAGAAGCCTTCGATGATCTCATTGAACGGTGGGTGCCTCTGACACTGGCGCTCAACAGCCTCAGTCGCAGCATGGGGCATCAGGATTTCTATCCTTTCGTCAACCCGTCAGCGGCGCTGGAGAAAATGGCCTTTGTTCACGGCTTGGTGCAAGCTGTGGGAAAAGAGCGGGCCGTCCGCCGGGCAAGCGGCTGGCATGGTGAGCAAAAGGTTCTGCCTAGCCTTTCCAATCACTAGCTAGTGGGTACGACGTCAACGGCGACACGTACCCCGTGCTCGCGTCCGCCCAACAGGACGCCACTGATCGGACACACATCATCATAGTCACGGCCATAGGCGATGGTGATGTGCTCCTCGCCTGGCATGATCTTGTTGGTCGGATCCATATCGACCCAACCGCATTCCGGCGCCCAAATCGACACCCATGCATGGGAGGCATCGGCACCCTGCAACCGCTCGCCCCCTTCAGGTGGCTTCGTCAATATGTAACCGCTCACGTAGCGTGCCGGGAGATGCATCGCGCGCAAGCAAGACAGCATCAGATGCGAGAAATCCTGACAAACACCGCGGCGGTTCCGCAGGACTTCACTGAGCGGCGTAGAGAGATCCGTGGCGGTCGCGTCGAACTTGAAGTCTTGAAAAATGCGTTGCGCAAGATCCCAGGCTGC
Source organism: Filomicrobium sp. (assembly GCF_025698805.1). Taxonomy (NCBI): domain Bacteria; kingdom Pseudomonadati; phylum Pseudomonadota; class Alphaproteobacteria; order Hyphomicrobiales; family Hyphomicrobiaceae; genus Filomicrobium; species Filomicrobium sp. The sequence goes on from NZ_JAILWT010000003.1 coordinate 659,427, forward strand.
CGCGATGGCTGGCCGCCGCTCCGGAAACGACGGGCGCGCATAAGTCAGAATCGCCGGTATTGGCTGTGTCAGCCGCGACGGTGACAAGTACTGGATCACATCAAGGTCCAAGTCGCCGTTCCCTGTCGTCACGCGTTGCTGCACATCTTCCCACGCGCAAGTCGCTTCTGGATCAACGGGCTCTGGAGGTTCTGCGACGATCGTAGAACGGGCATGGACGACGAATTCGGAATGCGCCCCGTCGATGCTAAGGATCGAGACAGGATTGCCGAAGTAATCAATCCTATCGATGCGGGTCGTCGGCGCCGGCTCGATCATCAGACTGTGACGCTCGACAGTCTGACGGGCGATAGGGCGGGGCGTCAGGTGCACGCAATGGCTGGAGTGGGAGACCATTGCTGAATAATTGTAGACAGTCTTGTGACTGACGTCGAACTTCATTGAGTGGGCTCTAACCGTGTGAACACACGACTTGGACGCTCGTCGCTCGGATTAAAATAACTACGCATTATGGCATCGGACAATCGCGGAAGCTTGTCCATTTGTTCGGTTAGAACATCCCGGAGCTGGCTATCGCCACTCTTGTCGGCCAGCAATTCGGCCTGCGCGAGCTGGACCGAAGTCCGCAGCCCCAGCACTAGACGCCGCTCCTCCGAAAGGGTATTTCCGAGCCGCCCCTTGGGCAGGTGCTCGAGATGGTTTGAAATAGCAGCGAGCTGGAACGCTATGCTCCGCGGATTTGCTTCGTCGAGGCACAGTAAATCTAGCACAAGATGCAGCATTGGCTCGAGACGATAACGGGAGCGATACGTCATAAAGCTATCGCCCAGTTCAAGCAAAAGAACCAATTCCGCGGAGGAATGTTCTTCGCTTTTCACGATCAGGGCATCGATCGCTTCTGAGAGATTGTAAGCGCGCTCCAGCCGCCTTCCCATATCGAGGAAAGCCCAACCGAAGTTGCGTGTCATGTTCTCGTGGACCAGGCCATTAAACGCGGCAATGGAGGTCAGCCCATCTTCAAGCCATTCCAGCGCGTCGATACGTGCGACGCCACGCAAATCCGCTGCGCGAAGCCGTCTGAGCGTGCGCCATGCTTCGAGTGATAGCCGATCCCGAATATGTCCGAGTGTCCGATGAAGTGCCTCGACGGTTTGGATGAGGCCGCAGACGTGGGTGTCATTGCAGAGCAGCTGGCCGATCATCCAGTTCAACGCATCGATGTCGGATACTTCAGGCCCCGGCAGGTCCACGTCGCTGTCGCGCGCAATCAAACTGGACAAACAGCGCCGTGCCGCTCGCGGTCCGTCAGGCGAAGCCCCCACATCCTGATCAAGCCGCTCCAGAGCACTCCGCAGCGCTCGCATAATCCAATCCGTCCGTTCGGCGTAACGTCCCAGCCAAAATAGGTTGTCGGCGACGCGGCTTTGCAGCGCGCGCTGCGACCGATCTACGGTGGCTGTTTCTATTGCCGGACGCCACAAGCTCGTGTGCGGGCGGCTACGGGTATCGGAACTGATCCAGACGTCTCGGGTCAATGCAGAGGGGGCGCTCAGCGCGACGGATTGGGTCTCCACGGTCATCGCAATGCCACCGGGCATCACCCGATACCCGTCCTCAGTCGCGCTGACGAATATGCGAACGGCGTACGGCACGGGATGCAGACCGTTCTCTCCCAGCGAGGGTGTCGTTGCGAACCCTACGGGTGCTTCCGCGACCATGGACTGACCGAACAGTTCAACCTCTGTGCGGAGCGACTCGGTCGTCCCGGAATCGAGTGCGGAAAGAATGCGGCCCGCTGTTGCACGGCCGGGTCGTCCTGTTCCTTCGTGCGCGGCGCGGAAAATCCATTTGTCCGGATTCCGCAGCACTTGCTCGCGGGCCTCCGCATCACCCAGCCAATAACGCGGCGCATCTCCTAACGTCAGGGGTTCGCCGAGCAGTTCCTGGCACAGTCTCGGAAGGTAACCGCTCAAACCACGGTTTTCGACGATCGCTGATCCCAGAGCGTTGACGATCAAATCCGGGTTGTATTGGGCAGCTTGAACCAACCCTACCGGGCCGCCGAAATAGCTGGGGTTCAATTCGAGCGGATCAGACGAGGCCGCCTCGGTGCAGCGCACCACTTGATCGATGGCCTTCAATCCCTCAAGCGTCTTCAAGTACAGACGCTCGTTCACCACGCTGAGGTCGCCTCCCTCAACAAGGAGGCACCCAAGATATCGAGCGATGTAGGCGTGCGAGAAATAATCGCTATTCGTCGGCCCTGACGTCAGCAGTGCAATGCGGGGATCAGGTCTTTCCGACCGTGCGAAGAGGCTGGCCTGCATGTCGCTGAAAAACGACGACAGGCGCATGATATTTGCGGTTTTAGACAGGTCGCCAGCGACCTGGGTCAGCACAACGCGATTGGCTAGTGCGAAGCCGATGCCGGCCATCGTTTCGGCATGGCTATCTATGATCCGCCACATGCCGTCCGCGCCGCGTGCGATATCCGCTGCGTAAAATTGAAGGGGGGAGCCTGTCGGTTTTATACCAACGCAAGGGCGCAGAAACGCCGGGTCGGAGAATACGAGAGATGGCGGCAAAAGGTTGCGCCGCATGAGGTTTTGTTCGCCGTAGACGTCCTTGAGGATCTCGTCCATCAGGCGCGCGCGCTGGATCATCGCCGCTTCAAGCCAACGCCACTCAGCGGGAGAAATGATCAGCGGAATGAGATCCAGATGCCAGGGTTGTTCGGTGTTGCTCGGGTCAGCGTAGATATCATTCGCTATGCCGAGTTCGCGAACGCGATGGTTAAGACGGTCAGAGCGCTGATGCCGCTCGTGATCACCGAGACCTTCAAGAGCTTCTAGCACATCAGCCCAATGATCCCGGAGCCGGCCGTGCTCATCGAGCAGTTCATCACGAACGCCTGCGATGGGCCGGTAACCGGCTAACAAGCTCCCACTAGGGGGCAAGGCTTGCTGTGCACTCATCGTCATCTATTCGGTGCTCCAGGTCACCGCAGGTACTCATGGTCACGTAGGGAATACATTGCGCGTCCTTTTGAGTTCGCGCCATGTCTTTCAAGAAACGTGCTTTCGGCTGGCTTCTACTTACCGACGACTCGCCCCAAGCTGTCCGATTATAGGAGGCTGCTTTGCCAATCAACGTGACCAAATGAATACACTTGGCCTATGTTTCGGCAGATTCGGCGCAGATTTATGCTCATACGGGTCGAATTAGCGCACAAGACGCAGGTCCAGGGTGACCGGATAGTCCGGATTTCTGGGAGGATTGATCGGCGTGGTGGCTCCTGCCGTGTGGCCATTCCCCTCGAATCTGGCCAACCGCCGTCCCTCCGCCTCAAACGCATTGACCGGAAAGTTTTCGAAATTGCGGCCGCCTGGATGCGACACATGATAGCGACATCCGGCTACGGCACGGCCGCTCCAGGTGTCGTAGATGTCGATGGTCAAGGGCACGTGTGGTCCAATCGTGGGATGGAGGCATGAGGGTGGCTGCCACGCCCGGTAACGTATCCCTGCGACCGCTTCGCCCGCACCACCCGTTTTGGTCAGGGGGAGCTTCACCCCATTGCAGGTGATTTCAAAGCGGTTGTCCGACTGCCCTGTGACCTTGATCTGGACACGCTCAAGCGAGGAGTCGACGTAACGCGCGGTGCCGCCGACAGCACCTTCCTCTCCCATAACGTGCCAGGGTTCGAGCGCCTGGCGTAACTCAACCGTCAATCCGTGGGTCGCAACCTGGCCATAGCGCGGGAAACGGAACTCAAAGTGGGGCTCGAACCAGGATAGCTCGATGGGAAGGCCCGCGGCTCGCAAATCAGCCACAACATCCGCAAAATCCGACCACACGAAGTGAGGCAGCATGAAACGATCATGGAGTGACGTGCCCCAACGGACGAGAGGCCGACGATAAGGCGTTTCCCAGAACCACGCGATGAGCGCCCGCAGAAGTAGTTGTTGCGCCAAGCTCATGCGCGGGTGCGGCGGCATTTCAAACGATCGAAATTCCACGAGGCCCAGGCGACCGGTCGGGCCATCGGGCGAATACAGCTTATCGATGCAGATTTCGGCACGATGGGTGTTGCCCGTTACATCGATGAGCAGGTTTCTAAAGATACGGTCGACGAGCCAGGGTGGCAGGTGCCCCTCCCCGGGGCCCGGCACCTGGGCAAGCGCGATTTCCAGCTCGTACAGACTTTCGTGCCGCGCTTCATCAACACGCGGAGCCTGGGAGGTGGGGCCGATGAACATCCCGGAGAATAGATAGGACAGTGAGGGATGGTTCTGCCAATAGGCGACAAGGCTCGCCAACAGATCCGGCCGGCGCAAGAATGGACTGTCGGCCGGCGTCAGCCCACCCAACACGATGTGATTGCCGCCCCCCGTACCCGTATGCCGGCCGTCGAGCATGAACTTCTCTGTACCGAGCCAGCACTGATGTGCATCTTCATATAGCCCCTCCGTCACTTTGAGAGCCTCCGCCCAGGAACTCACCGGCTGCGTGTTGACCTCAATGACGCCGGGGTCCGGCGTGACCTTGATTTCGTTCAATCGGCTATCGTGAGGTGGGGAATACCCCTCGATGTGGACCTTTACTCCCGTTTTTCCAGCCGCTCCCTCAATCGCACCTGCGAGGGCAGCATAGTCTTCAGCGTCCTCAAGCGGAGGCATGAATACACATACGCGGCCATCTCGCGGCTCGACGGCAAGGGCCGTGCGCACGGCCCCATAAATTTCATCCTTCTCCGGTGCTGTCACGGGCTGTTGCGCCGTAAGCGTCACTGTGCGTCGACGCTGCAAAAGCACTTGCCGTTGCGGCAGCGGCTCGCGGGGCACTTGCGGATCGCGAGGGATGACTTGTGGGTAGTCGACGGGGGCTGCGTAGTTCAGCGAGGCTAAAGGTAACCGGAAGCCGATCGGGGAGTCGCCCGGCGTGAGGAAAAGTTTGTCCCGCCGTAGCGCCCAGCGTTCGGTGACCCAACGCCGGCCGCGGTCGTGCGTCTGCCACGCCTGAATAGGTAAAACATAGCCCACCGGAGTTCCTAGCCCGCGCTCAAAGACCCGGATAAGACGGGCGCGGTCGGCTTCGTTTTCGAGCTTGTTGTCTTCCGGCGTCAGGTTGATCGGTAACTTCTGCTCAATGAGCATGAAGTGAGCGACATCTTCGTATGCGGGAATCCCGCTATCGTTGGGCAAGCCCAGTTCATCGCACAACGCTTTCGTGAATTTTTCCGCGTCCAGCTTTGTGGGTGGTGGCCCCTCTTGCGCCTCGGGAGCTATGAGCGCTTCATCGGTCCAAAGCGGTTCCTGATCAGCGCGCCAATAAATCGAGAAGGACCAACGCGGGAGCTCTTCACCAGGATACCATTTGCCCTGACCGTAGTGCAGCAGGCCGCCCGGCGCGAAGCGGTCGCGCAGACGACGCACAAGATCCTCTGCGTACCGCCGTTTGGTCGGTCCGACTGCCGCCGTATTCCATTCGGCGCCATCCATGTCGTCGACAGCGACGAATGTCGGTTCACCGCCCATCGACAAGCGCACGTCGCCTTTGCTCAACTGCACATCGACGGCGCGACCTGCATTCACGATGTCTTGCCACTGAGCATCGTCGTATGGCTTTGTCACGCGCGGCGTTTCGCGCACGCGTGTTACGGCCATTTCGAAGTCGAACTCGACTTCGGCTTTTTCATGCGCGCCTGTAATGGGCGCCGCGCTCACGGGATGCGGTGTCGCGGCTAGCGGAATATGGCCTTCTCCGGCTAAGAGGCCGGACGTCGGGTCGAGGCCGATCCACCCAGCGCCCGGAACGTAAACTTCGGCCCAGGCATGCAGATCCGTGAAATCCGTTTCGGCCCCGGATGGCCCCTCGAGGGCTTTCACATCCGGCTTCAGCTGGATCAGGTAGCCAGAGACGAAGCGCGCCGCCAATCCGAGATTTCTCAGGATCTGAACAAGCAGCCAGGCGCTATCCCGGCACGAGCCGGAGGCGTTGGTCAGCGTTGTCTCCGGCGTCTGGACGCCTGGCTCCATCCGGATCAGATACCGCACGGCGGATTGCAGTTGGCGGTTCAGGTCGCAGACAAAATCGATCGTCGTTTTCGCAGAACGATCGATGGTCGCAAGGTAAGCCTTCAGCTCGGGGCTCATCTCTTCCGGCAACAGGTAGGGCTGAAGTTCCCTTTGCAGAGCCGGATCGTAGGCAAATGGCCATTCCGCCGCGCTCTCTTCGATGAAGAAGTCGAACGGATTGATGACGGCCATATCGGCGATCAGATCAACCGTTACCGAGAACTCATCCGTCGGTTCCGGCAACACGACCCGGGCCAGGAAATTACCGAACGGATCCTGTTGCCAATTGAGCCAATGCGACTTCGGGGACAATGTGAGCGAGTAGCTCAAAATCGGTGTTCGACAATGTGGGGCAGGACGCAGACGGATAATCTGCGGGCCCATGTTGATTGTCCGGTCGTAGCGATATGTGGTCCGGTGAGTCAGTGCGACATGAAGCATGGAGACCGATGATGAGGTTGCAGCAACGAAGACATTTCGGTCGGGGGAGCGTGCTTAGGAGGGCGCCGAGCCTTGGCTCTGACTTTGGCTCTGCGTCACATTTCCGATCACAGGCATTCCCGGCTCTGGTGTCTGGACGATTGGTTGATGCGGTGCGTATCCGAAGAACGTCGCCCCCAATTCATCGGCAATTGCGTTGAGGCGCCGCTGAAGGCCGTCGTTGAAGGCATGCAGGTTCCCGACCAGATCGGCATGCTGCTGAGCCACCTGCAGGTATGCCGTCAATTCATCGAGATGATGCAACGCACGTCCTGTCCTCGCCAATCGACACCGCATACGTAGTTCGTGCAGCAGGCGTTCCATCTGATGGGTGCAGAAGGAAACGGAGCGCGGATGGCTTGGGTTGAGAAGTAAGAAGACAGCGATGCGATCCGGGTCGACGCGGCAGGCTTCGATCCTCTGGAATGCCTGATACGCGGACGCCGAGCGCAAAACCAATGCCCAAAATGTCGTGTCGGCGATGCGGTCTTGCGGAGACTCTTCGGCAGCGAGCTGTGCGAACTTCACATCGAGCAGCCGGCTCGTCTGGTCGGCACGTTCAAGAAATTGGCCCAGGCCGTAGAAGCGCCAGCCTTCATCGCGATAAAGCGTGCTGTCGGCGACACCAAACTGAGCCTGGCAACCGCTCTTGATCATGCCACACGTGCGCGAGAGGTGCACGATGTCGATTTCCGCTTCGCCTGTCAGCATGATGCGATTGTAGAACTCGTTGAGCTGCGACCACATCTCTGTCGGCAGATAGGCCCGGAGTGCGCGCGCGTTCTCCCGCGCCGCCTTTATAGCCGACAAAATCGAACCTGGATGGTCCAGGTCTCGGATATAAAAATGCAGGACGTTACGCTGAGATGCGTCGGTGTATTTTTCCTCGAACTCCTCGTCATCTGCGTAGAGCTGCACGAGCCACTTCCACGACGTCTCGGACTCGCGCCCTCGATCGTAGGCCGCATGCGTTTCAATAATTCGGGCGAGACTGTCAGCCCGCTCCATATAACGGGCCATCCAGAACAAGTGCTCTGCGTAGCGCGCCAGCAGACTCACTTACACGCCTCCTTCAACACCCACGTATCCTTCGTGCCGCCGCCTTGCGATGAATTGACGATGATTGACCCTTCCTTCAACGCCACTCGGGTCAGGCCGCCGGGAAGCACCCAGGTGTCACGTCCCGTAATCGCATAGGGCCGCAGATCGACATGTCGTGGGCGCAAACCGTGTTCGGTCAGGGTGGGGCAGACGGAGAGGTCTATCATTGGTTGCGCGATGAAGTTCGCCGGATCGCGCAGGATGCCCTCGCGGGCCTCGTCGAGCTCGGCTCGTGTCGCCTTCGGACCAACGACGATACCGTAGCCTCCCGATTCACCGACCGGCTTAACCACCAGCTTGTCCAAGTTGGCGAGCGTATAGGATAGCCCTTCCTTCTCCGCGCAGATGTGTGTCTCAACGTTCCCGAGGATCGGCTCTTCGTTGAGGTAGTACTGGATAATGCGCGGCACATAAGCATAAACCGCCTTGTCGTCCGCAACGCCAGTTCCGACGGCATTGGCGAGCGTGACATTACCACGGCGCGCCGCGCGCATGAGCCCCGCGGCCCCAAGCATGCTCTCGGGACTGAATGCCTCTGGATCGAGGAAATCGTCATTTAGACGACGATAGATGACATGGACCGGCTCTAATCCGGCAACGGTTTTCATAAAGACGCGATCGTTCTCGACGATCAGGTCACGGCCCTCGATCAGCGGGACGCCCATTTCGCGGGCGAGGAAGATGTGTTCGAAGTACGCCGAGTTGTAGACTCCCGGCGACAGAAGAACGACCGTGGGATCAGTCACGCCCTCTGGCGCGACTTCCGCCAGCTTGTGATGGAGGCGTTCGCCATAGTCGGAGACCGAACGCACCTTCAACCCCTGCATGAGATCGGGGAAGGCCCGCTGCATCAAGTGGCGGTTTTCTACGACGTATGAGACGCCAGAAGGCGCGCGGCCATTGTCCTCAAGGACCAGAAACTCTCCATTGGCGTCACGAATAATATCTGTGCCGTTAATGTGGATGTAAGTGCCGCATGGCGGATCGAGGCCAATCATTTCTTCGCGGTAATTGGCATTTTTCAAAACGAGATTGGCTGGAATGACGCCATCGCGAAGGATTTTCCGTTCGTGGTAGACGTCCCATAAAAAGAGATTCAGCGCTTTCACCCGCTGCTGAATTCCCTTTTCCAACAGGTCCCACTCATTGGCCGGAATGATACGGGGGATCACGTCGAAGGGAAGAATACGGTCTATCGCCGTGCGCTCGGTATAGACGGTGAATGTAATACCTAAATTGAAGAGTTCATTAGCCGCTTCAGCGGCTCGCGTTTGCAACGCGTCGAGGCCGAGAGACTGAAGACGCTGCCAGATGCCTATGGCGCTGCTTCCGGGTTCCAGTTTCGTGCCGAGGAGTTCGCAATAGTGACCCCTTGGATCATAATTATCGAAGGGTGCTGGCTGGGTCGGATCCGTCAAGGCTGCAATTGTTGCCATCGATTGCTCTGTAGCTTGAGCCTGTGGAGAGCATTAGCTGTCTTATTGCTAAGCAATCGCAGTATCACCCAGGCAATCGTTAGCCGCAACGATAGTCTTTTGGGCGATGTGCTGAATATATAAGCAGACAACGCGCCAATAACGCATCGTGTTCCCGATTATCGTAGCAAAACTAAAATCTATCTCGACGGGCTGAGAGATCATCTCCCGCAGGTAAAAAATTGTAACAGCGAAATAACACGCATTATCCCGGCTTTTGCGTCGATCAAGCTGTATTGGGTTTGCCGTCAAAACGGACACCGCAGCGCTGCGCCCACATAAGCCCCTCTTTGGTGGCGGCGCGCGGACGATATTCGCAACCGACCCATCCGCGAAAATCACTAGCATCCAACAGATTAAAAATCGCCGCGTAGTCGAGATCGCCAGCATCGGGCTCGCCACGATCGGGAGGGCCGGCGACCTGATAGTGGCGCGCGAGATAACCGAATTCCGTAATGGCGTTTTCCACGCCGCCCTGCTCGATGTGCCGATGATAAAGGTCGAATTGCAGGCCGATGTTGGACACGCCGACAGCTTCAATCGTTGTGCGCGCATCCTCTGTCCGGTTGAGCAGGTAGCCCGGCATATCGCGGGAGTTGATCGGCTCAATCAGGATGTCGATCCCGTGGGATGCCGCCATGCGCGCAGCGCGTGAGAGGTTCGCGTAATAGGTTTCAAAATTTGCTCCGTGCTCGGCTAATCCCGCCATGGCGTGGAGGCGCAGACAGCCAAGTTCGTCAGCATAGCGCAAGGCCTGAGCCACGCGCTCCTCAAAGTCGGCTTCACGACCCGGGATGCCTGCGAGCCCGCGTTCCCCTGCAGCCCAGTCGCCGGGCCAAATATTGAAGAGGACCAAGGTGAGGTCATTGGCCTTAAGTGCCGCGGAAATCTCGCTCGCGGGCCAATCGTAAGGGAACAGGATCTCGACCCCTTCAAAACCAGCCTCAGCAGCAGCCGCAAAGCGGTCCAGGAATGGCAGCTCTGTGAACAGAAAACTTAAATTGGCGGCAAAGCGAGGCATGATCGTTCTATTCCGTTACTGTTGAGGACTGGGCAGACAGAACTCATGCCGCCGCCTTTATGGACTTCAACTCAGATCGGGCTTGGAACGGCGCAGTCGCTTGACATCACTACGCTGCGTTTTGGCCCGTAGACGTCGCTCTTTAGAGGCCCGCGTCGGTTTGGTTGCGATGCGGCGCTTGGGTTCGATGAGAGACTCGCGGATCAGGTCAGCCAGTCTCTCGCGCGCGTCAGCCCGGTTGCGCTCCTGCGTGCGGAAACGGTCGGCCTTGATGATGATCACATCATCATCTGTCAAACGCGCACCAGCTAAACGCCGAAGACGCGAGCGTGCCCGATCGGGCATTTGCTCACACCGAGCCAGATCAAACCGTAATTCTACGGCAGTCGAAACTTTGTTGACGTTCTGCCCACCGGGACCCGACGCACGAATGAAGCGTTCTTCCAGAACGCTGTCGTCAATCGTTAGAGCGTGCGTGATGCGCAGCATCAATGGCTATCCTTCGAGAGATGCCCCGGCCCCATGGCCTCACTCAGCGGGATTCCAGCTTCCAGTAATCCCCACGGAAATACAAAAGCGGTTCGGCCTCGGCGCGAAACGTTCCGGCGATAACGCGACCGATGAATATCGAATGCGTCGTGAACCCGTGGCTTTCCAGAACCTCACAATCAAGGCTGGCCAAGGCACGTTCCAGAACGGGTGCTCCTGTTTTCAGCGTCTGCCAAGCGAGACCGGTGAACCGTGCTTCACCGCTGAGGCCTCTCTTGCCGGAAAACCGCTGGGCAATCTCCTCCTGGTCGTTCGCCAGCAGGTTGATGCTGAAGACGCCAGCCGTCGCGATCACATCGTGTGCGCTCGCGTTGCGGCCGATGCAAGCGAGCAGCGTTGGCGGATTATCCGACAGCGACGATACAGCGGTCGCGGTGAGGCCCGCTCGTGCACCCACCTCGCCAGCAGCGATAACCGTCACGGCTCCCGCCTGATGGCGCATCAGAGCTCGATAGCTCGCACCATCCATGGCATGTGCCACAGGCGTAGGCTTTTCAAATCGCGACACGCCGATCCTTCCTCTATCCTTCGTCTGTAAGACCCCGCAGCGACGGGGTGAGAGCCTCTGATCTATCACTTAGCAAACTGCTCGTTGCACTGCACCTTTCGGCTGCGTCGTGGGACAGATGGTATCTCAGAGCCATTGGGGTCAGCGCTTTAGATCCTTCGCAATTTCCTGAGCTGCATTGCGACCTGGCAACCCTGTGACGCCCCCCCCAGGGTGGGCTCCCGAACCGCAGAGATATAATCCGGGCAGTCCGAGCCGGTAGTTGGCATTTCCCAAAACTGGCCGGGTGGAGAAGAGCTGATCCAAGCCCAGTTGGCCATGGAATATATCACCATCGACGAGGCCCAGGAGGTTTTCAAGATCGAGCGGTGAGAGCACTTGGCGCGCGATGACTGCTTCGCGGAAATTGGGCGCGTAACGTGTCACCGTATCGATGACGACGTCGGCGAATGCTTCGCGTTCAGCCGGGTCGGCCCAGCTTCTATCGCCTGGCAAGTGCGGCGCGACATGCTGGATGAAGAGGCTCGCAACATGTTGGCCGGATGGCGCCAGCGTATCGTCCAGTGTCGAAGGGATCAGCATTTCGATGATCGGCGCCCGAGACCAGCCCTCCAGGCGCGCATCGATGTAGGCTCGTTCCATGTAGTCCATAGAAGGCGCGATGATGATGCCTGCGCCATGGTGCGGCTGCATGGCCTTGCCGGGACGGCTGGTAAAATCGGGCAGCTCCGACAACGCCACGTTCATGCGAAACGTGCCTGAGCCGGACTTGATCGCCAGCATGCGCCGCCGCAGTTCCGGATCAATCGCGGTGTCAGGGACAAGATCGCGGAACAACAACTTCGGCGGTACGTTGGCGGCAACAACTTTGGCTTTAATACGCTCTCCCGAGGTCAGTTCGACGCCGGTTGCCCGGCCGTTCCCGACGATTACTTTCGCCACCGGGGCATCTATTCGGATTTCAGCTCCAGCGGCGCGCGCGGATGCAGCCATTGCCTGAGTGATCGCCCCCATACCGCCAACGGCATGCCCCCACACTCCGGCCTTGCCGTTTACCTCGCCGAAGCAATGGTGGAGGAGAACGTACGCCGTACCCGGCGTCGATGGTGCTGCGTAAGCGCCCACAATCCCGTCGAAGGCAAAGGCCGCCTTGACGACATCGTTTTCAAACCAGCCGTTCAGGAAGTCGGCCGCGCTCTTCGTGAACAAATCAACCAGCAGGCGTTTGTCGTTCAAGTCGAGCCCGATAAGACGGCGGCCCAGCCCTGCCCCTTTGATCAGTTCGATAATGCCACCACCGGCATTGGGTGGCGTTCGCAATGCTAGATCTCGCACGACATCGGCCGCGCGGTCGAGCGCCGCTTCATATACGGGGAGCCGCTCGGCATCCGCCGCCGAGAATTCGGCGATCGCGCGCTGGCGCGCCGCTGTGCCGAACGGCATGACCAGGGCCCTTCGTTCGTCCACGGGCCAGAAATTCGCGACGGGCCGTTCGACAATGCGCAGGCCGTGCGCATGAAGGTTGAGATCCGCGATGACGCGCGGGTTGAGCAAGCTGACCGTGTACGAGGCCACCGAATTGCGGAAACCGGGGTGAAATTCTTCGGTAACAGCAGCACCGCCCACGCATTTGCGGCGTTCTAAGGCTACGACGCGCAATCCTGCTTTGGCGAGGTATGCGGCGGCGGTCAATCCGTTGTGCCCAGCGCCGATAATGACGACATCGTAGGCGCTATCGCGTTTTGACATATCCCGTCCCTAAAGAGGAGGCCTTTCCATAAGCGAACTCACGCCCACTAAATTTCGCGCCGCATCAATCGGAACTCTTAGGACGTAAACGGCGTTATCTGGTCCAATTTGTCACCAGAATGGGTGATTTTATTATCGCTGCGTTAACAACCTGATTGCACGTTGCAGGCCCATACAATTTTGTAAGGGCTCATCTGTTGCGAGGAAGCGGCCATGGGGCGATCCGCCGGTGTTGTACTCGATAACCGTTCCGGCAAAACGGCGAGAGTCGATAACCTGCTTCTGCGCCGGGCCAATCCCACGCTTGGGCTCTTTTTAGTTTGCCTTATCCCTGCAAAGTTCTGGACCGCCGCCTACTTGTTCGTGGCCCATCTGCACGACATTTATTTAAGCTTATCGGTGGTGTTGGCCGTAGGCGCAGGCATCGCAGGGTTCCTGGCGCTTGTCCTCAGCGGACTATGGCGGATGCGGCCTTGTACCGTTGAAGGTCCTTAATCATCAGCCCCACGTGCAACGGATACGTTGGCAGGTTCGCTTCTGCCCCCCGACCTGACAGTTGGCCGGAACGAACTTGCACACCCTGCAGGAATACGAGGATATGCAGCCCCGAAAGGAGCCACCCTTCTTGTAGTTGCACTTGAGGATCGTTTGACAATCCCTGCCGGGATTGATCGCTCCGCCCGGCCCCTCCTGGGCCAGAGCGGAAACGCCCGAAAAACTGAGCGCTACGACTGCTGCAATGATTAATCCGGCTCTCTGCATCGCCTTAGCTCACCTAGATTGCCGCCAATATGCGGACAGTCTCAGCGAGAACGCAGCGCTAGACAATCAGTTGCGTATTTCTTGGTAGACGGACGAACAAGCGACGTGCCGCCATAGCCAAAGTGGGTTGGGTCTCACTCCGCGGCGAGCTGCTTCGAAGGCTGGACCAACTCCATGTAATCTTTCAACAAAGTCTCCGAGATGGTACCAGGTGTGTACTTATATTCACCGATTTCAGAGACTGGCGTCACTTCTGCTGCCGTGCCCGTAATGAAGCATTCGGAGAAAGAACCGAGCTCTTCCGGCTGAATATGGCGTTCGATCACCTCATACCCGCGCTTCTTGGCGAGGCCGATAACGGTGCGACGCGTAATGCCGTCCAGGAAGCAATCCGGCGTCGGCGTGTGGATCACGCCATCCTTAATGAAGAACACGTTTGCTCCGGTGCACTCGGCGACGTAACCACGATAATCGAACATCAGAGCGTCGGCGTAGCCTGCGCGCTCGGCGCGGTGTTTCTCGATGGTGCAGATCATATAAAGACCTGCCGCTTTAGCCTTGCACGGGGCCGTCGCAGGGTCAGGACGGCGATATTTCGCGAGGGTTAGCCGCAAGCCTTTGAGCCGCTGCTCCATCGGGAAATAAGAGCCCCAATCCCAAGCGGCTACGGCTAGGTTAATGCTATTGTGTTGAGCGGAAACGCCCATCTGCTCGCTGCCACGCCATGCAATGGGGCGCAGATAGGCTTCAACGAGATTGTTTGCCTTCATCACCTGACGGCAAGCTTCGTCGATCTCAGCAACAGAGTATGGAATTTCAAAATCGATAATGCGGGCACCTTCGACCAAACGCTCAGAGTGCTGCGTCAATTCAAAGATCTCGCCACCGTAAGCGCGAATACCTTCAAAGACGGCGCTCCCGTAGTGCAGCGCATGGGTGAGGACGTGAAGCTTGGCGTCGCGCCAGTTGATCAGCTCGCCGTTGAACCAAATAAAGCCATCACGATCATGGAATGGGACCAGAGCAGCCATTTTGAGGTTTCCTCGAAGGTGTCTTGAATGCGACCACAACGCAACGAACACTGGTGCCGCTCATCGGCGCAAGGGCCTCGGGCATCAAACAGCAAGTTGCGTTCGCCATTCTGGCGCTTGGGATGGGCTTATTTCAAGGGTGTTCACCCCCTGAATCGGTCTCATAATTCCGCGCTAAATGGACTTGCCAGAGGTATCAATTGGACGCAAATATGTCAACATGACTGACATAAATGATCCGGCCCCCGTCGAGGCATCCAGTCTCCCGGCCGATCAACTACAAGAGAACCCTGGCATGGACGATGCTGACGCGCTGCAGCGCGAACGTCTCATCGCCTGTATCGAGTTGTTATTTTTCGCTTATCGTGACTTCACGGGCGATCCCGATGTCGTGCTCGAACGCTATGGTTTCGGCCGCGCGCATCACCGCGTCCTCCATTTCGTTCACCGCAATCCAGGCTTGCGCGTCGCCGATCTCCTCGACATTCTGAAGATCACAAAGCAGAGCCTAGGACGGGTTCTGAAACAGCTGATTGATGAGGAGTTCATTGCACAGAGGGCCGGAAAGTCCGACCGGCGCCAGCGTCTGCTCTTTACAACGGCGAAGGGTGCGAAGCTGGTGGATCGGCTTACCGAACTGCAATTGGTCCGCATCCGTTCTGCGCTCGATCTGGCGGGTCCAGGCGCAGATGAGGCTGCCCGGCGTTTTCTTTTTGCCATGATTAGGCACGAAGACCGGGCCAAGGTGGAAGCTTTGATCCGGTCGCACACTGGATCAAAGGCCATTAAGTCTACGTAAGCGGGGCCGACAGATCGGAGCTCCCATGGGGAACCCAATGAGACCAATCGGTGACGAGACGTTGCCGGACGATGCGCCGCATGTGTTGGTTATCGACGATGATCAGCGCATTCGGGATCTTTTGGCGCGCTACCTTTACGAGAATGGCTTCCGCGTCACGACGTCCAAAGACGCCGAAGCGGCGAAAGCCGCCATGCGTGGCCTATCCTTCGACCTGGTCCTTGTTGACTGGATGATGCCGGGCCAAAGCGGGCTTGACCTTGCCCGTGAATTAAAGGCGACGAAGGACATTCCGATTTGCATGCTCACGGCCCAGTCCGATCCCGACCACCGGATTACAGGACTAGAGGCCGGCGTCGACGATTACATCCCCAAACCCTTCGAACCGCGTGAGTTGCTGCTACGTCTGCGCAACATCATTCGCCGCGGGCATGCTCCCGGCGTGCCGGGGGATGAAGTCCGGATGGGGGCGTATGTGTTCCACGTTGGACGTGGAGAACTCAAACGCGACGATGAGAGCATCAAGATCACCGAGCGCGAACGCGAGTTGCTGAGACAGTTTGCGAGCCGTCCGGGTGTTCCTATCCCCCGACATGAGCTATCGAACGACGACTCGACGGGCAACGAGCGGGCTATCGACGTGCAGATCAACCGTCTGCGAAGAAAGATTGAAAACGACCCCTCCAACCCAGTCTATTTGCAGACGGTACGCGGCAAGGGGTATATCCTCTACACCGACTAACACTTGACGCGCACTCATCCGAATTTGCAACGTCGACCGGCGGCACTCCGGAGACGAAATTTGTGTCATGGTGCCCACCGCGCCTGAACTTTTTTGAAGGGCCCCGCGTAACGCTTGGAAGAAAGGGGGGAGTTATCGCATGACGTTCCTCCGCACAGCTTCCGGAGCTCCACCTCGTATTAGATGGAACCGCTTCCTGATTAGCATCACGGCGTGGTTCCGGTCGCTGCGGGAGCTTGGCGCGCGCCGGCTTTCGGATGTCGTGCCGAAGGGGCTTTATGCCCGCGCCCTCATTATCATCATCGCGCCTATCGTCGTGCTCGAAGGTGTCGTCGCCTTCGTCTTTATGGAACGTCACTGGCAAGCCGTGACGCGGCGCCTTTCCGAAGCGACCGCGCGTGACGTGGCGGCCCTCATAGAGATCTACGACAATTATCCTTTCAAGGATGGGCACGGACGTCTCGTCGAAATGGCGCGGGACCGGCTCAACCTATCCATGCAGATTCTACCCGCAGGCGATCTGCCGGCCGCCCGTCCTAAGCCGTTCTTCGATCTGCTAGATCGAGCGCTTTCGCGCGAGATTAGCCGGCAAATCGATCGGCCGTACTGGATCGACACCGTTGGCAATTCTCGGCTCGTCGAAATCCGGGTCAAGCATGACAATGCCGTGCTGCGGTTCGTGGCCACGCGAAAACAAACCTACGCTTCGAACTCGGAGATATTCCTGCTGTGGATGGTGGGTTCGTCGGTGATCCTCTTGACGGTCGCCATCATGTTTCTGCGCAATCAGATACGTCCCATCGTGAAACTCGCGGAAGCCGCCGATGCGTTCGGCAAGGGGCGTCCCGCACCAGCGGACTTCCGGCCGCGCGGCGCGCGTGAGGTACGCCAAGCTGCTCTGGCGTTCATGGAAATGCGCGAACGCATCATGACGCACGTCGAACAGCGCACAACGATGCTCGCGGGTGTCAGCCACGACCTGCGCACGATCTTGACCCGCTTCAAGCTCCAGCTTGCGTTTCTCGAAGACACACCCGAAGTGCAGTCGCTACGTTTCGACGTGAACGAAATGCAGCATATGCTGGAAGATTATCTCGCGTTCTCTAAGGGCGACGGTGGCGAAGAGGCCAAACCCTCCAGTCTCAAGAAAATGCTTCGAGAAGTCTGCGACGAGGCCGAAGTGTTAGGTGTCGACATCTCGTTCAAGATGCGGCGTCGCAAGAAGGATATCGTGCTTCCTCTCAAGCGGCACGCGTTCAAACGTGCGATCACCAATCTCGTTTCGAATGCGAGCCGTTATGGAACTTGTGTGGTAATCCGTGCAGCCACGGAGCGCCGTTGGGTTCGCATTGAGGTTGATGACAATGGACCCGGTATTCCGGAGAACGAGCGCGAGAACGTGTTCCGTCCATTTTATCGTATCGACGTCAGCCGCAACCAGGATTCGGGGAACACGGGACTTGGTCTCGCAATCGCGCGGGACATTGCACGCAGCCACGGTGGCGATATCACCTTAGGCGAAAGCTCCATGGGCGGCCTGCGCGCAATCATCAGCGTGCCGCTCTAAAGTCACGGCGCCTCTGGCTGCGGTGGCTGGGGTGCCGTCCCAGCCGGCGGAGCGGACGTTTCGTGCTCCCTGCCTGATTTATCCTTACGCCGCATTGCCGAACGGAATATCCCGCCCACGCGACCGACAAACCCTGCCGCGTCCTCAACAGTCTCCAAAGCACGCTCTCCGCGCCGCAAACGACGATCAAGCACGGCCATCGTTCGCGCGAGACCAGGGTCGTCATCCTCAAGCCACGTCCGCAAAACCGATGCGTAGAGAGTCGCGAGACCCGCCACGCGCAAAGACCCTCTTGCGCCATCCGTATTGATGCCAGCTGCCTGCAACATCCAGGACTGTGAAGCGAGCGACGGTGCAAGCAAAGATGGCTCAAGCCCCACACCGTTCATGATCGAGCGAACAGCCTCTTTATGCGGTTGCAGCGCATCGAACCGGGTCATCAGGACTTCGAACAACGCATCCCGATGTGATTGTCCCTTTTCCATCGGTGGTATCTTGGTCAGAACCTCATCATCGATGCGCCGGGTGAAGGCCGCGATAATGTCGGCTTTGGAGCTGAAACTGCCACGCAGCTCAACCAAGTTCGACCCCGCGGCCTGAGCAATCTCGCGAAGGGAGATTTCACTCCACGGGCGCGATACGGCGAGACGCAACGCAGCGTCGATTATCCGATCCTTGTAGGTGTCTGGATACGCTCCGGACTGGCTCATGTCTGCGCTTTCTCCAAGATTCAAATTACTCATGAGTTAGGAGCGTGCCGGCTCAATTGCCAGAGGCGCGGCATATAAGATTCAGCTCGGACTTACCGGCGGCTGGGAACCACTTCGCCATCTTCCTTGGTGAAGCTGCCGATATCGGGGTTGTCGAGAAGATCAAGAACTTGCTCGGAAGGCCGACATAAACGCACCCCCTTGTCCGTCACAACAATCGGGCGGTTGATGAGGATAGGGTGTTCGATCATGAAGTCGATGAGTTCGTCATCGCTCCACTTCGGATCGTCGAGGCTCAATTCATCATAGGGCGTTCCCTTGCGGCGTAACAGGTCGCGGACGGGAATTTTCATGGCCGCGATGAGTTCAACCAACCGTGCCCGAGACGGTGGGTCTTTCAAGTACTCAATTACCTCCGGCTCCGCGCCGCTGGCCTGTATCATCGCCAGCGTGTTGCGCGACGTTCCACATTTCGGGTTGTGGTAAATCGTGACCGTCATCTCTATCTCGCTCAAAATGGCTGAAGGACAGCTCGGTGCGCCTACTTAGCATGGAGCCGCCGCCTGCCTAGGTGATAGAGAGTTGACGGCCTTCTTGCTAGCCTGCGAGTTCGCGTCCGCGTTTCACCGCGGCGGCCACAGCGGCCTTCATCAGCGGCTTCAAGCCGTCATCGGCCGTCAAGACTTCCAAAGCTGCCGCAGTCGTGCCCCCGGGAGAGGTCACATTCTTACGCAATGTCGCGGCATCGTCATCCGCCGCTTCAAGAAGACGGCCGGAACCGGCGACGGTCGCACGGGCGAGGCGCGCGGAGAGTTCAGCATCGAGGCCCGCAGCGATGCCTGCGTCCGTTAGCGCCTCTACCAAATAGAAAACATATGCGGGGCCGGAACCTGAGACCGCAGTGACCGAATCCATCAAGGCTTCGTCTTCGATCCATGCCACATCGCCGACTGCGCGCAACATCTCCTCGGCAATCAACTTCTGGCTTTCGCTGACGTGCGCGTTGGCGCAGCAGACCGTGATCCCGGCACCGACGGCCGCCGGTGTGTTGGGCATGGCCCGGATCACCGCAGTCCCCGTCGGCAGGTGCTGCTCGAAGCTCGCGATCGTTCGGCCAGCGGCGATGGACAGCAAAAGCGTGTCAGGACCGGCCAATTGCGCCAGTCCCGGCATCACCTTGTCCATGATCTGCGGTTTGACGGCCGCGAGAATGACCGATGGCGGAGCCTCAAGCGACGTGATCGCGGGTGCGCAGCGTACACCCTCGCGTATCACAAAGTCCTGCACCTCAAGCGATGGTGCGGGATCCTGAATAATGACCTGGAACGGCTCAAGTCCCGCCTCTAACAAGCCGGAGAGCATGGCGGTCCCCATCTTGCCGGCTCCGGCAATCAACAACGGTCCTTCGAGGGCCAAAGTCATAATGAAAAGCTTTCTACGGCTGCGATCGCCGTCAGGCTTGGCCTTCAGTCTCGAACATTGTCGAGATCAGAGCCTCACGGCTCTCCTTGCCTGCCCATACGACGAACTGGAACGCCTGATAGTAGCGCTCACAGCTCTCGAGTGCAGCCTGTAACAGCGCTTCACACTGCATCGGGGTGACAACCGACCCATTCAGCAGCAGGGCATGACGGTACATCACCAGACCTTCCTGTGTCCAAAGGTCGAAGTGGCCCAGCCAAAGCTGCTCGTTGATCTGCCCCACGAGACGGTACATCTCACTGAGGCGCGTATCGGGCACCTTAAAGTCAAAGGCGCAGGCAAGATGCAGAGCTTCCAGATCATCGCGCCAATTGAGCGAGATGTGATAATCCGTCCAGGTTCCTGAGACGATCAGTGTCAGTTCATCGTCGCCGGTGCGATCGCAGGCCCACTCGTGACGTCCCGCCAGTTGCTCGACAAGGTCGATGGGGTTCGTCACACGATCGTAGCCCAGCTCAGAAGATGCCATTCTTTTTCCCCAAATTGCGGACGCGTGCCGCGCCATATGTGGTCTTCAGTCTGCCCCGGCCCTCACCGGAGCTCGTCGCGCGGCGTCACGAAAGCATCTGTCGTGCACGAGTCGCAACCAACTGAACACGAGTGTCCACGGTCATGATGGCGAGCCCCCGACATTCGTGGGGCAAGTGCCGTCAGATTCCGGAAAACTGTTGAAAACGCGTGGATATTTAGCCAGAGGCACTTTCTGGCACTCGACATCTTCCGGGTACGCCCCTCATCCCCGGCGAGTCACGTTCGATCAGCTCGTTTGACCGAGCTTAGCCTCAAGAGCGGCAATACGTGCTTCGAGCCGTTCGTTCTCTGCTCGCGCCTTTTCCGCCATGGCTCGTACAGCCTCAAACTCCTCGCGTTGAACGACATCCATCTCGCGAAGAATCTTTTCGCCTTGGGACCGAGCCATCGTCTCGAACTCCTGCTTGACGCCTTGCGCTGCGCCGGCCGCATCGTTCATGAGCTTGGCGAGATCGTCGAAGAGGCGGTTTGATGTTTGCGTCATGTTCGGTCCTTAAGAATCAACACGTGTGGGCGCGTTACCGTCACCACACACGACAAATGTATCTGGGGAATGACTATGAGCCCGCTGCCCCGCGCGTTCAAGCCTCGCACAGCATGTCACCTTGACACTCGCGGGGCTATGTTCATCCCTGGCGTCCAGCTTTCCCCGCGCAGCCAAGGATTCACATGAGTTTGCTCGCCATTTCTTATCCGCAGATCGACCCGGTGGCACTTCAAATCGGACCCATCGCGGTCAGATGGTACGGGCTCGCCTATGCTGCAGGGCTGATCCTGGGATGGGTCTATATCAAACGGCTAGTCGCCAACGCGTCGCTCTGGCGTGATAACAAGCCGGCGATGACCGCCGATGACGTCGATGAATTGCTGTTGTGGGTCGCTGCGGGCGTCGTTGTCGGCGGCCGACTTGGCCACGTACTCTTTTACGAGCCATCATATTATTTTGAGAACCCGTTACAGGTGTTCGCGATCTGGCGTGGAGGCATGGCCTTCCACGGTGGCCTCCTGGGCTCAGGCCTTGCGATGTTTCTTTTCGCGCGCCGGAAGGGGCTTGTCGCCCTATCCGTCATGGATGTCGTCGCGGCGGCCGTTCCGATCGGCTTGTTCTTCGGGCGTATGGCCAATTTTGTGAACGGCGAAATCGTGGGCACGCCGACCGACATGCCTTGGGGCATGGTGTTTCCAGGTTGGGGCGAAGAGCCAAGGCATCCGGCCATGCTCTATGAAGCGGCGCTTGAAGGCATCGTTCTCTTCCTGATCCTGCGTTTCGTGACGCACAAATGGATGGCTCTGAAACAGCCAGGACTGACCACGGGTATCTTTCTCGTGGGCTACGCCGTGTTCCGCATCTTCTGCGAATTCTTCAAGATCATCGAATACCGCCAATTCTCGCCTGAGTATCCGATCACCAAGGGTATGGTGTACTCCATCCCCATGCTGCTCCTTGGCATCTGGTTCATAATGCTGGCGCGCTCCAAGTCACGGGCCTCTACGTGAACTATGATCCAGATGCGCGACGCGATACGCCCCTGTCGTGCAATCTTATCGCACGGATAAAACGCGACGGGCCGCTGACTGTCCGACAATACATGACGGCGTGCCTGCAGGATGCCGATCATGGATACTACCGGCGGCGAGAGGCGATTGGCCGGACGGGCGACTTCATAACGGCCCCCGAGATCAGTCAGATTTTCGGCGAACTCATTGGGTTATGGAGTGCCGTCGTCTGGCAGCAGATGGGTGGCCCGTCCAGAATTAACCTGATCGAGTTGGGGCCAGGTCGCGGCTCCCTCATGCGCGATGCTTTGCGTGCACTTCGCCTTGTGCCCGATTTCCTCTCCGCAGCGAACGTCCATCTTGTAGAGAGTAGTGAAACGCTCCGCGCCGCGCAGACCGAGACGCTTGGGGCAATAGATTTACCGATCAATTGGCATCCTCGCCTGGAGGACGTTCCAGAAGGGCCGACGATCGTCATTGGAAATGAATTCCTCGATGCGCTTCCCGTTGAGCAGCTGATCGCGACGCCGTCGGGCTGGCGCTGCCGTTCGGTCACCGTAGACGACTTGGACCGACTGCAATTCGGCGAAATCGCTTTGCCTCCCAGTGGCCGGCTCGATATTCCAGTGCATGCTGAGAACGCGCCTGCGGGAAGTATCCTCACCGTGCCTAATTTCAGCGAACTTTCCGCTCCGCTCGCCTCACTGGGCAAGAGCGCCCCGCTCGCAGCTTTGCTGATCGACTATGGTCATGCGGCATCTGAGATCGGTGACAGCTTGCAAGCGGTGCGAGACCATCATCACGAACATCCCCTCACCTCACCTGGAGAAGCCGATTTGACGACGCAAGTCGACTTCGAGGCCGTTCGCACCCAAATCACTATGAGTGGATCTGAGAACGCCGCCGACCCGACTCTGGTTGTTGATGGTCCTATTACGCAGGCAGAATTTTTAGGAGCACTCGGTATCGTACAGCGGGCGTCACGTCTCATGGCGGCAAACCCCATTGAAGCAGGCAACATCGAATTGGGTGTCGCACGGTTGTTGGCTCCGCAAGGTATGGGTACACGCTTCAAGGCATTAGGCGTACGTTCCGGCAGGTTGCCGACGCTTCCCGGCTTCTGAACACAATCACGGATTGTCTCAACCGAGACACCTGAGGATCATGGACCTCGACATGCTGACCCCATTGACCGCAGATACGCTGGACGACGTCGCCGGTATTCGTCACGGCTTCTTTACGCGGGACGGCGGTGTTTCAGAGGGGCTCTACGCCAGTCTCAACTGCGGCTTCGGCTCACGTGACGACCGTGAGGCTGTTGCTGAGAACAGATCTCGCGTTGCTGCGCATCTTGGTGCCACCCATTCGCATGTTCTGACACCATATCAAGTCCACTCCGCCGAAGCCGTCATTGTTGATCAGGTCCTTGCACCGGAAGACATGCCGCAAGCTGATGCACTCGTGACGTCTGTGCCGGGCCTTGCGATTGGAATTTTGACCGCCGACTGCACCCCGGTCCTCTTCGCGGACCCACAATCGCGGGTTGTCGCGGCAGCCCACGCGGGCTGGCGTGGCGCCGTTGGAGGCATTCTCGAGGCGACGGTCGCTAAAATGGAAGAGGTTGGCGCCCAACGCGATCGAATAATCGCGGCGATTGGACCGTGCATTCACCAGAATAACTATGAAGTAGGCGATGACTTCGAAGCAAATTTCACATCCACCCAAGACGACAACCTTCGTTTTTTCCGGAGATTTCCTGGGCAACCTCTGCCTTACTTCGATTTGCTTGGCTATGTCGCTTCAAGACTTGGGGCGCAAGGCGTAGGCACCATTGCCTTGGCCACTGCGTGTACCTACGAGAACGAATCGAAATTTTTCAGTTTTCGGCGCACCACGCACAGAGGTGAACCTGACTACGGGCGTCAAATCTCTGCCATTCTCGTGGCATAAGTGCATTATCCACAGCTGGACTGTGCGTAACGACCCGTTCATTAGCCGTACGAACAGGTTAGAGCGCCGGGGGTCTGGACGGCATGTTGGCGTGCAGGTTAAATCGGTGGCTAATGTGTACCGGTTATAGGAGTTTTAGGCCGCAGGGTTTGTACGCCGGCCGCCGGATGATCAGTGGATCATAAAGGGGGACGTCGTCGTGACGACCATTACTTTTGCTGCGGCGCAGCGCGCTACCAGGGATGGCGCGCAACGCGCAAGGCGACCGTTTACGCTGGCGAGCCTTGCTGCGGTTTTGGGCTTTGCACTTGCTGGCTGCGGGACCACCGCCACAGATATATTCTCAACCGCCGGAGGCACGGCGGTCGCTCCTGAGCAAGCCGCACCGGCCTCTGCGACACAGGGCACTAAAATTGCCATCGCACCGGTTATTGGCGCACCTGATGGTGTAGCTAAACAATTGCAGGCGCAGCTCGGCACCGCGATGCAGCGTAAGCAGATCGCTGTTGTCAACTCTCCGAGCGAGCCATCGCAATACACGCTGCGCGGCTACGTCGTGTCCGCTCGTGAAGCGAGCGGCACCAAAATCTCGTACATTTGGGACGTGACAGATCCGGCCGGAAAGCGGGTTAACCGCATTACCGGCGAGGAACTGGCTCCGGCAGGCTCCGGGCGTGACCCATGGGAAGTCGTAACTCCGCAAATCCTAGAGACGATTTCGGAAAAGACCGCGACTTCGCTGGCGACTTGGTTGCCAAGCCAGGCTTCGAATTCTCCTGCAATCGCGGGTAACGCAAGTGCCCAGCCCATGGCTACCGCCAGCAACGGCGGGGCAATGGTGCAGACTGCAGCAGCAACGACATCCGCGACACCCCAAAATGCGGCGGCTACGACCGGAAGCATTGGCCGTGCAGGGGCTGTGAGTGCGATTGTCCCGAGTGTGACTGGAGCCCCTGGCGACGGAAGCGTTTCGCTGACGAATGCGCTGCAGAAGCAGCTCACCAGCAATGGCGTCGCACTGGCCAGTGCCGCTTCGCCTCAGACCTATCGTATCGAAGGTAAAGTGAAGGTCGGCGCCGGTACCGGGGGTAAGCAGCCAATTCAAATCGATTGGCGCGTCAAGGATCCTGCCGGCAAGACGCTCGGCACGGTGTCCCAGAAGAACGAGATACCGGAAGGTTCTCTGGATGGCTCTTGGGGGCAGACCGCAGACGCAGCAGCTGCAGCAGCCGCACAGGGCATCCTGAAGCTGCTTCCGCAAACAAAGACGAACTAGGTTCGGCGCCCTCGGCCTTGGCACATATTTCGGAGATCCCCCTCCCCGGATAAAGCGCTAGGCGTCTGACGATCGAACCGATAGCCCGGGCTGGATGACGAAAGTCACCTCCCGGGCTTCTTTCTCTGTGAACAGCAGCCCGAGTTGCGAGTTTCGGACGGTATCTCAACTCTTTGCTCAAAAAAGTTCATTATTCGATGGGTTCGTTGCTCGCACGGTGTTTACATTAGCGGGTGCCGCTTGCTAGAGACCTGTCATCGAATTGTCGTGGAGTGCCCTAGTGATGTCCTTCGATGCGCACTCAGGTGGTCGTCCTGACGGCCTCCCT
The DNA here is from genome assembly GCF_025698805.1 of Filomicrobium sp. Lineage (NCBI taxonomy): Bacteria > Pseudomonadati > Pseudomonadota > Alphaproteobacteria > Hyphomicrobiales > Hyphomicrobiaceae > Filomicrobium > Filomicrobium sp. The sequence continues at coordinate 685,062 of NZ_JAILWT010000003.1, forward strand.
CTCAAGCTCGTCGCCGGCAACAGCAATCGTCCCCTCGCGGAAGGTATCAGCAGCTATCTCAACGTGCCCCTGGCCAAGGGGCAGGTGAAGCGTTTTGCTGACATGGAAATCTTCGTCGAGATCCAGGAGAATGTTCGCGGCCAGGATTGCTTTGTCGTGCAATCGACGTCGTTCCCGGCGAACGACAACCTCATGGAACTCCTGATTCTCATCGATGCCCTGAAGCGCGCATCGGCGCGGCGGGTCACAGCAGTCATTCCTTACTACGGCTATGCGCGTCAGGATCGTAAACCCGGTCCGCGCACGCCGATCTCGGCTAAGCTCGTCGCCAACTTAATTGAACGGGCCGGTGCAGACCGCGTTCTTACTCTCGATCTGCATGCTGGCCAGATCCAAGGTTTCTTCGACATCCCGACGGATAACTTGTTCGCGGCACCGGTCATGGTGCGTGACATCGAGAAGAACTACGAAGCCGATGACCTCATTGTCGTTTCGCCTGACGTCGGCGGCGTGGTGCGTGCCCGGGCACTGGCTAAGCGCATCAACGTTCCGATCGCGATTTGCGACAAACGGCGTGAGGCCCCCGGCAAGTCGGAAGTGATGAATGTGATCGGTGAGGTCGAAGGTAAGCGTTGTATCCTCATCGACGACATTATCGATTCCGGCGGAACGCTGTGTAACGCAGCTGAAGCTTTATTGGCGCACGGCGCGACTGAAGTCATGGCCTACATTACGCACGGCGTCTTGTCTGGCGGCGCCGTCAGCCGGATCAAGAATTCGCGGCTCAAATCGCTCGTGATTACGGATTCTATTTTGCCGACCGCTGCCGTTCAGGCGGCCGCCAATATCCGCGTTCTTCCGATCGCGGCCTTGATTGGTGAGGCAATCCTGCGGACGAGCCGCGAAGAAAGCGTCTCAAGCCTGTTCTATTGAGCAACGCAGTTTTGATGCCTCGCGCTAATTGGCGATTCTATCCGTAAGGACTGGATGCGGGGTTTCCGGCCCCGTCAGTCCAAATGTCGCTCGGCAGCGACCTGTGGCGATGGCAGACCCGGTCGTGATCCGGATAGGTTATTTTATCGACTGGTGCACGGCTCCCTACGACCAAGCAACGCGTAGCGGCCTCTCCGCGGTTTTCGAGGAAGTGCCCGGTAGGATCTCCTGCCCGAAACGTTGCGGCATAGCCAGGCTTCAGGAGTGTTTCCGTATCACCTTCGACCAGCGTGATTTGACCTTCCAGCACGAACACCATTTCGTCCTCGGCGCTGTGCCAGTGCTTTATCGATCAGCGGGAACCGGCCGGTAATATCTCTATAAACGCGCCGAACTGCGTAAGACCTCCCGCTTCACTGATCCACAGCGTCTGGTTTGGACCGCATGGATTTTCCGCAGATCCTTCTTCCACTATCATGCGATCCGGTGTGACGACGGTCATAAGGGTCCCTTGGGGTCGGCACTAGTTGTTGATCGCATCAACACGTTAGCCACCTGAGATTGCGGTCAGGAGGTAGACGTCGGAATTCTCCGTCAACGGCGTGTCCAACAATGCCCTTTCGCCACGCACAAAGACATTGATGTGACGACGAATGCGGGGTGTTGAATCACACAATCGGTCGCGCATTCCTGGCCAGCGCTCGTTTAGCTGGTCAATCAAGTCACGCACCGTTGCGGCGCGCAACTCTACGCGCCGCGGTGCTCCTGGGAACAAGTTCACCAATGCCGGAGCAAGTACCGCCGTCACACTCGGCGGTACGTCAGGAACCTGTGTCAGGGATGATCCTGGATTTGTCATCTCACATAGCCTCTTCGCGAAATTTAATTATGCGTCGAGGACGACCGTCTCCACGGAATGGATGGCGGGGAGATAGTCAGAGAGGCAATTCCAGCTATCCCCTTCATCGGCACTGGCGAACAGTGCTCCACCGCCAGTGCCGAAGTAGACGCCAGCTGGTTCGAGGCTATCTGTGGTCAATGCTTGACGCAACACGCCGAAGAAGGCGTTGGTTTGCGGGAGACCATCGCGAAGCGCCTGCCACGTGCCACCACTGTCGCGTGTGCGCCAGACAGCCGCCTTACCGTCCGGCATGTAGCGTCCGGCGATGTCGCCATTCAGTGGCAGAAGGAAAAGGCTGTCCGGATCGCGTGGATGGGCGGCTGCCGGGAATCCAAACGATGATGGCAATCCCGCCTCGATACTTTCCCACTGCTGGCCACCGTTCTCACTCCGGTACATCCCGCAATGGTTTTGCTGATAAAGCCGGTTGGGCATCCCTGGGGCCATAACCAGGGAGTGAACGCACTGACCAAGTTCAGGGTAGCGCTGATCTTCGGGGAGGTAGTCGGCGCGGGTGCCCTTATTGCGTGGTTGCCAAGTCTCACCACCATCCGCGGTGTAGAATACGCCTGCCGATGAAATCCCAACCCAGATCTGTTTGTCGTCTTCGGGATGGAGAACAAGAGAGTGCAAAATCAAGCCACCGCCGCCCGGATGCCAATCTTGGCGAGAAGGATGGTTACTTAGCCCTTCGATATGCGTCCACGTCTGGCCTCCATCTGCGCTATGGAACAACCCTGCTGGCTCGACGCCCGCGTACAGCCCACCGGGTCCAATCGCCAGGCTCCACACGGCTTTCACGGGCTCTTCACCCTCCTTATAAGCGAGCCCCTCGCTCGAATGGGTCCAGGTTTTTCCCTGGTCTGTCGATTTCCAGACTGCAGGTCCGAACCACTCGTTACCTCCGCCGGCATAGATCGTTCCCGTCTTGGGATCGGCGATCACGTGGTTGATAGGCCAAGTATCGCAGAATGGCCCGCGGAGCTCCCATGAGCGCCGCGACGCGTCGCTTTCCAGAATGAACGTTCCCTTCTTGGTTCCGGCCAGAATAAGGACTTTCCTCGCCATTTACGCGCTCCCGTTGGTTGAGGGCCGGCATCGCGGAATGCCGCAGCCAAGAGCCCTAGACAATTTGGGTTGATATCAACATTATTGTTTCATGTCAAAAATCGATAACCTGCCGTTTTCACTCACCTTGGAAGTCCGCGATGCGTGCCTCTGCCTGCACGTACGCCGTGCAGCAAGAACGCTGGCGCGCCGCTATGACGAAGCACTGAGACCCGTCAACCTGACCAGCGGGCAGTTCTCGCTACTGATGTCGCTTAACAGGCCGCAGCCCCCGACGATGGGGGACGTTGCGTCAGTACTCGCGCTGGACCGCACAACTCTAACCGCCAACCTCAAGCCGCTTGTGCGGCGGGGGCTCGTAGACATGAGCGCCGATGAGACTGACAAGCGGAGTCGTCGGATGACGCTTACGGCCGCCGGCCGCGATGCCCTTATTGCTGCGATGCCCCATTGGCGCGCCGCGCAGGAAGCAACCGCAGAGCTCCTGCAAGACCGCGACGCCGAGCGTTTGTGCGCCGATCTGCTGAAGCTTTCTTAATAGAAGCAATCTAATTGCCGCTCTCAAAAATCGCTGTCATTCATGTGGTAGTTCGGGGGATCGTCAAAGCCTTTTTCTTTAATCGGCTGACCTATGCCCGACGCCCCGTCGCATAGGTGGATCCATTGTCAATCAACGCCTTGAACACCATTCTTCCGCTGTTCGGAGTAATGTTGGCCGGCTACCTTTTTGAGCGTTTTCGCATTCTGAAACGTGGTAGCAGCGAGATACTCAGTGGTTTTGTTTTTCTGGTTTCCCTGCCCGCGTTGATATTCATCTCGCTCGCGCGTGTTCCGGTCGGCGAGTTCTTCAACTGGCCATTTCTCGGTGCTCTAGGGGGCGGCATGCTGGCGATGTTCGCCATAAGCTTGCTGATCGCACGCACTGTTTTTCCTGAGAGCCTGACTGCCAACGGGCTGCATGCGCTCGCCGCAACATTCTCCAGCACCGGCTATGTCGGACTGCCGCTTGTCTTAATTGTATTTGGGGAAACGGTACTCGTACCGGGCATCATCGGTGTCGTTCTGCCCGTCGCGCTCCTCATGCCTTTGGCGATCATCATCGCCGAAGCCGACAAGTGTCGCGATGGGGGACGCATTCTCCAAGCTTCGTTGCGCGGTCTCATTCGAAACCCCATGATCGTTGCAACCATCGCAGGCCTTTTAGTTTCCTGGTCTGGGATTTTCATTCCCGAGGCTATTGCAAATGGCTTTCAACTCCTTGGGGATGCATTCATCCCGTGCTCGCTCTTTTCGGCAGGGCTTTTTATGGCCGGCGCGACGGTCAAAGGGGAACGCGTGGAAGTTGGCTGGGTGGTCCTTACCAAACTCGTTTTGCATCCACTCCTTACGTTCTGGCTCGCCTACTGGGTGCTTAAGCTGGAAGAACCGCTGGCCGCGATTGCCGTCATTATGGCTGCGGTCCCCACAGGAGTGACTGTATTTATTCTCGCGCAACAATACGGTGCATTCGTTGCCCGTTCGAACGCCGTTATCGTTGTTTCAACAGTACTTTCTCTTGTGACACTCACCAGCCTTATCGCGATCCTAGGCCGTTGAATTTCAGTTCAAATCGAACAACTTGCTCTTCGCTGAATATTTTTTTGAACCTTTTCCGCTGTCGCCCCGACGAACTCTTCAACAGCGCAATGTCGCGCCGTTTAAGTGATCGAAAAAGGAGACACGGACATGTTGAGGACCACCGTTTTTACTCTCGCTCTCGCTTTAGGTGTCTTGGCTTCAGGCTCTGCAATGGCCAAGAAAGTCTGTACAAACACCTACCATCCGGACGGCACGCGCTGCACATTCTGCTACTACACAACCCAGCCTGGCAGCGGCAGCACGAAGTGCATCAAGATTAAAGCGCCCTCAGGCTCCAGCTCTTCAAACACCAAATCCCCGACCGGTCTTAAACTCGCTCGTTAAAGAGCTGTGGCGTCTGGCCCTCAAGCGGGTCCACGCCCCTCAAACTATTCAGTATCTTGACAAAAATTTCGCCTCCGGCGGCTAAGCCGGAGGCGGTGCTCGTTCCCTTGCCAAGCGCTTATCAACTGCCGAAGAGGTAAGGACTGCCTCCTTATCTTCCGGCTGGATCGGAAATTTCTGGCGGCGGTCCACCATCCGCATCGGCTCCCGCGCAGCCACCAAGAAGCACGGCCGCCAGCAAGCTGGCCACTAAAAGGCTCACACAGGTTTTCATGGCTTTATGTTTCCACGGGTCCCGGCGCCGACAATCGGCCCCGGCCGGACCTCAACAGCGCCCGAATCTCTCCTTCAGGCGCGGATTTTGAGACGCCTCGATTGCGGCTGATCGATGGCTAACACCATTTCCGTTATTGCCCAGTGTTTGCTCACGGCTCAAGCTAGGTCACGCGCTTTTCTAGTTGGCTCACGTTCGCGTCATGACTTAGTTGGGGGAGTTGGCATTTGCGGCCCACGGTGTATCGATGAGCGAACACATACGGGGAGCCGCCGCCCATGCCGGACAATATCTCTACGCTTATCGCGGTTATTGCTGTCGTTGCGATTGCCAGCATGTGGCTCAGTCCGCGAGCGAAGACATTTCTTTCTTTTTATCGCGGCCACCATCCTGATGGCAGAACCCCAGGTGTCGTGGCGCTGACCCTGTCCCAGGTCACAACCTGGATTTTTGCCCGGTCAATTCTCAACGCGGCAATCCTTGGGTACGCTTTTGGAATTGCGGGTGCGCTCTCCTATACCGCCTATTACCTGTCATTTCTGACCGGCGCCTGGATCATTTCCAGTCTGCGCTTTCGCAACGGCTTCGAAAGCGTGCAGGCCTTTCTCCAAGCCCGCTTCGGCAGTGTTGGAACGTCCACGTACAATTTCGTTATTGGCGTTCGGTTGCTCTCAGAAGTGTTCGCCAATTTGCTGGTGATCGGGCTTATCTTCGGAACCGACGGGTCCGTGGCTTATGTCGCTTCCATTCTGCTCGTCGGCGCCGTGACACTGGGCTATTCACTCGTGGGTGGGCTCAACGCTTCGATCCGAACCGACGTATTCCAAATGGCGGTATTTCTGATCGCGCTGGCTCTTCTCGCCGGCATCGCTTTGTCAACCGGAACGTTCGACATTGCAGCAGTCACGGCCTCCTCTGCCGATATGACCAATCCCGGCTGGGCATTGTTGGCGGTCGCTTTGCTGCAGGTGTGGAGCTACCCAATGCACGATCCGGTTATGATGGATCGGGGCTTCATCGCCGACCGACGCACAACTATGGCGAGCTTCTACCATGCCGGTTGGATTTCCATCCTATGCATCCTCGCGTTCGGCCTCCTCGGCGTGTGGTCCGGCCTCTCAAAGGCCGAAGGAGAGGCCTTTATTCCAACCCTAACGCGGCTCATCGGCGACGGGCCAATGCTCGTGTTCAACGTTGCGCTGGTCGTGTCTTGCATGTCGACGATCGATTCAACGTACTCCAGCGCGGCAAAACTGACGGTTGTTGACATGCGGCTTGCGCGACCGACGCTCGCCAATGGACGCAAGGCCATGGCGTTGTTCCTGCTCGGCGGTCTCATCATGGTGTTCCTTGGATCCAAGGACCTGTTCGCCGCGGTTGCTGTATCGGGAACAGCTTCTATGTTCCTTGCGCCAGTTGTGTTTTTCTCGCTCTGGGGCGGGTATCATAATGTCCCGGTCTGGAGTTACCTCACCGGGTTTTTCGCCGCGATGACTGCGGCTGCGCTCTATTTCACAGAGTCTTCGGGCTACTCTAATATTGTCGCTTCACTGACTGGGTTCGAACACAAATACTCGGTCCTCCTGATCCTTTCGGCCGCGACGTTGATCATTGGCTGCGGCGCGTTTGCTCTGGGGCTTGCCATGGGCGGATCGCGCGGTGACCTGCGCACCGCCGGAGAAACCTGATCCACGCGTTCCTCTCTACTGAACGAAAAAGGGCCGGTCGAACCGGCCCTTTGCATTACTTCTTGCGCGCGTTCGTTTAGCGGTTCCGGCTTAGAAGAGGCGTAATTCGCCGGATGGTCACGCGCCGATTTCTGCGCTCCGGTTCTGGTGTCTCAACCAGCAAGTATTCCTCACCATATCCCTGTGTCGTCAGGTTTTCGGGGGGAATGCCGAAATCTTCGCTCAGGACAATCGCGACGCTTTCGGCACGACGATCAGACAATGTGAGATTGTCTTCATCCTCGCCGACGGCGTCCGTGTGTCCTTCGATCAGGAAGATCTCATTCGGGTTCCGATCCAGAGCGCGATTGATCGCCCGCGCAACCTCTTCCAGGTGGTCGAGCGCTTCGTTATCAAGCTCCCACGAACCGAACTCAAAGTTGACCGTGTTGAGGTTGACCGAACGCATTCTGGCGCGCAGCGGATAGTTGTAGCGCACCTCATCAAGCGAGTATTCACGCTCGATATCGACGACCGGCGGTGCAATCAGCGTGTCATACAGATCGTCTTCCGAGGCCCTATCGGCGTCCACAACATAGTAGCGGCGCTCAATGTTCACCCGCGGCATGGTGAGGTCTAAAAGGAACCAGAGCACGTTATCGCCACGCCGATCCGGCCCGTGACGGTGATGGCGACGGTTGTCGATAAGCACAACTTCGCGGCCGTCACGTCCACGCCGGACGCGTCGCAGCAAGCGACCGTTTTCATCTTCGATGGTAATGATTGTAACACCGTTGGGGCGTGTGATCGTGGTGATCCGCTCGCCGTTGCGCCGGCGGACATCGACATTGCGTGCATTGCGGCGGAAGCGATCGGCATCATCGTGACGGATAATCGTGCGCCGGCCTTCGCGAATTATGCGACGGTTGCCCGGTTCTTCAATAACTACCCGACCACCCTCGCGGCGCTCTTTACGCTGGCGTCGAATTTCCGAGATATTACCCTCGCGACCTTTGCGGCCTTCGCTCGGTCCCGCGCGCCGCTGTTCGCGCTTTTCCCGACGCTCATCGCGTCTATCGTCCTTGCGATCGGCACGATTGCGCTCGCGGTTCTCTTGACGATCGTCGCGTCGCTCTTCCTTACGCTGTGCACGATCCTCTTTGCGCTCGGCTTTATTCTCGCGCTTTTGTTCGCGATTGTCCTGACGATCATCCCGCCGCTCTTCTTGGCGTTGCGCGCGATCCTCTTTGCGCTCGGCCTTGTTCTCGCGCTTTTGTTCGCGATTGTCCTTACGGTCCTCTCGTCGTTCTTCCTTGTGCTGTGCGCGATCTTCTTTCCGCTCGGCTTTTTGGTCGCGCTTGCGTTCTTTGTTTTCCTTGCGATCGTCGCGTCGCTCCCGCTTACGCTCTGCGTGATCGTCCTTCTTTTGCTCGCGTTTTTCCTTGCGTTCAGACCGTTGCTCTTGCTTGCGTTGTTGCTGCTGCTTTTTCTTTTCTTCCTGAGCCTTTTGGTTTTGTTTTGCGCGTGGATGAGGTTCATCACCGCTTCCTGCCTGCGCCAAAATAACTGGATTGGAGACTGGGACAGTTGTGTCAGCAGCCTGAATTGGCAGTGGCCAGGCTACAGAAAGGCTGATGGCGCCTCCCAACGCCATGTATTTCGCACGTGTTGTAGTGCTCATTATTTTATTCACTCCAATGGCTGCATAGTTGTTCATACCCGGCGGAACCTGCCCAACGCATGGCGGAACAAACCGTTGCAATCAAGGCGAATGCGTGTTGCCGATTGTATATCGTGCGTTGCCAAGGGGTCCCCATGCCGTTATAAGCCAGTCTTCTCACTTAAATCGTGTGAGACGCGTGACGGCACCCTTGGAGGCCGCACAGCGTGTTTGGGGCCCAATCCAGGGCCCCTCTTAGCATTTGGAGACGCAAGCTAATGGCTACATCGACCGTTGAGCTCGATGCCTTGGCGCGCCCGCGTGTTGGCAAGGGGGCCGCACGCCAGGTTCGTCGCGAAGGTAGAGTTCCCGCCGTAATCTACGGCGACAACAAGCCACCCGAGGCTATCGCCCTCGACTATAATGAAATCTGGAAGCAATACCTGAAGGGTCATTTCACCTCGACGGTATTCAAGCTGAAGATCGACGGTGAAGAGCGCCTCGTCATTCCACGCGACATGCAGCTCGATCCCGTGCGTGACACGCCGGTGCACATCGACTTTCTGCGCATTGGTAAGGACGGCTTGATCCGTGTTCTCATACCGGTCCGCTTTATCAATGAAGCGCAATCACCCGGTCTGAAGCGCGGCGGTGTCTTGAACATCGTGCGCCACGACGTTGAAGTCTGGTGCCCCTACGACAAGATCCCAGCTGCTTTCATCATCGATCTTGCTGGCGTGCCGATCGGTCGCTCGATCCACGTTTCTTCGATCAATATGCCTGAAGGCGTAGTGCCGACCATCACCGATCGCGACTTCACCGTCGCTACTGTGGTTGGTCGCGGTAAGCAGCAGGCAGAGGAAGACACAGAAGCTACCACTACGGCGGAAGCTGCTGCACCGGCTGCTGCTGCTGCTGAAAAGAAGAGCTGATGTGCTGCTAGAATTCGGAGACAGCGCAGGAGCTTAAGGCTTCCGCGCTGTTCCTTCGGCGATCCTCATGAGATGTCGCCAAGCCATCGGAAGGCCTCATGAAGCTTTTTGTCGGCCTCGGCAATCCCGGAGCAAAATATGAGCGCAACCGCCATAACGTCGGGTTCATGGCGGTCGACCGCATTGCTGCGGACCATGGGTTTGGCGCATTTCGTCGCCGCTTCAAGGGACTCGTAGCGGAAGGGACGATTGCAGGCGAGCGCGTCCTTATTCTCAAGCCTGACACATATATGAACGAGTCCGGGCGAGCTGTTGGCGAAGCCGCGCGTTTTCTGAAGATTTCAGAAGCAGACATCGTCGTGCTTTACGACGAAATCGACCTCGCGCCCGGCAAACTCAAGGTCAAAACCGGCGGAGGGAATGCCGGACACAACGGATTGCGCTCGATTTCGGCGCATCTTGGCAATGACTATGTGCGTGTGCGGATCGGCGTGGGCCATCCGGGCCAAAAGGAGCTTGTCGCGCACTATGTGCTGCACGATTTCTCTGCTGCTGACCGGGATTGGCTAGACCCGCTCCTCGAAGCCATTTCGAAATCCGCTGGCCGTCTGGCTAAAGGAGATCAGGCCCGCTTTCTCTCGGAGGTCGCGCGCGCCACTTCGGCCGATGAGGCTTCGAAGGCGGCCGCCCCCTCACCATCTGACGTTCCAGATGCCGCATCTGAACTCAAGCGGCCTACGTCTAAACGGCATCCCTCAGGCGAACGCATGTCAAAGCGGCAGAGCGCGCTTGCGGAAAATCTTCAAAAGTGGCTCAAGGGACGCGACCCGAACCGGAGCTGATATTCCAAGGCTCCCCCCTTAGCGCCGGACGCAAAAAGAACATTCAAAGGACCGGATAAATCATGGGCTTTAAATGCGGTATCGTCGGTTTGCCCAACGTCGGCAAGTCGACCCTCTTCAATGCGCTGACCCAAACGGCGGCAGCTGAAGCGGCGAATTATCCGTTCTGCACGATCGAACCCAACGTCGGTGAAGTCGGGGTTCCCGATGACCGGCTCCAGAAACTTGCGACAATCTCCAAGTCGCAGCAGATCATCCCGACGCGGCTGACATTCGTCGATATCGCCGGACTTGTCCGAGGCGCCTCTAAGGGTGAAGGTCTCGGCAACCAGTTTCTGTCTCATATCCGCGAAGTCGATGCGATTGCCTACGTGCTGCGTTGCTTCGAGGATGACGATATCACCCACGTTGAAGGCCGTATTGATCCGCTTGCCGACGCAGAGACGGTCGAGACAGAGCTCATGCTTGCCGACCTTGAGAGCTGCGAGCGGCGCACGCTCAACCTCGAAAAACGCGCAAAATCCGGCGACAAAGAAGCCAAGGCGCAACTCGCGGTTATTGACAAAGCGCTTGAGTTGCTACGCGCCGGCAAACCAGCGCGCCATGCCGTTCTGACGGACGAAGAACGGCGCGCGTTTGAAATGCTGCAGCTGCTGACAGCCAAGCCGGTCCTCTATGTCTGCAACGTTGATGAGGGCTCGGCTGCGGATGGCAATGCCCATTCCCAAAAAGTGGCCGAAGCCGCTGCCGAACAAGGAGCTCAGTCCGTTGTCATCTCGGCAAAAATTGAATCGGAGCTTGCCGGGCTTGAAGATGACGAGCGCGAAGCTTTTCTGAGTGACCTCGGTTTAAAAGAGCCCGGCCTCAACCGCCTGATCCGTGCTGGCTATCGCCTACTCAATCTTGTTACCTACTTCACTGTTGGGCCGAAAGAGGCTCGCGCGTGGACGATTACGGTGGGAACCAAAGCTCCGCAGGCTGCCGGCGTCATCCATACTGACTTCGAGAAGGGCTTCATCCGAGCCGAAACGATCGGTTACGACGATTACATCAGCCTCGGCGGAGAAACCGGGGCCAAGGAAGCGGGCAAAATGCGGCTTGAGGGCAAGGAATACGTCGTCAAAGACGGCGATGTGATGCACTTCCGCTTCGCCAACTAGGGTCTTTGCTCGCCCGTGTGCTTCTTATCGGAAAACCGGTTCCCACTTTTCCGGAAGCACTCGGACCGGCAATCGCTTCCTCAAGCAGGTGTTTTGTATTCATCGATCGCACGCGCCAGATTTTCGTAGATCTTTTGATTGCGCGATTGGGCGATGTTGAAGCGGAGGTATTCGTTTGCGCTTCGCGACACGCTGAAGACGTTGCCGGGTGCCAACGCGATACCTTCTCGCGCTGTTTGCCGCGCGATTTCGGTCGCATCCACGCCTTTCGGCAATTTTGCCCATAGGAATATGCCGCCTGCCGGTTCCGTCCAAAGCTTCAACCCCGTCTGCTCAATCTGTCGGCGAACAACAATGGACGTCCGGCCAAGGCGCTCCCTTACGCCCGCGACATACCGGCGATAACCGCCATCCTGCAAGACGTTGTGGACGAGTTGGGCCGACAGTTCATTGCTCGTTACTGCGATCGCGAGCTTCAGGTCACGGAGCCCTTCTAACCAATCCTGGCGACATGCGATCCAGCCACATCGACAGGCGGCCGACATGATTTTCGAGAAGCTGCCGACATGGATGACGCGGTCGAGCTGATCCAAAGTTGCCAGGCGCGCTGATGGCGTTTCCTCAAAATCGGCATAGATGTCATCTTCGAGGATGGGAATGTCGTACTGCTCAGCGAGCTTTAAGAGCTGATGCGCTGTTGCGGGGCTGAGCGTCGCGCCGCTCGGATTATGGAGCGCGGAGTTGGTGATGTAGAGGGCGGGCCGCTCGCGTTCGGCGGCGGCGGCAAAAGCCTCAAGATCTGGGCCTGTTCGCGTGTACGGGATACCGACAATGTTTGTACGCTGCACTCGCAAGTTGTTGAGTAAATTGAAATAACCAGGATCGTCAACAAAGACGGTCTCCCCCGGCTTCACCAGAAAGCGAACGATCAAATCGATGGCCTGCGAAACGCTGTCCGTCAGCATGATCTGACTCGGAACCGCTGCAATCTCTCGACTGGCCAGAACGATCTGAAGCTGATGCCGGAGCGGCGCGAATCCGAGGGGCTGACCGTAACCGACCAGCTGTGCGTCGGCAGAACGGGAGATTTTGCGAAGGGAACGGCGGATACTATCTCCATCCAGCCAGTCATCCGGCAGCCAGCCACAACCTGGCTTCAGCATGGACGGATCGTCCTTGAGCGCCTGACGCATCATCCACAGAGGATCCACCTCACGTTCGCAAGGTTCGCTCGCGTCAGCTAGCTCAAGCGGCGCTGTTCGGCTAGCGACAAAGAAACCAACTTTGCTGCGAGAGCTTACCAAGCCGCTCGCAACAAGACGGTCATAGACCGTCACGGCGGTAGATTTTGATATGTCATTCTGTTCGGCGAAGCCACGCACAGACGGCAACTTATGACCAGTCGGCAAACTCCCGGACTGTATCATCTCGGTAATGCGCGACACTGCTTGGTCGGCGAGCCGTCCCTCTCCTCTTGTTAGTTCCAGCCGCAGCATCTGTGCTTTCCATTGTACCGGTACAGTCTTTTTGTATTCCCGAAATCTGTACCTGTCCAGTGCAACACAGATCGGGAATGTTCGGCCCGCTCAAGTAGCGGAGACGAGCATGTCAGAACTAAGCAAGACCCACACTCATCCAGCGCATATCGACGCTTCTGGTTGCGCTTCATCGCAGCGCGGACTGTGCTTCAGGCTGTCCGCAGCTCTCCAGCGTTGGTATCAGCGCCGTCGTCTGCTTCGGCTCGACGAGCGCATGCTGCGCGATATTGGGCTCAGCCGGTGTGATGCGGAACGGGAGGCCGCAAAGCGCTGGAGAAAATAGCCTCCCGGGCAAGTTCTCAGGCCATGGCGCGGGAGGTCATCGCCATGCGGTTCCAAGCATCGAGGGCGGCGATTTTGTAGGCTTCCGCCAGGGTCGGATAGTTGAAGGTGTTTTCAAGGAAGAAATCTATCGTTCCCTTGAGATTCATGACGGCTTGGCCGATGTGGATCAGCTCTGTCGCCCCTTCGCCGAGGATGTGGCAACCAAGCAATCGCCCTGTCTTGATCGAGAAGATCATTTTCATCATGCCGGACTGGATGCCCATGATCTGTCCGCGAGATGTCTCCCTGAACCGTGCAATACCGCATTCATATGCGATACCACGCCCGGCGACTTCCGCTTCACTCATTCCGACTGTCGAAATTTCAGGGACGGCGTAGATGCCATAGGGGAAGTATTCCGGCGCTGGCGGTGGCGGAACGCCGAAGGCGTGGCAGGCCGCGATTCGGCCTTGTTCCATCGAGGTCGACGCGAGGCTTGGAAAGCCTATGACGTCCCCCACGGCATAGATATGCGGGACAGACGTTTGGAAGGTGTTCGAGTCTACCGTCACGCGGCCACGATGGTCCACTGCCAGCCCGATGGCCTCAAGATTAAGCGGACTGGTGGCGCCCACTCTGCCGGCCGCAAACAAAAGCATATCAGCATGAACACTGCGGCCGCCGGCGATCTGGACGATGGGCCGCATTCCTGAAAGCGTGATCTGCTCGACCGTGGAGCCCAACCGCATTGCGACGCCGCGATCGCGCATCTCGTGAGTGAATTCGGCGATGATTTCGCTGTCTACGAAATCCAAAATCGACGTTCGCGGTTCAATCAACGTGACCTGCACATCGAGCGCACTGAATATGGACGCGTATTCAACGCCAATCACGCCAGCTCCGATGATCGCCATACTGCGGGGGATGTGATCTATCTGAATGATGTCGTCGGTATCGAGAACAGTGACCTGATTGAACGGAACGTAGTCTGGTCGGAATGGTCGCGTGCCGACGGCAATCACGAACCTTTCGGCACGGTAAGTGCCGATAGAGCCTTGTGCCGTCATCACCTCGACACGCCCCGTGTCTACGAAGCGCGCCGTCCCGTAGATGGTTGTGACACCATTTCTCTGAAACTGATGTTCAAGAACCTCGACTTCATGATCGAGCGTCTTGTGCTGGCGTGACAATAGATCGACGGCGCGGATGTCTTTCTTCACCCGGTAGGACCGGCCGTAAAATCCGCGCTCGCGCCAGCCCGTCAGATTCAGCACTGTCTCTCGCAGGGTCTTCGAAGGGATCGTTCCAGTGTGCAGCGAGACCCCGCCGACGCGGCGGTTCTTCTCGACAACGAGGACCGATTTTCCAAGTTTTGCCGACTGAACGGCGGCGCGTCTCCCGGCCGGACCGCTACCAATTACAATGACATCGTACGTGTTCTGCGCAGTCACGTAGTTCATGCTCAGATCCTCGCCACGGACGACCCACCATGAATGCCGCACGTACCGTTGCTCATTCGGGTTCCGCCCCAAGCAATCCGCAATGGAGACCTCGTTGCCGTCACCGGAACCTTTTGGCTCCGATGGCTTCAACATTCGACTTGTCGGTACTTTGCTTAAGGACGATTCCTTGCGGCAGCCTGAGCGGCTGTTAGTCCTGGGCGTGCTGGCCGTAACCCTTGAACCGCTCCAGAACGACTTTCATTTCCGAGGTGGACAGCAGCTTCGGCTTGCCCAGGGTCAACACCTTGAAATACTGCTCCGCCAGAAACTCGACCTCGTGAGCTAGCTCCAGTGCGGAACCAAGTGTTGTGCCGACTGCGATCTGGCCATGATTGGCCATCAGGCACGCATCGCGTTCGGCGAGCCCGGCCGCCACGATATCCGCGAGTTCTTTGGTGCCAAACGTTGCATAAGACACAAGGGGGATGTCCATCCCACCAGCGATCGCGACCATATAGTGGAAGGCCGGAATCGATTTATGCGCGCAAGCAAGCACCGTCGCGTGCATTGAATGGGTATGTATGACGGCATGGCGATCAGGGCGGGCATGGTAGGCAGAGAGATGGAACTGCCATTCACTTGACGGCTTCCGCGACTTGGGCCGGACGCTGCCGTCATCAGCTACGAAGACAATGTCGGCGGGCTCGATCTCTTCGTACGCCATACCGGACGGCGTAATCAGCATACCGCCCGGCCATCGGCACGAGACGTTGCCGGAGCGTCCTGGCGATAAAGCCGTCCGGCTCATGTCAAGCGCCGTTGCGATTACCGCTCTACGTTGCGCGACCTCGCTCGTCTTCGCTTTGCGAACAACAGGACGTTTGGCGCGCGCCGTCTGGGACCGGGTTTGGCTTGCCGATTTCTTTGCAGGTTTCTTCGCGACCTTCGCCGCAGGCGCGGACGCTCGCGCGGTTTGTGCCCGAACGGTACGCGGCTTACGGGTACGGCGGTCGCTCATTTCTTTTCCGAATACAAAGATGCCAAACCGTCGGAGGTCGCTTCGCAGATGCCACGCTCGGTAATGAGGCCAGTTACAAGCCGTGCGGGCGTGACGTCGAAAGCTGGATTACCGGCGGGTGAACCTGGCGCAGCGATCTCGACCGTCACGACGGTGCCGTCAGCCAAGCGCCCCGGCATTTTCAAAACTTCATCGACCGGCCGTTCCTCGATAGGGATGATCCTGCCGTCGTTGAGGGTCCAATCGATCGTGGTGTGTGGTAGGGCCACATAGAAGGGAACGTTATTATCCTTGGCCGCCAGAGCTTTGAGATAAGTTCCAATTTTGTTGGCAACATCGCCATTGGCGGTAACCCGGTCGGTCCCGACAATACACACGTCCACCTTGCCATGTTGCATGAGATGGCCGCCGGCATTGTCGACGATGATCGTGTGCGGAACCCCGTGGGCCCCGAGTTCGAACGCCGTTAGGGCCGCACCTTGATTGCGTGGGCGGGTTTCATCGACCCAGACGTGAACGGGGATACCCTTATCGTGCGCCATATAAATCGGCGCGGTGGCTGTCCCCCAATCGACGCAAGCAATCCACCCCGCGTTGCAGTGCGTCAGAATATTGACAGGCTCGCCCGGGGCCTTCCTGCTCGCGATCTCTTCGATAATCTTGAGGCCGTGCGTCCCAATCAACCGGCAGGTCTCGACATCCTCATCGCAAATCTCGGCAGCCCGCTTGTAAGCAGCAGCAAGACGCTCCTCACGCGGCAGATTCTGGATCGCCTTGCGCATCTGATCGAGCGCCCAGCGGAGATTGACCGCCGTCGGTCGTTGCTTGGCGAGATAGGCAATCGCTGCGTCAACGGCTTCGTCCGACGCATCTTCCTGGAGGGCGAGGCAAACCCCGTAGGCGGCTGTCGCACCGATCAAGGGCGCACCACGCACCTGCATCGTTAGAATGGCGCGCCCAGCGTCTTCCAACGTTCGCAGGGTTGCCGTTTCAAATTCATGAGGCAAGCGCGTCTGATCGATGATTTCGACGCTCTCACCATCCTCGGCGCGCCAGATGGTGCGGTAATGCCGGCCGTTTATTTTCATAAGCCTCTAACTTCCTAAAGGTTGTGCTGTTTTGATCCGGCTCGATGATGCGGGGCACACCCGTTTATCGCGATCTCTAGCCCTACACTAAAAAGTATATCGTTTGGTTGAGCGAGGATCAGTTGCGATATGCAACGAACCATAACTAGGCTCGATATCCCGGACATGAAGCCCGATGGAGGGGCGCGTCAAGCCCACAGGACTTACAGGTAAACAGGTACCACTCAGCGTGCGGGCGTGCCGAACAATCGCGAATGGTCACTCCAGCGGCACCGCATCGCGGACAGCGGCATTCAGCCATTGGATCTGCCTCCCACGCGAGCAACTGGGCGACCGCGGGCTCTATTTCCTCGGCGAGGAGCCGCTTCTCTATGGGCCCGCGGTACATATCAATGTCCTTCGAAAGCCATCAGGGTATGGCTTTTTACGCCCATAGCGTCGAGACGTTTCAAGCCGCCCAGGTCAGGCAGGTCGATAACGAAGGCCGCCGCAACGATGTCGGCCCCGGAGCGCCGGATCAGCTTTGCGGTTGCTTCTGCCGTGCCACCCGTGGCGATCAGGTCATCGACAATGAGAATGCGCGATCCCGCTGCCACGGCATCTTCATGCATCTCTATGACGTCAACTCCATATTCGAGCGTGTATTCCTCGCCGATCGTTTTCCAGGGCAGCTTGCCCTTCTTGCGGATCGGTACGAATCCGCAGCCAAGGCGGTCTGCGACGGCACCGCCCAGGATGAAACCCCGGGCCTCGATGCCGGCCACCGCGTCGACGGGTATCGTGCGGAACGGCTCAGCAAGTTGAGCGATCGCCGCTTTGAAGCCCTGCGCGTCACCCAGAAGCGTCGTCACGTCACGAAACAGGATACCGGGCTTGGGATAATCCGGGATCGTACGAATAAGGCTCTTTAGATCTTTCAATGACCACCTCCACGTCAAAATAGGGGCGCAAAATAGCAACAACCTGCCCGCTGGGGTAGGACGTAGCGGCAATGTCGCGGGCTTTTTGATCGCAGAGTGATTTGATTGCGGCGCTTAAAACTGTGCTGCTGATTACCGAGGTGAAGTGATGGCCAGTATCGATTATCCGTTGGCGGCGGATGAGGGGCTCGACGACCTGCCGCGCACGTTTCGCCGCGAGCGCGAGGCGCGCGAAAGGGAAGCCCGAGAACGCGAAGCACGCGAAAGGGAAGCTCTAGGGCGCGAGGAGCCGTCCATGAGTGCCCAATCCTTCCCCCATGACGAATTCGGCGCGACCTTCTCGGCAAGCCATGATTACACTGCTGCAACAACGTATTCGGTCGAGCCCGTCCCGGCGGCTGTCAAACGCTTTGACGTGCCGTTTACGACGCTGAGCTTGTTTTTCCTGAAGGCTGTGGTCGCGGCAATCCCTGCCCTGATCCTTCTGGGTGCCATTTTATGGGTCGCGGGCGACATTCTGCAGGCCTACTTCCCGTGGCTTATCAAGATGCAGATCTTCATCCATTTCCCGGAATGAAGACGGTGCGCCGCCTGCAAAACCATAACCTACGGATGCAACGCTCCGCCGGACGAATTTTCGCGGCAACACACGCGCTTCGTCAGGAAGCCGTTCGGACGCTTTGATAGACGGCGAAGGCGTGACCGATCAATCCGAGGCCCCAGCCCGCCAACGGCCAGAAGAACCAAAGATTGTTCGGGTTGGTCATCATATTGATGACAAAGAGGAGCACGTTGACTGCGAGGTACACTATGAGGTGTATCCGAAAGCCTTGATCTGCCAACACCGATTTCATCGTATTTTGAAGTGCTGCCATTTTTTGGTATCCGCTAAAATTAGCCTGACGTCGAAAATCGGCCTCGCGGCAGTATTATGCAAGCCCCTTGGATTCTGGGGCGAGGAAAATGCTTTCGTCTGAAAGGATGAAGGGCCGGCTTTGACCGGCCCCCATCGTTATCCCTTCAACACGCGACCGGCGACAGCTTCCAGCTTGGCGAGCAGCGCGGGATCTCGCGCTTCCGGCGGCGTGATGATCGCCACGTCCAAGGCCTTGTCAGAACCGATCGGGCACGCGGGGTGCTCCTTCGGCATCGACTTCGCCAAATTCAGGACAAGCCGCTGAGCCTTTGCCGTATTGTCCTTCATCACAGCAATGACCGAGGCGACATCGACGTGCGCGTGCTCGTCATGCCAGCAGTCGTAGTCGGTCACCATGGCAAGCGTCGCGTAACAAAGCTCGGCTTCGCGCGCGAGCTTGGCTTCGGGCATGTTGGTCATACCGATTACGCTGCAGCCCCAGGAGCGATACAGCTCGCTTTCCGCTTTGGTCGAGAACTGCGGGCCTTCCATCACGAGATAGGTTCCGCCGCGTGTTGTGGGAACGCCTTCGGCGCGTGCGGCGGCTTCAATCGCATCGGCCAAGAGCGGGCTTACCGGCTCGGCGACGGACACGTGCGCCACACAGCCTGCGCCGAAGAAGCTTTTTTCGCGCGCGAACGTCCGGTCGATGAATTGATCGACGATGACGAAGTGACCTGGAGGCAGTTCCTCTTTCAAGGATCCGCACGCCGACACGGAAACAAGATCCGTGACACCGGCGCGCTTAAGCGCATCGATATTCGCCCGATAGTTAATGTGAGACGGTGAAACCTTGTGGCCGCGGCCATGTCTCGGGAGGAACCGGATCGGCAATCCATCGATTTCAGCGAATAGAATGTCATCGGAGGGGCGCCCCCAAGGACTGTCAACGTGACGCCATTCGGCGTTATCGAGGCCGGGGATGTCGTAGAGGCCACTGCCGCCGACAATGCCGAGTACCGTTTGCACCATTGTTCAGATCCCTCCTGATACCGATGCGCTCTTTGTCTGGTCGTGCTTCTTGCAGGAAAACCGGTCCCACTTTTCCGGAAGCACTCAAACTACGCCGGGGCAAGGCTTTAACGAGAAAAGGCCCCGCACGCGAGGCCTTTTCTTGATTTTATCGACGTCCGGCGCATTCCAGCGCCAGGGTTACACGAAACACATTAGCGCTTCTTCACGCGCGCCCAGATGCGGTGCTTCGCGATATAGAGCAGGACTGTCGTGACCAAAAGGTAGAGCATAACCTGCCAGCCGATGCGCTTGCGCGATTCCAGCGACGGGTCGGAAGCCCAGGCCAAGAACGCCGTGACATCCCGCGCGTTCTGCTCAAGCGAAGACTTAGCGCCAGCATTTTCCTGATACTCTACCGCACCCTCTGGTGGGATCGGCGGGTTCATAGCGATCTGGTGGCCAGGGAAGGCTTTGTTGTAGTGCATGCCTTCGCTGAGCTCGAACCCCGATGGCGGATCAGTGTAACCCACAAGCAGAGCATGGACGTAATCCGCGCCTGCTTCCTGATACCCCGTCAGGATATCGCGGCCCATCTTGAACACATGTGCGTACCACGCATCGTGATTTTCGATGGTACGGGCTTTGATGATGTTCGAGAGGTCTGGCGGATACGCACCATTGTTTACGAAGCGCGCTTCCTGCTCGTTCTTGTACGGGCCGTGGATCGGATCCGACAATTTTGCCGGACGCTGGAACATGTTGCCCTCATCGTTAGGGCCATCCGTGATCTGGTTCGGCCAGTCCTTCGCCAGCGCCTGGACGGACGCTTCGTCGAACATGGGGCCACCCGGCTCCGCAAGGTTGCGGAAGTAGACGCGGCTGAGCCCATGGCACGCAGCACAGACGTCCTTGTAGACCTGGAAGCCGCGGCGCAACTGGGGACGATCGAAGTGGCCAAAGAAGCCACCGAAGCTCCAATCCTCACGCTCGATGTGGATCGGTTCGCCACCTGCAGCGTTGCCCGGGCCGGTCATGACAGCGGATGTCGCCAGCACTGCGGCCAGCATTCCGGCGGCCCGAAGGGTGTTGCTCATTAGCGTTTTCATCTTGTCTTCGTCCCCCGTCCTATCGGCTTTCTGGTGCAGCAGCAGCACCCTTGGGCTTGGCTGCGCCACCTGAACCGTCCCCTTTGCCGCCGAGCACAGCGTCAGTGATCGAACGCGGGAGTTTCTTGGGTGTTTCGAGGATGCCGACGATGGGCATTACCAGCAGGAAGTGCGCGAAGTAGTAGAAGGTGAAGATCCGCGCCCAGAAGACGTAGACGCCTTCCGCCGGCTTCGATCCCAGATAGCCCAACGCGAGGCAAGAGAATGCGAACAGCCAGAAGAACCACTTGTAAATCGGCCGGTACTTCGTCGAGCGGACACGCGAGGTGTCGAGCCAGGGGATGAAGACCAGGATAGCGATCGCTGCGAACATCGCGATTACGCCGCCGAGCTTGTCGGGAATGGCGCGAAGGATCGCGTAGAAGGGCAGGAAGTACCACTCCGGCACGATGTGCGGCGGCGTCACCAGCGGGTTCGCCTCTATGTAGTTATCCGCGTGCCCAAGGTAGTCCGGCAGGAAGAACACAAACCAAGCGAACATAATCAGGAAGATAAACATCCAAAGCAGGTCTTTGGACGTTGCATAAGGGTGCATCGGCACTGAATCCGACTTGGTCTTGATATCCAAGCCCGTCGGATTGTTCTGTCCTGCGACGTGCAGAGCCCAGACGTGCAAGACGACGAGGCCAGCGATTACGAACGGCAGAAGATAGTGCAGTGAGAAGAAGCGATTGAGCGTCGTGCCGGTTACGGCATACCCGCCCCATAGCCACTCCACAATCGCCGTGCCTAGCCCTGGGAAGATGCCATCCAGAGACGAGAACAGGTTGGTGATGACCGTCACACCCCAGAAGCTCATCTGACCCCAGGGGAGCGCGTAGCCCATGAATGCGGTCGCCATCATCACAAGGAAGATGAGAACGCCGAGGATCCATAGGATCTCACGCGGAGCCTTGTAGGATCCGTAGTAGAGACCGCGGAAGATATGGATATAAACCGCGATGAAGAACATCGAGGCACCAACCGCGTGGAAGTTGCGGATCATCCAGCCGTAGTTGACGTTCCGACGGATGTGCTCGACCGAGTTAAAAGCTTCCGCAGCGCTCGGCTGGTAGTGCATTGCAAGCACAATGCCCGTCAGGATCTGCGCCACGAGGCAGAACGACAGGATCCCGCCGAAGGTCCACAGATAATTGAGATTGCGCGGCGTCGGATAATCCACGAAGGAATCGTGAAGGAGCCGCATCAGTGGCAACCGCTCATCCCACCAGCGAGCAGTTGCGGATTTGGGCACGTAGGTCGATTCGTGTTGAGCCATGGCGCTCTATAGGCTCCCTTACCCGATCTTGATTTTTGTGTCTGAGACGAAGTCGTACGTCGGCACTTCGAGGTTGCGCGGCGCAGGTCCTTTGCGGATGCGGCCAGCGGTGTCGTAGTGCGAACCATGGCAGGGGCAGAACCAACCGCCGAAGTCCCCCTTTGTATCAGAAAGCGACTGGCCCTTGGGAATGCAGCCAAGGTGCGTGCAGATACCGACCATTACTAGCCAGTTCTCGTGGCCCTGCAGCGTACGATTTTCGTCGGTCGCCGCTGCATCGGCAGCAATGTTGTCGTTGCGTGCCGCTTCGTCGGGAAGATCGGTGAGCGGAACCTTCTTCGCCGCGTCGATCTCTTCCTGGGTACGGTGACGGATGAAGACCGGCTTACCGCGCCACATAACCGTGATGGCCTGCCCGACCTTGATCGGCGAAAGGTCAACCTCGATCGAAGCCAGGGCCTTTGCGCCTGCGTCCGGGTTCATCTGCTGGACGAACGGCCATATCAAGGAAGCGGCGCCGACAGCCGCAAAAGCGTTGCCCGCGATTATCAGAAAGTCCCTACGTTGGGGATCTTCTACATCAGTTGCCACACATGCCTCCCTCGAGCTCGGACCGTTGCGGCATCAAGCGCAACGCATAAAGATAGTCATCGAACCCCTGCGAGCGGGTCGCGTCCGCGGTACTGAAGTAGGATGGCGCCAGCGATTGAGCCAGAGAGAAGGTGTTCCGCCCTTGGCCCGGCGCCCCGTTTGCGCAGGATTCAGATCAGCGCCAGAACGGCGCAAATATGTACGCGACCTTTTGGCATCCTTTCGTTGTTGCCTCAAGGCTGCACTAGTCGGAGCTAACAGGGCAATTTGGCGCATGCGACCGGTAACGGGGCGTCGCCTTCAGTTTATCGTCTATTGCACCAACACGGATTGTGCGATGCGCATTGCGCTTTATCAGCCGGATATTCCTCAGAACACCGGCACCATCCTGCGCCTCGGGGTATGCCTCGGTGTGCCTATCGACATCATAGAACCTGCCGGTTTCAGCTTGAGCGACAAAGCCTTAAAGCGCGCCGGCCTCGACTATCTGACGCATCTCGACATGCATCGCCACGAAAGCTTCGCGGCTTTCGACACCTGGAGGCAGCAACAGGGGTGCCGGCTTGTTCTACTCACGACTGCTGCGGCGCAGCGATACGCTGAAGCTGCCTTTGCGCCCACTGATATTTTACTTTTAGGCCGGGAAAGTGTGGGAGTTCCGCGCGAAGTCCATGCTCAGGCCGACCTATCAGTGCGGATTCCGATGCAACCGGGAATGCGATCTCTCAATGTCGCCGTCGCCGGGGCGATGGTCCTCGGCGAAGCGCTACGTCAAACCGGACAACTGCCGGTCGAGGCTGTCAGAAGTGGGGCCACTGACTGAGTCCGGCCCCACCTCGCAACTTACTCCGCAGCTTCACGGGCGAGGAACCCGCCCGACTGGCGGGCCCAAAGTTCAGCATAAAGCCCACCACTTTTGATGAGCTCGTCGTGCGTTCCTTCTTCGACGATGGCACCGGAGTCCATCACGACAAGCCGGTCCATCGCGGCAATCGTCGATAGCCGGTGAGCGATGGCGATCACAGTTTTTCCGCTCATCAGGCTCGCTAAGCTGTCCTGAATTGCAGCTTCCACCTCGGAATCGAGTGCGCTGGTCGCTTCGTCGAGGATCAAGACCGGAGCATTCTTCAAAAGTACGCGCGCGATGGCGATGCGCTGGCGTTGGCCGCCTGACAGCTTCACGCCACGTTCGCCGACGTGGGCATCATAGCCCCTGCGCCCTTTCATATCGACTAGGCCCAC
Organism: Filomicrobium sp.; assembly: GCF_025698805.1. Classification (NCBI taxonomy): domain Bacteria; kingdom Pseudomonadati; phylum Pseudomonadota; class Alphaproteobacteria; order Hyphomicrobiales; family Hyphomicrobiaceae; genus Filomicrobium; species Filomicrobium sp. Next base: position 708,858 of record NZ_JAILWT010000003.1, read on the forward strand.
GATGAAATCATGCGCGTGAGCCTGTTTGGCGGCCGCGATTGCATCTTCGCGCGTGGCCTCGGGACGGCCGTACACAATGTTGTCATGCACCGAACGGTGCAGCAACGAGGTGTCCTGCGTGACCATTCCAATGGCGGATCGGAGACTCTCCTGGCTGACCTTCGCGATATCCTGACCGTCGATTAGAATGCTGCCTTTCTCCAGGTCGTAGAAGCGCAGCAACAAACTGACGAGTGTCGACTTGCCCGCACCGGAGCGACCGACGATACCGATCTTCTCTCCGGGCCGGATCTTGAGCGAGAGGTCCTGAATGACTCCGCCCTTCTTCCCATAGTGGAAGCCGACATTCTGGAACTCGATGGCTCCGTGATCGACGTGGAGGGGACGTGCCCCCGGTTCGTCGACAACGGTTCGCTCGCGTGAGAGGGTGGAAATACCATCCTGAACCACGCCGATATTCTCGAACAGGCCTGCGACCTCCCACATGATCCAGTGCGACATGCCTTGAAGCCGCAGAACGAGCCCGACGGTCAATGCAATTGCGCCGGTCGTCACTGCCGAGATGGACCACAGCCAGATCGACAAAGCAGCGACAGAGAACAAAAGGAATGCGTTGAGCAGGTTGAGGGCAACCGTGAGCAACGTGACCAGGCGCATCTGACGGTGCACCGTGCTCAGGAAGGTGTCCATGCTGTCACGCGCATAGTGGTCCTCGCGCTCGGCATGGGCGAACATCTTGACGGTTTGGATATTGGTGTAGCTGTCGACAACGCGCCCCGTCATCACCGAGCGTGCGTCAGCCTGCTCCGCGGAAATTTCCCGCAACCGCGGGATGAAGTAGCGAACGGCGGCGATATAGCCGACCAGCCAGAGCAACATAGGTGCGGCCAGCCGCAGGTCCGTCGCGGCGAATGCGATGACCGCACCGACGAAGTAGACCGACACATAAACCAGAACCTCTGCCATGATCATGACGACCTGGCGGACAGAGACCGACGTTTGCATGATTTTCGTGGCGACGCGGCCTGCGAAATCGTCCTGGAAAAACCCAAGCGACTGGCGCAATACATAGCGATGCGCTTGCCAACGCGTGCGCATTGCAAAGTTGCCCATCAATCCCTGGTGCACACAAGCTTCGTAAAAGAACTTGAGCAGCGGCAGAACGATCAGGACAAGGCCCCCAAGCATCACAAGGCGCGAGCCGTGCTCCGCAAAAAATGCCTGAGGATCCGAGCTGGACAGCCAATTCACGAGGCCACCGAGGACCGCAAACAGCGAAACCTCAATCAAAGCAATTGCACCGCCGAGGATCGAGGACGCGAGCAGGAGCGGCCAGAACGGGCGCGTATAGTGGATAATGAATGGCACGAGTTTGTCGGGTGGCATCTGAGCAGCCCCGCCAGGAAACGGGTCCCGGCTCGACTCCAGCCATTCAAAGATGCGAGTAAACATTTCAAGGGCTCCTCGCGCCGGATCGGCAGAAACGCCCCCGCACGCCGACGCGAAGTGCCCAGCGCGATATAACACGCGCAGAAAGGGTCAGCTCGGTTGGATTGCAGGGCGCAGCCGGAAGCCGTCGGCGCGTCTTATGAGATTTGATCCGCGTCAAAGTAGCTATCGCCTCACATAGTCAAGATGATGGCGGATTAAACAGTAGTAGCCAAAGGGATAACGCGAGAATGGTGCAGATCGATCGATGACAACGCAGCTTACGGGACGCCAGGAAAAGGCGAGGGAATGGTTCGAGAAGCTACGCGACGATATCTGCGCGGCATTCGAGCAACTTGAAGAGGAACTGCCGAAAGGACTGCCGCTGTCACTAAGACCGGCCGGTAAGTTCTCGCTCGAACCCTGGACACGCACCGATCAAACGACTGGCGAAGCCGGCGGCGGTGGCGTTATGGGCATGATGTCTGGTCGCGTGTTCGAAAAGGTGGGCGTGCACACGTCAACCGTCCACGGCAGCTTCGCGCCAGAATTCGCCAAACAGATTCCAGGCGCAGCGGAGGATCCGCGTTTTTGGGCGTCAGGCATCTCACTTATTGCGCACATGCAAAATCCACATGTGCCTGCGGTTCACATGAACACCCGCATGGTGACGACGAGCAAATGGTGGTTCGGCGGCGGCGCTGACCTTACCCCGGTGCTCGAGGCGCGCCGCACGCAAGAAGATCCGGACACGGTTGCTTTCCATGAAGCCATGCGCTCGGCTTGCGAGGGGCACAAGGTCGCCGACTACGACCGCTTCAAATCCTGGTGCGATGAGTACTTCTTCCTGCCTCACCGTCAGGAGATGCGTGGTATCGGCGGGATCTTTTACGATTATCTGACGCCGTCTGAGGAGGACGGGGGATGGGATGCCGCCTTCGCCTTCACTCAGAGTGTCGGTCGTGCGTTCCTCAATATCTATCCCGAATTGGTGCGCCGCAACTTTGCGACGGACTGGACTGAGGCCCATCGGGATGAGCAACTGATCCGCCGCGGACGCTACGTAGAGTTTAATTTGCTCTATGACCGCGGCACGCTGTTCGGGCTGAAGACCGGGGGCAACGTGCCGTCGATCCTGTCGTCCATGCCGCCTATGGTTAAATGGCCTTAACGAAGAGCGGCGAATGTGAACCATTTGCCGCAATTTTTCCCGCCTTCGACCTACGGCCGCCACATAAAGTTCTTAACAATCTCGTGTCATGATGAAAGATGGCTTGAGGGAATGTATTGAAAGCAAACGCTTTTCGCGAGGCTCTTTCAATTCTCTCGGAGAACAGGCACGGGGGGACCCTGCCGAAGCTCACAACCCCAGGTTTGAAGTTCTAGTAAGGGGCTACTCGTGAAGTTTTCAGCGCAGAAACTGGCACTGGTAACACTATGTGCCGCAACTGGTGGTCTAGCCTCAGTTCCAGCTTACAGCGCCGGTGCACCGCTCGGCGTGTGGGTAGATGAAGAAGGTCGCGGTGCCGTCGAAGTACGCGAGTGCGGCGCGCGGCTTTGCGGCTATGTCGTCTGGGTTCGCGATCGCAAGGACCGTCACGGCTGCGGACGTCAGCTCATGGGCGACGTCGTTGAGGTTGCTTCCGGATGGGACAACGGCTGGATCGCCAGCCCCGACGACGGCACGAAGTACAGTGTCGCGCTAGAGCCGGTCAATCGTTCTACCATGAAGGTTATCGGCTATTCCGGTAGCAAGTTCTTCAGCAAAACGATGATTTGGCGTCGCGCACCAAATAATATCGAACGTTGCGACAAGCCCGCAGCCGAAGTCATCACGGCGAGCGTAACTCCGAAGGTGACCCCGAAGAAAGAACCTGTCTGGACAGGGCCGCGTGACGCCCCAGCCCCTCAACGCAAGCCACTTGTTGTCGCTGCTATGAGCGAGCCCGCAATTGTCGCACCTGCACCCACGCTGGCACAGCGACCACGTCCGTTACCTCAAGCCATGGGGCTTGGAAGAGGAACGGACGACATCGTCGTGGTCAGCACACGGGTTGCCTCAGCAGCTGAGACCGGCACATCCCCCGACACGCGTGCAGACGCTGCATTGAATGACAATGACTGCGGCCTCCGTGCACCATTCTTCGCGTTGTTTGGCGCTTCCACCTGCGGCAAGAAATAACGCCATCGCGTGAGACGTTGAGGCTGGCACAATTTATTGCCGGCCTCTTTTCCCGTTGGGGCGCGCTTTGTTTATCAGCTCACGACCTTTTATTTCTACGCTCAAATCTATTTGGACGAAGCCACAATAGAACCCCATTACCGTCTGGCTTTGCGGCCGCTTATTTCCCCCAAAAATAAGGGGACCGCCAGAACGCGATCCCCTTAAACTGCGATGATCCAGCTTGTCGCCGTACCGCACCTTCTAGCGGCGTGCCTCGGCAGTCAGCATGTCAAAAACCTCAGCGAACTCGACAGCGCCCGAGTTTTTGACGTTGTGGTTCATGCGATCTTCCAAGGCTTTCAAAAGCTCAGCCGACGTTCTCCCACGCACGATCGAATTGCGCTCATAACCGCGGCGAGAAAAGAAATTGACCGTGGGCATACGCAGCCCCACAGAGGTCATCATCTCAACACCAGTGCCTGGACCAGCCAAGTTCATCAGCTCAAGTTCCGTCGGATCCAGATTGTAGCGATTCTTTCGTTCGGCAAATTCCTTGATACCTTTGAGTTTGATGACCTGCAGCCACGGTCCAATGTCCCCATCCAAATTGATGGGGTGAATACCCATTCCGTGCCCCGTTTTGGCGAACGCTTGGTGTCTCGACCAGACATGCGGGATGCTTTTCGCCTTTTTGAGCATCCTGCGTAATATGCTGGCCTTCTTTTGAAGATTTTGGCTTCGTTCAGCACTCACCTCGTGACTGCGGGACATCCGTTCCAAACGGGCGACGAAGTCAGCGCCATGCTTGACGAGCTCGTCTACCGAATTCGCACTGAGTAGCTGGGCATAGCCGAGGGCCGAAGAAATGGGGCGGCCTGTTTTTCTCAAAGGGTGGATCCCAGCTTGCATGTCGGCGGTACCGATGCCACCGGTCTCCAACGCGTAAACACGCACGACCTGATCCTTGGAAAGCCCTAACCGCAGGGCTTCTCGTGCGTAGCGTAGTTTGAATTCGCGTTCGGAAATGCGCTCGGGAACAAATCCATAGTGGCGTTTTGCGGCGGCCAAGTAGTCATTGATACCCGGCAATTCGTCACGCGGACGCTCTGGCTTTTTTTCGTCACCCGCCAGGAATTTCGCCCAAGCGGCCGCCAAACGTTTGCTGAGGTTGGGTCCTTCGAACTCGGGCGGATAACCAGTCACGTAATCCGACTTCCTGACGAGGTCGCCCCGGCGAATCTTTTTTCGGCGCGCACTGCGCTTAGATTCCACCTGGTCCCAAAAGGCATCTTTTTCCGCCTGATGAAACGTCCACGCCTTGTAGTACTCTTCAAATTGGCGGCGATCGTCCGCTGATAACTGTGTAGCAAATTCGGAGGCGCTCCCTCTCGCGTGCGCCTCGGGAACCTGTACGCTTCCGGTCAACAGCAGCGCGCCCAGCAGCATCGAGGCTGCCATGCAGCGTTTTTTGACTATCATCGTGGATCCCATATCTTTTTTTAGAGTACTAAGTTTCACGCCACCCGTAGGCGAGCCACTTTCCCACACGATGCCCGCTTGCTCGTTAGCGTCGCTCACCGCTTTGCCTGTTGCATGTGCGTAAAATGGGGCAAAGTCCTTGCAAAGGTCCAGTTTCATTGCTTGTTCGGGGGGCGGCACGTAAGTTGGTCGCCTACGGAGCGATATCTACTCCCAAGGTCTTGCTGAGGAATTTAGAAAGGGTGGCTACCATCATCGAAAGTGGGCCGATCCTCGGAGAACGCATGAGCACCAGTACGGCGGATTCATTCACTGCTGCGGACAATTTTCGCCAACTCGCGGAGCGGGTGCTTTTTCGCGATCCCCCGTCAATCGATGAAGATTCGACCGCGAAGCCTGCCAGCTTGGGCGATTACGATCTCAATCCCGGTATCTTGCCGGACCCAGCGCAGATCCTTCCCCCCAAACCTGCTGCTGTTCTCATACCTATTCTCGCCACGACGCCTCTGAGTGTGTTGCTCACCGTACGGAGTGACCACCTGCCGAATCACGCCGGACAGATCTCTTTTCCAGGCGGCAAACTCGAAGAACGTGACGCCGGACCGGCCGCGGCGGCCATGCGGGAGGCTGATGAAGAAATCGGTCTCGATCCGCGCTTCATCGAGCCTGTGGGCTTTCTAGACTGGTATCGTACGGGGTCGGGATACGTTATCAGTCCGCTCGTCGCTCTGATCAAGCCCGGCTATACGCTCAAAGCTGATCCCGGCGAGGTGACGGACATTTTTGAAGTTCCACTGCCCTTTTTGCTGGATGTTGCCAATCACCAGCGCCACTCGAGAATATCCCGCGGCCGGCAGAAGCATTTTTATGCGATGACCTACGGCGAGCGATATATCTGGGGCGCCACCGCGGGCATTATCAAAAACTTGCATAAGAGGCTCACGGACTCATGATCCGCGTCGTTATCGAGAATATTCTGCTGCTTTTGCTGCCGACCCTCTTCTACGTGGCATATATCTTCCTAACGGTCGGCTCAAAGGGTGCAAAGCAGAAGATCAATGACGCGCCGTTCATGTGGCTCTTCGTGGCTGGCGTCGTTCTGGCTATCGCCGTTCTCGCAATATTCGGAAGCACTTCCGGCGGACGTCCGGGCGAAGCCTACCAACCTCCCGTTTTTGAAGGCGGTAAAATCGTTCCCGGCCATATCAAACGAGACGAACAGTCCTCAGGTGGATGAAGGCGCAAAAATGCAGGGTGATCGAGATCGGCCGAACTCCGACGCTGGTCTGCCCAACCTTGCTGGCGCTGACTGGTTGAACTCGGCCGGAATTCAAGCAGTGTTCGACGCCCTTGAGAGAGGAGGATATTCGGCGCGCGCCGTTGGCGGCGTTGTGCGCAATGCCCTGTTAGGTGAACCAATCCATGACGTCGATATTGCTACGACGGCCGAACCCGACCACGTGATGCGGCTGGTCCAGGCTGCAGGTCTCAAAGGCATCGCGACGGGTGCAGCACACGGAACAATTACAGTTATCTCCAGCCACGTGCCCTTCGAAGTCACGACGCTCCGGCGTGATGTGGAAACATTCGGCCGTCACGCAACCGTCGCGTTCACAACCGAATGGGAGGAAGACGCCCGTAGACGCGACTTCACCCTCAACGCGCTCTACTGCGATCGTAAGGGACAAGTTTATGATCCTGTCGGCGGCTACGCAGACCTCCTCGCACGGCGCGTACGTTTCATTGGGGATCCCGTCGCGCGCATCCGAGAAGATTATTTGCGCATTCTGCGATTCTTCCGTTTTCAAGCGACGTACGGCATCGGCGATTGCGACGGCGAAGGGCTGGCAGCATGTATCGCCGAGCGAGATGGGCTGACGCGCTTATCGGGAGAACGCGTCCGCTCTGAGATTTTGCGTTTGCTGGTTGCTGTTGGCGTGTTGCCCGTTGTCGATGTCATTGTTCGCTCGGGAATCGGCGAAATCGTTTTCGGCCGAAAGGGCGACGTCGCTTCTCTCTCACATGTCGCCGAGATCGAACGCGCCTTAGAGCGAAGTCCCGATGCTATCCTGCGTTTGGCGGCGCTCGCCTGTTCCACATTGGACGAGGCCAATGCCTTGGCTGACCGCCTAAGGCTCTCCAATTTAGAGCGCGGCCAACTTGAAGCCGCTGTGCTGACAGATCCAGCCCTTGGGCCCGAAGCTAATCTTGCGCGTGCGAAAGCCTGCCGCTTCCGGCTCTCACTCGATGCATTCCAACGAGCATACATTATGACATGGGCTCGATCCGCAGCCGGTGCGGCCGATGAAGCTTGGCACGTACGCTTCCATGAACTCTCGACGTGGAAGGTTCCGGAGGTGCCTTTCAAAGGTTCCGACGTTGTCGCGCTCGGCGTGCCCCCTGGACCCAACGTCGGTATCGTCCTGCGGCAATTTCAGGACTGGTGGATCGCCGCCGATTTTCCGGATGATGACGCGCAGCTTCATCATCACCTCGCAACAGTCGCAAGGCCCTACATTGCGAATGCCTGAGTCAACAGATTGAGAAACTTAAAACATAAGGGCCGGCTTAATGCCGGCCCTTCTCAAATAGTATGACGGAGACGGGTTAGAAGCCCATCCCGCCCATGCCGCCGGGCATTGGACCTGCTGCGGGCTCCTCCTTCGGATGTTCGGCGATCATCACCTCGGTGGTGACGAGGAGGCCTGCCACGGAGGCTGCATCCTGCAGGGCGCACCGGACAACCTTGGCCGGATCGACGACCCCCGTCTGAATGAGGTCTCCGTAGCCATGCAGTTGGGCGTTATAGCCAAAACTATAGGCGTCGTTTTCCAGGATCTTGCCGATGATAACGGATCCATCTTCACCCGCATTGGTGAAGATCTGTCGCGCGGGCGCCTGCAGAGCCTTGCGAACGATATTCATACCGGTCTTTTGATCCTCGTTTTCAGGCGTCAACCGGTCAAGCACGGTAGCAGCGCGCAAGAGTGCAACGCCGCCGCCAGGGACAAGACCTTCCTCAACGGCCGCACGTGTGGCGTGTAATGCGTCGTCGACGCGGTCCTTGCGCTCTCTAACTTCCATCTCGGTAGCGCCACCGACCTTGATCACCGCGACACCGCCCGAGAGCTTGGCTAACCGCTCCTGCAGTTTCTCGCGATCATAGTCGGACGTCGTTTCCTCGATCTGGGCTTTGATCTGACGGCACCGGGCTTCGAGGTCGGCCGCGCTGCCACCACCGTCCACGATCGTCGTGCTTTCCTTGTCGACCGTGACGCGTTTGGCGGTTCCCAACATGTCGAGCGTCACGTTTTCGAGCTTGATGCCGACATCCTCGGAGATGACGGTGCCACCCGTCAAAACGGCGATATCGGCTAGCATCGCTTTGCGGCGGTCGCCAAAGCCCGGAGCCTTGACGGCGGCAACCTTCAGGCCACCGCGTAGCTTGTTGACGACCAGTGTCGCCAAGCCTTCGCCCTCAACGTCTTCAGCGATGATCAGAAGCGGCCTGGCGGATTGCGCAACAGCTTCGAGGACAGGCAGCATTGCCTGAAGACCTGAGAGCTTTGCTTCGTGGATGAGGATCAATGGATTCTCAAACTCGACGATCATCTTTTCCGCATTGGTGATGAAATAGGGGGAGAGATACCCGCGGTCGAATTGCATCCCCTCGACGATATCCAACTCGGTTTCGAGACTTTTCGCCTCTTCGACGGTTATCACGCCTTCATTGCCGACTTTCTTCATTGCTTCGGCGATAATACGGCCCACTTCTGAATCGCCATTCGCCGAAATCGTGCCGACCTGGGCAATCTCTTCGTTCAGCGTGACTTGCTTGGCCTTCTGCGCAAGTTCCGCAACAACGGCTGCTACCGCGGCATCAATGCCGCGCTTGATGTCCATGGGATTTGCGCCGGCCGTAACCGACTTTACACCCTCCCGGACAATTGCCTGGGCCAGAACGGTCGCAGTGGTCGTCCCATCACCGGCGAGATCTGCGGTCTTTGAAGCGACTTCGCGCAACATTTGCGCGCCCATGTTCTCAAACTTGTCTTCAAGTTCGATTTCTTTGGCGACCGTTACGCCATCCTTACTGATACGCGGCGCACCAAATGACTTTTCCATTACGACGTTCCGTCCTTTCGGACCGAGCGTCACCTTCACCGCATTTGCCAGGATATCGACGCCGCGGAGCATCTTTTCGCGCGCGTCCTGCGAAAACTTTACGTCTTTCGCTGCCATTTTGAACCACTCCTAAAATTGTCGCGAGTGTAAAATGATGGATGCTTGGAGATCGATCAGGCGGCCTGCTTTGCCGCTGCCGGACCCTCGAGCACGCCAAGAATGTCATTTTCTTTCATGATCAGAAGCTCCTCGCCTCCGATCTTGACCTCAGTGCCAGACCATTTGCCGAACAGAATGCGATCTCCGACCTTGACGTCGAGCGGGACTACTTTGTTGTCGTCAGCGCGCGATCCGGGGCCGACAGCAACAATCTCGCCTCGCTGTGGTTTTTCTTTCGCTGTGTCGGGAATGATAATGCCGCCGGAGGTTCTGGCTTCTTCGTCAATTCGACGAACCAGGACCCGATCATGAAGAGGACGAAACTTCATGGCGATAACCTCATTGTACGGTTCAATGTTTGCGTATTGATCGCGGCCTTTGAAATCAGGCTCGATCACGACGCTTCGTGAACCGTCAATGCCACGCAATACGAAATTGAGGTTCTCACGCGCCGCGCCAGCGATATGGCGAGCTGGATTAGCACTGTCAAGGGGAGAGTGCTAAGGCAAATTCAACCGCCTACAACGTCTTCAGGCCTGCCGTCTGGGATCCTACGGTTCCGAAGCCGCCGCGTTCTGAAACTGACTTTTCCTGTGGGGCGACCACTGCTCACGCCACACTGTTGGCGTGGCTCTCGGCCTGTTTTAGCGTTGGCGGGTACCTGCACCGGGAGGCCGGCATTTATCAAAAGGTCGTTACGTCAAAAAACAATGCCGGCCGCTTGTCGCGGCCGGCATTGTTGAAATGAACATATTAGATTCGAATAGAACCCATCATTCCTCTCAAAGCGCGAAATCTTCGAGCTTTGAACCCTTATTCAGCTTCGCGACGAGCCAATTTGGCTTACGGCCGCGCCCCGTCCAAGTTTCCGAACGATTATCGGGATTGACGTATTTGGCTGCCGAGATCGACGCTTTTCCTTTGCCACGCCCTTTGCCACCGACGAGCTCGTTGATAGAAAAACCAGCGTCTTGTGCCAGCTCTTCCATCTTGGCTAGGATTTCCTGACGCTCGCGTTGACGCGCGGCCAAAATCGCTTGTTCCACATCACTCTGAAGCGCGATGAGTTCCTTCAGAGACATTTTAGCCAGATTGACGTTGGCCATCTTAGGTGCTTTCCCCTTCTTGGTCACTGCGCGCTGTCTCGCCATATCGATCAAACCCACATCTGTGTTCCAGTTTCCATTCTAGGTCTTGCGCCAGCTGCGTGAATTAACCATTAACAATAGCGCAGATTCTATTGTGTTTTTGATCTCACCTGGAATTAGAAATTCTCTTCTTAATGAATTTCTTCAATCAAGGTCTGGCAAATAGCGAGTTATCGTATGCCAGAGCAGCCGTCAACTCGAAACTATAAGTGCTCACCACTACTCGCAACTTGTTTATTTCATTTTTTGAGTTTGGCTATTTGCTACTTCATCTCAATCCAACAATATTCTTTATGTTCTCAAGTCCGGGTTCGAAGAGTTTTCAGAGGGCGGAGATCACGGCGCCCCATCAGGCGCGAACACCAGTCGATGAATGGTAGATGAACAAGTCAAACAGGGAGCGTTCAGAGAGCGACACCTATGTTGGCCAAACCCTGAAGCCCATCTTCCCCGGCGTGATCAGGGGGTGCAGTGCTCAGGGTCGCTGCATCCCCACCTCTTCTTCTCTCTGATCTTAAAATTCCAGCTCAGTTCAAGCGCCTATTCGTAACGCCTAAATTTCTCAATTACAGGCATTGCGACAACCGGACGCGGAATATGCGGTCTTTTGCTCTCTCATGTCACGTCGTCAATTTCAATCATTCTAAACTTTAAGCTCGACTGTTGGCCCGCATTTACGAAGGCCAACTGCAATATCCCGCACTTCTCGTTTGTCAGTCTTCGCGTTATAGGCGCTTTCTATCCTAGACCCTAAAATCTCATAATGACTTCACGTTACAGACCGGCAGCTGTAGCGACGCCAAAATCTCGCTGAACGGATTCCCCGGCCGACAATCTCTTGCTGATGCTGTCTGGTGCACAAGCACACGTGCGTCATACAGGACTAAAGTCAGACTTCCGGCTTTTTCATTTGTACGTATTTCGAGAATTTGCGGTTGCTGCAGCTCGGAACTTGGCGCAGCACGGCGCGTTGCACCCGCGCGTCCAAAGATATACGGTCTGCGCGCAAATCACCTATCGGAATGACCGACCAAGCCCCGGAGGCCTACTAATGTCGTTTTCCTTGCCCGCTCTGCCTTACGCGTACGATGCGCTTCAGCCATACATGTCGGCAGAAACCCTTCAGTTCCATCATGACAAGCACCACCAAGCCTACGTCGACAAGGGGAATGAGATCGCCGGCAAGGGTTCAAAGTACGACGGCATGAGCGTCGAAGATATCTGCCGCAAAGCCTTCGCTGATGGCGACCAAGCGGTCGTTAACCAAATCGGCCAGCACTATAATCACATTCATTTCTGGCAATGGATGAAGCCCAACGGCGGCGGCAGCAAATTGCCGGGCAAACTGCAAAGCCTCGTCGACGAATTCGGCGGCCTTGAAAAGGTACGTCACGAGTTCATTGAGGCCGGTAAAGGTCAATTTGGGTCGGGCTGGTGCTGGTTGGCTCTAAAAGACGGAAAGCTCATCGTCAGCAAGACGCCGAATGGCGAAAACCCGCTGATGCATGGCGCCCAGCCCCTGTTGGGCTGCGATGTCTGGGAACACAGCTACTACATCGACTATCGCAACGCGCGTCCGAAGTACCTTGAGGCTTTCTTCGACAATCTCGTCAATTGGGAGCACGTCGAATCCCTCATGGGGTGACGCATAGATTTTTCGGCCCTGGATAAGGCTGACTGACACTCATTTGATGGCGTGGGTTTTTCTCTCTCGAGAGAGATCCACGCCATTTCAGTTTCGGCACGGCAGAGGCGTTGGATATACCGTTTAGTTGTAGGAAGGCTGCGAAGTTCTGCCCAATATTTGAGCACCAAAGATCTTTAGCATCGAATTTCTGACAGATGATGCTGCCAAACTCTCGACGGAAGCTTGGCTTTAAGCCATAGATCATTGGCTTACGAAGCAAAAAGAACAAAACGGCTGCGTTGAGTTCTTGAGGGGCTTGGAAGCTGGCTGCGCTCGGCACGAGGTTGTGAAACGAGTTCAGTTTGTAACGGGGATTGCATGTCTTGGGGGCGTGCTCTTGCCAGATCGATTGTATGTCGTGCCGCTTTGGCGAGCTATCGGCGTCGCGCTGCTGATGATGGCAATCGCGGCCGCCGCGGGCGGCTGCGCTACGCTTGATTTGCGCGATGGCATCGATGATGCGCGCTTAGCCCGGCAAGCTGTCGTAGCCGGACTGCCAGGCGTCCGCTTCTGGGGTGATGAAGTTCCCGCGGATATCGGTGCGGAAGTCAAACGACGCCTGCCCAATATGCCCGGTTTTTCGCTCGCATCGGTGAAGCTGAAGGAACGTCCTGTCGTCGATATCCTCGCATTGTCGGGTGGTGGCGGTGACGGAGCATTCGGCGCTGGCCTGCTTGCCGGCTGGACGGCGCGAGGGGATCGCCCGGAATTTGAAGTCGTCACGGGTATAAGCGCCGGTGCGATCATTGCACCGTTCGCCTTTCTGGGCCCGCAATACGACAAAGACCTCGAAGAGATCTGGACCGGCTACAAGACCTCGCAGATCGCGACCGCGCAGATTCTGCCCGGCCTTCTTGGCGGCCCGGCGCTTGCAGATACCGCGCCGCTCAAGGCACTCATTGCACGCTACGTCGACCATCGGATGATGCGAGAAATCGCGCACGAATATCAGCGCAGGGGGCGTATCCTGCTCGTGGGCACGACGAACCTCGACGCCCAGCGCCCGGTGGTTTGGAACATGGGTGAAATTGCCGCCAGCAAGCACCCAAACGCCCTGCATCTTTTCAGAGACGTCATTCTCGCCTCAGCCGCCATTCCCGGGGCATTTCCGCCGGTCGATATCAAAGTGCAGGTCGACGGCAAAATCTATTCGGAGATGCATGTTGATGGCGGTACGACGCAGGAGATTTTCGTCTCACCGGTTAAAGTGCCTTTCCGAGCCTTTGACAGACTTTACAAGAAGCCTCCCGTGCGCCGCATCTACATCGTCAACAATGCCAAAATCGACCCCGAACAGAAGGTGATCCGCTCGCAAACGATACCGATTGCTTCTCGGGCAATCTCGACTCTTATCAAGAGCCAAAGCCAAGGCGAGATCTACCGCATCTACCGCATGGCTAAGGACGCTGGCGCCGATTTCAATTTCATTGCGGTACCCCGCGAGTTCGAGGTGCAGTCCGAGCAGTTCTTCGACCCGGTCTATCAGCGCGCATTATTTGACGAAGGCTACAAGGTCGGCAAAGCCGGAAACCGGTGGCTTAAACAGCCACCGGATACAATTGCGCAGAATTAAGAACTTTATTCTCGATCGGGTCAGCGCCCTCGCATGATCGAGCGCACCAGCGTATTTACGAGCCGACGCATGATCGACTTGCTTGCATAGCTGACGGCTTGTTCACCAAGCGACTTACCACCGCGTGGGCCGCGACCGAAAATGACGTTCCCCAGCCAGCTGCCTGTGCCTCCGGAGTTCGCCTGTTTTTGCAGTTCAGCCTCCTTGGCCGCGAGCTCTTCAGCACGCTTCGCCAAGATCTCATGGGCGCTTTCGCGATCAACCGCCTCATCATATTTGCCGTCGACGGGACTACGCTTCATGAGCGTTGCGCGTTCCTCGTCTGTGAGTGGGCCAATCTGACCTTCCGGCGGACGGATCAATGTCCGCTGCACCATTGACGGTTCGCCCTTATTTTCAAGCATCGAAACGAGCGCTTCACCGATGCCGAGATCAAGGATCGTGCGCTCGGTATCGATGTCCGGGTTTGGCCTGAAGGTTTCTGCCGCTGTCTTGACTGCCCGCTGTTCCTTAGGAGTGAACGCGCGCAACTGATGCTGAATGCGGTTGCCGAGCTGCGAAGAAACGCTGTCAGGGACGTCGAGCGGGTTTTGCGTAATGAAGTAAACGCCGACGCCCTTCGAACGAATGAGACGCGCGACTTGCTCAATGCGCTGGAGAAGGGGTTTTGGAGCTTCATCAAACAGCAGATGCGCTTCGTCGAAAAAGAAAACCAGCTTGGGCTTCGGCTGATCGCCAACTTCCGGCAGCGTCTGCCAGAGTTTCGTCAGCATCCACAGCAGGAACGTGCCGTAAAGCCGGGGCTTTTGCATGAGCTGATCTGCAGCCAGCAAATTCACTATACCGCGACCATCCATGCTGACGCGCATGAAGTCGTTTATATCGAGCGCCGGTTCGCCGAAAAATTGGTCGGCCCCTTGCTCCTCCAAAACCAGCAGACGCCTCTGGATCGCACCGATCGATGCGGTCGCAACGTTCCCGTACTTCATCGAGAGCTCTTTGCCGCGCTCGCCGATGTTGTGTATCTGCGCGCGCAAATCTTTCAGATCGAGCAGAGGAAGTTTCTCTTCTTCAGCGACACGGAACGCGACATTGAGGACGCCTTCCTGGACTTCATTGAGTTCCAGCATGCGCGAGAGAAGCAGCGGCCCCATGTCTAGGATGGTCGTGCGGATCGGATGACCCGATTTGCCGAAGACATCCCAAAAAACGGTGGGATAGGCTTGATTCTGGTATTCCGTCAGGCCGATCTTTTCATTGCGTTTGACAATGAAATCCTTCGGCTCACCGGCTTTTGCTATGCCAGATAAGTCGCCCTTGATATCGGCAGCGAAAACAGGGACACCATTCTTGGAGAAGCCTTCGGCCAACACCTGCAAGGTCACCGTTTTACCGGTACCCGTCGCTCCAGTAATCAAGCCGTGGCGGTTCGCCAATTTGAGATCGAGATACTCAGGCTTAACGCTGGTTCCGAGATAGATCTTGCCATCCTGGAGAACCGATTGGCTCATTGTTCATGACCTCGCGGGATTAGTGACGGTATCGAAGCGACTCAGCTTACGGACAGATCTGACCTCTATGCACGTACATCCGCGCTTTGCAAACCCAGTTGCATGACCGACTAACATCTTTGCAAGATATCTATTTGTGTGACACCACAATGACTATGCTGTGCTGCACAAAAGTGGTTGGAGCGACCAAACACCCAATTCCGCTTCGCTGCTTTTTCGTGCGAATTGAGATCTGCACTAAATCACTGGAATGGAGAGACACGCCCAATGACAACTGAAGCTCGCCCCCTCGCGGCCGACTTCGAGCCGGGAACACACGATGCCTGGGTCAAGCTGGTGGAAAAGGCGCTCAAGGGCGGCGACTTCGAAAAGCGTATGGTATCGCATTCCGCCGACGGTCTCCGCATTTTGCCGCTTTACGGGCGCGCCGGTGACAAGCCACGGGTCACGCGAACCGAGACGGAACGGCCATGGCGGATCTGCCAGCGTGTCGATCATCCTGATGCGCACGTGGCCTCGCAACTGATCCTCGATGACCTCCAGGGTGGAAGTGACGCGATCGCTATCGTGCCGCACGGCAGCCGCGCGGCACGCGGGTTCGGGCTGACAGCACAAACCGTCAGTGATCTTGATGCTGCTCTTGCCGGCGTGGCGCTAGACATGATCACGGTTCGGCTTGAACCTGCGCATGGCGGCCGAGCGAATGCCGCAATGCTGGCGGCCTTGATTACACAGCGCGGACACACGCCATCAGAATGTGCGGTCGACTTCGGACTAGATCCGATCGGCACCATGACCGCGACGGGAGTAATGTCGGCGCCTTGGGCGGCCATTTCCAAGCGTCTAGGCGATGCCGTAGTGGCACTCAAAGCGCAGGGCTTCACCGGTCCATTCCTCACATGTGACGTACGCGGGTACCATGAGGCCGGCGCCTCCGAAGTCCAGGAGTTGGCCATCGCGCTCGCTACGGGTGTTGCCTATCTTCGTGCGCTTAGCGATACGGGCCTGGACATTGATGATGCGGCACGTGCCTTATCGTGGACGATCGCTGTTGATGCCGACCAGTTCCTAGGAATTGCGAAACTTAGAGCGTTGCGACGTCTCTGGGCGCGTGTCGAGGAGGCTTCCGGCCTCACTCCGCGTCCGATTAAAATCCACGCAGAAAGCGCTTGGCGCATGCTGACCCAGCGCGATCCCTGGGTGAATATGCTGCGTGGAACCATGGCTACGTTCACGGCCGGCATTGCAGGCGCGGACACCATCACCGTGCTTCCCCACACGGCTGCTCTCGGATTGCCGGATGGCTTCGCACGGCGCATCGCGCGCAACACTCATCTTATTTTGCAGGAAGAGTCGAATATCTGGCGCGTCGCCGACCCCGCCGCCGGATCAGGAGCCTATGAAGGTTTGACGGACGAGTTGGCTCAGGCCGCATGGACGCTCTTCCAGGAGATTGAAGCTGAAGGCGGTATCGTCGAGAGCCTCGTTGCGGGCAAAATCCACGATCGCATCGCTCAGGTTCGCGAGAAGCGCGCAAGCGATATCGCGACGCGTCGTGCCGCGGTCACGGGAACGAGCGAGTTTCCTTTGCTCAACGAAGCTCCAGTGAAAGTTCTCGATGTCGAACCTCGAGCAACCACACCGCCAACGGCTCTGCGTGAAGGCGATAGCGAGCTGACATTCGCGGAACTCATCTCAACCTTCAAGGAGCACGCGACGCGCAGCAAAGTGGTGCAAGCAGAAGTCGGCGCAACAACAGCAACCCCGTTACCCTGCGTTCGGCTCAGCGAGCCTTTCGAGGCATTACGCGATGCCTCCGATCGTTATCTTTCGGAGAAGGGACAGCGCCCACAAATCTTCGTAGCTGCTCTTGGTGCGATCGCGGAACACACGGCACGCTCATCCTGGATCCGAAATCTGATGGGCTCGGGCGGCATCGAAGCATTGATCTCCGATGGATATGCCAATGCCAATGAAGCGGCGGAAGCATTTGCGGCAAGTGGGGCTCGCTTGGCCTGCATTTCATCTAGCGATGCGAAATACGCTGATATGGGTGAAACCGTCGCAAAAGCGTTGAAAGCGCAAGGTGCCAGCCATGTATACATGGCGGGGCGTCCGGGCGAACAGTCCGCTGCACTCGAAGCCGCCGGGGTCGATGCCTTTATTTATGCCGGCCAAGACGTCCTTAGCCTATTACGCAAGTTGCACGATCATCTCGGCATCCCTACCCAATAGGGTGTTCTCCGTTTGCGCAAACGCGTGTCAAATAGCTTTGCCAGCGGTACACTGTGAATTGTGCTAATTAATAACGAAGGCGACAGCCGTAGCGCTCGACCTCTCAAGGCCAAATAAAATGACGCGAATTCCTGATTTTACGAAGATCGATCTTGGTGCCGCTCAGGCTGCCGATGCCGCCGCAGGCGGCCCCGTCTGGCAGACGCCCGAGGGAATTCCCGTCAAGCCTGGCTTTTCCAACGCCGATATCGACGGGTTGGACTTTGTCGACAACGCTTATCCTGGGATCGCGCCATTTTTGCGCGGCCCCTATCCGGCGATGTACGTGACGCAGCCGTGGACTGTTCGCCAATACGCGGGCTTTTCGACAGCTGAGGATTCCAACGCATTTTATCGGCGCAATATTGCAGCCGGGCAGAAGGGCCTTTCGGTCGCTTTCGATCTGGCGACGCACCGCGGTTACGATTCCGACCATCCGCGGGTGCGTGGTGACGTCGGCATGGCGGGCGTTGCGATCGACTCCATCTACGACATGCGCACGCTGTTCTCGGGCATCGACCTGTCGCAGATGTCGGTCTCCATGACCATGAATGGCGCGGTCCTACCCGTTCTGGCTCTCTTTATTGCTGCGGGCGAGGAACAAGGCGTTTCCCCGGACAAGCTTTCGGGAACGATCCAGAACGACATTCTCAAAGAATTCATGGTGCGGAACACTTACATCTACCCTCCCGCACCTTCGATGCGCATCGTCTCCGACATATTCGCTTACACCAGCAAGAAGATGCCGAAGTTCAATTCCATTTCGATCTCCGGCTATCACATGCAGGAAGCTGGAGCGACGGCAGATCTGGAGCTGGCATACACGCTTGCTGACGGCATCGAGTATGCGCGCGCAGGCGTGGCGGCGGGTCTCGACATCGATGCGTTCGCGCCACGGCTGTCGTTCTTCTGGGCGATCGGCATGAACTTCTTCATGGAAATCGCCAAGATGCGCGCCGCCCGTTTGTTGTGGGCCGGCTTGGTCAAATCCGAGTTTGCGCCGAAGAATGAGCGCTCGCTTTCGTTGCGTACCCACTCACAAACCAGCGGATGGAGCCTTACGGCGCAGGACGTTTTCAACAACGTCGTACGGACAGCCGTAGAAGCCATGGCGGCGACGCAAGGGCACACGCAATCTCTGCATACCAACGCCTTCGACGAAGCGATCGCGCTGCCGACCGATTTCTCAGCCCGCATCGCGCGCAATACGCAGCTATTCCTGCAACAAGAGTCGGGTACAAGCCGGATCGCCGATCCGTGGGGCGGCAGCTATTACATTGAGCGGCTGACTTACGATCTGGCGCAACGCGCACTGAAGCACATCGACGAGGTCGAGAGCCTCGGAGGTATGGCGAAAGCCATTGCCGCCGGTATTCCCAAAATGCGCATCGAGGAAGCCGCGGCACGAACGCAGGCACGCATCGACTCTGGTCAGCAGACCATTGTTGGCGTCAACAAATACACGGTAGAAACAGACGCTGAGTTTGAAGTCCTAAAAGTCGACAACAAGGCGGTCCGTGAGCAGCAGATCGCCAAACTTGAGCGGTTGCGGGCCGAGCGAAGCGACGCAGAAGTCGCCGCGGCCCTTGAGGCCCTGACGTCCGGCGCTGCCGGCAACGCCAATCTGTTGGAACTCGCCGTAAACGCAGCCCGCGCAAAAGCGACCGTCGGCGAAATTTCGGACGCAATGGAAAAGGTGTTCACGCGACACCGGGCGGAGATCCGCGCAATTTCCGGCGTCTACGGCAAAGAGGCAAAATCGATGAACAAAGATGTTGGCCGTGTGCTGGCATTGGTTGAAGATTTCGAAAAGCACGATGGCCGCCGGCCACGTATTCTCATCGCCAAGATGGGCCAGGACGGACATGATCGCGGCCAGAAGGTGATTGCCTCTGCATTCGCGGATCTCGGTTTTGACGTCGACATCGGACCTCTTTTCGCCACCCCTGATGAAGCAGCGCGACAAGCCGTCGAAAACGACGTCCACATCATCGGTGTCTCTTCACTCGCCGCTGGCCATCTGACATTGGTACCGGAACTGCGTACAGCGCTAGAAAAGGAAGGACGCGGCGACATCATGATCGTCGTGGGCGGTGTCATTCCACCAGCGGACTACGATGAATTGTTCTCTTCTGGCGCCAAGGCTGTGTTCGGTCCAGGCACGAACATTCCGCAAGCGGCTGCGGGGCTCATTGCAAAGCTCAGTCAAAGCCTGGGTTATGCAAAGGAAGCGGCTGAGTAGTCGGCAACAGTGGGGCGTGCGGGCACTACGTCAGTCTGCTTTTTGATACTGGCGTGGTTGGCTGTCACGGCATCTCCAGGTGGGATACTCGTGTGGCACTCCTGGCCACGGCCTGCGCCCAATCACAATAAGCCGGTGCTCTACTGCACCTATTTTTCTGGGACCGGCTTTTTTGAGCGCGCCTTCCTGCACAATCGGTCTGACCAAGTCGGATATCGCATATGTCCGCTGTGGTCCCGGCCGATAGCTATTCCGATCCAATGAGGGAGGTCGTCGTTCAATTCTAATGCAAAAACGAGCTCCAGCGTTTCTGAGCATTTATTATGTCTTGCATATAGAATTTCAGCCGCCGCCTCAGCTTTATGTGTTCAAATTGTTGCAGCGATAAGCTCCCATTTTCGGAACTCCCTTGCCTGGCGCTTAATTGTGCGGCTCGCGTCCTTCCGCATATCTACATGATATTTCTACTCTTTCCCTGTTGCGTCTCCATGATCGTCGCTTGCTATTATCGACCGCATTAGCACAACCTTGCTGTTGTGAACGCGCCGGAATGATCCGTCTTGAAACCATCGGCAAGGGAACCAATCTGCGCTAGAATGTTTTGAGTGATTTGTTCGCGACTTGAGGAGCCTTAACGTGATGTGGCTTACCCTTGCTGTGGGCTTTCTCTTATTCAGTGCCACTTTGGCCTATCTGCGCTACAGCAGAGTGCAGCTTTATAAGTCGCTGGAATCCGAAACCTCTGCTGTTTCAGAATTCCTCACTGGCGATGTGCTCAACTCCCGAAGCCAAGAACGCCTTCCGTCTTTCGACAGAAGGCTTGTCTACCTTGATGACGTATTGCCAGCCGACCAATTCGCGGCTCTGCGGTCTGAAATCGAGACGCTCGTCGAAACAGAGCGCAGCTATCTGCCCGCGCACAAAAAGGGTGGCACCGTTGCCTACGAGACGTTGATGGTGAAAGCGCCGCGTGTGGTCGCCCTCTACAGATCCCCAGCTCTTTCAAAGCTCGTATCTTCGATCCTAGGCGATACTGCTCGTCCCACACCAATCAACGACCAGAGTTCCTGCTCCATCCTTTTTTATGACCGTCCCGGCGATCATATCGGCTGGCATTACGATCACAATTTCTACCGAGGGCGCCACGTCACCGTTCTCATTCCAATCATCAATCGGAATGCAACGGGCGATGGTCTTTCTGCCGCGCGCCTGGAAGCACGCTTTGGGCGGGACATCGACGTGGTCGAAACTCCACCGAACCGTTTCGTCATGTTCGAAGGGCAGAAGGTCCTGCACCGCGTGACGCCGATCGCCGCCGGAGAACGCCGTGTCATGCTGTCGATGACGTTCGCAACCGACACGCATTCGAGCGTCGCCCAGGGCATCAAACGCCGTATCAAAGACACAGCGTTTTTTGGCCTTCGTGCGCTTTGGACCTAAAGGAGACTCCGATTTTATCGGGGCTCAGTGCCTTGGATGCGATCGTACCAACGGGCTCCCGTCTGCGCTGACGGCTTCGACGCCTTTGGCTCGACCGTCGTCAGCCAGTTCATGGCGTCTGATCCAATGTCGCCTCCCGCAAAAGCCATTTGGGGTCCTGCATCGGTGTAGCATCCGCCGACGCAGACTGCTGCATTGCTCAGAAGCTCTATCATGGGTATTTCGCCGTTGCCCGCTGCTGGTTGGGCGGGACGACGTGGCGTGAGATCAACGACCCCAACGCGTCCGGAGCTACAACCGGCTTCGCACACGACAGCGAAATCGTTGGGGTAGTTTTCAGTCAGAGGGTGACGTTTGAAATGGACTTCGTTTTCTAGTTTGCTTCGCGACCAATCGGCGTAAGGGTCGCTTTCATCCCTATCGCCTGGCCCCTTGGCGTTTTGGCTCGCGTCGGGAACCTCAGCCACTGCAAAGTCGCGTTCTGGAAATTTTGAAGCCTTTAGCGCCGGGTCGGCCTTTACAGGCTGAATTCCTGCGCAAAAACCCAAGAAGAAAACGCTTAGAGCCAGCCGCATTGGGCTCGCTGAGAAAACAGAACGCATGAAACACCCCCGCAGTTCGCGTACCGCTCGACGCACGGCTCCTACGGACTTTGGCATTTCCTACTTAACTGACAGTTTATCGGCGTATCGATGCCAAGCAAAAGCTAACGCTTGTGTTCAAAGAACTGCGCGGAACCGGGGCTTGCGTTGATGATGTGAACGTTCCGGTAGTCGGATTCGACTTCTTTCTTCGCTTTTGGTGCTGCGGCCTCTTGCCCCTCGGGAACGGCGAAGCCCGCAATTTCAACTTCTGGCTTGCGATCGGGGAGCGGCGCCTGCATCGGGGCCCAAGACGGTTGTGGTGCAGCTGGTTGCTGAGGCTGTGGCACGCCCCCGAAGTGGCGCGCGACACAGGGGTCGGTGCGCTTCATCAACTCCAATTGCCCGGGCAGAACCGTGACCTGGCTGCCATCTTCGCAGATAAAGGTCTGATTGGCGCGGGCTTTCGTCGCCGCTCCGATCAGTATGAGCGAAAGCAAGGTCAGCGCGCCAATTGCGCGAAACATGGAAGTCCTCCTAACGGGCGTACACTCGCAGGTCTGGTGTTAAACTGCACGACAGCCCGTCGAAACCCATCCCTTATTTCCCCGTGCCGGCTACGTCTGGGACAGCGATGGCCGGATAGCGCCAGTAGGTGCCACGGTCGATGGTTACGCGCTCAAGCGTCGGCACCCGTTTTTCTGGCGGTCGCAGGCCTGATGAGATCAATCTGCCAATATCCTCCAACAGCGCATTGTTCTCAGCGTAGCCGGAGTGGTTGATGCCGATGCTATCCATACTGCTAGCTGTCGCATCGATTGTGTCTACTCCTTCCAGGATAATGGGGCCATCATCGGGCACGTCTCCCGCACGCGGAACACCACCGTTGACGCGGCGGGAAATCTGCAGCGCCTGATCATTAGCAGCCGAATAAAGCGTGATCCCCTCTGCAATCCCCTGGATCGATCCTACGATGTATTCAAAGCTGTCACGGTCGACATCTGGTGCGGCCAATACCAGCTGACTGATTAGAACACCGTCGGGTAGAGAACGCTTGAGATCCTGCAATACACGGAGCAGAAGTTGGTTCCCCATTGAGTGGGCGATGATGCTGACCTTCTTCGCGCCGGTATCGCTGACGACCATTTCAAGGAACTTGCGCAGATAGGGTTCCGCCTGCGCCGTGCTCTCCCGGTCATACGTATAACCTTGAAGCGTACCGCCGGACGGCCAGCTATAGAGGAACGGCGCACCGTCAAACTTCAAATCGTAAGAGATTTGAGCGGTACGGAAGATGGCGTTCTCGAAGGTCGTTTTATAGCCGTGCACGAAAACAAGAGCGTGGTCCTTGAAGCGCGTTGACCCAGCAAGGCGCATACGCACGAGATCCAGAAATTCTTCACGGGTGAGCGCCTTCAACTCCTTGATCGTGAAATGCTCTTTGGGGTCTTCTTCTGCTTCGTACAGAGTGACGTTGATGTAGGGAATACGGATGGCCCACGGCCGCTCGACCATCGGCACGACGTGATCCTTGGGGATCGTAACAAGCGCACGTCCCAACTCGAGACGTCGCCCCCGCTGCCAGTCGTAGCTAATCTTTTCCGTGGCCTCAGTGTTTGTACTTTTCCGTTCGCGATCGGTTCCGTAGAAAACGGGAACAACACTCCAATCCTCGTTTTCAGATTCCGTTGCCGACTCACTCGGTACAACGGCCATTTCAGCTTCTGGAGCAGCCATCTCCGTTTCGGGAGGGGGGGCAATTTGCGGTGCCGCCGTCGGCGCCGTCGCACTGGGAGGAGGCACGGCGGATGGCTGAAATTCCGGTCGGGCAGGTCTCGCCATTTTAGCACCAGGTGGTGCTCCTGATGCTTCAGGCCTACGGAAACTGCGGCTATATGATTTCTTCTGAGAACTTTCGCCCGTTGCTCGAGATCCGCGTGTCGCACCGCCAATTTCCGGAAGTTGGGTAAGTCCACCGGAGGAAGGCGCGGCCCCTGCACTGGGCTCTCTGCGCTCTTGTTCAAGTACTTCGCTTGATTGCGCCGTCGCGCCTTTTTCCGCCGCACCGCGCTCCATCTCCTCCTTCCTTTCTGCGGCCAGTTCCCCAATCCGGCGCCCGGCTTCCTCTTCTACGCGACGCGCCTCTGCGCGCGCTGCCTTTTCCTGAGCGGAAGCGGTAGCTGTGTCTTTCTCCGGTTCTACGCCTTCCGGTTTGGCAGCCTGCTTTTTCTCCGCAACTTCTGGCGTCTGCTGCGTGGGTGCCGCGACTTCTGGAAGTGGCGCGCGGAGCTCCATCTCGCTTGCTAAGAACAACAGTGCGAGGGAGACGAGAGAGGCGGTGCCAACAACAATTCTTGTTGCGATGCGTGCCATGGGAGGCGCGCGGCGGACAGCCCACCAAACCATGGCGCACAGAAAAAATACTGCGACGCCTAGCGCGATCATCGTGGTTGGAGAGAAATCCGACATCTGCAATGCTCCTCGGCGCCGGAAAATCCGATCGGCGCTTCGTCGTTAATACGTTTCGCGTGCGGCACCCTGATCCCAATACAGGCCATTTGACATGGTGACACGGGCCCTTTCTTGACTGAAACAGCCTTGGTAAGAGAACCGGGCGGTTTCGGGGCGTGGCGCGGCTCGTATGCATCACATTGTACACGAAGCGTCGCGCCTGATGCCGGGGTCACCGGTCCCTTGAGCCGCAGATCAAGGAAACGCAATGCAAGGTCATGGAAGGCCGTAGGAATGTTGAACCAGACGGCCAAGAGCCAGCCCAGCGCTGAACAATTTGCCGAAGGCGTCGCCGCAGGTGATCGCGCTATGCTGGCGCGCACCATCACGCTGATTGAAAGCACCAAGGCTGAACATCAAGCTCTCGCGCAACGGGTGCTGCAGCTTTTGCTGCCTCGCACCGGCGGTGCCGTCCGGCTTGGCATCACTGGTGTGCCGGGTGTGGGTAAGTCGACCACCATCGACCAACTGGGCATGAACCTCGTTAATAGCGGGCTGAAAGTCGCGGTGCTCGCGGTCGATCCGACGTCGCGGCGAACCGGGGGCTCCATCCTTGGCGACAAGACCCGCATGAGCCAGCTTGCGCAGAGCTCACAGGCCTTCATCCGACCGTCGCCGTCCTCGGGCACGCTGGGGGGCGTTACGCGCAAGACCCGTGAAACAATGGCTGTGGTCGAAGCGGCCGGCTTCGATGTCGTGATCGTCGAGACGGTGGGTGTCGGACAATCCGAAACCGCCGTTGCCGATATGGTCGACTTCTTCCTCGTGCTGTTGCTGGCCGGTGGTGGCGATGATCTGCAGGGGATCAAGAAGGGCATCATCGAGATTGCGGACATGATCGCGATCAACAAGGCCGATGGCGACAACGTGTTGCGCGCGAAGAATGCCGCTGCCGAATACCGCAACGCACTGCATATCCTCGCGCCGCAATCGACGACATGGTCGCCGCCGGTTCTTACGATTTCAGGCGCCACGAACAATGGTCTTGATGAACTGTGGGACAAAATCAAACAACATCGCGAATTGACGACGGCTTCCGGTGAGTTCGCCGAGCGGCGCCGTCATCAGGCTGTTGGCTGGATGCGTGACATGCTGGAAGCGCGGCTGATGGGAGCATTGCACTCCAATGCGAAGGTCGCTGCTGAGCTGCCTCAGATCGAAGCTGATGTTCGCAATGGACAACTGCTGCCAACGCTCGCTGTTGACCGGATCATGGCGCTGATGGGCATGTCCTGAGCCAATAGAGCCGTTCGGTAGCTTGTGAGTCTGCCCAAGCGGACTAAGTTTGCGAGAATGACCCAGATAGCGACGGCTCGCGTGCTCATTACCGGTTTCGGTTCGTTTCCAGGTGTACCTGAAAACGCCTCCGCGGTCGTTGTAGAGCGGTTGGCGCTCTCGATCGCAGCACTTCCAGGCGTGCGGCTGACTTGGCGTATCCTCCCCGTCGATTGGGAGGTTGCTCCCCGACAGGTCGCTGAATTGATTGCAGACGAAAATCCGCAAGTCATTTTGCATTTCGGGGTGTCACGCCGCGCGGAGGGGCTTGTTATTGAAACCCTCGCTCGCAATCATTGCCACAGCAGCGTTGATATCTGCGGGAGCTTTCCGTTGGCCCCGAAAATTGCGGCCGACGCGCCGGATGCGCTCCCTTCGACCTTTCCGGCGGCCTCCATCGTCGATCGGCTCCGCGCGGAGGGGTTTCCCGCGCAGCTCTCCGAGGATGCGGGCGGCTATCTGTGCAATAACGTGTTGTATACCTCGCTCAACCGTCTATCTGGAAACAACAGTTGCATCGGCTTTGTTCACCTTCCGGTCGACCTCAGCGGCAAGAACGGCAGGCTTTCCGTAGACGACATCGTTAACGGTGGCGTTGCGATCCTGCAGACTTGCCTCGAGGAGAGGGGCTTCTGAGGGTTTTATGGCCCGCTGTTTGCATGCTCAGCCACTACTGATCATGACCGCGGAGCCGCTTCCCTATGGATTTCAATCGCAGAGCCGTTCTGGCGACGAGTACCGGCCTTGCCTTCGCTCTTGGCGCCACCTCGGTTGCCGCGCGCCCGACACAAGCGGCTGCCGTCGATGACGGATCTGCGCTCAAGTTGCGGTCCGGCTCCGCCCGAGATCAAGCCGCTGTTCTACAAGATGCAATCGACGTCGCGTACGCCGCGGGTCGCCCTGTCCTGCTTCCCGCTGGCCGCTTTGTCGTAGGCGGGCTGGAATTGAGAAACGGCACGCGGCTGATTGGAGCTCACGGCACGACGGCGCTCGTGGGCGCTAACGCCGAGAGCATCATCTCCGCACGCAACGTATCGAATATTGTCATTGAGGGGATACGGCTTGAGGGCAGTGGACAGGTTCAACACGTCGTATCGCTGGAGGACTGTCAGAACATACGGCTCGAAAATCTGGAGATTCAGGGAGCTTCAGGCTCAGCGCTTCGTGTTCGGGCCTGTGCGGGCCGCATTGAAGGTTGCATGATCTCAGAAATCGGCGCCGTCGGCATTTTCGCTTTGGATTCCGCGGGGCTTGAAATCACCCGAAACACCATTGCCCATTGCGGCAATAACGGCATTCAAGTTTGGCGCTCGCATGCGGGCGATGACAGCACGATGGTCTCCGGCAATCGCATCTCACACGTTACGGCCAGAGACGGTGGCGACGGGCCGAACGGCAACGGCATCAACGTCTTTCGCGCAAACAACGTGACTGTCGCCAACAACAAGATCAGCGATTGCGCGTTTTCCGCTGTACGGGGCAACGCCGCGTCGAACATTCAGATTGTCGGCAATACGTGCCAAAGGCTCGGCGAGGTCGCGCTTTACGCGGAGTTTGGCTTTGAAGGCGCGGTGATTTCGCAGAACCTCGTGGATACGGCGGCCACCGGTATCGCCGTCACCAACTTCAATGAGGGCGGACGGCTTGCGGTGGTGCAGGGCAATCTTGTGCGCAATCTATTCCGGCGTGAGCACGAGCCGGTCGACAAACGCGGCGAGGGCATCACCGTCGAGGCCGACGCGACCGTAACGGGCAATACGATCGAGGAGGCGGCGACCGCTGGTCTCGCAATCGGCTGGGGTGCTTACATGCGCAACGTCTCGGCGACGGGGAACGTAATCCGGGAGGCGAGCGTCGGCATCATGATTTCCGCAGACAAAGACGCCGGAGCCTGCCTTGTTTCCGGCAACATGATTTCAGGCTCGCGAAACGGGGCGATCCGCGCAATGGATCATGGCCGTGTGATCGGACCAGATCTTTCGACAACGACCACGCAAACGGGGCGCGTGTCGATCTTCGGCAATCTGGCCGTCTAGGGGCTTTGTTTGGTTGTGCTTCTTATCGGAAAACGTGTGTCCACTTTTCCGGAAGCACTTCGATTTGCCTGCTCGTGCTTCTAGATCTTCAACTGATCAAAGGCGCGCTCCAGCGCGGGGGCTGTGCGGATCGTTCCAACTTCAGCGCCCCGCCAGCTCTTCAAGACATTGCGCTGCATCAGGTCGGGCGTCTCGGGAATGACGCGTTCGACGAGCGCCAATGCCGTACCGGCTGACGCGCGTGTCGTGCCATCGTCGATCTTCAAAGCAAACCCTAGCCCAAGCTCAGGGAAGCCGCCGCAATACACACCTTCGGCGCCTGTCTTCATAAAGACACGTCCGGAGAGCTTGCGCATGACGACGCTATCGGCCCGCCCGGGACCTGCGACCAGTTCAGGTTCGCTCCAGCAGGCCGACATGATCGTACGAAAGGCCGAGGCGCGCTCGGAGGACAGACCTTCTCCCGTCACCAGCCGCGCAAACATGCCGGCCAAGGTCGACAGTGGCAGGGCCCAGTTCGGAACCGAACAACCATCGATTCCCATGACATCATTGCCCAGCGGAAGGTCGCTCATGCTTGCCATGATCTCGTGCACGCGTTTCTGTACGGGATGTTCCGGCAGCCAGTATCCGGTTATGTCCTCTCCGAGATGCTTTGCGGTCGCGAGCATGCCTGCATGCTTGCCCGAGCAGTTGTTATGCAGCTGATTTGGTTCGTTGCCTGATCGCCAAAGGGCTTTGGCGGCGGATGCGCCAAGCGGTGAATGCACGCCGCACCCAAGCGCATCCTCCCCCAGGCTGATCTTCTTCAGCATCGCGGCCGCCAGGCTGGCGTGACGCTCACTGCCGACATGGGACGCGCAGGCCAGAGCAATATCGGCGGCATCGAAGCCATAGTGTTCCGCCGCCCCCGATTCTATCAACGGCAGACACTGGATCGACTTGATGGATGAGCGTGGAAATACGGGACGTGTCACGTTCCCCAGGCTCAGGGCCAGGCTCTGATCCGTGCGGGCGATGGCCAACGCACCCGTGTGCGTGCTCTCGATCAAGGCACCACGGGTGACCTCGATCAGGATGGGATTGCTCATTGATGCCTCAACACTTTGAACGGCCGCTCGTGACATGGCAGGCTCATTTTGCCCGCAAACTCGCAATTCTCCGGGCCATGTCAAATGTTTTTGCCCCGTTCTAGGCCTTTCGCACTACGGCCAGACCGCCAATTTCTTGGTCAGGGACACTAAACCCCATTTTTGCTTCCGCCAGACCCGCTTATGTTCCGCGTCCGCGTGCCATCGATTCGGCTATATGAGCGCACCATTGTCGTGCCGCGGCCAGCCCCTATTTGGATCTAGGGATAACCGCGCTACTCCTTCGCGATCTCTCGTCGTTTGCTTGTTAAGGGACAGCTCTTGAACGCTATTAATGCCCGTATCGCCAAAGAACTGGATGTTCAACTTGCCCAAGTCACCGCAGCCGTCGACCTGCTCGGCGAAGGGGCGACTGTGCCATTTATCGCACGTTACCGGAAAGAGAAGACCGGCGGTCTCGACGACACGCAATTGCGCAAGCTTGAGGAACGCCTCGGTTATCTCACTGAGCTAGAGCAACGCCGGGCAACCGTGCTGAAAAGCATTACAGAGCAAGACAAGCTGACGCCCGAGCTTGAGCGCTCAATCCGCGCTGCGGAAAGTAAGGTCGAGCTGGAGGACCTTTATGCGCCCTTCAAGCCCAAGCGGCGCACGAAAGCCCAGATTGCACGCGAGGCGGGGCTTGAGCCTCTCGCCGACATGCTTATCAACGATCCAACACGCGATCCCTCGCAGGAAGCCACGAAATTCATCAACGCTGAACAGGGCGTCGTGGACGCCAAGGGCGCGCTCGATGGCGCGCGCGCTATTCTGATCGAACGCATTGCCGAAGACGCCGCGCTTGTGGGCGATTTGCGACAATGGCTGTGGAGCAACGGCGTTCTCACTTCGAAGGTCATCAAGGGCAAACAGGACGAGGGCGCCAAGTTCTCGGACTACTTCGATTTCAGCCAGCCTGTCCGTGACGTTCCTTCCCACAGAGCGCTGGCCCTTTTACGCGGTCAGAATGAGGGATTTCTCAGCCTTAACCTCGACGTTTCTGTCGAAGGGCGACAGCCCCACCCGGCGGACATGAAGATTAGGGCGGCGGCCAACATCGCCGACCGGAACCGTCCTGCTGATAGCTGGCTTGTCGAGACGGCCCGCCTCACCTGGAAGAAGCTACACGGCTCGCTTTCCACGGACCTGATGGTGCGACTGAAAGAAGATGCCGACACTGCCGCTATCGGAGTTTTCAAGTCCAACCTCAAGGATTTGCTCCTTGCTGCGCCTGCCGGCGCGCGGGTGACGATGGGGCTGGACCCCGGCATTCGCACGGGCGTCAAAGTTGCCGTCGTCGATCATACGGGCAAGCTGCTCGATACGGCCACGATCTATCCGCACGAGCCCCGCAACGATTGGGCTGGCTCTCTGGCGGTGCTCGCGGCGCTTTGCGCCAAACACAAAGTCAATCTCATCGCGATTGGAAACGGCACGGCCAGCCGGGAGACCGATAAGCTTGTCGGCGACCTGATGAAGAAACATGCGGAGCTCAAGCTCGCAAAAATCATGGTCTCGGAAGCTGGCGCGTCGGTTTATTCGGCATCCGAACTCGCTAGCCAAGAATTTCCCAATCTCGACGTGTCCCTGCGCGGCGCGGTCTCCATTGCGCGGCGCCTGCAGGATCCGCTGGCGGAACTGGTCAAGATCGAGCCCAAGGCTATCGGCGTCGGCCAGTATCAGCACGACGTCAATCAGACCGCGCTTGGCCGCTCGCTCGACGCTGTCGTCGAGGATTGCGTGAACTCGGTGGGCGTCGACGTCAACATGGCCTCTGCTCCTTTGTTGGCACGCGTTGCCGGTCTCAATGCCACCATCGCGCAAAACATCGTGCTGCACCGGAACGAGAATGGCGCCTTCAAGAAGCGCTCCGAGATCAAGAAAGTGGCGCGGCTCGGGCCCAAGGCCTTTGAACAAGCGGCCGGGTTCCTGCGCATCATGAACGGCGCGAACCCGCTCGACGCCTCTGCTGTTCACCCCGAGGCCTATGCCGTCGTGGAGCGGATCGCTGAGACGACCAAGCGGCCCCTCAAAGCCATGATCGGCGACGGCGCATTCCTGAAGTCTCTCGATCCCAAACAATTTGCTGACGAGCGCTTCGGTACGCCGACTGTCATCGACATCCTCTCGGAACTTGAAAAGCCGGGGCGCGATCCACGGCCAGAATTCAAAACCGCCGAATTCAAGGAAGGTGTCGAGAAAATCGCCGACTTGCACCCGGGCATGGCTCTTGAGGGCGTCGTGACGAACGTCGCGGCCTTCGGTGCATTCGTCGATATCGGCGTGCATCAGGACGGGCTCGTGCACATCTCGGAATTGGCCGACCGGTTCGTGAAGGACCCGCGCGAGGTGGTGAAAGCGGGTGATGTCGTGCGCGTACGGGTAAAGGACGTCGATGTCGACCGCAAACGCATCGCGCTTACCATGAAGTCTGGTGCAATCGATGGGACATCGTCAGGACCGTCCTCGCAGGCGGGCCGTGATACGTCGCGAGGCGCGCAGCGCTCAACCTCACGGCCCCCGCAGACCGCTCCCTCCGGCGGCGAATCCGCATTTGCCGCTGCGTTCAAGCGTGCGCAGGGGCAGGAGAAGGGGTGAGGGGTGGCGGCGCGCTCTGCTCAGTTATGGCGGTTCTTTCAGGGTTAAAGCGGACTTCATAATCCGTCGCCGCAAATTCTGCCTTTGCCCCAAGGCGGCTGTTGCTGGGTCTTTTAGATGCGGCGATGGCCATGTATTGGGGATTGTTCTAGGTTGGAAATTGCAACCGAACGGAGGGAAGTCGCGGGATGCAAAAAATGGTCCGCCGCATCTTTGGAGCCAGTCTGGTCTTCGGGGCATTGGTATTCACCGGCTCGGCGCTGAGCCAGACGATTTCGCCGAAGGAAACGCGGGCCATTGCAAAGGAGGCCTACACCTGGGGCTTCCCGCTGGTCGACAGCTACCGCATCCAGTATTCGTATTTCGTCGACAATGGCGGCGCTGAATTCAAGGCGCCCTGGAATACGATCTATAACAACGCCCGGGTCTACACACCCGAGGACAAGGCGATCCAGACACCTAATTCCGATACACCGTATTCCTATGTCGGCGCTGACCTTCGCGCCGAGCCTATCGTCCTGACCGTCCCGGCTGTCGAGGAGGCGCGTTACTACTCGCTGCAGTTCATCGATATGTACACCTTCAACTTTGCCTACGTAGGCAGCCGCGCGACCGGTAATGAGGCCGGTAGCTTTCTGCTGTCGGGGCCGAACTGGAGCGGCGAGACACCGTCGGGCATCAAGGCAGTCATCCGATCCGAGACGGACTTCGCCTTTATCCTGTACCGCACCCAGCTTTTCAGTCTGGAGGACATCGGCAGCGTCGAGAAGATCCAGGCGGGGTACAAGGTTGAGCCGCTCTCGGTCTTTGTCGGTGGGTCCGCGCCCCCGGCGGCACCCGCAATCGATTTTCCAAAGCCCATCTTGGCCGAAGAGGAAAAGTCCTCGCTCGCCTTCTTCAACCAGCTCAACTTCATCCTGCAGTTCTGCCCCACCAACCCCGCCGAAGTGGAGCTTCGGAAGCGCTTTGCCAAGATTGGCATCGAGCCTGGCAAGGCATTTGATGCGGCAGCGCTCTCGCCTGAGATGCGGAAGGCGATCGAGGACGGGATGGCGGACGCCTGGGCGGAGTTCGAGAGCTACAAGAAGAACGAGATCGACACCGGAAAAGTGTCGAGCGCCGATGGTTTCGGCACCCGCGCGTTCCTCGACGGCCGCTATCTCGATCGCATGGCAAGCGCTGTGCTCGGAATCTACGGCAACTCGAAAGAGGAGGCTCTTTATCCGGCCTACTTCGTCGATGCCGGCGGTCAGCCTCTCGCCGGATCCGATCGATACACGATCCGCTTTACACCCGGCGAGCTGCCGCCGGTGAACGCCTTTTGGTCGCTCACGCTATACGAGCTTCCCGCAAGCTTGCTCTACGCGAACCCGATCAACCGCTACTTGATCAACTCGCCGATGCTTCCGAGCCTTAAAACGGATGCTGACGGCGGATATACTCTCTACGTGCAACACGAGTCTCCCGGCACGAGCGAGGAATCGAACTGGCTTCCCGCTCCCGCGGGGCAATTCTTCTTGGTAATGCGGCTCTACTGGCCGAAGCAGGAAGCGCTCGACGGTGCGTGGAAAACCCCGCCGCTCCAGCCGGCAAACTGAAGGAGTCTGAAGTGAAACGGAACATATACATCGCCGTGCTCGGCGCCGCTGCGCTTCTTGCTCTGCCTGCGGCGGCAGCGGAAGACGAACCAATTCCCGTCAGTGTCGATAACTTTGCCCGGGCCGAATCGGACCTTTATTTCAGCAACGTGGTGAAGGAGGATGGCTTCGGGCAATTGACGCACCGCCGCGAGCCAGCCGACATCGACAATCAGTCCGTCATCCGGCTCAATCGCGATACTCTCTATTCCTCCGCAGTGTTCGATCTCGACGCCGGGTCGGTCACCGTTACCATGCCCGATGCCGGCAGCCGCTTCATGTCGCTCATGGTACTGACCGAAGATCACTATGTGCCGATGGTTCACTACGGCGCCGGGCCGGTGACGCTTGAAAAGGAAACAGTCGGCACCCGATACGCTGTCATCGCCATCCGGACGGTGGTCAATCCCTCAGACCAGGAAGACGTTAAAACTGTCCACGCGCTTCAGGATGCGATCAAGATCGATCAGGCGAGCCGCGGCAGCTTCGAGATCCCGAACTGGGATCAGGCCAGCCAGAAGAAAGTACGCGATGCGCTTCTGATTCTTCAGTCGACGCTTCCCGATTTCAAAAAGGCCTTCGGTTCCAGGGAAGAAGTCGATCCAATCCGGCATCTGCTGGGCACGGCCGCAGGGTGGGGCGGCAACCCGGACAAGGATGCTTTCTATCTAAACGTCACGCCCGACGGGAACGACGGCAATACCGTCTACAAGCTACAGGTGGGGGATGTGCCAGTGGACGGGTTCTGGTCGGTGAGCCTTTACAATGGGGACGGCTACTTCGAGAAGAACCACTACGACGCATATTCGGTCAACAACATCACCGCCGAGAAGAACGACGACGGGACGATCGAGATTCAGTTTGGCGGCTGCGACGGAAAGATCCCCAACTGCCTGCCGATTATGAAGGGCTGGAACTACACTGTTCGCCTCTATCGGCCGCGCGCTGAGATTCTGGACGGCTCCTGGACCTTCCCGGAGCCGCAGCCAGGCGGTTGAGATGTTATCGATCCACTGGCCGCGCCAACCTTTCGCGGATGAGCAGGCCCCAGCCGATGGCCGCTTATGGCGCAAAGCGGACCGCGGCTCCGCTACATGAATCCGACGCTGCTGGTAAGATCCGATTTCTCGCCGTTTGTCGTCACGGATCGGAGCGGCTCTTTACACCGCCAATTGACGATCCTCTTGGGCCAGGCCGCCATAGTCCCGGGCACTTGCAGCAGCCTCATGCACGACGACATAGGTGGCGACAGGCAGGCCGGTACCGCGCACGCTTCTCAAAAGGTCGTTTGCTGCCTTTACGAAGCGTGCCTTCTCAACGCGGACAAGAGCCCCAGCAGAGACGGTTTGACCTCTGGCGTCCGCCCACAACCCTGGCATGTGGCATACCACTAAAGGCGTAGTTTTTCGCAACTGCTACGCGAAACCGCACTCCATCAGAGCACAGACATGATCTATTCTTGGCGTCCGTTTCATCGGCCTCGTCATCCTGCCCGGATGACAAGCGCCGTTAAAACGGACAGCGACGTATTATGCGGCGTTGGAAAAAATGGGCGCTTGATCGGCTGCTAAAGACAAACGCGCGCGCCCTATAAAAAACGACCGCCGTGCCGACAGGTTGTGTCAGGGGAAACGCGAACAGTGTTGAAAAACAAGGTTATTACTGCTGAAGACGCCATTGCTCTGATCAACGACAACGATGTGGTGACCACCACCGGGTTCGTGCAGAGCTGCATTCCCGAAGCGCTGCATGCAGCGCTTGAAAACCGCTTTGTGCGTAGCGGCGGTCCACGCGGCCTCACCCTCATCATGTGCGCGGGCGCCGGAGACAGCAAAGGTCTCGGCACCGGCCGCCTGCACCACGAAGGGCTTTTGTCGCGCGTCATCGCGGCAAACTTCGGCCGCATGCCGAAGGTCGCGGAGGCCGCCCAGAACAACAAGATCCAAGCCTATAATCTGCCGCAAGGGATCATCGCCAAGCTTTACCGCTCGTGTGCTGCAGGTTCGCCCGGTCTCTTCTCCAAGGTCGGGCTGCACACCTACGTCGATCCGCGCCTTGGCGGCGGTAAGGTCAATGACGTAACGACTGAGGACATCGTCAATTTGATCGAGGTCGCCGGACAGGAGTGGCTCTTCTATAAGGCGACGCCCATCAACGTGGCCTTGATCCGTGCCACCAGCGCCGACCCCTCCGGCAACCTGAGCATGGAGAAGGAGGCCCTGACGCTCGACGTTCTCGCCCAGGCCATGGCTGCGCACAACAATGGTGGCCTCGTCATCGCGCAGGTTGAACGCATTGTCGCCGAAGGTTCGCTCAAGCCGAAGGATGTCAAGGTTCCCGGCGTTCTCGTGGATTGTGTCGTCGTCGCCGATCCGCCCGAGATGCACCGCATGAACTACGGGGTTGTTTACAATCCCGCACTCTCCGGCGAAACCCGCGTCCCCGTCGAGAACATGGCCAGGATGCCTCTCAATGAGCGCAAGATCATTGCCCGGCGTGCCGCGTTCGAGCTGCCGCCGAACGGTGTCATCAACCTCGGCGTTGGTGCACCTGATGGCGTCGCGTCGGTCGCCAACGAGGAAAAGGTCACCCCCTATATCGTCATGACGACGGAAGCCGGCGCTGTCGGCGGCGTGCTTGCCGGCGGCTCAAGCTTCGGCTCTGCGGCCAACGCGCATGCAGTCATCGACCAGAACCAGATGTTTGACTTCTATCACGGGGGCGGTCTGGACCTCACGTGTCTCGGCATGGCCGAATGCAGTGAGAGCGGAAACGTCAACACGAGCCGTTTCGGCGGCCGTCTGAACGGCTGTGGCGGCTTTATCGACATCTCGCAGAACTCCCGTGCTGTCGTGTTTGCAGGGACGTTTACGGCGGGCGGCCTGAAGATCGCGATCGAGGACGGCAAGCTGCGCATCCTGCAAGAGGGGCGCGCGCAGAAGTTCGTAAAGCGAGTCGAGCAAATCACGTTCTCTGGCACCTACGCCGCAATGCGCGCACAGCCCGTGCTCTATGTTACGGAACGCTGCGTCTTCCGACTCACGCTCGAAGGGTTGGAACTCATCGAAGTCGCACCAGGCATCGACATCGACAAAGACATCCTGCCTCACATGGCGTTCACGCCCGTGATCAAAGCGCCGATCCTAATGAACGCGCGCATCTTCCGGGATGAGCCGATGGAATTGTTGGCGGAGCTCACCAACAGGAACCTGCCCGAACGGGTCAGTTACGATAAAGCCCGGAATATCCTGTTCCTCAACCTTGAGGGCTGGGCCATGCGCAAGCAGAGCGATCTGGCCGACCTCAGGCAGGTTCTGGTGGATGGGTGCGAGAAGGCGGGCAAGCGGGTTAATGCCGTCGTCAATCAGGATGGCTGCCGCATCGCGGACGACCTGCAAGATGATTATGCCGAGCTCGTCGATTTCATGATGAAGCGCTACTACGCGACCATGGCGCGCTATACCACGAGCGCGTTCATGCATCTCAAGATGCAGGATGCCGTATCCAAGCGCGGACTGCAGCCTCATATCTTCGAGAGTGGCGATGAAGCTCACGCCGCAAAGTCACCCGCCGGTCTTGAAGACGATTGGGATGGGCTCGTGAATTGGAAGGCTAAGGGGTAGGTCGCGAGGTGTTAGCTGGATCGCGGAGATTGCCCTGGCCGTCTCCGCATCCCCTGCCTCGGCACTGTGCGCAAAGCAGACAGAGCGGCAACGTCTGACGCCCTGTCACTCTTCATCCGTACGCGTGGCGTGAACAGCTGTGCAGGTTGGGGATGGCTGCCTGAAAGCGCTTTGGGAATGCGCGGCGCAGACGGTCGGGACCGACTGCAAATATTGGCTGGGGCGCCAGGATTCGAACCTGGGAATGGCGGTACCAAAAACCGCTGCCTTACCACTTGGCTACGCCCCATCAGACCGGATGGTCTTTTACAGCGTTTTCGCCGGGTTTCAAGTGCGGCAAACGCGAGGCTGGGCGCTAAAAAAGGGGAGAACTCCCAGCCTGTACTTCGTGTCGCACCTTGGCAGGCCCTTCGGCCGGCCCGCCAAGATGAAACCAATCAACTCGCCTGTGGCTTGTTAGTGACCCGACTTGCGGAAGACCATAGATGCGCCGATTCCTGCGGCGGCAGCCAGGGCAACGGCGAGTATGCCATACAAAAGCTGATGCGAGAATGCGAGCTGGTGCATGAGACGCATAAGGCCTTGGCGTTCCATCCTGATCTTTGAGGTATAGCTCGCCAGCATTTCCTCATCGCGGATCAAGTAGACACGAGCGATGAGATTGCCCACCAGAACGCTCGGCGGCAGATCGATCGTTGAGCGGAAAAGTACGCGCCCGTTGAAGGTGACGCTGTTTTCACGCTCAACATACAGGCCGTTTTTCTTTTTCAACCGCAGCAATGCTTCCGCATACCCTTTCCTCTCAGCCGCCGACAAGGCGCCGGCTCCGTTCGACGGGCTGCTGAGTAGGTTCTCGATGCCGATATTATGCTTGCTATAAAATGCACTTCCCGCGATCTCCGCTAGCGGGCGTGACGACTGAAGTGCATAGAAGCTAGGAACATCTTTAAAGCTCGCGGATTCCGTATTGATCCACATGCCCGCGACGTTGTTCTTTTTACGCAGGACGACCTGTTCGTCCCGGCCCTGAATGGCCACGACGACATCATAGGGCGCGTTGCCAATACGGGAGAAGTTGGAGTCGTCAATGGCACCGAACAGAACGATCTCCGCGCCATGGAAGGATGACGTCACAGCGACACTGCGAGCCGCGACATCGGCTTCCACGGAGATGCCTTCCACGTAGCTGCGCTGGACACCACGGGCAGCTTCAGTCGTGTCGCTGACCGCCGCTGGGGGGGTAGAAGGTTGGCTGATATTGGCGCGGTTCTGGGACCACCAGAAATAGAAGGCAGCTGCAAGAGCAGTCGCCCCCAGAACAAAGCCAACGACAGCATAAACCGCATAGCGGGAGAACGGGCGTCGCTCCGCTTCCAATCCGCTTGCCATATTCTGTGCCCGTTGCATCAGTGTCCCCCTCCGGCAATACCGCTCAGTGAGTAGAGCTCTTCCGGCGGGATAAAGAGATCCCAGCCCATACGGACACCCACAAGCAGCACGAGACCCGCCAACAAGAAGCGAAGCTGTTCGCCCTTGAGCTTCTCGCCGGCCACCGCGCCGAACTGCGCGCCGATCACACCACCCGCCATCAGAAGCAGAGCCAGAACGATGTCGACGTTCATGTTGGTGATGGCGTGCAAGATGGTTGTCGCAGCCGTCACGAACACGACCTGAAAGAGTGAAGTACCCACAACGACCGAGGTCGGCATCCGCAGCAGATAGATCATCGCGGGAACGATGATGAAACCGCCACCAACGCCCATGATTGCAGACATGAACCCGACAAGGATACCGATGAGCAGCGGTGGCACCGCGCTGATGTACAGCTTCGATCTATGGAAGCGGATCTTGTAAGGCAGGCCGTGGATCCAGCTGTGCTGGCCCGGACGACGGGCCGAAACCTGTTTGCCCGCCTTAGCTTTTCGCATCGTGTTGAGGCTTTCGATCAGCATCAACGAGCCGATCAGGCCTAGAAACACAACGTATACGATCGAAACGAGTAATTCGAACTGGCCCTGAGCACGCAGGATCTTGACGACCTGTACGCCGACCATCGAACCCATGATACCGCCGACCAGCAAGATGACGCCCATCTTGATGTCGACATTCTTGCGTCGGTACTGGGCAATTGCACCAGATGCCGATGACGCCACGATCTGTGCGGCTTCCGTTCCAACAGCCACAGCCGGAGGAATTCCGGAAAAGATCAGAAGCGGGGTCATCAAGAACCCGCCTCCAACTCCAAACATTCCAGAAAGAAAACCGACTGCGCCCCCCATACCCAAGAACACAAATATGTTCGCGGACATCTCGGCGATAGGCAGATAAATGTTCATGTCAGCTGGTCAATCTCGATCCCCGACAACGAGTACGCAGCCTCCCCACGACTATGCGAACTTGTCGTAACGTATTGATTGCGGCGGTAGCCGCGCCTCTGTAAGCAATAATCTTAGTGCCCCGTCAACCATGGGTGGCGGTCCGGCAACATAGCCCATTGCATTGTCGCCATAACGCCCTTCCATGGCCCGCTTCGCTGCCTCATGGACAAATCCACCATCCAGGCGAACCTGCGGGAATTCAGGATGCGTCGGAGAAGCGGGGGCCTCATCCGACAGCGCCAAGGTTACTTCCAGAGCTCCTTGCGCCTTATCGACGTAATCGGCAAGCTCCTTGACGTAGAAACCATCGGCAAGCGTACGGACCCCGAAGAATATATATCCCTTATGCTTCCGGAAATGCTCCGTTAGTGTTGCCCGCTCGAGAATGGACATAATCCCGGCGATCCCCGACCCACCAGCGATGCCGATGAAGTCCTTCTGGTCTTCCGGACCGAAGGTTGCAGCTCCTAAGGGTCCAAAAATCTTGAGCTCCTTGCCCACCAACTCGTTGGCAAACAGCCACTCGGAGAATCCACCGCCCGGCTTACGCTTCACGACAAACGACAACTCGTTCGTCCCTTCCACGTAATTGACCATTGAATACGCCCGGCCACCGAGAACATCTGGCGTCTCGACCACAGCGAACTGGCCGGCCTTGAAGGTCATGGGACTCGAAAGCGTAAGGTCAAAGTGGATTACATCCGCCGTAAGCTGACGGGCCACAGCGATACGCGCGACACGCCATTTAGGGGCAGCGCTCAGATCGGTTGCTTGCGTAACGTTCGCCGGCACCCGCAGCACGCAATCGCTGTTGGCGCGCGCCTGGCACATCAAGACGTCGCCCTTGTCGCGCTTGAGCTTCGCAGCGCCGGGCGCTTCCGGCCAAGCCATCTCCACCGAACCATCCATGACACGAGCGCGGCAGCTTCCGCACGTGCCGGTCGCACATTCGTAAGGAAGGCTGAGCCCGGCAGACAGGCCCGAGAAAAGTATGGGTTCAGAGCAGTCACCTGTGTAGGTGAAGACGCCCGATTTTGTTTCCAGTTTTATTTTCATTGGCCATCCAGCACTTGTAAAAGTGGGAAGCGGAAGAAAAGGCTTGAGCACGCACGCAGCGCGCTGTCCCTCAAGCCCCGTTCGCGTTAGGCGTTCGTGAAGAAGGAGTCGTCGTCCATATCGTCTTCGTCGTCGAACTCATAGACGATCTCACCCTCGATGAAGGCATAGACGTCGCCGTTTTCTTCCTTGACGTCATAGGTCTTCAACGGCTTCTCAGTCTCGCTACCGTCCATCTCGAGCGTGCGCAAGTCCCACGCCCACAGGTGTTTGGTGCATGTGAGCACACAATTCGCGACGACACCGGACTCTTCCAGCGGTTCTTCCATGTGAGGGCAAATCGGCGGCATAACCCGGAACCCCTCTCCATAGTTGACGACGAGCACCGAGATGCCCTCAACCCACACCTTGTGACAGGTGTTTTTTGGTACGTCCGAAGCCGCACACACTTTGATCCAGCTCATAAGTTTTCCCTTTCGGACACGAGGCGCCTAACGGGCAGCTTTGTTCGCTGCCCGATACGGACGGTGTCATCCCAGAATAGTAGCTTTTTGCTCTAGGGCGTAGGATCGCGGCCTTAGATTGGCCAGTGCGAACCCTTATCGAGGCGGCGGTTGTCGATTTTGACTTCCCGCTTCACAAACTTGGCCTCACCGTTGTCCAGCTTAAACGTATCGTAGTACTTGCCGGTCAGGAACAGGCGGCTTTCACCGGCCTCGATATGCGAATTGAAGCCATCCAACACGTTCATATAGACGACAAACGAGCTAACCGCGGTCGCCTTATCATCTTCGACATCCACGGTGTAGACGGACGTGTGGCGACGCAACCAGGAATGGTCCGTATTGTGCTTCGGCAGATGGCTTACGAGGGTTTCCATCTCCTTCCGGCTGCCCTGCAGGTAGATCATGTCCTTATTGATTTCAGGGCTGAAGGCCGTGATGGCATAATGAAAGCTCTCGTCGCAAAGACCGAGCCAGTCGTTCCACTTCTCATCATCCAGCGCAACAGTCGCGCGATAGATCGTATCGCGCACTTTCGATGCGGCGTCTGCGCCGTTCTTATTCATTAGTGGTCCTCCCAAGAAGCCAAAGTGCCGACAGTCAATACCCGTATCTCGGGCGCGTAGAAGAGATCCGTCAATACGGGCGTAGATCTCTGCTGACTGTCATCTTTCAAAGTACGCTTGCGGTGATCAATACGGGCGGCCCAATGCCGGGCCGCCCGATGCAGGCGGGCACAAGCCCGCCTGGGATTACTCAGCCGCTGCTACTGCAGCGTCACCAGCAGCTCCGGCGCGCGGCGTGTAAGGCTGCGTCGGGTTCGTTGGCGAACGGTTGATCCAACGGCCCCACTCTTCGTAGTAGTGACGCATGCCGTTCTCGTCGTGGATCGTCTGGTTTTCCTGACGACCATGGAGAATGCGACGGGGCTCAGACTTTGGAGCCATCGTAGCGCCCTGACCAACAACACCAACAAGGTCTTCGTGCAGGTTACGACCGAACGGACCCCAGATGGAGTTGTGGTGGTTGATACGCGTCATGCGCTCTTCCGGCGTATCACGCTTCAAGCCAAGCCCACGGAACTCGATCAAAACCTGATTTGGACCCAAGGGCGTAACAGTGTCACAACGCAGCGCAGAACCGCGCAGGTTGAAGTTGAAGCCCGGGAACAAGTCGATCATGTACCACTGGTTCGGCGGCAGATGCGGGAACGACAGTTCCGCGCGGCTTTCGAACCCTTCGTAGTTCTCGTAGTTCACGGTGAACGTACCAACAACAACGTGACCGTTATCGAAGGCTTCGTTTTTGCGTGCGAAGTACGCATCGTTAAAGCCGGTCACGCGGTTATGGTAGTGCATGAAGTCGTGATAGAACTCGCTGTTGGTGTCATGCCACAGCTTGTAGTTCGTATTCACGATCGCCTTGTGATAGTGGAAAACCTCGAGCGGCTCGGCATCGAGCGTCTCGCGGAGGCATTCGAATGCGGGGCCAGCCCACTCTTCGAGCGACACCTTTGGGCTATCATCCAGGTTGACCCAGACAAAACCACCGAACTTAACTTCGCAACGAAGACGACGGAGACCGACGTTCTCTTTGCAAAGACGATCCTGATAACCTTCCTGCTCACGGGCGACGTATACGCAGTTGCCCTTCATGTCGAACTGCCATGCGTGGAACATGCAGGTCATGCGCTTGGGGTTACCGGACGGCTGCCCCTCGAGGAAGCTACCTGACGGGCGACGCTCAATCATCATGCCACGGTGCGGACAGACGTTCAGAAAGGCGCGAACTTCATTGTCGGCACCACGAACGATAATAATCGGCTCACGCGCGATGCTCGTCGTGCGGAAGTCGTAAGCATTTGGCAGCTCAGACTCGTGACAAACGGGCACCCAAATATGCTTAAAAAGCTTTTCGTTCTCTTCCTCGAAGATCTCCTGGTCCGAGTAGATCCGGCTATCAACCCACTCACCCTGTTGGAGCGGTGGTTCCGCGGTCCACTGACTGTGATTCCTTGCTGGCATCAGTTCCTCCTCAAGCGTCCGGATGTTAATTCCTGTCGCGCGGACGCATGTCGCAGACAAATCCTTCGGAAGGCCGACTATCGGCCGCCTCCGCCGCCGCTCCGTGTTTTCCAGTCTCCAAGTATCAATCACTGCAGACACTTGGCGGATACACGGCCGGTTCATGTCTATCTTAAATAACAAAGAAGAGTGGGAGTCGCCATATCGATGGGATTAAAAGTTCCTATCACATGATCGAACTTGCAAATCAGATATTAGCTGGTTCGCTGAGGGTAATTTGGGTTTGCAAAGCCCCGCAAACCGGGCTCATTCTACGGGCTCGCGCCTCCGCAGGGGCGAGCGACGGAA
Organism: Filomicrobium sp.; assembly: GCF_025698805.1. Classification (NCBI taxonomy): domain Bacteria; kingdom Pseudomonadati; phylum Pseudomonadota; class Alphaproteobacteria; order Hyphomicrobiales; family Hyphomicrobiaceae; genus Filomicrobium; species Filomicrobium sp. The sequence goes on from NZ_JAILWT010000003.1 coordinate 751,788, forward strand.
GGCTAATCATATTCGGCAATATGGATGTTGGCCCAACCTTGATAGGCTTGAGATATGAGGAGATCAAAACGAACAATTTTACAGGTCATGGTTTTACACGGCGCAATTGCACCACGTTGCGGGATTCACTTTGCGAGTTCTGATCAGGAATTGCTTTGCAGTGTCTCAGTGTCGTTAAGCACTCGTGCAGACACTGAAAACACGACCGAATAGAGGCGGTATTTATCGTTTAAAAACAATAAGATGGCCGCCACGTTGAACTCAACCGCATCGTCGGGGATGCATAGAAGGGAGAACTGCACAGAAAGGCAAAAAACAAACCGCCCAAAGCTGGGTGACGGGCAAAGCGCAAACCGCCGTCATCCGAAAAGTTGAATAAAAAAATAAAGAAGCTTTGGCGCTGTCACACAATGTTTCTGGAGGAAACGAATGAAATTGTTTGCGAAAAGCGTTACGTCAGCTGCCCTCGCGTCGGCAGCTATGCTGCTTGCGTCGGCCCCTAGCTCCGCCGATGTTCAGTTTGGCAAGGCCGGAGAACCGGTTAATCTCGTCGTAGGCTATCAGCCGTACTACACGGGTTCTTGGTCCGGTATTGTCGTCAACGGCAAAGAACTCTGGAAGAAATACTTACCTGAAGGCTCTACGGCTGATTTCCAAGTCGGTCTGCAGGGTGCGGTTATCGTGAACGCGATGACCGGTGAAAAGCAGCACATCGGGTATGTCGGCGATATGCCGGCGATCGCTGCCACATTCCGCAACCTTCCCAACCGTGGCGGCACCGATATCCGCATCGTCTCCACGCTGGGTACCTCGAAGCAACAGTGCAACATCTTTCTCGTCCGCAACGACGCCCCGGAATTCAAGTCCGGTACGGATGCGGTCAAGTGGATGGATGGCAAAACCATTTCCGCACCGTTCGGCGCCTGCACCGACCGTTTTGCCCGTCGCGCGTTCGACATTACGGGCATAAAACCAAAGCGGTACCTGAACCAGAGCATCGAGGTAATCACCACCAACTTCACAGCGAAAAAGCTTGATGCCGCCGCCATCTGGGAACCCACAGCCAGCAAGATCGAGCTGAAAGGTATCGCCCGCCGCGTGGCTTCGGGTGAAGATTTCGACATTGTCGACGGCGGCTTCATGGTCATGCTCAATGACCTGATCCAACAACGCCCTGACGTCGTTAAAGGTTGGCTCAATGCCGAGCTTGACGCTCAGCTCTTTCTTGCTGACCTCAACAATGCCGACGCCGTTTCGAAGATGGCAGAGCAGCAAACCGAGCAAATCGACCGTAAAATTTTGTGGGCTGCTCTTTACGGCGGCGCTGAGCCCCAGGTGGGTCAGACCAAGATTCGGCTCGATTTTGTTGCAACGGATCGCGTGAAAAAGCTTCTTGATGATGCGACTGCGTATCTGTACAGCCTGCCTCAAAAGCCCGCAGCCGAAGAGAAAATTCGGCCTGACGCCATGCAGTTCCAATTTGCCGAGGAACTGATGAAAGAGCGGGGGCTGTCGGCGCCTCTCGGTGAGATCAAGACGCGCCCCATGTCGGACTTCAAGCAGTAAGCCGAAGCCGATTGTCGGAGCCTTTGCGGAGGCTCCGACCTAAAGTGGCCGGATTGGGTGAAAAAGACGTCGAAGACGCGCGACACTCAATCCGGCTCACAAACCACCCCTAAGACACAGAAAGAAACCGGGCCGCATTACGCCCCAAAAGCTCGACCTAAACGGCGAGTCCTAAAGCTGGAAAGTGCGCTTCACCATGGCTCAAGCAGCATCAAAATCAAAAAATACGCGGCGCACCGCCCCTCCCAAGGGGTTCGCGCTATTTCTTTACCGGCTGAAGAAATCTTTTTCTACTCCGACGCCGTACCTCACGATCGCCGGTGTCGGCCTGTGGATCTTCGTCTACTGGTTATTGTGCGAGGGACTACGCGTAGACCGCTTTGATAAGATCCCCGGTCCAGTCGCAGTCGCCCGCGACTGGTTCTCGCCCGAGCCCTTCCAGGGTATTTCCATCTTCACGGAAGCCTACTGGAATCACATCTATGTGAGCTGTCGGCGCATCGCGATCGCTTTCGCAATCGCCACCGGCGTAGGTGTTCCTCTGGGGCTCTTCATGGGCTGGTCTAAGAAGATCCGGGATTATATCTTCCCAATTCTTGAGACGCTCCGGCCAATTCCTATCCTTGCTTGGGTTCCATTGGCTATTCTCATGCTCCCAGGCTTTGAGGCACCCGTTATCTTCCTGGCAACGCTGGCTTCGCTCTTCGTTACCACGCTCAACACGATGCTTGGCGTGGAGTCGATCGACGAAGAGTATTTCCGCGCCGCCGGCTGCCTTGGTTCCAGCAACTGGGACATCTTCAAGAACGTCGTCGTTCCCGGAGCTCTGCCATTCATCTTTACGGGCCTTCAGATTTCAATCGGTGTGGCTTGGTTCTCGCTGGTTGCTGCTGAAATGGTCTCCGGTGATCACGGTCTCGGCTATCTCATCGTCGACTCCTACGTGAACAGCGTCACCATTCCGATGGTGATCGGCATGCTCACGCTAGGCCTCATCGGCTGGCTTACCTCCATCCTGGTACGCAGCCTGGGTAACTATCTCATGCAGTGGCACGTGCGCGAGCTCGCGCTTCAAGGTCGCTGATCGAAAACATAAAAGTCGAAAGGCACAGAAATCTCATGAACGTGTCCGCTCCATTTTCCGAAGCTGGAACGCCGCATAAGAAGCCTGAGCAAGCTTTGAAGGGCGCTATCAGCATCCGCAACGTTACCAAGATTTACGACCCCGAGGGCGTCAACGTGATGGCCGTTGACAATGCCTCCATGGAGATTGCAGGCGGTGAAGTCTGCATGATCGTCGGGCCGTCTGGTTGCGGGAAGACAACCCTACTCAACGCGATCGCCGGCTTCCACTCCATTACCTCCGGTGAAATCCGTCTGGATGGCGAACTTCTTTGCGGTCCAGGCAAGCCAAAAGCCAAACAGGGCGCAGATCGCATGGTCGTGTTCCAGCACGGTGCTCTGTTCCCATGGAAAACGCTGGCTGAAAACGTTGCCTACGGTCCTATCGTGCAGGGCGCGCTGTCCAAGTCCCTCGCGATGGAAAAGGCTCGGCATATGCTTGCCGACGCTGGTCTCGGCGACGTTGGCAACAAGTATCCGGGCGAAGTGTCATCAGGTATGGCACGGCGTGCCGAAATCGTACGCGCATTGATCAACGATCCCAAAGTTCTGCTGCTCGATGAGCCGTACCGAGCGATGGACGCGCTGACGAAATCTATCATGCACGAGTCACTGCTCGAGACCTATGACCGCACGAAGGTGACGATCTTCTTCATTACCCACGACCTCGAAGAAGCAATTTTCCTTGGCGACAAGGTGCATATCGTCACGACACGTCCGTGCCAATTGAAGAAGACGGTTAACGTCGACATTCCACGGCCACGTTCCTACGCCGTGCAATCCTCCGAGCAATTCCGGGTGCTCATGGAAGAAGTCAACGAAGCCGTCCACGAAGAAGCAATCAAAGCGTTCGAAGCCGGCGAACGCGAGCTTGCGTAACTAAGAGCGGGGAGTCGAAACAAAGTCATGACTGATGTCGCACAATCCAGCTCAGGCGCCTACGCATTGCCGCGTCGCCGCTCGAAGCTGGAGAAACTTATCCAAAATGTTTCTTTCTGGCGCGGTGTCACCGCCGTCATCGTGTTCCTGTGTGTCTGGGAAGTTGGGTCCCGGATGGACGAATGGCTCGGTGAAGCATGGACCGTTCCTTTTGTCGGTCTCATCCCTCCACCAACGGATGTCGCAGTTGCCTGGCTCGAGGTTCTACCGAAGGCTGGTTACTGGAACAGCTGGTATGAAAGCTTCCGGCGCGTTTTGTCGGGCTTCTTGGTGGCTATGGCCCTCGGTATTCCGTTCGGGCTGCTTCTTGCCGTGAACAAGTACTTCCGCGACTTGTTCTTCCCACCCTTTGAGATCCTTCGTCCAATTCCGCCGCTGGCGTGGGTTCCCGCTTCTCTGATCTTCTGGCCCACCAACGAAATGTCGATCGCATTCGTTACGTTCCTTGGTGCGTTCTTCACGATCGTGATCAACGTGCTTGGTGGCGCAAGATCTATCGATGTTCGCTACCTGCGCGCCGCGCAGTCCATGGGCGCATCGCAGTGGCACCTGTTCTCGCGGATCGTCCTGCCCGCTACGCTGCCTTCGATCTTCACCGGTGCTGCAGTCGGCATGGGTATTACGTGGGAAGTCGTTCTTGCGGCCGAGATGATCTCGGGCGGTGGTACGCAGGGTGGCGGCGGCCTCGGGTTCTTCATCTGGAACTCGTACATGGGCGGCTCGCTTACGCAGATCGTCGTCGGCATGATCTCGATCGGTATTGCGGGCTTCCTGTCATCATCCGCGATCCGTGCGCTCGGAGACTGGTTCATGCCCTGGAAACGGATGTTCTGACCTCGTGTCCATAGTTCGTGACCGAGTGTTCAAGAAAAGGTAGCAAAAAATGCAACAAGAGAACTCCAAAGGAGCAGCCGCCGCGTCCAAGGACTATGCCATTGGTAAGTCCAAGGTCGAGTTGCGGAACGTTTCCAAGTCCTACGGTGAAGAGTGGGACGAGCAGACCGTTATCGAGGACATTAGCTTTGAGCTAACGCCGGGCGACCTCACCGTTGTGGTGGGGCCGTCAGGTTGCGGCAAGTCCACGTTGGTCAATCTCATCGCCGGTTTCGAACGGCCAGACAGCGGTGAGATTCTACTGGACGGCAAGCGCGTAACGGGACCTGGCAAAGACCGCATGGTCGTTTTCCAGGAAACGGCTTTGATGCCGTGGCAGACCACGTACGAAAACGTTGTATTTGGTCCCAAGCTGCGCGGAGACATGCGGGGCAAGGAACTTAAAGACGAAGCCGAACGCCTGCTGGCGAAGGTTGGTCTTTATGAGTTCATGCACAAGTATCCCCTTCAGCTTTCGGGCGGCATGCAACGCCGTGCAGAACTTGCACGCGCGCTGATCAACAAGCCAAGCATCCTGATCATGGACGAACCGTTCCGTGGTCTGGACGCCATGTCTCGTGGTCTGATGCAGGAATTCTTCTTGCGGTTGTTTGAAGAAAACCACCGTACGAACTTGTTCGTGACTTCAGAAATCGATGAAGCGATCTTCCTCGCAGACCGTCTGGTTATTCTGTCCAACCGGCCAGCGCAGGTCCGCAAGGTGATCGACATCCGGTTGCCGCGCCCACGTCACTACTCGATGCTCAACTCGCAAGAAGCTTATGACTATAAACGCGAGGCTATGAGCATCCTGCATGACGAGGCGATGCGCAGCTTCTCGTCGACGGGTGTGTCTTCGGACTTCACCGAGAACTACACTGCACAGCCGAATGCCTAGTCGGATCGGTAGAAGAAGTTACGGAAGTAGAAACACGTGCTAGAGTTTCTAGCTCTGATAACGCAGCGCCCGGTGGTCATCGCATTGGCGATCACCGGTGCGCTTCTCGTTACGGCCGGCAGCTATATGGCGAAGCCGGACGAACCCACAAAAGCATCACGCTCGTTGACGGTGGTGGGATACGTCCTCACTGTGCTTAGCGTGGTGTTTTTCATAATCGCGGGCTTCATGTCCGATCAGTGATATCTCGCCCGCGATTACTGCTGATGCAGAGGATACGTACTCCTATATGCAGATCGAGGCCCGGGGACTTTGCAAGAGCTTCGCTGCGCATGATGTTGTCAAGGACGTCAGCTTCAGCGCGGAACCGGGAGCGGTAACAGGCTTTTTGGGCCCTAACGGTGCAGGTAAGTCGACCACCATGCGACTTCTCACCGGATGCTTGGCGGCCGACCGCGGGACCGCAAGCATTGGCGGCTATGACATTGATCGCAATCCGCTCGAAGCACGCGCATGTCTCGGCTATCTTCCCGAAGCCGCCAACGGATTTACCAGCCTCACAATCTTAGAGTTTCTCATTTTCGCTGCTGAAGCTCGCGGTTTTCATGGAAAGCCGTGTCGGGACGCCATCTCCCGAGTCGTGGATATGATCGGGCTTGGGCCCGCGCTCGGACAGACACTCGGCCAGCTCTCCAAAGGATGGCGACAACGCGCCTGGCTGGGGCAAGCGCTCATACACGATCCACCGGTGTTGATCCTCGATGAACCGACAGATGGCCTGGATCCCTTGCAGAAGACGCACCTGCGCAAATTGCTCGCGGAACTCAGCTCACGTAAAACCATCCTGATGTCGACACATATTCTCGAAGAGGCCGAAGAGTTGTGTGATCATTTGATCCTCCTCGCTGAGGGACGCGTCGTTGCCGATACCCGAAAAGCCGACGTGGTCGATGCGTCCGGCCGGCTTGCGCCCGCGTTCTTACGCCTGACGCAACCCGGCGCCGCGCACGCTGTGCCGTGATGCCATGACGAGTGCAAGCTTACCCTCCGAGAGCAGGCCGACCTCGAAGTCCGGACGCTGGATCAGCGATGTCTTCGCGGTGTACCGCAATGAATGGCGGCAGTTCATCTATGCCCCTGTGACAGCGATCTTTCAGGTCGGTTTTCTAATCGCGCTCAACGCCTGTATCTTTCTGATCGCCAACTTCTATGCAACGGACGTTGCGAGTATTGCCCTGCAATGGACGTTCTTGCCGTGGGTTGCGCTCGTCTTCGTCCCCGCGCTCGCCATGCGCGCCTTTACCGATGACCCGGGCGATCGCGCTCTGGAATTGACGCTCAGCATGCCGTTGGCACGCTCGGCTATCATCGTGGGCAAATGGGCAGCAGGCCTCAGTGTGCTGTGCGTCTCGCTTCTCTTCACGTTTCCATTCGTCCTCACGATCGCCTATCTCGGTGATCCGGAATGGGGCGTCGTTGCTGCAGGCTATTTCGGGGCACTCGGCCTTCTGGCGGTCTATTTTGCGGTCGCCCTCTTCGCGGCTGCTCTCGTTCGAGAGCCAGTCAGCGCCTATGTTGTTGGGCTCGGGTTTCTTGTACTGCTATCCCTCTTTGGTTGGGACGTTTTCGGCAGATTGCTGAGTGGCACCTTTGCTGAGCCCTTATCCGCTCTCTTAGTGTTCCTGAGTCCGAAGCACTGGCTGGATCGTATGGCGGCCGGGCGGATAGAGCTCGCCGCCGTTCTTTACTTCGTCCTCACAACGGGGCTTGCGTTATTGGCAACGACGCTAGCGATGGCTCGTCGCCGTCTCGCCGGAAAAGCTAAATTTGTTCGGGCGGGCCGTGACACTGCGATTGTCGTACTTCTCGCAGGGGCTGCTGCCGTCGTCATTGCCGTAACATCGCGCCTACCGACTACTCTCGACCTAACGGATGCCCGCGAGTTCACGTTGCACGATGAGACGCGTGCCATAGCCCGCAACACGCCTGAAGGCGTTGCCGTCGACTTCTATTGGAGCGAAGGGCAAGCAAGCGTTCCGGCAAGCATTCGCCTCCACGCGGATCGCGTCGAACGGATTTTGTTCCAGTTGGCGTCCCTGTCCGACGGACACATTACAATCCGAACCCATGACGTAAGTCCCGATAGCGACGCCGAAGAAACGGCGCTCGCGGCCGGGGTGCGGAGGGTGCCCATGTCATCGGGCGACAACTTCTTTTTAGGCGCTGTATTTCACCGTGGAGATCGGCAGGGCGTGATCTCGTATTTCGACGAGCAGCGCAGCGAACTTCTTGAGTATGATGTCGCGTTGGCTATCGACAACCTCTCTCGCGACAGGACACCACGCATCGGCATCATCTCACCTGCGTTGACCCCGAGCAATGCAACCGAACCGCGGCCGGGCTTGGCATTCCTGGAGGACGTGAAACGCCAATATGATGTGGCGATTATCCCGCATTTCTCAGACACGCTTCCTGAGGATCTCGATGCGTTGATCGTCATGGACGCGACGATACTCAAATCGGACCTGCTCTATCAGATCGACCAGCATGTGATGGCGGGCAAGGGGCTGATCGTGATGATCGACCCACATGCGAGATTTAACAGCGGGAATGCCGCAGTGGTCCCGCAGCCATCAGAAGTGATCAACGACATTTCGGATTTACTTCTGACGTATGGTGCCCGCTTTCTCGGTGAGGGCATCGTTGGCGACTCTCAGCTGGCCTCGCCTGTGGTCGGCAAAGATCAGCAGCAACTGAATTATCCGTTCTGGCTCCGCGTTCCGAGATCGCGCGTTTCATCCGCTCATCCCGTCACTGCGAGCCTCAATGATCTCTTATTCGGGGAAGCCGGCTCATTCGAGCTCACAGGCCGCGACAACGCCGTCGCCTTAATTACGACGACCGAAGATTCCGGGACGCTGCCCAGAGAGGATTTCAAGAATGGCGATCCCGCTAGATTGGAAGCGCAGTTCAAACCCGACGGGAAGCCACGCGTTATCGCGGTGGCTCTAGGTGGCCCGTTCAAGAGCGCGTTCGGCGCCACTGGGGGAGACGGCAAAGACTCCAAGCACCATCGTGCTGAAACCAATGCGGCAAGCGTGTTTGCCATTAGTGATGCAGACTGGCTATACGACCCAATGGCCCTGCAAAACGTTACTGTCGGCGATCGGAACTTGAGCCGTCCTCTGAACGACAACGTTACGTTTCTGCTCAACATGATCGAGCATGCAGCAGGAAATCCTCGGCTGATCGGGATCCGCTCACGGGGCCGTCTTGCTCGGCCGTTCACACGTGTCGCTGAAATGCTGCGCGACGCCAGCGCCCGATATCAGGAAGAGGAGCGCAAGCTCATCACGCGCATCGCGCGGGTGGAAGGTGATATTCGCAAAGTTCTCGAACTTGCCAGTGCTTCGCGCACCGAGCAACTACCTGACGAGATTCGCGCGCGTGTAAATCAACTCAGTCAGGCGTTGTTGCCATACCGGCGTGATCTACGACGCATCCGCGCAAGTATGCGTGATGACGTCGAGCGGTTGGGTCAGAAAATTACGGTGCTCAATCTGGCTGCCGGGCCACTACTCGTGGCGCTGTTCGCGGGCTTGATGTGGTCGCGGCGGCGGCGCCCAACCTTATTTTCCGGGAAGACGTGAGCCGGTAAGGCTCAAGTTGCTCTAGACATCAAAGGGCTGCGCTTACCGGCAGGCGCGGCGCAGCCCCCAGGACCCTTTAGCGCGCTGTCTTCCCCCCGATCAGACAGCGCACATCAGGGCCTTAGCGATAGTGCCTCACGTCCGGACGCGGATCTGGAATGAAGCCGTCCTTATTAGGCATCTCGACCTTGGGCAAGGTCTCCGCATTCATCACTTCATCCTCTTTTATGATGTTGGCGCGGTTGAGGATGTAAGCGGTGACAGAGTAGATCTCTTCGTCCGTGAGCGACCCTGGCTCATTGAATGGCATTGCCCGCTTGACGTAGTCGAACACCGTGGACGCATAGGGCCAGTAGCTTTCGATCGTCTTGACGGGTTTTGCCGTATTCAGCGTGCCTCGACCGCCGATCAATTTATCGCCGCCGGCCTCCTTGATGCCCTCGAGGTTTTCCCCGTGGCAGGCGGCGCACTTTTCGGCGAAGACTTCCTTGCCTTTGGCGACTGTTCCTGAACCCTCCGGCAAGCCGCGACCGTCCGGCATTGCGTCGATATCGATCTTCGCAATTTCCTCTTTTGTCGGCGTCGTGCCGAAGCCCAACTCATCGGCCCTGGCGTCGTTCCCCAATGCACTCACGGCAACGATCGACACGCCCGCAAGAAGTGCCAAGAAGACTTGTGGTGTGCTGCGTTTTTTCAGCATATGAAGTTCTCCCTGACCGCTTTTCCGCACAGGAAATCCCGCATGAAAAGCAGTCCTTTAATCCTTGCAGTTGTCAGACCTGATGTGCCGCGTTCGTTACCGAACCATCGGCGCCAATGGCCCACGCCATGATGCCGTTGAGGTGGTAGACCGAGTTCAGTCCCCGCACAGCGGTGATGTCCGCGATCGTCGGCTGGACGTATCCCGTCTCATCACTGCAACGGCATGCGATGAGCGCCGGCTTGCCGTCCCACACCCACGGGAAGCGGAAGCGCGTATGGCAAATAGGCAGGACTGGACCTTGCAGCGAAGCCAGATTCCATGTTTTGCCGCCGTCCACCGTGACCTCGACATCGCGGATCGCGCCGCGTCCCGACCAAGCAAGTCCAGTGATCTCGTAGAAGCCCGGTCCTGGCAGCTTCATATCGCCGGACGGGAACGTGATTACAGACTTCGCTTCCATCGTCATGGAAAACTGACGCGCTTTGCCGTCAGCGAGAAGGTCCGTGTACTTGGACGTTTCTTCACGTGTCATGAAGGGCTTGTCGCTGATTTCCAAGCGGCGGAGCCACTTAATGTGTGTGTTGCCTTCGTAACCAGGAAGGAGAAGACGGAGCGGATAGCCCTGTTCGGGGCGTAGGGCCTCACCGTTCTGCCCATATGCGATGATGGCGTCAGACCACGCCTTGTCCATTGGGACACTGCGCGTCATGACGGCAGCGTCGGCGCCTTCCGCGAGAATCCACGCGGCCCCATCTTTAATGCCGACCTCACTCAAGATTGTCGACAGAGGTACGCCGGTCCACTCAGATGTACTGGTCAGGCCGTGCGTGCCTTGCACGGTTTTGAGCGTCGGCTGCTTGAATTCGGTGAGGCCGTTACCCGAGCACTCGATGAACATGGTCCGCGAAACCGACGGGAACCGCTTCAGGTCCGCCATGGTGTACTTTTTCGGCTTGTCGCACATGCCATGGACAATGAGGCTGTGGTTAGCCGGATTGATTGTCGGGATACCGCCGTGATGGCGTTCAAAGTGCAGACCCGATGGGGTGATAATCCCCAAGCCGCTGGCCAGCGGTGTCATCGTCCAGGACGATTCCTTTGTCGCAGTGCCAAAGCGCCAGCGTGCCTCTGTTTCAAACTGTGATCGAGTGCCGTATCCTCCGTCGTCGTTGGTCAAACGACCTTGCACTTTCGTGGGATCTTCGGGAACAGGGAACTCAATAGCGCCTGCAGGAGCTTCAGCTCGGGCCAACTGGGGCAACGTGCCGGCCGCTGCAGCCGCGGCGGCAGTCGCCAGGAAAAACGAGCGTCTGGTCGGCTGCGGGTTTGGGAACATCCCCTCTTTACATTCGCAGTCTTCGAGTTCCGCCCTTTGCGCTTCTAGCGCCCGCTTTTCCGCTTCGATCATGCCTTCGATCTGACGGCGCGTTCCATCGTCGACATCCCAATCGGAAATGTCGGGATAGTTGAGTTCTGTTGTCATGCGATTTCCTCCAGAAAACGTTTTTTGTACCGTTCACCCGGATTGACGGTCGGGTCGGGTCTTTTTTTTTTGGGCTCGCTATGAATCCGCGTAGCCAAGCCTACAACTTCGAGAGACAAGTTGCGCTTTAGGACCTTTGCGTTCGCGGTTGGCTTCTCTCCTTGCTTTTGACACTGTGTCCGCGACTAAGCGCCTCAGCTTATTCTGGCAAAATACTGCACACTAATAAATGATCGTTATGTGCCAAGAGCCTTTGCCTATCGAATGCTCCAAAAAGACGCCCGGCGGTTGAGGCCGGGCGCTCAAGTTTCTCAAACAATCTGCAGAGCGTGATCGAGTGAGGAAAGGCGTTTTTTTAGCCGGCTTTCTTTGCGCCTGACTTGATTTCTTCGAGCTTGCGCTCCCACTTCATTTCGCGAGCGAAGGTCTCGAGCTCTTCCGGTGCCATGTGAATGGTCTCTGCCGGGCCCGGATAATCACGTTCGACAACGTCCTTCATGTAACGCGTGATGACGTCTTCCATGATCGGGATGAGGTCGGTGTAGATGCGCGAGTGCTTCGGAACGTGTTCTTCCCACAGATGGAAGAGGTCCGAAGAAATGATGTGGACGCCGTCAGCGCGGTTGCCGGCACCGAGGCTGATCACGGGGATCGGCAGGGTTTCAGCGAGGTATTCGGCGACTTCGTGCGTCGTCACTTCGCAGAGGAGCGAGAAGCAACCGGCATCGTACATGGCTTTCGCGTCGTCGATGAGTTCCTTAGCGCGCTTTGCGGTTTTACCCTGAGCGATGAAGCCACCAAGCTGAGGCATACGCATCGGCGTGATGCCGATGTGGCCCTGAACCGGGACACCAGCGTTGACGATCGCTTCGATATTCGCAGCGTGGTGACGGTTACCTTCGCACTTCATGACTTCGGCATTCGCCTCGTGAACGAAGCGGCCTGCGTTCTCGATCGCCTGCTCCTTGGAGACGTGGAAGCTCCAGTAGGGCATGTCGACCATGCGAAGACCGTACTTCGAACCACGGTCGATCGCCTGCGACATCATCATAACTTCGTCGAAGCTCACCGAGACCGTGCTCTGGTGACCGAACAGGATCATGCCGCCGGTGTCTGAAACGCACAGGATGTCCATCCCGAGACGGTCAGCCACAACTGCCGTGCGGTAGTCGTAGGCGGCGAGCTGGGTAATTGGCTCACCCCTCTTCTTTTTTGCCATCAGCGTATTGATGGTCACTTTTTTGCGTGCTGGCTTATCCGCCATGGCGTCTCTCCGTTCGGAATTCTTCAATGGTTTTTTTTCGAGCGAGGTAGCTTGCCGTGGACGGTCTGCCGGCAAAGAACTCCTCTGCCCCTAAAGGGCGTCTTCTGGCCCCCAATAGTCAAATCCGCAGAACCTATCATGGGTTTGCCAAAACCTATGAGCGTGGCCGCAACTGATGATTTTCAACGCCATGGCGCTCGTGGACGACGCTTTTGGGGGTCATAATAGGGCCGCTCTATCCGCCGAATTTCGTGAAATACGCCATTCTCGTCTCGCAAAGAGGCCCCCTCGTCGATCGTGCACGCATATCCCAACCCGAGAATCGCACCCGCTAAAGGACTCCAGCATGCCGAGGTCACAGTGATTTCTCCTGGGCGTTGGGGTCTCCTCACTTCGGCGTGTGGTTGCCAGAGAACAGGTCTTGTGTCGGCCTCGGCCGTAAAGGCCACCAATGATATGGGAACGTTTTCCCGCACCTCAGCCTCACCTGAGAATGTGGCAAGTCCCAATTCGTGAGCTTTTACGGGCAGGCTTAGTTCGTTGGCGAATAAGATGAATCCGGCCTCGATGCGCAAAATATCAGCGGCTGCAAAGCCGGCAGGCGGCACACGCTTCGTCAGTGCGTTCCATAACTCTGTGGCGCTCTGCTTCGGCGCAATGATCTCGAAGCCAGCTTCCCCGGTATAGCCCAGGCGCCCGACGAGGCATGGCACCCCTATGACGTGGACCTCAGTACAGCCAAAGTAGGGAAGCTCGGCGAGCGCCGCTCTATCAGCAAACTCGCTGAGTACGTCCAGGCTATTGGGCCCCTGAAGGGCGTAGATAACGCACGCGTCGCTGAGATCCGTGGCTGCTGGGGCCAATGCGAGCAGATTGGCGATATCCTGATGCCGACCGCTCATCACCTCGAATGTGTCGGTCCCGACGCGCCATATGGTGAGATCGACTGCAACGTGTCCCGACGATGTCTGGCGCAGGCAGTAACGCAACCGACCGACGGACAAATCGGATAAATTGCGCTGCGTCAGTGTCTGTACTGCAGCGAGCGCATACGGTCCGGCGACTCGGACTCGGGACATGAACGAGAAGTCAAAAACTGCCGCGCTCTTTCGGCATACGGCAGCTTCCCCAATAATGTCACCATAGTCTCGGGCCAAATCTGTGAGACTGAAACTCATCTCACGGCCTTCTCAGCTTGTGAAGGCAAGGGCGAGTTTTATCAGGATCATTCCGCCAACAACTACGAGAAGCGCGGACACGAAGGCCTTCAGCGTTGCGCGCGGCAACACATGAGCCAACTTGGCGCCAGACCACGTGCCGAAGACGATACCGAAACCCAAGATTGATCCAAGCAGGGGATCAAGTGTCCCCGCCACAATATTTCCGCTGGTCGCGAGGACGGCGATCGGCAACTGAATAGCCTGAGCCAATCCGATGGCTGCAAGCACCGGCATCTGCATCCACACTAATATCGGAATTAGTACGAGGGGGCCGCCGGTTCCCGTCAAAGCAGAGGTAAAGCCCGTGACTGCGCCGATATTCGCGAGAATGGGCTTAGAGATAATTCCGCCATCGGCGGGCTCTGCCGCCGACTGGATTAAGAGCGCGTGTACTCCTGACGCGGCCGTCAACGTTCCTACGACGAACTCAATAATCGATGCCGGAATAGCGTTTGCAGCCAATGCTCCGATGAAGGCGGCAGGCATAGCACCCGCCCACATCCAGGCGGTCATATCCCAACGGATGGAATTACTCCGGGCGAAGACAAGCGTTCCCACTGCTCCGGACAGCAGAAAAGCAAACATGGCGGCCGCTATCGCCACATGAATGGGTACGTTCGCCAAGTATACGAGTGCCGGAACGACGATAACGCCGCCGATTCCGACGCAACCTATCAATAGTCCTGCCCCCATGCCGAGACCGGCAAAGAGTAGCAATTGCGCGAATTCCATGCGTTTGGCCCCCTGATGACCAAATCCAGGTCATCGCTTGCTCAACACATGGACATTCAATGAGGCAAGCGACGCAGGCCATAATCGCTGACGCACAAAAATGCGCCATAGGGTTGGCGTTCGAAAATACCAAACCAATAATAGATGACACCAATAATTGATGAAACTTATTGAACTAGAACTTTTATGAGCATGTTACTATTATTATTCCAAAGCCCATGTCAGAGCCATGACAGGGTATAGGTCTGGAAACCCTCAGGAAGTGCACCGATGTTCCTACGCCAGTTCAAATATCTCGTAGCGGTCGTTGAAGAGAAACACTTCGGTCGAGCAGCGAAACGTTGCAACGTTACCCAACCGAGCCTCTCGAGCGGCATCAAGCAATTTGAGCTGGAAATCGGTGTGCCGATATTCTTGCGCGGCCGTGGTCAGCGCTTCCATGGTCTGACACCCGATGGTGAACGGATCGCCAAATGGGCACGCCTCATCCTCTCGCATTGCGAAGCGATGCGCGACGAGATCAAGGAACGCCAGGACGACCTGCACGGCTCATTACGGATGGGCGCTATGCCCTCAATGTCTCCTGTTCTTCCTGTCCTTCTGGAAAAAGTGCGCGAGCGCTATCCGAATGTCCGCATCGACGTCCACTTCATGGGCAACGAAGCGATGAAGCTCGGACTTGATAACTTCAATCTTGATTGCGCGCTGACGTACATCGACCAGGCAGATCTCGGTCGCCGCAATGTTATTCCGATCTATTCCGAAAAGCTTAGCCTGTTGGTTCCGGACACAGCCGAGTTTGAGGGCCGTACTCAGATCACTTGGAAAGAAGCGGCAGAACTTCCTCTCGCGATGCTTCGCTCTAGCATGCATGAGCGCCGGTTTGTCGACAGCATCTTCGAACAGGTTGGCTGCGACGTCGTTCCAAAGGTTGAATCCGAATCCATTCTTCACCTGATGTTCCAGGTTCAATGCACGGAACTCTCGACGATCATTCCGGCACACTTCAAACGCATGCCCGGCCTGCATGCCGGCACGAAGGCGCTCGATCTCGTCGAGCCCGTGATGAGCCAGGAGGTCGGGCTGTTCTGGGCTGAAGGCGAAATCATTATGCCGATGGCCAGCGCGCTGGTCTCGATCGTGAAGAAGCTAAACAAGTCTGGCGAACTTCGCAGGCTGCTCGGCGACGACGAGAAATCCCAGGGCTCAAGAAAATCAAAGACGACTGTCCAGGCACAGCCACAGACACCCTGTGCGATCAACGCCGCACGTGTGCCAGTCTCCAATGGCGACACTGAAGAGCAGCAGCGCATCGCCCGCCATCTGCGCCTAGGCGATCACGATATCCTGTGAGTTTATAGAACGTGCCACCGACACCTCGGGGGCACGTTTTTTTTTCTGGTTCTCGTATTCAGCAAAAAAATCGGGGCAGCTTGGTTTCCAAGCCGCCCCGTTTTCAGTTCTAAATATCGACCTTTTTTACATCTTAGTGCGCATGTGGTTTGCGCTGTGCGGCGATCGATTTCTGCAAGAAGGCGACCACTTCCTCCGGCGACATGTTGTCGGAGATGATACGGCGCGCCATCAAAATGTAATTCGCGTTGAAGTTTCCGCTGGAAGCCTGCTCTTCCGTCCCAACGAAGAAATATGGCTCTGGCCTAGATGTGTTGCTGATCGCCATGCCGACTCTCAGAAGTCGTCCACCGGAGGCTTGGATCGGCATTTCAATGCCGATCTGGAAGCTGTTCGGCCAGCATTTGATTGCGGGCGGCTGTGCCGTCGACGTGCCTGCAATCGAAATGGTTCCATCCTCGGCATGCTTGCTGGCGAGCTGGGATAGGATCTGGCCTGCGTTCGTGTACCAGTTATTCAGGACCGCTAGCTCTTCCTGGTAGGATTCAGGAGCGAACTCTTCATTGTCACCCGACATGAGGTTTTCAGGCGTATAAGGGAGGTTCTTGGAGAACCGGTCGCGGTCCAGGCCGCGATGGAGAAGTTCAACCAAAGCCCACGCTTCCACATGCGCCGGAGAGCGATCCTCGAAGTAGAGGACGTGCGGAACAAGCTTGTCGCCTTCCCGGAACTGCATCTCCATATGGGGCAGACGCAATTCCACACGGTACTTGTCCTCGAAGGCTTTCGTGGAGAAAGCACCGTGTTCGGTATCCCATATCAATTCGACCTGCCGGTTGCCGTTTTCCGGCGCCCGAAAGCTGTTCGCGAAACGGGCAAGCCAATGAATGCCATTGTGTGCTTGGCGCCGGGCCTCATTCAGCTTTCGGCTATCTATTGTTTCAATCGTTTTCCACGCGACCGCGGTCATTTTATTTCCTCCGGAAATTTCGCCGGTTGTTTAGCAACGAGGTTCTTATCGCCTGACGAAATTACGCTTTATCCGCACCGTAGAACAGCATCACAGCGTGATCCGCCTCGGCGAAAAATAGCCAACGTTCAACGAGCAAGCCCGCACCGGCGCTGACAGCCGCAGTAAGAGCGACCGGCAAGGCTACCAGCGTGGACAGCATGGGAAGCAGAAGCAGACAAATCGGCGGCACCAGAAAGATCAGGTAGGTTGCCACAGTGCGCAGCTTCTTTGCGTGCTTGCGGGCCACATGGTACCCCATCTCGCGCATGACGAAGTTCGGACGCGAGTGCGGCGCTTCAATCATTCCAACCTTGCCGAACCGACCGAGGCCCGTTGCAGACTCTACGGTCAGTGAACGCTTGGCGCCATCTACGGTTTGCCACCACATGGTCTTGAGAATGAAGGCTACAACGACCAGCGCCACTGCGAGACCCGCCGTCCACCACGTCACTCCGGTTGAGGCCGCGAGGATGACATGGAAAAGAACGCCGCCGCTGGCGAGGGCCAAGCCGACATAAACCGGTGCAGTCCAAGGCTGGTGCCACGAGCGAATGGGGGGCAGCGATGCGTAAATCATCCCCGTTGCCCAGACCGTGCAGAGCGACAAGATCACTGTGCCGATCGCGAAAACCACCACGATGCCGGACAGGTTCTCAAAAAACACCCACGAAATCCCGAGCAGGCCAGCCGGAGCATACGTTGCGACGGCGAGCACGCCTTCGCGCGATAGCCATGACGAGCGCCATTGCGAAAACGCCCGCCAAGAACGCTCAGGACGTCCAAGGTGGAAGGTTGATGACAGCAGGCCGGCCGTAATCAGCGCCAGCGCCAAACCGAGGCCTGCGAAGCCGATACCCCAGTGGGGTGGGACGACACCAAGGGTGCCAGCAATCGCCATCCAGATGAGCAGGCCGTAGCCCGCTCCGGATGCGGTCGTGAAGAAGATCACCGAATAAGCAGGATGCATGGTCTTGTTTGTCTCGTTGTCTCGTTGGGGCGCGGTTCCCGCCCAGTGCTTGGCTTATCCATTTGCCTGCGGCCTACCGCAGACGGTGATTACCGTGACAGCATCTGATCTGCCCAGGCGAAGAGGCGTTCGGTCACACTGCCGTCAGTCTTTGCAGGCGGTGGTGCCGTATAAGACTGTGTGGAAGTGGCCGAGTTCCGCTTCGGCCGAGGCGGGAGATACTTGTTGACCGGCTTGTAGTTCATCTCTGGCAGGAGATCGTAACCACCGCGTTCGGCAACGAGTTGCGACACATCACTGTTGGGATCGCCGAGATCACCAAAGTGGCGCGCCCCGGTTGGGCAGGCGCGGACGCATGCCGGGATCCGATCCTCTTCGGCCAAGTGTTCGTTATAAATACGGTCAACGCACAGCGTGCATTTCTTCATGACGCCGTGGGCATAGTCGTATTCACGTGCGCCGTACGGGCAAGCCCACGAGCACAGCTTACAGCCGATGCATGTGTCCGGATTGACGAGGACGATGCCGTCCTCGTCACGCTTATAAGACGCGCCGGTTGGGCAGACCGTGACGCATGCCGGCGTTTCACAATGCAGGCACGAGCGCGGAAAGTGTACCGTCCGGCCTTCAGCACCGTCGTCGACCTCATAGGCATGGATACGATTGAGCCAAGCGCCATGGGGATCGGCACCGTAAGGGTCCTGATCGGACAACGGGGCCGAGTAGCCGCCTGTATTCCATTCCTTGCAGCTCGTGGCGCAGGCCTGACAGCCAACGCACGTATCAAGGTCGATGACGAGACCAAGCTTCCGCTCGGTGGTCTCGGGTAGCATGGTCATGAGTTGTTCCCCCTGAACTCAACTCCGAATGTAGAAACCTCAGCGACCTCGCGCTTCAGAGGGCTCTTGAGCGGCTCGAAACGCGGGCTGGTTTGTTGTTCTTCTCTTTCTAGCGCGCGCTCGATCCTGATCCTGAGATCGTACCAGGCGGCCTGCCCAGTGATCGGGTCCGAGTTGGAGAAGCGGTAGCCACCAGCTCGCTCGGGCAACAATTCCGAGATCAGGTGGTTCAACAGGAAGCCGTGGGTAGCTTCAGGTGCATCGTTATCCAGGCCCCACGCGCCGGAACGCTTGCCGATGGCATTCCAGGTCCAGACAGTGTCGGGATTGACACCATCCATTAGTCGGACCTGAGCTTTCACACGGCCCATAGCGCCGTGAATCCAGACCCAGTCATCGTCCTTAACGCCCAGGGCTTCTGCGCGGCCCCGATGCATATAGAGACGGTTCTGCGCCGTGATCTGCCGAAGCCACGCGTTCTGCGATCCCCACGAGTGATACATATGCATCGGCCGTTGCGTGACCGCGTACATCGGGAACTCATCGGTATCGAGAACCGCTCCTTCGAAGGGCGCGTACCAGAAAGGAATCGGATCAAAGAACGCCTCGATCCTCTTCCGGTGAGAATCCGGTGGCTGGATTTCGCCGTGACCACGCGCGGCCAAGCGGAACTTCTGCAAAGGCTCGACGTACAGCTGGAAGATGATCGGATCAGCCGAGCCGATGAAGCCAACTTCCTTCGCCCACTCCAGGTAGTCCTTGTTAGCGTGCTTGAAGTAGCGCTGCTCGGGCTTCAAGTGGTGCATGTAGAAGCAGCCGTTCTTGATGTACTCATCGAGCTGGTTGGGGTTCGGTGCCCCCTTGCCGTACTGATCGCCATTGTTGCCACGGAAGCCTGCCAACGGGCCGACGCCCGGGCCGCGCTCGTGGTTGACGATATAATCAGAGTATCCGCCAGGATACTTCGGCGAACCATCATCGTTGACGAAGCCCGGCAACCGCAAGCGTGCACCAAGATCGATCAAAACGGTCTGGAACGGACGGACATCGCGGTCCGGCTCGACAACCGGCTGACGGATTGAGTCGGCAGGTCCATCAGGATCGGAAACCGGACGGTCCAGAATCGAGATGCAGTCCCAGCGCTCGAGATAGGTTGTATCCGGCAGAATAAGATCGGCGTAGGGCACCATCTCCGAGTAGTAGGCGTCGGAATAGATGATCTTCGGGATCTTATATTCGCCGGTATTCTCGTCTTTCGCCGTCAAATGCTTCAACACGCCTGGAACGTTCATCGTTGAGTTCCAGCTCATGTTGGCCATGTACATGAACAGCACGTCGACCGGGTATGGATCGCCCATCGCGGCGTTGGTGATGACCATGTGCATGAGGCCGTGAGCCGCAATCGGCGCGTCCCACGAATAGGCTTTATCGATGCGTTCCGGACCATTTTCCGGGCTAAGCAACAGGTCTTCTGGGCCTGTCACGAAGCCAAGCGGCGCACCATTAAGCGGCGTGTTCGGCTTAACGGTTCCGTGCTTGCCTGCCGGCTTGTTGTGCGGCGGGGTCGGACGCGGATATGGGGGCTTGTAACGGAAGCCACCTGGGCAGTCGATAGAGCCGATAAGGATCTGCAGCATGTGGATCATTCTGCAGGTCTGGAAGCCGTTGGAGTGCGCCGAAATTCCGCGCATCGCATGCATCGAGACTGGCCGCCCGATCATCTTGTCGTGGCGACGCCCAGCCCAATCGGTCCAAGCAACGTCGAGCGTGATTTCCTGCTCGAATGCCACTTCGGCGATCTCCGCGGCGATTCGACGAATCGTATCCGCCGGTACGCCGCAGGCTTTTTCGGCTGCTTCCGGAGAATAGGACGGAGACAGGAAGCGCTCTGCGATGGGTTGGAATGACGGACGTGCCTTGCGACCGTCAGGCAGAGTGAACTCGCCTGCCAAAGCCGGAACAACGTCGGCCTGAGTGGCATCCGCCAACTGGTTTGTTTTCTTGTCGAAGCACAGCGGCTTTCCAGCTTCGTCGCGCGCAAACAAACCATCGTCAGCGTCGCCAGGCGAATTGATGACCAGCCAGGGTGCATTAGTGTAGCGCACGAGGTAGCCGACATCGATCTTTTCGGTGCGCAGAAGTTCGTGGATCAAGCCACCGACAAACATGCCGTCGGTGCCGGGCTTCACGCCGATCCATTCATCCGCGATTGCCTGGTAGCCAGTGCGAATCGGGTTGACCGATACGACCTTGGCGCCGCGCCCCTTGAGCTTTCCAAGCCCCGCCTTGATCGGATTGGAGGCGTGGTCTTCGGCAACGCCGAAGAGAACAAAATACTTCGTGAGGTCCCAGTCGGGATCGCCGAACTCCCAAAACGATCCGCCGAACGTGTAGAGACCTGCTGCAGCCATGTTAACGGAGCAAAAGCCGCCGTGCGCCGCGAAATTGGGTGTTCCGAATTGCTGTGCGAACCACCCTGTCAGGGCCTGCGACTGGTCGCGACCGGTGAAGAACGCGAGCTTTTTGGGGTCCTTATGACGAACGTCACCGAGCCAGCGCGTTGCCAGACCCAGCGCTTCTTCCCAGCTGATTTCCTTGAATTCACCTGAGCCGCGCGGACCAACCCGCAGCAGTGGCGCCTGCAGGCGCGCAGGTGAATAATGCTGCATAATGCCGGCAGACCCTTTGCCGCACAAAATGCCTTTGTTCACGGGATGGTCGCGGTTGCCCTCGATATACCGGACCTTGCCGTCCTTCAGGTAAACCTTAATTCCGCACCGACACGCGCACATGTAACAGGTCGTGGTCTTGATCTCGTCAGCCGGATTTGCCGACAGGTCAATCTTGACTCCGTTCCCGTTAGATCCATTCGAACCCACGATCTTTGCTCCACCCTTTGCGCCGTGTTGGACCATTGACCCAGGATTAAGGTCCGGCCACAGGCTCAGATTTGTCGTTTTGTATCGCCCGCTGCAACGGGGCACCGCAGGCTGCCGCTCGCTCCGCTTAGCCGTGAGCTGAGCATTACCAGCACCTGAATACACTATAGCAGCACCCGTCGACACCTTAAACCGTGGAGGTGAGCGAGGCGCAATGTAAAGTCATTTTGGTCTATCGATAGATTGATCAAGTTTACAGCTTGCGAGCCCAAGTGTCGGCAGGCCGACATGAAATTTGTCGCAGTGACACTCAAGAATCGCTGAAACGACAATTGTTTCGACGCAGCAAAATCAAACATATTGATTTCGTCTACAAACCTATCCAATCAAACAATCCCGCCAACGTTTCTCTCTGTGCTATCGACTGCATCGTGAGGCCAAATAAACGTCGGCGTCTGCCCGATCACGGCCTCTTGAGGGTGATCAGAGCGAGCGCCGTTAAATTCCATGACTTTAGTCGTGTGGATACGGATCCCCTCGCGCCAGGATCGAGATCAAAAAACCGGGGTAGGGACCCTTTAACAAAAAAAGCCGCTAGGCGGCGGAGGAAGACAACGCATGACCGTCAAGTCAGACATTGAGATCGCACGCGAAGCCAAGATGAAGCCGATCTCTCAGGTGGGCGAGAAGATCGCGGTGCCGGGT